>CAZYGI010000091.1:0-14342 GCA_964647255.1 uncultured Anaerolineales bacterium | reverse complement strand
CTCGACGTCGTCGCCGCGGCGCTGAGCCTGGAAGGGCTGCAGGGCCTCTCGGCCGCCTTCGACCCCGACCTCCACGCCGCGGCCGGGCAGCCCGGCCAGATCCGGGTCGCCGCCCGGCTGCGCGCGCTCACGGCAGGCAGCCGCCTGGTGGACGCCGATCCGGGCCGCGTGCAGGACGCGTACAGCCTGCGCTGCACCCCGCAGGTGCTGGGCCCCGCGCTGGACATGGTGGCATTCGTGCGGCCGCGGCTGACGACTGCGCTCAACGCCGCGACCGACAACCCGCTGATCTTCCCAACGCCGGACGGCTCATTCCGCGCCCTCTCCGGCGGCAACTTCCACGGCCAGGGACCGGCGCTCTGGCTGGACGCGCTGGGCATCGCCCTGGCCGAGGTTGCCAGCATCGCGGAGCGCCGCATCTTCCGTATGCTGACGCCGGAGCTGAGCGGGGGGCTGCCGGCCATGCTCGTGCCCACCAGCGGGTTGGACAGCGGGCTGATGATGGCCCAGTACACCGCGGCCGCACTGGTCTCGGACAACAAGACACTGGCGCATCCCGACAGCGTGGACTCGATCCCATCGTGCGCCAACCAGGAGGATCACGTCAGCATGGGCGCCAACGCCGCCCGGCACACGCGCGAGATCCTGGACAACGTGCGCCACGTCCTTGCCATCGAGCTGCTGACCGCATGCCAGGCGATTGATCTGCGGCCGGATGGCCCCGCGCGGCTCGGCCGCGGCACCGCGGCCGCCTATGCTGAGGTGCGCCGGCACGTGCCGATGGTGGTGCATGATCGGGAAATGGCCGGGGATATCGAGACGTTAGCGGAGTTGATCGGCGGCGGGAGGTTGCTCCTTACTTCCCTTCCGCCAGGTAGCGATCCGCCCGTTCCAGCCAATCAATGATCGCGATGTGCTGCGGGCATTTGGTCTCGCACTCGCCGCACGCCAGACATTTATCCGCCCGCTCCGCCTCGGACAGCCAGTTGCTGTACGCGTGGCGGGCGTACTCCGGCGCGTTGAACATCATCGCACCATTGTAGAAGCCGAAGACCCCGGGGATGTTGACGCCATTTGGGCACGGCTGGCAGTACTTGCACTCCGTGCACGGGATCGGGCTCAGCCGCCGATATTCATCGCGCACGCGGGCCACCAACGCCAACTCATCGTCTGTGAGCAAGCCCGGCCCCGACCGGCCCGCGCTGGCGACGTTCTGCCGGACCTGCTCCCGCGTGCTCATCCCGCTGAGCACCAGCGAGACGCCGGACTGGTTCCACAACCACTGGAAGGCCCATTCGGCCGGGCTGCGGTGTCGGGTCGCGGAATCCCACAACGCCTGGATCGTGGGCGGCAGCCCTTTGCCCGGCTGCTGCCCGGCCCGGCCGGCCAGCAGGCCCCCGCGCAACGGCTCCATCACGATCACGCCCAGCCCGCGGTCCGCGGCATATTTCAGCCCGCGCGTGCCCGCCTGATATTCCTCGTCCAGGTAGTTGTACTGGATCTGGCAGAAGGTCCAGCCGTCGTACGCGTCCACGATCTCCTGGAACGCGTCGTAGGTGTCGTGGAACGAGAATCCGATGTGCCCGATGCGGCCGTCAGCCCGGGCGCGCTCGGCCCAATCCAGCACGCCCAGGTCGCGCATCGCGCGCCAGCGCACCGCATCCAGAGCATGGAGCAGGTAGAAGTCAACCGTCGGCGTGCCCAACCGCGCCAACTGTTCATTCAGGAGGCGGTCGAAATCGGCCGGCTCTTTGACCAGCCAGCAAGGCAGCTTGGTCGCCAGCTTGACCCGCTCACGATAGCCGTCTCGAAGCGCGCGGCCGACCAAGGATTCACTGGTCCCGTGATGATATGCGTACGCCGTGTCCACGTAGTTCACGCCATGGTCAATGGCGTAGCGCACCAGCTTCGTCGCCTTCGCCTCGTCTATGCGCGCCGGCTCCGCGGCCATGACAGGCAGCCGCATCGCGCCGAAACCGAGCGCCGAGGGCCGCCAATCCAGTTTCCCGAAGGTGCGATATTGCATGTCTTCACTCCATTTCACGATGTTACCTCCGTCAGCACCGCCACCGCGTAGGGCGGCAGCTTGACGGGCCCTTCGATGACGTTGCCGCTCAGGTGATCGCGGCCGCGCCAGGGCAGGGTGAGCGTGCGCTCTTCGCGCAGGTGGTTGATCACAATCGTCACCCGCTTGCCGTCGGGCCGCACGCGCGCGCTCACCTCAACACCGGGCGGCGAAACGAACGTCGCGACCTTAGAAACGCCCAAGATATGTTCCAGGAACCGGTCTTGCGCGGCATCGTTGAGATAGGCGCCGGTGTAGAAGACCCACCCGCGGCCGAATGATCTCAGCGTGATAGCCGGCTGACCGTCGAGCCAACCGTTGCACGCGCCGTAGTGCGCCACTGGCGTCGTCCGCCCCGGATCCATGATGCGCAACCGCTCCGCCCAAACCCGCGACGTGCCCTCGAACCAGTTGCCTTTGACCGGCACCGGATCGGTCAGGGCATAGGCATCCTCCACCTCCGCGCCGGTCAGCTCGACCAACGGGCCGGGCTGGCGCTGCGGGAGGAGTGCGCTGCGCCGGTCCTTCATGCCGGTGCGCGGGGTCAACACCAGGATGCCGCCCCGATTGACATATTCCCGCAAGGCCGCAGCCCGCCCATCGTCGAGGATGAGCAGCGCCGGCGCAATCACGAGCCGGTGCTTCAGGCGCTCGGCCGGGGTGTCCGCGGAGAGGATGTCCACCGCGACGTTGCGGCTCGCCAGCGGCTTGTAGTAATGGTTGAAGTGCGTCACATAGTCGAAGTCCGCGTGGTGAGGCTGGCCCGCGATGGCCCAGCAGCTCTCGTAATCGTTGAGCAGGGCGACCTGCGCCTCGACCGTGCTGCCGTCCAGCAGGTCGCCGAGCGCGGCGAAATCGCGCCCCAACAGGCTTGCCTCGTAATAAAACGGCCGCGGCTGGCCGGATTGATCCACCAGCGTGCCGTGATATTGCTCCTGGCCGCCCAGCGCCGAGCGCCACTGCCAGTAGAGGAAGGCGTCGGCGCCGTGCGCGACCGCGTGCCAGGCCATCGCCTGCGCCTCGCCGAGATCAAGCGATGAATTGACGCGCGCCCAGTTCACATTGCCGGGCTGCGTCTCCATCACCCAGAAGTTGCGCCGCTTGAACCCGCGCGTCAGATCATGGATCGCACCGGTCTTCAGGTGTTCATGATGGCCCGTGCCGATGTACCAATCCCACGAGACCAGGTCGAGATCCGCGCTCAACGCGTAGTGGTCGAAGTCGCCGTACCACCCCATGAAGTTGTGCGTGATCCAAACTTCGGGCCGGATGCACCGGCGCAGCGCCTCGATCTGCTCCCGCTGGAAGCGGCGGTGGCTGGCGGTGACGAAGCGGCGGTGCTCCAGCACGAGCCCCGGATTGTGGTAGGAGCCGGCGGGCCTGTCGGGCGCCCACGGCAGCGGAATCTGCGTCCAATCGGAGTACGTCTGGCTCCAATAGGCCGTCGCCCACGCTGCGTTGAGCGCATCCAGCGTGCCGTACTGCGCCCGGAGAAAAGCCTGGAACTCAGCCTGACAGACCTCGCAGAAACAGGTGCGCGCAAACTCGTTGTCAATCTGCCAGCCGATGACGTGCGGGTTGCCGCCGAACCGTTCGGCCAGCGCCGTGACGATGCGCTGGCTGGCCGCGCGCATCTCCGGCTGGTTGACGCAGCCGTGGCACCGCGCGCCGAACTGGACGGGCCGGCCATCGCGGCCCACACAGTAGATCTCAGGATGCTGCTGCATCAGCCAGGCGGGCGGCGCGGCCGTGGGGGTGCCCAGCACGGTCCGGATGCCCGCGGCGGCCAACTGCTCGACAGCGCGCTCCAGCCAGTCGAGCCGGAAATCGCCGGCCGCTGGCTCCAGGCTCGACCAGGCGAACTCCGCCATGCGCGCGACGGTCAGGCCGGCCTCCCGCATCAGCCGGATGTCCTCCGGCCAGCGCGATTCAGGCCAGTGCTCAGGGTAATAAGCGGCGCCAAGCTGTAGGGGTGACATGGACGAGACTCCTTGGAGAAAAACACGCGATCACGAGTTTAACGGCGAATGACGTGAGCTGTCAATTCAGGATCAGAAGCGGGTTGTCATGCTGAACGGGTGGCCGGCTCAACTTGCCCGGCAAGATGTCGCCAGTGATCGCGAAGCAAGAATCTCGGCGTGGATTTTTCACTGGGGTCTCGCTGCAACGTGTGTTGGGGGTTCACCCGCTCAGTGATCTGTTAGGCTGAATTCTGTCATGCTGAGCGGGTCAACGGCACCCGGTGCGGTACGGCGAATGATCAGCGAAGCATCTCGGCCAGCCCCACGAGATTCTTCGCTGAGGTCTCGCTGCAACCGGTGTTGAGTGGCTAACCCGCTCAGAATGACAAAGAATAACCTAACAGAGGACTCACAATGACAGCCGTGAAAACCCGCCCTGCCATTTCTGCCGTTGTCCGGCGCGGATTTGACAACACCCTCAGGGCCTGCTAAGGTGCAGCCCCAACACTCTTGCGGAGCAATAATCGGTGAAGCCACACATTGATGGCTTAGTGTTCGACCTGGATGGGACCGTCTACCTGGGGGACGCCGCGCTGCCCGGCGCCATAGACGCAATCGCGGCGCTGCGAAGCCGGGGCAAGCGCACGGCCTTCGTCAGCAACAAGCCGCTGGAGGACCGCCGCGCCTACGCCGCCAAGCTGACGCGGCTGGGCATCCCGACCGACCCGACGGAAGTGCTCACGTCCGGCTATGTGCTGGCCCGCCACCTGGCGCAGACGCTGCCGGAGCTGGCGCTGTATGTCGTGGGCGAAGCGAACTTGGTCGCCGAGCTGCGCAGCCACGGGCTGAAAGTCGTGGATGAGCTGCTCGACCAGGATCCGCTGGGCGTGATCGAGCCGCGCGGGATTGATGCGGTGGTGGTCGCGTTTGACCGGACGCTGGACTACCGCAAGCTCAATACGGCCTATCAGGCGCTGCTGCGCGGTGCGCGCTTCTTCGCAACCAATGGCGACAAGGCGTGCCCCGTGCCGGGCGGCGGCATCCCTGACGCGGGCGGCACCCTCGCGTATCTGGAACATCTCACCGGCCGGCGGCTGGAGCTGCTGGCCGGCAAACCCTCCCGGCTGATCCTGCAAGCCGCACTCGAAGTGCTCCGCCTGCCCGCGGAGCGGTGCATGATGATCGGCGACCGGCTGGAGACCGACATCCGCATGGGCCAGGAGGCGGGCATGTTCACCGCCGCCACGCTGACCGGCGTCTCCACCCGGGCCGACGTCGCGGCTATGGCGCGGCCGCCCGACTTCGTGATCAACACCCTGGGTGATTTGCCCGAACTGATAGCCTAGTCTCTCATGCCGCGGGCGGCGCCACGGCAGATGAAATAGAATCATCAACGTTCATCGGGTTCATCTGCATCGTCTGCGTTCTATTTTCCGAACAGAGGTTTTTTGCATGAGCGAACATTTTCCCGTTTACATAGGACAGGATGCCGTCGGCGAGCTGCTCCGGTTCTGCCAGACGCGTGGGTTCGAGCGGTTCCTGCTGGTCGCCGACCGTAACACCGAACGCGTGATGGGCCGGGCCGTGACGGAGGCCCTCCGCGGCGCGGGCGCGGATGTGATCCCGGTACTCCTCGATGGCGCCGAGATCGTTGCCGACGAGGAGTACCTGGTCCAGGTCCTTCTCCGGCTCGATCAGGAGCCGCGCGTCTTCGTCGCAGTCGGCTCCGGCACGATCACCGACATCACGCGCTTCGTCAGCCACCGGACGCGCTCGCCGTTCATCTCCGTGCCCACCGCGGCCTCGGTGGACGGCTACACCTCGATGGGCGCGCCGCTGGTGATCCGCAACGTCAAAGTGAACATCAAGTGTCACTCACCCATTGCGATCTTCGCCGATCTGGGCGTGCTGTGCGCGGCGCCGACGCGGCTCACCGCGGCCGGGTTCGGCGACCTGCTCGGCAAGCTGGTCGCGGTGGCCGACTGGCAACTGGGGAACGTGCTGTGGGATGAGCGATACGATGCGGCTATCGCCGCGCGTTCACGCGGGGCCGCACTGGCCGCCGCGCCGCTGGCCGACCGGCTTGCGGCCGGCGACGCCGACGCCGTCCGCCTGCTGATGGATGGCCTGGCCGAGACCGGCTTCTGCATGTTGGATTTCGGCGCGTCGTTCCCGGCCTCGGGCGCCGAGCATCACATGTCGCACCTTTGGGAACTAAAGCTGCTGCGCGAGGGACGGCCGGCGATCTTCCACGGCGCCAAAGTTGGGATCGCCTCGATCATCACTGCCGGGGTATACGAGCAGGTGCGCAGCCTGAGCCGCGCCGAGGCCTCGGCGCGGCTGGCGCAAACCCGGCTCCCCGACCGCGCCGCCGAAATCGCGGCTATCCGCGAGGGCTATCTTGCCATCACGGATGAGGTCGTGGCAAGCCACGCGCCGTTCCTGGAGATGACCGAAGCGCGGTTCGACGCGCTTAAGGCGCGCATCCTGGATCGGTGGGACGAGATCCAGGCGATCGCCGCGGCGGTGCCCGCCCCCGCGACCCTGGCCGATTGGCTCGCCCGCGCGGGCGGGGTCACGCTGGGCAGCCAGGTCGGCCTGGGCGACGACGAAGTTGCGCTGGCGACCCGCTGCGCTCACTACCTGCGCAACCAGTTCACCGTGCTGAAGCTGGTGCGGATGCTCGGATTGTGATAGGCAGAGGGACGAAAATGGGACGCAGATGACGCTGATTTACCGGATGATCCAGATCACTGCGCTCTTATCCTTGCTCGCGCCAAACCTGAACTACGGAGACTGCCCCGGAAACCTGCGCGATATGGCAAAACAGCAGAAGTGCGATATACTGACGCTACTGAACGTGAAAGTGATTACTGGATTGTCAGGGGCATGTTTAGGACTCAGCAGGGGATAAACCGCTCGTGAAGGCGCCAGCGACCGCACAGAAACTCCGCGGCAGTTATTACACACCAAGGATCATCGCCCGCTTTCTGGCGAATTGGTCCGTTCAATCGGCCGCGGCCACCATTCTGGAACCAAGCTGTGGTGATGGCAACATCCTGGAAGCTGCGGTCGAAGCTCTGTTGGCGCGTGACACGACAAAGGCAGATCTTCCCGATCAGGTTTATGGCATCGAGATAGATGCTGTTGAAGCCGAGAAAGCCGCCTCTCGCTTCACTCCACTTGGCATTTCGCGCCTGAATAACGTTTGGGTCGGTGACTTCTTCCAATTCTGCGAGCAACAACTTTTCAGCGAGTTACGCTTCGATGCCGTGATCGGCAACCCGCCGTTTATCCGCTACCAGAACTTCCAGGAAGACCATCGCACCGTGGCCTTCCGACTGATGAAACATGCGGGATTACGACCAACGCGCCTGACAAACGCGTGGGTTCCGTTTCTAGTTGCATCAACGCTCATGCTGAATCCGGCTGGCGGTCGACTGGCGATGGTGATTCCCGCCGAACTCCTGCAAGTCGGTTACGCCGCCGAGTTGCGACGTTTCCTCACCAACAATTTCAGCAAGCTCACCCTGTTCACCTTCCGAAAACTGGTCTTTGACGACATCCAACAGGAAGTTGTGCTTCTGCTCGGAGAGCGCAACGGCCAGAATCATACGGGGATCAGAACGATTGAGTTGAACGGCCTGGACGATCTGATCAACTACCAGCACAAAACCGGCTTTGAGGTTCCTCTCAAGGAGATGGATCACACAACAGAGAAGTGGACACAGTATTACCTCGATCAGCGCGAGCTCGACCTATTACGCTTGCTGCGAACCGATAGCCGCCTGACCATTGCCCGCAACATCATGGATGTTGACGTAGGGATTGTCACTGGCCTCAACGAGTTCTTCGTGCTGACCGATCAACAAGCTGAGGCGCTACACATCCTGGATCACACACGCCCCATCGTTACCCGGTCGGCTCATCTCCGGGGAATCGCCTTCACCCAGGAAGACCTGCGGGAAAACATTGCGCGCCACTTGCCTTCTCGGGTGCTCTGCCTTCCCGACTCTCCGCTCGGAGAGATGCCGGAAGCCGTCAGAAACTATGTCCTGCTCGGTGAACGTAAAGGGGTGCATGAGGGCTACAAGTGTCGCATCCGCAATCGCTGGTATGCGCTTCCCTCGACCTGGGCGCCTGACGCGTTCATGTTACGTCAGATCCACGGCTGCCCAAGACTGATTCTCAACGAAACCGGCGCTACCAGCACGGACACCATCCATCGCGTCCGGTTCACTTCGAAGCTCCCCCAAAAGACCGTGACCGCCGCGTTCCTGAATTCGTTGACCTTCGCTTTCACCGAGATCATCGGCAGAAGCTACGGCGGCGGTGTCCTGGAATTAGAACCGAACGAGGCACAAGCTTTGCCGCTTCCGTTGTCGAATGCCGAAAAGCTCGATTTCAACAGCCTTGATGCACTGATGCGTAACGGCAACATTGAATCCGTGTTGGATATTACCGATAAGGTTCTGCTAAGAGATGGCTTGGGACTGAACACCGAGGAAATCCTGAATTTGCGCAACGCCTGGTACAGGCTGCGGGACCGCCGGATCAATCGCAACCACGGCAACGGAACGGAGTAGCCCATGCAGCTAGGAGAGGATTCATGGCCCAACTCACATCAATGCCTGCGATTAAGGTTGATACCTCCCTGCTGAAATCTTTCGGGGAAGTGTGGCGCGCCAACAACGGTGCACTTGGTCGCACACCGCCTTACTCATCCCTGGACCTGGGCAGGATTTTCGACAGAGCGGTGGCGAACGCGTTTGCTGCCATGCTCGGGGAGATTCCAGTCATCACTCCAGGGAACGAAGACCTGATCCCGCAACAACCAAACTGCGTCGAGTGCGGTAATGTCCGCATCATCGGTGGCGTGCGACCGCAAAACTTTGACGTCGGCTATCGTCCAGACGGGGTGCGTTTCGCGTTTGACAGCAAGACGCTGAATGATACCAAGAGCGTCGGCAAGAACTGGCAAAATATGATCAACGACCTGGCGACTGAAGCGACCACCGTGCATTCGCGCTTCCCGTATGCCGTCGTTGCTTTCATGGTGGTGATCCCCGCGCCTTGTCTGACCGGGTCAACCCGTGCCGCGATGATCGGCACGCTCGAAAGGCTGGGGCGGCGTTTTGATCTTGATGGGCCGAGTCACATGGCAGAAGCCATGTCGTTACTGTTGTGGGATCCGGCAACCGGCGAAGTTGATGTCGAAACACCTACATCTACCTCTTCTCTGCGCATCGAAAAGTTCTCCGAACAAGTGGAGGCCGCTTACACGAGCCGTTACAAAGGGCTGCCGCCCCATGCAGAATGATGGTCTAATCAATATCCGCGCCCCTGCCGGGCACAACCGGAGAGTGAAATGCCGTGATCAGGTTAATCCGGTGAATCTGCGTCATCAGCGTTCTATACATGGAGATCACCCCCATGACCCGCGAACAAATCATCAAACTGACGAGCCTCAGCTCGTGCGCCGGGTGAGCGTCCAAGCTGCCGCCTGAGCAGCTCGCGCAGGTTCTGCGCTCCCTGGACAATCTCTTCCCGGTGGATCAGCATCCGAACTTGCTAGTCGGCCTCGGCGCGCCCGACGATGCGGCGGTTTATCGGCTCAGCGACGAGCTGGCGTTGATCCAGACGGTGGACTTCTTCACGCCGATCGTGGACACGCCCTACGAGTACGGCGCCATCGCCGCGGCCAACGCGCTCAGCGACGTCTACGCGATGGGCGGCGAGGTGCTCTTTGCGCTGAATATCGCCGCGTTCCCGCCCGACCTGCCCGCCGACCTGCTCGCCAAGATCCTGCGCGGGGGCGCCGATGTGGTGCGCGCGGCCGGCGCGGCCATCGCGGGCGGCCACACCATCCAGGACCGGGAGCCGAAATACGGCCTGGCCGTCACCGGCGTCGTCCACCCCAACCGCATCCTGACCAAAGGCGGCGCGCGACCGGGCGATGCATTGGTTCTGACCAAGCCGCTCGGCACGGGCACGATCACCACTGCGCTGAAGCGGGGCCAGGCCGCAGCCGAGCACTTGGAGACGGCGATCGCCAGCATGACGCAGTTGAACCGGGCTGCATCCCAGGCCGCGCAGGCCGCGGGCGTCCGCTCGGCCACCGATATCACCGGCTTCGGGCTGATCGGCCACGCGTCGGAGATGGCGGAGGCGGCCGGCGTGCGCTTCCGCATCCGCTATGATGCGCTGCCCTGGCTGCCCGGCGCGCTGGGCTACGCCGAAGACTGGGTCTTCGCGGGCGGTGCGCACAACAATCACGCGTTCTATAACTCCAAGGTCATTTACACCCGGCAGGTCGCCGACTGGCAGGAGACGCTGCTGCACGATCCGCAGACTTCCGGCGGGCTGCTGATCGCCGTGCCGGCGGGCCGACTGGATGCCTTCCTGGCTTCCTGTGCGGAACGGGATCAGTCTGTGTGGATCATCGGGGATGTGGTTGAGGGCGAGGGGATTGAGATTGTGTGAAGAATTCTAAGGTGGGGGTGCGGCGGCAAAGCCGCCCGCACCCCCACCTTATGCTGCCTTAAGGCCCCACCTCGAACCGGAACCGGCTGCGGAAGCGGCGCAACACCGCCAGGACCGGCCGGCCGAGCAGCAGGATCAGCAACGCGTTTCCGACGGCCCGCGCCATGTCCCACCAGAGCGAGGTTGCGACGTAGAACGCCAGGTAGTTCCGCAGCGTCGGCCAGATACTCATGCCCGGCTGCCAACTTTGCCCCGCATCCGAGCCGCCTGCCAGGAACGGCCAGAACCAGATGTTCATGATCGCGCCGAAGAGCAGCCCCAGCGCGCCGCCCCAGATCGCCAGCATGACCGGCTCCCAGCGGCGATGGCGCCGGAACTCCGGCAGCCAGCCGGACAGCATCCCGACCCAACCCGTTGCAAACATCTGGTAGGGCAGCCACGGCCCCACCCCGCTGCCGATCAGCGCGGAGACGAGCAGCGACAGCGCCCCCAGCAGGAAACCGAACGTCGGCCCGTAACAGTAGCCCGCCAGGATCGGCAGCAGAAAGATCGCATTGAACCCGGCCGGCCCTGGGATCGCCCGCAGCACCGCGGACAGCGCCGTCAGGATCCCCAGCACGGCCACCAGCTTGCTGGTCATCTGCCCACCCGTCAGGCTGGAGAACACCGCGGCCAGGCAGAGCACCAGCAGCAGCACAAAGATCAGCGGCGCGTCGTTCGCGTGCGCCATCGCCATCGTCCCGGAAGCTGACACACCGGTCTGAAAAAAGGGATACAGAAACGCGCCCAACCCGATCAGGCTCGCAAGCAGCATGATGCCGCCGGAGAGCAGCGTGGAGCGTGGAGCGTGGAACGTGGAGCGTGGAGCGTATTGCGTATTGTAGTTGCTCATCCGCCGATTCGTCATCCGTCCTTCGTCATCCGTCCTTCGTCATTCGTCGTTTCGCCCAGCGCCCGCACCACATCCGCGACCACCAGGTAACGCGGATCGCGGAACAGCTTGTTGATCTGCGACGAGAAGACCTGGGAATCGCTCATCACCTGGCGCGCGGGGCCATCCACGATGATCTGCCCCTCGGCCATGAGTGCGACGCGATCGGCGCAAGCTGCGGCCAGCTCGACATCGTGCGTCGCCATGATGATCGTCCGGCCCTCAGCCTTCAGCGCCAGCAGGAGATCCGCCAGGCTGCGCTTCTGGGCGTAGTCCAGCCCGCGCGTCGGCTCATCGAGCAGGATGATCTGCGGATCACCGGCGAGGATGCTCGCCAGCGCCGCGCGCTGCTGTTCGCCGCCGCTCAGGTCGCGCGGGTTGCGGCCGGCCAGCGCGCCCAGCCCCAGCCGATCGAGCAAACGGCGATCGGTGTCGGGATCGGGCGGCAGGCGGTGGCCCTTGCGCGTGAACGCCAACTCCGCGACAAGCGTGTCGCTGAACAGCAGGCTGCCTGGATGCTGCGGAACGTACCCAACCGTCTGGATGATCGCGTCCACATCTACCTTGCGCGTGTCCAGCCCACCCACCGTCACCTGGCCCTCGCCCGGCTTGAGCAGGCCGACTATCTGCTTAAGCAGCGTGCTCTTACCCGACCCGTTGCGCCCCATCAGCACGATGAACTCGCCCGGCATCACCTCCAGGTTGACCCCGCGCAGCGCCGCGCGGCCGTCGTAGGCGTAGTGCAGGTTGCGGACGCTGAGCAGAGGGGCGGAGGGGCGGAGGGGCGGAGGTAAAACCGCTTCCTCGGTCACCTCTGTTCCTCTGCTCCCCGGTCCGAGACGATCTGTCAAACGCCGCGCAAACCCCCGCCCCTCCTTGATCGTCAGCGGCAGCGGCTGCCAGCCCAGGGTTCGGCCCAGCTCGATCAGCGGCGGCACCTGGGGAAGCAGCGCAGCGACGGCGCGCGGCGCGTCGGACATGGGCAGGGCAGCCAGCGCGGGCAGGAAAAGCACGCGGTCGGCGTATTGGATCACCCGCTCAAGGCGGTGCTCGCTGAGGATGACGGTCAGGCCGAGGTCCTCGTTGAGATGGCGCACGGCGAGCAACACCTCTTCGGCCGCCTGTGGGTCAAGCTGCGAGGTGGGCTCATCCAGCACCAACACCTCCGGCTGGAGCGCCAGCACCGAGGCGATGGCGACGCGCTGCTTCTCGCCGCCAGAAAGGGTGCTGATCCGGCGGGTGCGCAGCCCGGCGATGCCCATCTGATCCAGCACTTCCTCGACGCGCTTGCGCATGGTGGTGGGAGGGAGTGCGAAGTTCTCCATCGCAAACGCCAGCTCATCCTCCACGGTGTCCACGACGAACTGCGCCTCCGGATCCTGGAAGACGAAGCCCAGCAGGTCGGCCATGCCGCGCGGGGCGAGCGCGACCGGATCGCGGCCGAACACCTCGGCCCGGCCCGCCCAGCGGCCGCCGTAGAAATGCGGCACGAGGCCGTTGAGGCTTCGCAGGAAGGTAGACTTCCCCGCGCCCGATGGCCCGACCACGAGCACGAACTCGCCCGGCTGGATCGTCGTCGAGAAGTCGGCGAGCGCAGGCGTGATCTGCTCAGGGTAGGTGTAAGTGACATGGGAAAGTTGAATCAAGCCGGTTGAACTCCATGCATCACATCGGGCGACAATAGCAGTGCCGGTGTTGCCAACAAGGCGATCGCCGCCCCGGCGAGCGGATGAAAGACCGGCCACGGCGAGTAGGGCGGATACGGATAATAGAAGATCCATTCGGAGCGCAGGAGCCAGACCGCGCCCCAGGCGACCAATGCAGTCAGGCTGGCGCCCAACACAATCCGGTCGGGCCGCGCCCATACCCAGCGTTGGTAGCGGCTGCGTTTCACCCGGCGTCCTTGATCCCAGAAGGCCCAGCACAGCAGGACGACGCCCAGCGCCAGCGCGCACCCAACCGCGAGCCGCGCGCCGGGCCAGAAGCCAAGCGCTGCGAACCCGCCGCCCAGCGCGGCCAGCCCCAAAAACAGCGCCAGTTGGTTCAGCGTGCGCCCGCGATCGTCCGCGACAACGACCTGTGCCCCGAACCCGCGCGCCTCCATGGATTCGGCCAACTGCATCGCGCGCTCCAGGGCCGTCACCAGGAGCGGCATCACCAGCGGGAGCAGATCGCGCACCCCGCGCACCTTATGCCCGCGCACCTGCTGCGCCTCACGGATCGTCTGCCAGCCGATGACCATCTGTGGGACGAACGCCACCGCGATGCCGGCCACTACCCCCGCGCCGTAGATGAAAGCGGGCGTCATCCGCAGGAGCCGCGCCTGATCCACCGCCACGTTGAACGCCGCAAAGATCAGCAGCAGGCCGATCAGCGCCAGCCCGCCGGTCAGGCCATACAGCAGCGCCTCCAGCGTGATCGGCCCGCCGATGATCGGCCAGCCGCGCGGCAGGCTGAACAGGACGATCGTGCCGTGATGATTCAGCAGCGCGGTGAACGGGATGCTCAGCAGCCAAAGCAGGGCGCCGAAGCGCACAAACGCGCCCCAGCTTTGCGCCAGGGTGCTGCGCCGGCCCAGCGCCGCGTATACCATCGCGACCGCCGCCAGCGTCAGGCTCAAATACAGAGGGTTGCGCGTCGAAAGCGCCGGCAGCACAGCCGCAGCCAGCCAGGCCAACCAGGCGACAGGGTGAAAGGAATCAGTGGAATCCACCAAACAACCCCGCACTACCCCCGGCGGCTCCCGCCCGTTCTGCGCCGCGTGACCCGGGCCCCGACTCCCGCCAACGCAGCCACGGTGAGCAAGTAGGCGGCATAGCCGGGAAGCAAGGCCAGGGAGAAAGACCGCCCGGGCGCGCGCACGCCGGCGGCCGCCGATCCCGCGTCCGCGCTGCCCGTTGCC
>CAZYGI010000090.1:0-14395 GCA_964647255.1 uncultured Anaerolineales bacterium | reverse complement strand
ATCCGTCAGGAAGATCAGCACCGTGGGGCGCTCCCGGTCGGCTCCGGCCAACGCCTCCAACAGGGCCCGATTGATGTCGGTCGAGCCGGCCGCCTCCAATCCGGCGATGAACGCGTGTCCTTCGCTGCGTCGGCTGGCCGGGATGGGCCGATCGCTGAACAGCCGCGGAGCAGTGCTGAACGCCACGATGTTGAAACGGTCGTTCTGACCGAGATGATCCAACACGTAATCGGCCGCGGCCTGCGCCTGCTTCATCTTGTCGCCCGCCATGCTGCCGGAAATGTCCAGCACCAGCACGACATCCTTGGCGACCACCGCATCCGTCACCTCGATGCGCGGGGCCACGAGCAGCAGGAAGAAGCCATCCTCATCGTACGGTTTGTAGCTCAGCAGGTTGACAGCGACCGCATCGGCCGAGAGGGAGTAGTAGAGATCAAAGTCGCGGTCGGGGCGGGTATTTCGCTCCTCATAGCCCGCCGTCGCCCGATAGTCACCGTCGCGCGTCACCTGGATCGTATGGCTCGGCGAGTAGACCGCCCGGATGGGGGTTTTGTCGGACAGGCGCACGGTGACAGACACATCGCCGATGGGGCGGCTGGAGAAGCGCTCGGTGTTGAGCGGATACCGGTAATGCACCAGGCCATCGGCCTGCGCCAGCACCTGGCTGTAGGTCAACTCGACGCGCCGCTCGCCGCCGGGCGGGATCGGGAAGATGCTGGCCTGGAACGCGCCGCGGCCGACGTATTCCAACAGGGCCGGGTCGCGCTGCCGCCGGACAATGTCCTCATAGATCGCCCGCGCCTCATCACGGCCCAGCAGCCGGCCTTCGAGCTTCTGGCCGTCCACCCACATGTCGAAACTCGAGATCGCGGCGTCATCGGGCAGCGGGAAGATGTAGGTGCCCTCGACCGCGTAGGCCGCGTCGTTGACAAAGACCTGATCCACCTTCGTCGTGGCGACCTGGTCGGCGATCACTACCTCGACCCGATGGTACTTGACCGTCAGGGGCACATCGCGCCACGTGAGGCGCCGATCCGGGGGCGGCTCGGGGATGATGATCCCATCCGCCGCGGCTGGCGCGGGAAAGACGAACGCCAGGACTAAGATTGAGGCTAGGGTTAAGGTTAAGGCTAAAAGCGGCACCAGGATGCGGGATCGCATAGCGTACGGGCGGCTCATGGCACTCCTCCTCGTTGAACCCTGTCAGCAGGATGGGCAACTGAGGTGAAGACGCCGTAGGCCGTGTGACGGTTCCGAAGGGGCGAGTGGAGCGTGGAGCGTGAGGCGTGGAGCGAAAAGGGCGCTCTCCGCTCTCCGTTCTCCGCTCTCCGCTCTCCGTTCTCCGCTCTCCGTTCTCCGCTCTCCGTTCTCCGCTCCCCGTTCTCAGCCTCACTTCGGCTCAAGATTGTACGTCAATCCTGTGATCCACCACCGGCCGTCACGCTTGACAAAGGTCCAGCGGTCGCCGCCCGGTGCGACTTCGTTGCCGATCACCGTGGTGCTCGTGGCGACTGCGGTGTCGCCGATGATCTCGATCTTCATGTCCGTCGCGCCGGCGCTCAGCGGGTTGCCGGGGAAGACCAACACCACGTAGCGGTCGCGGATAGCGTCGCGACCGGTCCACCGGGCATCGTCGGTCGCATCATCCGGGGTGTGCTTGGCGTCGGTGACGACGGCCTCGGGCGCCCACAGGTTGGTCAGGCCAACGATGTCCTGGCTCACAACCCCCTGCCCTTCTGAAACGATCAACTGACGGATCGCCTCTTCGTCGGTTGCCGGCTGCGGGGTCGGCGTGCGAAGGGGCGTCGCGGGCCGCGGGCCGAGCGTCGAGGTTGGTGCGGCCTGCCCGCAGGCTGCACCCAGCACAAGGATGGCAGCCAGCGCAAAAACGCAACGGTGCAAGGGAGATCTGAAAAGAATTGCGCCTTTGTCTCTGAACATCTTAGCGTCTTCTGAAGCAGCATCGGGATCGTCGAAACAGGCTTGCTGGACGGGCATTGTTATCTCCAAAGAAAGGCTGACGCGCCCGATGATAACATTTTCAAGCGGGTTAGCCAAAACACAAACGCACGTCGCAAATTTGCACCTTCGCGGGCGATGGGCTATAATTCTGAACGTTCCAGCCGTCTAACCATTGACGGCTACGTTGTTTTTACCGACCTGACCGCCTGCACGGCGGAATATTGCACACAGTGGGGCAGCGCCCCGGACAGCCGTCGCCTGAGTGACTACGTCATCAGTCGTCGGCGCTTTTTTTGACTCCCAACTAGCGAAGAGATACCTCGCGCGCTGAGGCAAAAGGATCCATGCAAGACAGCAACATCGTTTATCTGACTTCTGAAGGGCTGAAGAAACTTCAGGAAGAGTATGAATACCTGGTGCACGTTCGCCGGCCAGAGGTCGCCCGCCAGATCGCGGACGCAAAAGCCGATGGTGATCTATCGGAAAATGCGGGTTACGACGAGGCCAAGAACACCCAGGCCTTCGTTGAGGGCCGTATCCTCACCCTCAGGAACATCCTTACCAGCGCCGTGCTGATCAAAAACAATGGATTCACCGGTTCCGTCAGCCTCGGCAGCAAGGTGACGATCCGCGACACGGAATTCGGCGACGAAGAGACGTACACCATCGTCGGCCCCACCGAAGTTGACCCCGCGGGCGGGCGAATCTCCGATCGCTCCCCCATCGGCCGCGCGCTGATGGGCCATCGTGTGGGCGATCTGGTGCTGGTGCAGATCCCGAGCGGGACCAGCGAATATGAGGTTGTGACGATCGCATGAACATGGATGACACCCAACTCTCGCTGAACGAGCAACAACTGGTCCGCCGCCAAAAGCTGGTGGAGCTGCGCAGCATCGGCGTCGAGCCGTATCCCCTCAGGCTGCCGCGGGAGCGCACCCACACTGCTGCCGGAGCTGTCGCCGCCCAGAGCGATGGCCGTCTCGCCGAGGGACAGGAAGTCACCCTGGTCGGCCGTCTCGTCGCCATCCGCGTGATGGGCAAGGCCGCGTTCGGCCACATCGAGGACGGCAGCGGCCGGGTGCAGATCTACCTCAAGCGCGACGTGCTCGGCGCGACGACCTACGACGAACTCTTCCGAAAGTTGGTGGACCTGGGCGACTTCGTGACCGTGACCGGGCCGATGTTCGTCACCCGCACCGGTGAAGTGACGTGCGAGGCGCGGCAATTCGACCTGCTCAGCAAGACACTCAACCCGCTGCCCGACAAATGGCACGGGTTGCGCGACGTGGAAACGCGCTACCGGCAACGCTACGTGGATCTGCTGGCGAACGCCGAGGTGCGCGACGTCTTCACCACGCGTGCGCGCATCCTCAAGGCGATCAGGCGCTACCTGGACGACAACGGCTTCCTCGAAGTCGAGACGCCGGTGCTCCAGCCGATCTATGGCGGCGCGGCCGCACGACCGTTCGTCACGCACCACAACCAACTCGACCAGGATCTCTTCCTGCGCATCAGCTTCGAGCTTTATCTGAAGCGCCTGCTGGTGGGCGGCTACGAGCGCGTCTACGAGATCGGCCGGGACTTCCGCAACGAGGGGATCAGCTTCAAGCACAACCCCGAATTCACCCAGCTCGAATGGTACGAGGCGTACACCGACTATCACGGGGTGATGAAACGGGCCGAGGAACTTCTGAGTGCGATCGCCCTTGAGGTCAACGGCCATTTGAAGTTGACTTACGACGGGCGCGAGATTGACCTGACCCCGCCGTGGCGCCGCGTGACCATGCGCCAAGCGGTGCTCGAGGCGACCGGCGTGGATTACGCGCTGGCGCCGGACGCGGCCTCCCTGGTCGCCGCGATCCGGGCGGCCGGACTGAAGTGCGATCCGAACGCCAGCCGCGGCAAGCTGATTGACGGCCTGTTCAGCGAATATGTCGAGGATAAGCTGATCCAGCCGACCTTCATCACCGATTACCCGGTGGAGATCAGCCCGCTGGCGAAGAAGCGGCAGGACGACCCGACCACCGTCGAGCGGTTCGAGTACTTCATCGCCGGCATGGAGATGGGCAACGCCTTCTCCGAGCTGAACGACCCGATTGACCAGCGTGAGCGTTTTGTCGAGCTGCGCTCCGCCATGGCCGGCGCCGACGAGAACGCGCATCCGCTGGACGAAGATTTCCTGAACGCGCTCAGCTACGGCATGCCTCCGACGGGCGGCTTCGGCACTGGTGTGGACCGCCTGACCATGATCTTCACCGACCGGCAGTCCATCCGCGAGGTGATCCTGTTCCCGCACCTGCGGACGGTTGAAGGTTGAGCCTAAACGCAATTCCTTTCAAATGAAGCTGGAATCGAGCCTTCAGACGGTCTCCCACCGGCTAAAGCCTCGATTCCGATGCGCTATTGGGAAGATACTGACCGACCCTTCGAGCCTTGCGCCGTGAACCTGAAACTCACATGTCGGACCATCCGCTTTACGTCGCCCTGATCTGGCACATGCACCAGCCTTTTTACCGCGATCTCCGCACGGGCGAGATCGCGCTGCCCTGGGTGCGACTGCACGCGGCCAAAGACTATCTCCACATGGCCGAAGCCCTGGCGCGGCACCCCCGGATGCATTTGACCATCAACATGGTGCCCTCGCTCACCGAGCAGATGCTCGCCTGGGCCGCCGGTAAAGAGGGGGACGTGCTTGTGCGGCTGGCTGGGCAGCGCACGTGGACCAACGATGAGAAGCGGATTATCCTCAACCTGTGCTACAGCATCTCCTGGGACAATATCATCCGCCGTTACCCGCGCTACCGGGAGCTGTTGGAGCGCCGGCCGCAGGCGCTGGCGAACCCGGAGGCCTTCAACGAGGGCGACTATCGCGATCTGATCGGGTGGTTCAACCTGGCGTGGATTGATCCGTCCTGGCTGGGCCGCGACCCGGTGCTCGCCGGACTGGTGGCGCGGGGGCGGGATTTCACCGTCGCCGAGCTGGCGGTCATCCACACCAAACAGCGCGAGATTGCGGCGACTGTGCTGCCGCGCTATCGCGAGCTGACAGCGGCCGGCCAGTTGGAAATCTGCGCCAGCCCGTACTACCATCCGATCCTGCCGCTGCTGGTCAACAGTGATGTGGCGCAGCGGCCGAGCCCCGGCCTGCCGATCCCCCAGCCGGCGTACTGCGCGCCGGAGAACGCCGCTGCGCAACTTCGCCTGGCGGTCGAGGCGCACACGCAGTATCTCGGCGCGGCTCCTCGCGGGCTCTGGCCCTCCGAGGGCGCAGTCTCGCCGGAGATCTTGCCGCTGGTGCACGCGGCCGGCTTCGAGTGGCTCGCCAGCGACGAGGTGATCCTCTTCCGCAGCCTGGGCCGGCCCCTGACTCGCGACGCGGGCCAGATGGTCACCGATCCGCGCGCACTCTACCAGCCATACCGCGTTCTGAGCGGCGGTGAGCTCGGGCCCTACATGGTCTTCCGGGACCATGAGCTGTCGGATCGCATCGGCTTTACCTATCAGCATCTCCCCAGCCGACAGGCCGCGGACGACATGATCCAACGCTTGTTAGAGATCCGGCGGCGGATCAACGACCCGGCGCGGCCCTACCTGGTAAGCATCGTTCTGGATGGCGAAAACTGCTGGGAGCATTACGAAAATAACGGCGACGCGTTCCTGGATGCGTTCTACGGCGCACTCTCGACCCACGGAGAGCTGCGCCCTGTGACGGTCGGGGAGTATCTGTCCGCGCCGGAGCGGCGGCTGGGCGGCACGCTCGCAAAGCTGGCCTCCGGCTCCTGGATCGGCGGCGATTTCACCACTTGGATCGGCGACCGGGAGCACAACACGGCTTGGGATGCCCTGCGCCGCACGCGCGAGCACCTCATCGCCGTAAGCACCGCACTCCCCGCCCCCGAACAGGACGCCGATTCCGCCGATGCAGCGGACGTGCCGGATTCAGCTTCTCTGGCCGCCGGCGACGGCCTATCCGGCGCGGCGTCTTCGCTCTCGCCCGTCGCTCAGAATAACAGGGACGGGAAGGTCATCCTGAGCGCAGCGAAGGATCTGGCGTGGCAGGCGTTGTACGCGGCCGAGGGTAGCGACTGGTTTTGGTGGTACTCGCACCGCAACTCCTCACAGCAGGATGCCATCTTCGACCGCCTCTTCCGGCATGCACTGGGCGCGGTCTACAGCGCGTTGGGGGATGAGTCGCCGGAATGGCTGGCGCTGCCGATCAACCAGGCGCCTGCGACGGTGGCCGGCCGGCCGGCAAGCGGTTATGTCACACCGAAGCTAAACGCCCCGCCCTATCCCGGTGAGGCGTGGGCCGCCGCCGCGATGCTGAAGCCCGGTTCTGCATCCACCGGCACCATGCAGCGCGCCGAGGGGCAGATCGAGCGGCTGCTGGTGGGCTACGACACACAGGCGCTCTACCTGCGGCTGGAGCTACGCGTGCCGGTGCGGGAGTTTGAGATCGCCATCTACCTGGGCGGGGAACACTGGACGCCGGCCAACCAGCGGCCGCGCGCTCGCTACGCCGACCCGGACCAGGCGCCCGCGGCGTTGGCGTTGGGCTGGGAGATCGCCCTGCGCCCCGGCCAGGCTGAGCCGTTTCTCTCGCGTGCCGTGGGCGGGGGTGCGTGGCGGTCGGTAGGCCCGGTGGCCTGCGCCGTCGGCGAACGCGTGCTGGAAACAACCCTGCCGCTGGCGCAGCTCAACCTGGCGCTGGAAGGCAACCTGCGCGTGCTCGCCGTGCTCATCCAGGGCGGCGCCATTGTCGCCCAGGCCCCGGAGCTGGAGATGGGTGCAGTTGCGCTGCGGCGGTTCGAACGCGGCTGAGCCATTTTGACAACGCGTCGGAGATCGCTATAATAGCGTTCGTTGCGGGTATAGTTCAGCGGTAGAACGCAACCTTCCCAAGGTTGATGTCAGGGGTTCGAGTCCCCTTACCCGCTTCAACACAGCACCCCCGATCCGAGTGCAACCGGGTCGGGGGTCTTTTCTTGTTCTGCGCCAGTCCTGCTCCGGCCATCTTGAGAACCCCCGGTGTCGCCTTGACACCACCGCTGCATCCGCTACAATGGCGGCATGACCAGCCAGCCTACCTCCGCCGTGCTGCCGGCGGCGCAGCCCAGTTCGATGCCGGACGACACCCCATCCGAGCGGCTGGCGCGCGGGGGCGGCTGGTGGACGCTGCTCCTGGCCCTGGCCGCGCTATTTGCGGTGAGCGAGTCGCTGGTCGCCGCACATTGGACCGATGGGCTGGAAGTCGTCCGCTACGCGATGCTGGGCGGTGCACTGCTGGCGTTCCTCCTCTCGCTGACCCGCTGGGACGGCCTCTTCCCCGTCCTCTACAGTTTCCTCGCCAGCCTGATGTGGATTGCAACCCTGTTCCACCGGTACATCTTTCCGACGCTCAGCGCGCAAGATAGCATCCAGGAGCTGCTGCGGCGCAACGGGGAATGGCTCTCGGCGCTGCTCGCCGGCCAGGCGAGCGCCGATAGCCTCATTTTCGTGACGCAGTTGGCGCTCCTCGGCTGGTGGATCGGCTACCTGGCGCTGTGGAGCCTGATCCGCCAGCACAGCCTGCTCCAGGCAGTCCTGCCCGCCGGGTTCGCGCTGATCGTCAACGCGTACTTCGCGCAGGATGGCATGACCGGCTTTGTGATCCTGTTCATGGCCACGGCGCTGCTGCTGGCGATCCGCATCGAGTTGGCGCGCAACGAGACGCGCTGGCAGCTCACGCGCGTGCGGTACGCGCCGGACATTGCGCTCGACTTTCTCAAGGCCGGGGTAATCTTCGCCGTCGTGGTGATCGGACTGGCCTGGTTCGTGCCGAGCATGGCGGGAAGCGGCTTGATGGAGCGGCTGCTGCGGCCGTTCGAGACGCCCTGGCATCAGTTCCAGGACACTTGGCAGCGGATGTACCGCTCGCTGAACCCGGGGCGGGCCACGACAGTGGTGGTCGCCTACGGCAAAACGACGCAGTTCGGCGGCCCCGTTTCGCTGACCGATCGGCCGATCTTCGAGGCGGAGACGCCGGAGCGCACCTATTGGCGCGCCGAGACGTTCGACACCTACACCGGCCAGGGCTGGATCAACAGCGACAGCACCAGGCTGGTCATCGAGGCCGGGACGTCGCTCGGCGAGCCGATCTACACTGCCACGCGGCCGATCACAGTTACGATTTTCCCCCGGGAGCGCGGCCAGACCGTGATTTTCGGACCGCCGCAGATCGTGCGCGTGAGCGTGCCAACCGACGCCGACGCGACGATTCTGCCCGGTATCCTGGGCGCGCGCTCGGTGTCGCTGCTGCACAGCCGGATGAACCTCGATCGTCAGGGCGATTACACGGTCGTCTCGACCCTTTCAGACGCCACTGCGGAGCGGCTTCGCAAGGCGGGCGCCAGCTATCCGCAGTGGGTGCGGGACCGCTACCTGCAACTGCCGGCCGCGCTGCCGGATCGCGTCCTCGCACTGGCCGCGGAGATCACAGCCGGTCGCGAGACGCCGTATGACAAGGCCGAAGCGGTGCAGGCGGCCCTACGGCTCTACCGGTATGATCAAGGGATCGCTGCTCCGCCGACCGGCGCGGATGGCGTGGACTATTTTCTATTCGACGTGAAGGCCGGCTACTGCGACTATTACGCTAGCGCGATGGTCGTGCTGCTGCGCGCGGCCGGTGTACCAGCGCGCTTCTCCGTGGGCTACACCGCAGGTCAGCCTCAAGCGCAGCAGGAACGGACCGAGACTGACGTCCTGCGCTACCGCGTGGTGGAAAACAATGCCCATGCCTGGCCAGAGGTCTTCTTCCCCAACTACGGCTGGGTGCAGTTTGAGCCGACCGCATCCGAGCCGCTGCTGGTGCGACCGGCCGAGGCCACCGAGCCCGGATTGACCCAGGGTCAGCCGAACCAGGGCGGGCCGAACGGCGCCGGCGGCCTGGATCAGCCCCCGAACGTGGGAGATACAGCAAGCGCCGCGTCCCAAGGGGCAGCACGAGGGGACTGGTTGGCGCGCAACTGGGGTTGGCTGGCCGCGCTCGCCTTGTTGGCGGCCGGGGCGCTGCGGTGGCAAGCCGCGCGCCGACGGCAGGCGACGGCCATCCGCGACGAGGCCACCCTGGGCCGGCTCTTCGAGCGGCTGGGCGTGTGGGCGGCTCGGCTGCACATTCACTGGCCCGCGAGCGATACACCGCTCGAACATGCCGCGCAGTTCGGCGGCGCAGTGCCCGAAGCCGCCCCGGCCGCGGAGCGGATCGCCAGCCTGTTCGTCGCCCGACAATATGGCCGCCAACAGCCTGCGCCCGAAGCCCTGGCGGAGGCGAGCACCGGGTGGGAGGCGCTCCGCCCACGCCTCTGGCGCCGCTGGCTCGGCGTGCTTGTCCGCCCGCCCGAAAAACCGCAACCATCATCCGGTCGGCCCCCCGGTTCGTAAGGCGGGCCAGCGGCCAGCCCGCCGAGCGTATGTCGAGACCGCCGGCCTGATGGTCATCTGGTCGAAGGAGGAACCCATGCCAGGAAAAGAGCGTGCGTTCACGATGCGCTTCCTTGCCGGTCCAGAGAACCAAAACGTGTACGGGAACGTGCACGGCGGCGCCATGATGAAATGGATGGACGAAAGCGCAGGCGCGTGTGCGGCCGGCTGGTGCGGGCTCCCCTGCGTCACCGTGGCTGTCAGCGGCATCACGTTCCACAAACCCGTGCCCATCGGCCAAATCGTCCAAATCCACGCGCGGCTGATCCACACAGGCCGCACGAGCATGTACGTCGCGGTGGAAGTCAGTTCCCGCGACCCCCGGCGCGGTGAATACGAGCAAACCACCAACTGCCTGATGGTGTTCGTCGCCGTCAATACACACGGCCGCCCCACACCCGTGCCCAAGTGGGAACCCAAGACGCCCGAAGATCGCGTGCTGCAAGCCCGGGCCATGCGCCTGAAGGAATTGGGGATGAAACTCCAGGAAGAGCTCGGCGCCGTTGAGCCCGCGGCGACAGCAGAATGATGCGTCAAAAGAGCCCTCGGCTAATTGTGAAATCTTGCCTGTTCCGTGATATGATATTGTCCGTCTGAGCCTTTTGCCAGCGAGAGGGCCCAAGACACCATAGAACACAGGGAGATTCAGTTTTTGAAGGCTGCCATCCGAACCTACGACCACAGGATCTCGGCGCATGCGGCACACCCCATCCGTTCTCTGATCCTGGCGGCGGCCAGCTTAGTTTTGCTGGCCGGCTGCGTCGCTGTCCCTGCCGTCGTTGGCCCCACGACAACGTCGGCGCCGATCGCAACGGCGCCGGCCGCACCACCGACCAAACACACCAAGATCATCGTCTACGCACCAGCCACCCCGTCATCCATCCCGGTGCTGCTGGCAGCGGAACACATGCCCGATGTCGAGGTGACCGTCTTCAGCAACCACGCGCAGGCCAACGCACTGTTTGTCCGCGGCGATGTGGACATCCTGGTGACCGGCCTCTCCGTCGGCGTGGATCTGTTCAAGAACGGTGCTCCCGTGCAGGTGATTGACTCTTACGTCGCCGGCATGACCTACTTGGTGACGTACGGCAAAAAAGTGGAGCGGTTCGCCGACCTGAAGGGGCAGGAGATCTACATCCCCTTTGAGGGCTCACCCATCGAAGAGATGACCCAATTCCTGGTCGAGCAAGAAGGCCTGACCTGGAAGACGGACATCAAACCGGTTTACTCGCCCTTTGCATCATCTGTGGAGCTGCTGAAGCAAGGCAAGGCCCGCGCGGTGGCCCTGCCCGAACCGTCTGTCACGCTGGTCGAGAGCCAACCCAACGTGTACGTCTCGCTGAATTACCGGGCCGCGTGGGATAAGGCCACCGGATCGCGCGCCGGCTATCCGCAGGTGACGCCGTTTGTCATGCGCGATTGGGCGGCCGCCCACCCGGACGTGATCGCCAGGTTCAACGCCGAAATCGCCGCGGCGGTGCAGACCATCCAACAGGACCCGGCCGCCGCAGTGGCCCAGGTCCAGGAGAAACTGGGGCTGTCTGAGAAGGTCCTGCGCGCATCCCTGACCCGGACCGATTTTGCGTTCAGCAGCTCAGCCGCGCTGGATGAAGCGATTCAGGATTACTATCGAAAGATAGGCAAGCCGCTCGATGAGACGTTCAACACGGCTCCCTTTGTATACCGCAGTCCGCAATAACGTCATCGGGCTGGCCCTCCTGGTCGGCATCTGGTCCATCCTGGCGCTGTTCTTTCCGCGCTACGTCCTGCCTTCGCCGGTGGAGGTGCTGGCGGCGACGCCTACATACTTAAACGGCGCCCTGTTGCCGCACCTGGGCATCACGCTCTACCGCGTGGCATTGGGCTTCGCACTGGCGTTTGGGATCGGAACGGTGTTGGGGGTTCTGGCTTTTGCCGCCCATCTGACCGAGCACCTGAACAGCTTCATGGTCGCCTTGCAGGTGATCCCCGGCGCCATCCTGGGTGTCATCCTGCTGCTGGTGCTGGGTATCGGGAACAAGGTTCCCATCGCCCTGGTCGCCCTGCTGACGCTGCCGACGATCGCGATCAACACGGCTAACGCCCTGAGCAAGCGTAATGTCGCGCTGGAGCAGTATTTGCTCTCGACCGGGGCTCGGCGCAGGCACTTGATCCGGCATCTTTATGTTCCTGCCCTGATCCCGACGTTCCAGAGCAACTTGAGCCTGGGGTTTGGCCTCTCGCTCAAGGTGGTGATCCTGGGGGAGTATATCGGCGCCCAAGAGGGCATCGGATATCTGCTCAATGTGGCCGCCATTCACTTTGACATGCGGACCGTGCTGTTTTACCTGGTAGTTGTCTTGCTGCTTTCGGCGCTGTTCGAAATTGCTCAAAATGTCGTGTTTGCGATTTCACTGAAAAAGTACTTCTATCCTGATTGAGTTCCTTTGTCAACCGACTTACTGACCGTAACCAAATTGACCAAGCGCTACGGCGCGTCGATGCCCGCGGTGATCGAGGATTTGTCCTTCTCGATCCCCAGGGGCGCACGGGTGACGATTTTCGGGCCGTCGGGGGCCGGGAAGACTACCCTGATCAATATCCTGACCCGCCTGGACGGTGCCTACGAGGGTGAAGTCGTATCGGCGGCGCAGAACCCGTGCACGATTTTCCAGGAGCCCCGGCTGTTCCCATACATGACGGTTGAGGAAAACATCTTCTTGCCCGTCAGAATTCGCGCCGCACGGGGGCGCACAGCGGAGGTGTCCAGCCACCAAAACTTGCTGACGCAATATCGGGCATGGCTCAATGTATGCGAACTGGCGCCGTACGTCGGCCACTATCCGTATCAGCTTTCCGGCGGAATGAAGCAGAAAACCGCCTTGATCCGCGGGTTCCTGACCGGGCCCGATCTCGTGCTGATGGACGAACCGTTCAAGTCCATTGACGTGCGCTCAAAACAAGCAATTATCACCCATATCCTGAAAACATATCCAGGCATCACGGTGCTGTTCGTGACACACACCCTCGATGAAATACCGTTGTTGACCGAGTCGGTGCTGTTGTTCAAAGCCAATCGGCTGGCGGAATACACAGTGCACGACGCCGCACGCCTCAAGGTCAATCCCATGGAGGTTTTATATGGCTAAAGTCAATCCGCAACCTGAGGAACGGGTGCTGCCGCCGGAGTTGTATGCGCAGCTTGATGCCTTCATCGCGGAGTTGAACATCTCTCCCGATGATGAGCGCCGGAAGGACACATTGATCCAGGTGCTGCACAAGGCGCAGGGGGTCTTCGGGTTCCTGCCCGAAGAGGTCCAGCTCCACATCGCTGACCGCTTCTCCATCAGTCACGCCGAGGTCTCCGGGGTCATCAGCTTCTACAACTACTTCACCACGACCCCGAAAGGCAAATACCGAATCAACGTGTGCCTGGGCACAGCGTGCTATGTGAACGGCGCCGAGAAGGTGCTGCAGGAGTTCGAACGCGTGCTGGGGATCAAGGCGGGCCAGGTGACGGCCGATGGCAAGTTCTCCATCGAGAGCCTGCGGTGCGTCGGCGCGTGCGGGCTGGCGCCGGTGATCACCATCAACGACAAAGTCTACGGTAAGGTCCAACCGGGCAAGGCGCAAGAGATCCTGGAGCACTACTTGGTCGAAGTCGTCGGAGAGGAGGTCCCCGTCTATGCCTAACGAGCTCATCAGCCAGCAACAGCCCATCGCGTCCTATGAGAAACTGCTCGGCGTCCACAAGCAGCTCAAACCTCTGCTTGACAGCCGGACCAATCTCGGCGCGCGCAGCGGCGTCCAGAGGCAGATCCTGGTGTGCGGCGGCACGGGCTGTCACGCCTCGGAAAGCCAGGAGATCGTCGCCAATTTCCAGAAGCTGATCGCCAAAGAAGGCCTGAGCAGCGCGGTGCGGGCCTCCGCCACCGGGTGCTTTGGATTCTGTGAAAAAGGCCCCATCGTCAAAGTTTTCCCCGATGACGTCTTCTACGTTCAGGTGAAGCCGGAGGATGTCGCGGAGATCATTGACACCCATATCGTCAACAACCAGCGCGTGCGCCGTCTGCTGTACGAGGAGCCTGTCCTCAAGCAGAAGGTCGAGACGCAGCACGCTATGTCCTTCTACCGCAAGCAGCAGCGCATCGCCCTGCGCAATTGCGGCTTGATCAACCCGGAAGACATCCAGGAATACATCGCTGCGGGCGGCTATCAGGCGCTGGGCAAGGCGCTGGCCGAGATGACCCCGGAGCAAGTGATTGATGTCATGAAACGCTCCGGGCTGCGCGGCCGGGGCGGCGCAGGCTTCCCCACCGGCAAGAAGTGGGAGTTCGGCCGCGCGTACCAGGGTGACGAGAAATTCGTCATCTGCAACGCCGACGAAGGGGATCCGGGCGCGTTCATGGATCGCTCCATCATGGAGGGTGACTCGAACAGCGTGATCGAGGGCATGGCGATCGCTGGTTACGCCATCGGCGCGCACCAGGGCTACGTCTACATCCGCGCCGAGTACCCGCTGGCGGTCGAACGGCTGCGGATCGCGCTGAAGCAGGCCCGCGGCCTGGGCTTGCTGGGCAAGGACATCCTGGGCACGGGCTTCGACTTCGATATTGATATCAAGCTCGGCGCAGGCGCATTCGTCTGCGGCGAGGAGACTGCGCTGATCCACTCCATCCAGGGCGAGCGCGGGGAGCCCCGCACCAAGCCGCCGTTTCCGGCGCAGGCCGGCCTGTGGGACAAGCCGACGATCGTCAACAATGTCGAGACGCTCGCCAACGTGCCGGCGATCATGATGCAAGGTGCCGACTGGTACAGCAGCATCGGCACTGCGACCTCGAAGGGCACCAAGGTATTCGCGCTGGCCGGGCAGATCAACAACGTCGGCCTGGTGGAAGTGCCGATGGGCACTTCCCTGCGGGAGATCATCTACGACATCGGCGGCGGCGTCCGCGGCGGCCTGGAGTTCAAGGCCGCGCAGACGGGCGGGCCTTCG
>CAZYGI010000089.1:0-14453 GCA_964647255.1 uncultured Anaerolineales bacterium | reverse complement strand
CCGGTCCCATCCCGAACCCGGAAGTTAAGCTCTCCAGCGCCGATGGTAGTTGGGACGCAAGTCCCTGCGAGAGTAGGTCATCGCCAACGGAGCTTCTTTATTTAATCTAGGTTTTGATTCAGCCGCGGCCAAAGCACCTTTGGTCGCGGCTTTGGATTTAAGACGGGTTCGTGATAAAATTTCCGATGCGCTTGCCGCAAGGGTAAGCTGAACGTCTCGTATGATCGGAGTTTTGCTCCTTTGTCCTTTATGATGGTTGCATTAATGCGGATTCTGCCGTGGGTCGGCATGGCGGTGCTGGGCATCGGCCTGATCCTGATTTCGGCGGCGGCCGAGATGGCCTTTGCATCCGTGAGCCGAGCACAGATCCGCCAGAAACTGGCGGTGCAGAAGTCACGCGCCCACGCCGCCGAAACCCTGCTGGGTGAGCCGGCGCGGCTGCTCTCAACGTTGCTGCTCCTGAAGCTGATCGGCTTCGTGCTGGTCACTGCGGCAGCGATTTCGTTGGCACAGGCTTTGGGCCAAGGCGCCTGGGTCGGCTGGTGGTTGGTCGCGGCTATCATCCTCATGTTGCTCTGCCAGCTCCTGCCGCGCGCGGGGACGATCGGGCGCGAGGAAGCCGTGGCGCTGCGGTTGGCCCGTGTGGTGCGCTTGCTCGGATTGCTGGTCTCCCCGATTACGCTCCTGATGCGACGCATCGGCCATTCGGCGGCGCCCGAAGGCGCGGCTGAGGAAAGCATTTTCCTCAGTGAGGATGGGTTGCGCTTTCTTCTGAACGTGACCGAAGAAGAAACCGTTATCGAGGAAGACGAGAAGGAGTTGATCGCCTCGGTCTTCGAGTTTGGCGACAAGTTGGTGCGCGAGGTGATGGTCCCGCGCATTGATGTGGCGTCGGTCCCCGTGGACATGCCGATGCTTTCTGCCCTGGATGTGATCCTCAAGGCCGGACATTCGCGAATCCCGGTCTATAACACCTCGGTTGACAACGTGGTGGGCGTGCTCTACGCCAAGGATCTCCTGCGGTATCTGCGCGATGGCCGGACCGACGTGCCGTTGGGCAAGATCCTGCGCTTGGCCTACTTTGTCCCGGAGTCGAAGAAGGTGGATGAGCTGCTGGGCGAGCTTCAGCAGCGCAAGGTTCACATGGCGATCGTGGTGGACGAATACGGTGGCACGGCCGGCATCGTGACCATTGAGGATCTGCTGGAAGAAATCGTCGGCGAAATTCAGGACGAATATGATGCAGAAGAACCCCAGGTGGAAGCGGTGGCCGACGACGAGTTTCTGTTCGATGCGCGAGTGCCGCTGGATGAGGTGAACAAGCTGTTGAAGGTGGAGCTGCCCGCCGAGGGCGGCGATACCTTGGGGGGGTTCATCTACAGCCAGCTCGGCAAGGTGCCAGCGGTGGGCGACACCATTGAGCATGAGAACGTGGTGATAGAAGTGGTGTCGGTTGCAGGACGACGGATTAAGCAGGTGCGCGCAACTATCGTCCAACCGGACGACGGAAGCGGCGATGACGATTCCGAGTAGGAGTGCGGGAGTGAATTTGCGTCCAGAGGAAATCACGGAACTCATTGCGACAGCGAGCCGGGCGCGGCAGATGGCCTACGTGCCCTACTCGCATTTTGCCGTGGGCGCGGCGTTGCGCACGATGGACGGCCGGCTTTTCACGGGCTGCAATGTTGAAAACGCGTCGTATGGCCTCACGATCTGCGCGGAGCGGAACGCGGCGATTCATGCGGTGGCGCAAGGCGCGCGTGAATTCAGCGTTGTGGCGGTTGTGACCGAAAACGGCGTGACGCCTTGCGGTGCATGCCGCCAAGTGTTGGCCGAGTTTGGGCCGGAGATGACGGTGATTGTCGCCGACATGCACGGCAACTATCAGATCTATACCATGGCAGAATTGTTGCCGGACGCCTTCAGGCCGGGACATCTGCAGCAGACCGGAAGCTGACGGCCGTGGAGACTGCTGAGCATCGCCGTGAGCGCCTTTACCGGATCTCGGCTGTTGTGCTCCGGCGCCGTGACCAGGGCGAGGCCGACCGCCTGCTCACTGTTCTGACGCGCGAACGCGGCAAGGTGACGCTGCTGGCAAAGGGGGTGCGGCGGACAGCCAGCCGGAAGGCGGGCCACCTCGAGCCGTTCACCTGCGTTGACCTGCTTGTCGCCAGGGGCAAGAGCCTGGACATCATCACCCAGGCTGAAATGCTTGAGGCGCACCGGCGCCTGCGCGAAGACCTCTGGCGCAGTTCATGGGCGTACACCGTCGTTGAGCTGGCTGATGCGTTCACCCAGGACGAGGACCCGCAGCAACTGCTGTATGACCTCGTGCTGGAGACGCTGGGGCGGCTGGATCAGGGCGACGAGCCGGCAACTGTCACGCTTTTCTATGAGCTTCACCTGTTGGCCCTGGCCGGGTATCAGCCGCAGCTCTTTCGCTGCGTTCAATGCAACGATCTGCTCCGGCCGGAAGTCAACTTCCTCAGCCTGGGCCGTGGCGGCTGCCTGTGTCCCGCTCACGGCGCCAACCACCCCGAAACCATTGCCCTGCCGCTGCCCGTGTTGAAGGTGCTGCGTTTTATGCAGACGCGCTCCTGGGACGAGGTCGCGCCGCTTCAGCTTACCGCCGAGACGATGAACCAGGTCGAGTCTGTGCTCAAACGCTACATCGTTTACCATCTGGAGCGTAATGTGCGTTCGGCGACGTTCCTGGAACGGCTGCGCAGCCAATCGGCGAACCTGGCGCCCTCCGGAAATCCTTTGTCGTCTGGTCCTTCTGACCGGTCGGTGGACTCGTCGGATTTTCTGGTCGGATAATCAAATCGTCAGCGGGCGCCGCATCGCTTTTCATACAGAATTCATCTTCCTCCACTATAGATCAGAATACTCCTGCACTGCGACGTTGACTGTTATCGCAGTCCCAAGCACTTCGGTTTGCGGGCGCGAGGCTTTTGGCGGACATCCCGTCACGGGCTGGAGGTCCGGGAACACTTCTCAGGCGGTCAATCGAAAGGCTTGCGGCATTAGTGGAGGTCGGCCATGTCTACAGGTCTGTTCGACTTTCGGGCGCTGTTGGTTCTGTTCTTTCTGTCCGGAGCTTTGGATGCGGCCGTGCAGGGGAGGGCGTCTGGCGTTTTGCTCGGCTTCGAGCCTGGTCTGCTCCCATCGGCGAAAAGCGTTGTCCCGCTCGCCTCTGCGCCCGTTTTGTCGCGCATTGCCGAGGAGCGGTTCGCTGGTTCGGCGCTCACGTCTGACGCCAGGATCGCGCCTGTGTTGGCGTCCGCGATGCAGGTGGTCACTGGTCAGAATCATACCTGCGCGCTGACGGCCAGCGGTGGCGTGAAGTGCTGGGGCTGGAACGGCTACGGCCAACTGGGCGATGGAACGTTGAACAGCCGGAGCACCCCCGGAGATGTGAGTGGACTGACCAGCGGTGTCGTCGCGGTGGCCGCGGGTTATCTGCATACTTGTGCGTTGACTTTCGGCGGTGGGGTCAAATGCTGGGGCTATGGCGGCTACGGCCAACTGGGCGAAGGCACATGGACCGACCGGGGGATGCCTGTGGACGTGCGCGGGTTGACCGACGGCGTTGTGGCCCTCGCGGCGGGCGGGTTCTACACCTGTGCGTTGATGGACGCTGGTCACGGTGGCGGGGTCAAGTGTTGGGGCGACAACGCCTACGGCCAACTGGGTGATGGTACGCGGATCAACCGGACCATGCCCGTGGCTGTAAGCGGACTGGCCGGCGGGGTCAGCACCGTGGTGGCAGGACTGAGCCATACCTGTGCGCTGACGTCCGCCGGCGGGATCGAGTGCTGGGGTGATAACAGTTACGGCGAACTGGGCGACGGCACGACGACCGACCGCGGTACACCCGCGGACGTGCTTGGGTTGATCGGCGGGGTCAGCGCGGTGGCCGCAGGCGATTGCTACACCTGTGCGCTGTTGGACGCGGATCACGGCGGCGGGGTGAAGTGTTGGGGTTGGAATCGGTACGGCCAACTGGGCAACGGAACGCAGGACGACCGGACCACACCCGTGGACGTCAGCGGGCTGACCGGCGGGGTTGTAGCGGTGGCCGCGGGCTATTTGCATACCTGCGCGCTGCTTGACGCGGATCACGGCGGCGGGATGAAGTGCTGGGGGTACAACCATGAAGCTCAACTGGGCGACGGCACGCGAAATGCACAGAACGCGCCCGTAACTGTGAACGGATTGGAAGGCCGGGTTGCAGCGGTGGCCGCGGGCGGGGGACACACCTGTGTTCTGCTGAACGCCGGGCACGGCAGCGGAGTGAAGTGTTGGGGCGATAACCACCACGGCCAACTGGGTGATGGCACGACAACTGCCCGGACCGCGCCTGGGGATGTGGGCGGGTTGACCGGTGTGGTCAGCGCGGCGGCTGCGGGCGGGGAACACACCTGCGCGCTGCTGAACACCGGTGACGGCGGCGGGGTCAAGTGTTGGGGCGCGAACGACGAAGGCCAACTGGGCGATGCTACGGCAACGCTCCGGTATGCGCCCGGCGATGTCAGTGGGCTGACCAGCGGCGTGAGCGCGGTCTCAGCGGGCAGGGCCCACACCTGCGCGGTCCTCGACGCTGATCACGGTGGCGGGGTCAAGTGCTGGGGCCGGAACAGCTCCGGCCAATTGGGCGACGGCACGACGATCGAGCGGCGCACACCTGCGGATGTGAGTGGGTTGGCCCGCGGCGGGGTTGCGGTTGCAGCGGGTGGGGAGCACGCCTGTGCGCTGACGACGGGTGGTGGGGTCCAGTGCTGGGGCTACAATGATTACGGCCAACTGGGCGACGGCACCTGGGAGGAGCGGCATACGCCCGTGGACGTAATCGGGCTGGCCGAAGGGGTTAGCGCGATCGTTGCGGGCGAGGGGCATACCTGTGCGTTGATGGACGCGGTCCACGGCGGCGGAGTGAAGTGCTGGGGCGCCAACTGGGACGGTCAACTGGGTGAGGGGACGCTGACCGAGCGCTACACGCCCGTGCCTGTGACCGGGCTGACCGGCGGCATCGCCGCGATCGCTGCGAGCGGGTCAAACACCTGCGCGGTCATGGACGCGGCCCACGGCAGCGGGGTCAAGTGCTGGGGCGACAACCACGCCGGCCAATTGGGCGATGGGACGCTGACCCGCCGTCACGTGCCCACAGCCGTGATCGGACTTGCCAGCGGCGCCATCACGGTTGCCGTGGGTGGATCCCATGTTTGTGCGCTGATGGACGCCGCGCATGGCGGTGGGGTCAAGTGCTTGGGCGATAATCACTACGGCCAACTGGGCGATGGGACCATGACCGAGCGGCACACGCCGGTGGATGTGATCGGGCTGGCCGGTGGAGTCGTTGCGCTGGTCGCTGGCGAGCATCACACCTGTGCGGTGCTGGACGCAGCGCATGGCGGCGGGGTCAAGTGCTGGGGTGAGAATGACGCCGGCCAATTGGGGGCGGACCCCGGCTGGACGCCGGTGGATGTGCTCGGTTTGGGCCATCGGCCGGCCGTTTTTCTGCCGCTTATCTTCAATCGTGCAGATGGAAGCCGGTGACCAGCGGCGCCATGTTGCGATCGGATCGCCCACGCCGGTGAATGCCCGATGCCTCAACGTCTTTGCAGTAAACCGATCGCCGCTTTGCGGCAGGTCATCCAGGTGATATACTCTTCACCATGCAAATCCGTGACTATCAGAATTGGCTCGAAGCCTGGGATAGGGACCGCGGCTGGGATCGCGTCTCTGTGTCCCATACGCTGGTGCACGCGCTGGAGGAGTTGGGCGAAGTTGCCCGGCTGGTGCTGCAATGGGAAGGCTATAAGGACGCCGAAAGCCCCGAGGAACTGCACGCCGGCCTGGAGGAGGAACTCTCGGACGTCTTTGTCTTCCTGTTCAAGTTGGCCTATCAGACCGGCGTGGATGTCGAAGCCGCGCTGGCGCGCGGGCAGACCAAGGCCAATGGGCGTTACGATGACCTGGCCGAGGCCAACGCGATGCTGGCGCGCTATCACACCCGGCAAGCTGAAGAGCACAAGCGACTGACCCAAGAATAAAACGCAGATAGCGCAGATTCACCTGATCACTGCATTTTTAGCTTTGTTCTGCGCCCGGATATGGATGTTGCTCGATCACCGCCGCGCGGCTTGACGAAAACTGACCGGACGGGGTATTATTGCGGCGAGGTTTTCTATGTCGTGCCGTTTTCACCGATCATTGTTATCGGGCCTGCCTGGCTCGGGTACCGGGCCGCAGATGCCTGCCGCGGTGGCGGGGGCGTCTTGCGGCCAAATCGTCCCGTGTGACCAAGGCCGATGCGGGCTGCAGGGGCTACGACGCGCGCCTGCCGCCTGATCTTATCCGTTCAGCAGAATGTTGTTGAGCCGGCCTTGACCCAAGCGCCGGTTTTTCTTTTTGAGGTAGGAAGATGTCAACCACAAAACCCCTGTCGTTTCAAGAAGTGATCATGCGGCTTCAGGAGTATTGGGCCGCGCAGGGCTGCCTGGTCTGGCAGCCGTACAGCGAGAAGGTGGGTGCGGGGACGGCGAACCCGGCCACCGTGTTGCGCGTGCTGGGGCCGGAGCCGTGGAACGTGGCCTACGCCGAACCGAGCTACCGTCCTGACGACGGCCGCTACGCCGAGAACCCGAATCGGATGCAGATGCATACGCAGTTTCAGGTGATCCTCAAGCCCGCGCCGGAGAATTCGCAGGAACTCTATCTGCGCAGCCTGGAGGCCATCGGCATTGACCGCGACCAGCACGACATCCGGTTCGTGGAGGACAACTGGGAATCGCCTGCGCTGGGCGCGTGGGGCTTGGGCTGGGAGGTCTGGCTCGACGGGTTGGAGATCACCCAGTACACCTATTTCCAGCAGGCCGGCGGCTACCCGCTGGAGCCCGTGCCGATCGAGTACACCTATGGCCTCGAACGCATCGTCATGTACCTGCAAGGGGTCAAGGAGGTTTGGCAGATTGACTGGGATGGCCACCGGACCTACGGCGACGTGCTGAAGCTGCCGGAGATCGAGCACTGCAAGTACGATTTCGAGATCGCGGACGTGGGCCGCCTTAAGGCAATGTACGAGCTGTTCGAGGCCGAGGCGAAGAGCTGCCTGGCGCACCGGCTGGTGATCCCGGCGCACGATTACGTGCTGCGCTGCTCGCACACCTTCAACCTGCTGGATGCCCGCGGCGCCATCGGCGTGACCGAGCGTGCATATTACTTCGCCAAGATGCGCGATCTGGCGCGGCAGGTCTCGATCGCGTACATCGAGCAGCGGGAGCGGGAGGAGTATCCGTGGCTGGCCGAGAGCGGAGGAGCGGAGGAGCAGGGGAGCAGGGAAGCAGGGGAGCAGATGGCAAATCTCCCCGGTCCCAGGTCTTTCGCTCCCAGTGCTTATCTGCTTGAAATCGGCACGGAGGAGCTGCCCGGGCACGACCTGGTGGACGCGCTCAACCAACTGAAGGTGGCCGTGCCGAAGCTGCTGGCTGATCTGCGGCTGGCTTACGATGAGGTTTACATCTCAGGGACGCCGCGGCGACTGGCGGTGCTGGTGAAAGGGCTCGCACCCGAGCAGGCCGACGAGGAAACGGTGGTGAAAGGCCCGCCGGCCGAGCGCGCGTTCGACGCCGCGGGCGCGGCCACGCCTGCGGCGGTCGGCTTTGCGCGCAAGTACGGGCTGCCGGTCGAGGCGTTGGAAGTGCGCCAGGAAGGCGCGGGCCGCTACGCCTTTGCAGTGGTGCGCCGCACGGGCCGGCCGACCGCCGAGGTGCTGGCAGAGGCGCTGCCGGGGCTGGTCGCAGGGATCAAGATCGTCAAGACGATGCGCTGGAACGCATCGGGCGTCGCCTTCTCCCGGCCGATCCGCTGGTTTGTCTCGCTGTTGGGCGACGCGGTGATCCCGTTCGCCTACGCTGGTCTGGCCGCGGGGCGCATGACCTACGGCCCGCGCGCCGAGGGCTCGCCTGCGCTGGAAGTCGCCTCCGCCGATACCTATCTGCCGCTGCTCGCCAGCCACCACGTCATCGTGGATCGCGCCGCGCGGCAGGCTGCGATCGTGGCACAGGTGGCCGCGCTGGCGGCCGAGGTCGGTGGGAGCATCCCCGACGATCCGGGGCTGCTAGACGAAGTCACCGACCTGGTGGAGCAGCCGACCGCGATCCGCGGCAACTTCGAGTCCGACTATCTGCGCCTGCCGAAGGATGTGCTGATCACGGTGATGAAAAAGCATCAGCGGTATTTCCCGGTCGTGGATGCGGCGGGGAGGCTACTTCCCTACTTCGTCACCGTCCGCAACGGTGGCAGCGAGTACGCCGAGGTGGTGCAGGCCGGGAACGAGGGCGTGATCCGGGCGCGCTACGCCGATGCGGCTTACTTCTATCGGGCCGATGCTGCGCACAAGCTGGAGGCGTTCACCCCGCGGCTGGCGACGCTGACCTTCCAGGAGAAGCTTGGCTCGATGCTCGACAAGGTGCGCCGGCTGGAGACGCTCGCGCCGCAGGTTGGCCGGATGCTGGGGCTGGACGAAGCCGATCTGGCGACGACCGTCCGCGCGGCCAGCCTGAGCAAGAGCGACCTGGCGACGCAGATGGTCGTCGAGATGACCTCGCTGCAGGGGATCATGGGGCGCGAGTACGCCCGCCTCTCCGGCGAGAGCGATGCGGTGGCGACCGCGATTTTCGAGGCGTACCTGCCGCGCTCGCAGGGCGACAGCCTGCCGGTGACCCGGCCGGGCCTGGCGCTGGGGCTGGCGAATCGGCTCGACTCGCTGGTCGGCCTCTTTGCGGTCGGCCTGGCGCCCACCGCGACCGCCGATCCGTTCGGGCTGCGCCGCGATGCGCTGGGGCTAGTGCAGGCGTTGGCCGGGCTGGCGCAGCCGTTCGATCTGCGGCCCGCCATCCGCGCCGCGGCCGCGCTGCTGCCGGTGAAGGCGGACGGGGCGATCCTGGCCGACGTGCTCAGCTTCGTGCGCGACCGCCTGTACGCGTGGCTGCGCGACCAGGGGCTGCCGCACGATGCGGTCACTGCCGTCCTGGCCGAACAGGGTCACGACCCGGCGCGCGCTGCGGCGGCTGCCCGCGAACTGGCCGGGCTGGTGAAGGCGGCCGACTGGAACGACGTCTTTACGGCCTACGCCCGCTGCAAGCGCATCGTGCGGAACCTGCCGGAGACCTACGCCATCGCGGCCGAACATTACACCGAGCCGGCGACGCGGGGGCTGTACGAGGCGTGGCAGGGGGCAGCGGTCAGTGGTCAGCGATCAGCGGTCAGCATCGCCGACTTGGCGGAGGTCCTGCGGGCCCTGCGTGAGCCGATCAACCGCTTCTTCACCGATGTGCTGGTGATGGCCGACGACCCGGCCGTGCGGCAGGCGCGGCTGGCGCTGGTCCAGCGCATCGCCGCCCTGCCCGACGGCATCGCGGATCTGAGCCAGTTGCAGGGGTTCTAAATCCCAGATCAACCAGGTTCCAGAAAATCACGATCGTCATTCTGAGCGGGTTGGTCCAGAGATTGCTGTGGTCGAGTCAAGGTCAGCGAAGAATCTTGTCAGGCGGGGGTGGAGATTCTTCGCTTATGACTTGCCGCACCGCAGGCTGATTCGGTAACCCGCTCACGCTATGCGTGACAAACAAAGAGCCGACTAAATGAACCTATCTGTTACCTACGACGACATCGCCTCCGCTGCCGAGCGGATCGCGGGCGCGGCACATCGCACGCCGGTGGCGACCTCCCGGCTGCTCGACGTGGCGTGCGACAACCGCATGTTTCTGAAATGCGAGAACCTCCAGCGGGTCGGCGCGTTCAAGTTCCGCGGCGCGTTCAACGCGGTGAGCCGCCTGGGCGATGCGGAGCGGGCGGCCGGGGTCATCACCCATTCGTCGGGCAACCACGCCCAGGCGCTGGCGCTGGTGTGTCAGATCCTGGGCGTCCATGCCACGATTGTCATGCCGCAGGATGCGCCGCCGCAGAAGCTGGCCGCCACGCGCGACTACGGCGCCGAGGTTGTGATTTACGATCCCAAAGTTGCGACGCGCGAGGCGATCTCGCACGAGCTGGCCGAGCGACACGGCTATGTCCTGATCCCGCCCTACGACCATCCGCACATCATCGCGGGCCAGGGCACTGCGGCCAAAGAGCTCATCGAGGACGTGGGCGAGCTGGACACCCTGTTCGTCCCATGCGGCGGCGGCGGGCTGCTCAGCGGGTGCGCGGTCGCAGCCAAGCACCTCTCGCCCGGCTGCCAGGTGATCGGGGTCGAGCCTGAGGCGGGGGACGACGCCACCCGCTCGTTCAAGACCGGCGTGCTTCAGACCGTCCACAACCCGGACACCATCGCCGACGGCGCGCGCACGCCCTCCTTGGGGCAGATCACCTTCCCGCTGGTGCGGCAGTACGTGGATGACATGCTGACCGTGAGCGACGCCGACCTGGTCCGCGCCATGCATTTTGTTTGGACGCGGCTCAAGCTGGTGGTCGAGCCGACCGGTGTGCTAGGGCTGGCCGCGGTCTTCAATTACCGCCATCCCATCCGGGGGAAGCGCGTGGGCGTGATCCTCAGCGGCGGAAACGTGGATGTAGTGAAGGCCGGGGAGTGGTTCAGGAAGATTGGCTGAAGGAGTTGCCATCTCATGGATGATCGCACCGAATTGACCGCTTTGCTCGCGGATCTCGTCCGCATTGACTCGGTCAACCCCGACCTGATCGCCGGCGCCCGGGGCGAAGGTGAGATCACCGCATTTATCGCCGATTGGGCGGCCCGCGCCGGGCTGGAGGCGTTCGTGCAGGAGATCGCGCCCGGCCGGGCGAATGCGATCGTCATCGCCCGCGGCTCGGGCGGCGGCAAGAACCTGATGCTCAACGGCCACATTGACACCGTGGGCCTGGCGGGCATGACAGATCCTTTCGGCGCGCGGATCGAGGGCAACCGGATGTACGGCCGCGGCGCCTACGACATGAAGGCCGGCGTGGCGGCCAGCCTGATCGCGGCGAAACGGGCGCAGGCGCTCGATCTGCGTGGGGACGTGATCGTGACCGCGGTGGCCGACGAAGAGGTCGCCAGCCTCGGCACCCAGGCCATCATCCGTGAACTAGGCCGCTGGCCGGCCGATGCGGTGATCGTGACCGAACCCACCGAGATGGCGCTGGACGTCAGCCACAAAGGCTTTGTCTGGTTCGACGTCGAGACGTTCGGCGTCGCCGGCCACGGCTCGCGACCGCACCTGGGGGTGGACGCCATCGCCAAGATGGGCCAGGTGCTGGTCGAGCTGGAGCGGCACGACCGGGAGTTGCGCAGCCATCCGACCCACCGCTATCTCGGCAGCGGCTCCATCCACGCCGGAACGATCCAGGGCGGTCAAGAGCCTTCTTCATACCCTGCATACTGCAAGCTGGTGGTCGAGCGGCGCACCGTTCCCGGTGAGACGGCTGACCTGGCACAGGCGCAGGTGCAGGCCATCCTGGATCGCTGCGCCGCGGCCGACAGCGCATTCCGGGCGGTGCTGACCCGCGGGCTGGCGCGCGACCCGTTCGACGTGGACGAAGATGCGGCGTTCGTGCAACTGTGCCGGCGGCGCCTGGCGCAGGTCACGGGCCGACCGGCCGCGGTCGGCGGCGCGTCGTATTGGTGCGACGCCGCGCTCTTCCGCGCTGCCGGTCTACCTGCCGTCATCCTGGGCCCGACGGGCGCCGGCGCGCACGCCGACGTCGAGTGGATTGATTTGGACACCGTGCAGCAGTGCGCCGATGTGTACACCGCAGTCGCGCAGGAGTTTTGTGGCTGAGGGCGAGGCGCCGGCAAAAGATGCGAGTTGACCAGATCGCGATGCGGGCGTAGAATTACAGTGGTGATGTGTGTATGACAAAGCTAGATCGGATTACAGTCAATCCCGCTCGCATGAATGGACAGCCATGCATCCGAGACTTGCGACCGACGGTCAAGCGCGTCATCGAGTTAGTCGTACTATACCCTGATCGCGATCAGCTATTCCGAGAGTCCCCGGAACTTGAGGAGGAAGATATCCGACAGGCGTTGACATCTGCTGCCTCGCCAGACTGGAAATTCTGTCAAATGATTACGCGATCAATGCGGATTAGTGTTATTGGTGGTGTAAGGAGAGAAAACTGATGGAAGGACTCAAACGCATAACCTTTGATCCTAACGTGATGGGAGGCAAGCCTTGCATACGTGGGATGCGCGTCACGGTCGGAACTGTTGTTGGCTTGGTTGCATCCGGCTATTCGGTCGCGAAGATTCTCCGAGCATATCCCTATCTGGAGGCGGAGGATATCCGCGAGGCGTTGGCCTACGCCGCATGGCGGGTCGAAGAGGTTGAGCTTCCGATGGGCCTTGTTCCCGCATGAAACTCCTCATAGACATGAATCTGTCACCCGACTGGGTCAAGGAGCTTCAATCCCGCGGTTGGCAAACCGTTCACTGGTCAACTATCGGTGCTCCGGACGCGACGGATCGCACAATCATGGACTGGGCACGGGAACACGATTGCGTTGTGTTCACCCACGATCTCGACTTCGGCGCCGTGCTTGCCGTTACGCGGGCAGCAGGTCCCAGCGTCATCCAGGTGCGCACCCAGGATGTCATGCCCAAACATCTCGGTCCACTTCTGGCCTCGATACTCAGCCAGCACCAATCTGTGCTTGAGAAAGGCGCGCTGCTGATCGTGGATGAGTCCAAGGCCAGGGTGCGGCTGTTACCCTTATAGGCCAGGGATTTCAAGGCGAGAAAGTAATCCCTGGTTCCTGATCCCTGTTTCCTATGATCCCACACAAACTTCGTCTCCGTAACTTCATGTGCTACCGCGAGGAGCAGACCCTCGACTTCGGCGGCATCCACCTGGCGTGCCTGGCCGGCGACAACGGCCACGGCAAGTCCGCGCTGCTTGACGCGATGACGTGGGCCCTGTGGGGCCGGGCGCGCGGCGACCGCGACGATGAGCTGATCGCGCTCGGCGAGACCGAAATGTGGGTGGAGCTCGAGTTCGGCCTGGCCGGGCAGCGCTACCGCGTCTGGCGCCAGCGCAGCCGGAAGGGCCGCGGACAGAGCGATCTGCACTTCTATGTGTGGAATCCAGCCGCTGGAATTGAGGCTTTAGCCGGTCTCACACCCAAACCGCCTGAAGGCTCGAATTCAGGCGAATTGGGTGACTGGCAGCTCCTCGATGACGGCGGGCTGCGCGAGCGGCAGATGCTGATCATCCGCACGCTCCGCATGGAGTACGAGACGTTTGTCAACTCCGCGTTCCTGCTTCAGGGTCGGGCTGATTCCTTCACCGTCAAGACCGCCAGCGAGCGCAAGCAGATCCTGGCCGACATCCTGGGGCTGAGCCGCTACGATCTGTACGAGCAGCGCGCCAAGGAGGAAGCCCAGGCGCGCAAGGACGCCGCCGCGCGCATCGCGGGTGAGATCGCGGGCTTCGACGCCGAACTGGGGCGCCGTGCCGAGTACGACGCGCGCTTGCACGCCGCGCGTTCGTCCGCCGCTGCCGCGGCGAGCCTGCTGAAATCCACGGAAGTGGAGCAGGGCAAGGCGCGGCTGGCCGTCCAGGAGCGCCAGGCCCAGGCCCGGCAGCTCGCCGATCTGCGCGGCCGGCTGGCGCGCGCCGAGCGCGACCTGGGCGAGGGCCGCAGCCAGCTCGACGCGGCGCAGGCGCGGCTGGCGCAGTTCGAGGCGGTGCTGGCGCAGCGCGGCGAGATCGAGGCGGGTTGGGCCGAGCTTCAAGCGGCTCGTGCCGGCGATGCCGCCTGGAACGCGCGCCTGTTGCGTCACACCCAGGTCAGCGAGCAGCTCAGCCGGGCGCAGTTGGCGGTGGATCAGGCCCGGCTGGCGCTGGAAGCGGAGCATCACCGCCTGGCCGACCGCGAGGCCGATCTGGCGCGCAGGGCTGCAGCGGGTCAGGAGCAAGCCGCGGTGTTGGCCGAGGCGGGGGCGATCCTGGCCCGGCTGGCCGAGCACCAGGGCCGCCGCGACGCGATCGCAGCCGAACTGCGCGAGATCGGCGAGCAGGCCGCGGGGCTCCGGCACGAGTTGGAGCGGCTGAAGGCTGAGGGCCAGGCGGTCAAGGAGAAGATGGAGATGATGGCGGCCGCCGAGACCGCCGCGTGCCCGCTGTGTGACCGGCCCCTCGACGCCGATCACCGTGACCGGATGCTGGCCGACTTCGCCGGGGAGCGCGAGCGGTTGGCCGAGCGGTATCGGAGCGACCAGGCAGGGTTGAAGGCGCTGGAAAAACACCGGGCCGAGCTCGAGGCCGAGGATGCCGACCTGGCCCGCGAGCTGCGCACCCGCGACGCACGGCAGCATCAGGCCGCCCAGGCCGAGGCCGCGGTCGCCGATGGCCAGGCCGCCGAGGCAGAACAAGCCCGCGTCGCAGCGCGGAGCGCCGGGCTGGCCGCCCGGTTGGCCGCCGGCGACTACGCGCCCGCCGCGCGCGCCG
>CAZYGI010000088.1:0-14570 GCA_964647255.1 uncultured Anaerolineales bacterium | reverse complement strand
GGCCGCGTGATCAAGCGCGACATCGAAGCGTATGTTCAGGAGCGAGCGAAAGCGCCGGAGCCCAAGGCCGTCGCCGCACCACCGCCGATCCCCACGCCCTCCTACGAGCCGAGCGCCGAAGGGTATCGCGTCGAGCCGCTGACGGGGATGCGCCAGGCCATCGCCCGCCGCATGGTCGAGAGCAAGACCCAGGCGCCGCACTTCTATGTCACCATGGAGATTGACATGGCCGCGGCGATGGCGCTGCGGGCGCAGCTCAACGCGCTGCTGCCCGAAGGTGAGAAGCTCTCGGTCAACGATCTGATCGTCAAGGCCGCGGCGTTGACGCTGCGCCGGTTCCCCGGTGTCAACGCCTCATTCGCTGCGGACGGCATCCACGTGCACGAGCAGGTGAACATCGGCATGGCCGTGGCGCGCGACAACGGCCTGGTCACCGCAGTGCTGCGCGACTGCGATCGGAAGCCGCTGGCGCAGCTTGCCGGCGAAGCGCGCGATCTCGTGGCGCGCACGCGCGAGGGCCGGATGAAGCCGGAAGATATGACGGGCGCGACTTTCACGATCAGCAACCTGGGGATGTTCGACGTGGACGAATTCAGCGCGATCATCACCCTGCCGCAGGCCGCCGCCCTGGCCGTGGGCGCAGTCAAAAAGGTCCCCGTGGTGAACAACGATGGGCAGTTGACCGTCGGGACACGGATGAAAGCCACCCTCTCGGCCGACCACCGCGTGACCGACGGGGCCGAGGTCGCGAAATTCCTCCAGGCGCTCAAGGCCGCACTGGAGCAGCCGCTGCGGTTGGTGTTGTAAACGGAACACGGAACGCAGATGGAACCTGCACTTGTCATTCTGAGCGGGTGAACGACTCAACCTTCGTCGCGGCGAGGCGCCAGCGAAGAATCTCCTGCCACGAACGAGACCCTTCGCTGGACTTTCGCCGTCACGGACTTCTTGGGGTCAACTCGCTCAGGGTGACAGCAGCAAATCTTGCGGTAACGTACAGGCTGACATCTGCGTTCTATTTCGTCTGCGTTCCCCGGTAGAAGAACCCCGCCTTTTCCTCGCTGCGATCGGTGGCCGGCGGCGGCTCCGGCGACAGCGCCGCGATCTCGGCCCGCCACTCCGGCGTCATCTCCACATCCAGCGCGGCCAACGACGCCTCCAACTGGGCCAGGTTGCGCGCGCCGATGATGGGCGCGGTGATCGCCGGGTGCGCCATGACCCACGCGACCGCCAACGTCGCGGGATGGACGCCGCGCTCCTGCGCATGGGCGAGGAAACGATCCACGATCTCGTAATAGGCCGCCTGGCCGTAGCGTCGCACGTAGACCGGGTTCTCCTGCAAACGACCGCCTTCGGGCCGCACGCCCACGCCGTATTTGCCGCTCAACAAGCCGCCGCCCAACGGGCTGTAGGAGATCACGCCCAGCCCCTCCGACGCGGCCAGCGGCAGGATCTCCACTTCAGACTGGCGTTTCACCAGGTTGTACATCGGCTGGATGCACTCGAAACGGGCCAGCGCGTGCAGTGTCGAGAGGCCCAGCGCCTTTGCGATCTGCCACGCGGCCCAGTTGCTGACGCCGATGTAGAGCACCTTGCCCTGATGCACCAGGTCGTCCAGCGCCCGCAGCGTCTCATCCATGGGCGTCAGTGCGTCGAAGCAATGGACGAAGTAGAGATCAATGCGATCGGTCCCCAGCCGGCGAAGGCTGGCGGCGGCCGCCTGGAGGATATGGCGCCGCGACAGGCCGCGCTGGTTCATATCGGGGCCGGTGGGAAAATTCACCTTCGATGTAATCACCAGCGCGTCGCGGCTGCCCGCGATCAGCCGGCCCAGGATCTCCTCCGATCGGCCGCCCGCGTAGACGTCCGCGCAGTCGAAGAAGTTGATGCCCGCGTCGCGGCAACGGTTGAACATCGCCGCGGACGTACTCTCATCGGCATCCCCGCCGAACGACATCGTGCCGAAGCATAGGCGCGACACCTGCACGCCGGTGCGACCGAGAACGCGATAGTCCATGTGACACATCTCCCCTTTGGTCATTCTGAGTTACTCATACCACGCGGGCGGAATGCGCCCCGGCAAGAAACTCCCTACTGTCATGCTGAGCGGGTCGCCGGCTCAAGGCACGTTGCGGCGACTGACCAACAAACATCTCGACTTCAGAAGGGTCGTGCATATCGTAACCGGTTGGCCGTTTTCTGTCCATTGCCGGACGGATTGGTTTATGCTATGATTCGGGCGTGAGCAGGCGGGAATCAGCAGGAGGCGCCCCATGAAAAAATCCACCGTCGAGGAGATCCGCCAGCGGTTCGATGCGGATGTCGAGCGCTTCTCCAACCTGGACACCGGCCAATCGGCCACGGTGGACGCGCCGCTGGCGATGGACTTGATCGTGCAGGCGGCCGCGGCGGTCACACCGGCCGCGATGCACGTGCTTGACATCGGGTGCGGCGCGGGCAACTACACGCTGAAACTGCTCCAGCTCCTGCCCGATCTCAACGTCACCCTGGTGGATCTCAGCCGCCCCATGCTCGACCGCGCCCTGCAGCGCATCTCCGAGGCCACCAGCGCAAACGTCACCACCATCCAGGCCGACATCCGCAACCTCCGGTTGGGCGAAGACCGCTTCGACATCATCCTGGCCGCGGCTGTGTTCCACCACCTGCGCGGCGATGCCGAGTGGCAGCAGGTTTTCGCCAAATGCTACGCCGCGCTGCGGCCCGGCGGCTCGCTCTGGATTTCCGACCTGATCGAGCATCCGACCCCGGCGATCCAAGCGCTGATGTGGGAGCGCTACGGCGCGTACCTGGCCGAGCTGCGGGATGAGGCGTACCGCGACCACGTCTTCGCCTATATCGAGAAGGAAGACACCCCGCGGCCGCTGCTGTTCCAGGTCGAGCTGCTGCGCAGCGTCGGGTTCAGCGCGGTCGAGATCCTGCACAAGAACGGTTGCTTCGCCGCCTTCGGCGCGGTCAAATCCTGAATATCCGCTTTTTTTGCCTCAGACCGCTGCGATTCGTATCTTTCAGCGCCAAACAACGTCATCTTTATCGTTCGCAAGAGAACCACCGCGCGCGGGATCGGGTGATCCCGCGCGCGTGCTCTAGGGGGTAAGGCTTGGCAACAGGGCGCCCCCTGTGGGGGCGAGTGTCCGCCCAGAGCATGTGTGAATTCGTTCTTGACCGAACCCTGCCCGCGAAACACAAAGAATTCTCAGCGCGGAGGTTTTGTCATGCGTCACCGTCGCACGCCTCGGATACTGTTCCTCGTTCTTTTCGCAACTCTCTCCCTCTGCTGGCCCGGCGCCACGACCTCAGTCTCGGCGCGACAGGCCGGGCCGAATGACCCCGCGCAGCAGTCAAACGCGCCGCGCTTCTCGCCCGATCAGGCGCGCGCAATCTGGGAGGCGCGGCGCCCCACATGGCCGGCGCTCTCCGGCCGGGATGCAGATGCCGGTGTGGCCCGCGCCGCCTCAGGCCGCACGATCTATGTGGACATCAACGCCGCGGCCGGCGGAGACGGGTCGGCCGAGCGGCCATTCCAGACGATTCAAGATGGCATCAACGCAGCGGTCGCCGATGATGCCGTGCTGGTGCGCCCGGGCATCTATGATGGCGCCATCTTCATGAAGAACCGCGTCGCTGTCATTGGCGCCGGGGATGCCGGGGATGTCACGATCCGCTCGGGGCAGGCCACCACGCTGTGGTGCGCTGACCAGGCGCTGTTGCAGGATGTCACGGTGGTTTCCACAGATCCGGGAACGGGGGATGCCACGATTCAATGCCGGGCGGCCAGGCCCATGTTCAATCGCATCTCGGCGACCGACCTGACCGGCCGGGCGCTGGTGCTGAACGATACAACTGATGCCTTCATCCGCAACAGCTATTTCGAAAGCCCTTTCACGCTTTCAGGCTTCACCATTCGCGGCGGTGCGACGCTCTGGGATAATGTGTTTTTCGGAAAGCTGGACCGCGACAGTTCCTCCGATTATCCGGGCAGCCACATTGAGTTGGACGGCAATATCATCGTCGGCCAACTTCGCGTCGGTGTCTCGGGATTTCGAAGCGACACCGCCGGCTTGTACAACAACTGGTTGATCAACGGAACGGTCACATTCGGCTCGATAGGCGGCACCGGCCGTGCCCTGGTGGCGAACAACACCCGCCTGGGTGAGGCTGCCGGCTTCTCGGTCGGCCAGTACTGGTCGGTGGACTTCCTGAACAACATCGTGGGCTATACCGGAACCGGGATCTCGGTGTATTCTCCCATCGCCGGCGACCGGGTTGAGCATAACCTCTTCTGGGCCAACACGACAAACGCGTCCGGTATTCCCAATCCCGTTGGAAACACCGGCAACATCAACGCAGATCCGCAATTCAGTGACATTGATCATGGCGACTTCCACCTCCGAGCCGGCAGCCCGGCGATTGACGCCGGCTTGGACTTGCCGGAAGTCACGCTGGATTTCGACCTGGATCCCCGGCCGTGCGACGGTGACGGCGATGGCATCGCACATCACGATATCGGCGCCGACGAGTATATCACCGCGGCCTGTCGGGAGATGACACCGACGCCAACAGCCACAGTCACTCCGACTCCCACATTCGAACCGACCGCGACGGCGACCCCTGAACCCAGCGCGACGCCGACTGCGACGCTGACGCCCACGGCTACCTTGACTCTCACATCGGAGCCGACCGCGACCGCGACGGCTACGCCTGAGCCCAGCGCGACGCCGACTGCGACGCTGACGCCCACGGCTACCTTGACTTCCACATCGGAGCCAACCGCGACCGCGACGGCCACGCCGACAACGGGACAGCGCTACCGCACCTATTTTCCGCTGATACTGAGCAATTTCCGGCCCAAACCAACTCCGACGACGACGGCCTCTCCCACGGCCACGCGCACCGCGACGGCTTCACCAACCGCCACGCCCACGGCTACCATGACGCCGACCGCCGCGGCGTCACCTGCGGTGACAGCAACGCCGGTGGGGTGCACCGAGCGGGTCACCAACGGCGGGTTCGAAGCCAACGCGGCCTGGACTTTCACCGTGACCGGCAGCACGGCCGGCTACAGCACCGCTTTGGCGCATACGGGCGCGCGCGCGGCCCGGTTCGGCCTGCTGCCGGGGAGCCTAGCCGCGCTGGGCCTGTCAGGATTGCCCAACCCCGACAGACGCTTGCCGGAACGGAACCTGCTCGGTGAGCTGGCGCCGCTGGGCGCCTCCTACTCCAGCGGTTATCAAACGATCAGCGTGCCGGCCGCCGCGGACAAAGTGACGTTGACGCTCTGGTACTACCCCGGCAGCGATGCGGCGACGGGCGATTATCAACGGGTCGTGCTGCTGCAGCCCGGCACTTTCGCCGGGATCAAGACGCTGATGAAGGTGCAAGAGAACGATCGGGTGTGGAAACAGGCGACCTTCGATCTGACACCCTACCGGGGGATAAGCCTGGTGCTTTATGTTGAGGTGTACAACGACAGCACCGGCGCCACAGGCCGCACCTGGATGTACGTGGACGACATCAGCGTGTCTGCGTGTCCTAAGCAGCCGCCGACGCCCACGCCAACCGCCACCCCTTCGCCGACGCCGACACTGGCGGTTCTCCCCGCACCGGCCAGGCTGATGGGCGCGCCGCTTCAGATGGTCGGGATCGGTGAGTGGGTCGTCCAGCACTGGTATCTCCCGCCCGACGGCCGGATTGTTCTCGATGAGGGCGCGGCGGAGCCGTTCCCGCTCGATCCGGCGCTTGGCATCCGAGCGTTTGCTCGCGGGCCTGATGGCAGCCTGATTGCAGCGACCGAGCACGGCCTGTATCGCCGGGACATGACAAACAACCGCTGGGAGAAATTCAGCGATCAACCGGCGTTGCAGATAGCGGCGGAGATAGCGGCTGAGCAGATCAACGCCCTTTGGGTCGTGCCTGCCAGCGCACCGGAGCAGATCTGGGTCAGCCGCGACGGTGGGCAAACCTGGACACGCGATGATCCTGGGCTGCAAGGCCGCATCGTCGGAAGATTGCAGTGGATGTGGAACGGCGGACCCTGGCTGCACACGATCACGGAGCGCGACGGCCACTATGTGGTTTGGGAGCGCTACTTCATGCAGCAGGATCAGAACTGGAGGGAGATCGCCACGGTCCCCGGCACAGCCATCGCCTATCGCCCCGGCGGCCTTGGGGGAAGCCTGGCGGTCAGCTATCCGGGCGGGAACCGCCAGGTGCTGGCCGGCAGCAGCGACGGCCACCTGTATCGCTGGCGCGAGCCCTGGGAGGAAACCCCTGGCGTTTGGGAGCCTGTTGCGGCCTTCGCCTCGGGTGCTTACCCCCTGCTCCTGGATGCAGAGACGCTCAGTCTCGTCAATCTGGCTACGGGCGACATGCAGCTCTACCGGTATCAGCCTTCCGCGGATGATCCTGCCACCAACAGCTGGACGCCCATCGGTTTCCCCGGCCTGGCGCTGCCCTGGGGTGCGCTGGTCCTGCCGGACGGTGAGGCGCCGCAGCGCATTTACGGAGGGGATTCGTGGGCGCTCATGGCGCTGACGCGGCGCGGTGCGCTCTACGCCCGCGAGGTGGATGGTAAGACGATGCAGTCCGGTTGGCATCTGATCACAACGGCGCCGGAACGCACGGAGTTCATGGCGACCAACGCCAATTTCGACCAAGTCGGCCCACTCTACAGCGGCGCAAAGCTGACCTGGACGGACGGCAGTTGCACGGCGGACGAGGATGGCTTCTATCGCAGCGACGACCAGGGCGCCACCTGGAGGCAGCTCGGCAAGGGCGCGGCCCGCCAGCCGAGCGTTGGTCTGTTGGGGGATCCGAATCTGCTGCTGGCGGCCACCTGCGCGGGCCCGTCTATCTCGACCGATGGCGGCCAAAGCTGGCGCGAGCCAACTGAGATCGGCTGGAGCTTTGGGCCAGGCGCGCAACATCTGGCTGTGCGCGCCGGCATGGACGAAACAAGCGGCACGAGCGCCTGGCGCGGCCTCTACGCAGCCGGCGCGCAATCGGCCGCGGCCGGCTTCCTGTACCGCGCCGCCTACGACCCGGCGACCGGCGCAGTCGGCCCGTGGACAAACATCGCGCCGGCCGGGTTGAAGCGCCCCCTGGCGCTTGCCGTGGCCGATCGCGGCCTGGGCCAGGAAATCTACATCGCCGACGCCGAAACGATCTGGCTGTCAACCGACGACGGCCTCACCTGGAGCAGCCGCAGCGCCGGGTTGGCGGGCGCGCAGGTGCGGGCGCTGGCGCCCTATCTCAACGATGCGCTCTGGCAGTTCGGCGTGCTCGTCGCCACCGACCGCGGCCTCTTCTTTGGGCCGCCGGCCGGCGCCGAAGCCGCATGGCTGCCGACCGGCCTGCCATACACAGTCGCCGCGCGCGGCTTCAGCCCGGTGCCGATCTCGCCCCAGTTCCTGGACGGCGGCGGGTACGCGTATGCGCTGCACGGCGCACTTTTCACCTATCCAACCGCCATCACTTTATCCCACCAGGAGAGGACATGCATCGTCGAATCTTCAGTGCGCTCTTGTTATCCCTGACGATCATACTATCCGTGGCTGCCGCCAGCCAAGCGCAGACCCCGCCGCTGCCATTGCTCGATCCTGCACCACTGCCGCCGCCCCCCTGGCGAACCGAGAAGGCAGCCTGGGCCGCTGGGGGCGACGAAGGAGAACCGGAACTTGTGGAAGTGCCCGTGGCCTTTGATACCTTCGTCGCCAGCCAATACCCGCTAAACTGGCACAACTTCGCCGAAGAGGCGACTGTGTGGTTCGGTTTCGACGAGGATGCGGGCGAGCTTCGTGCGCTCCTGCGCTGGAATTTGCCGACGATCCCTTACGGTTATGTCGGTGCGGCAATCTATCTGCCGATTGCAGGCATAGATGGGGGAGCCACGCTGACCGCCCGGGCCTATACCGTCACGAGCGATTGGCAACAACCGACCTGGATGACCCAACCAACGGTTCTCAGCGCCCCGGTGGCGGAATTGGCCATTGGTTCCGAGCCAAAGTGGTATCGGGTGGATGCCACCCCGCTTGTTAAAAGTTGGCTCTCATCGGGATACGTGGGCGGAGCTATGCCCAACTATGGCATCGAACTGCGGGGCGCCTCGGCCACGGTCAAGGCCACGCGCGGGATGTGGTCCCGAGAAGCCGGCGACGGGGCGAACAAACCCACGCCAGTATTGGTCATCGCTTATCATCCCGATCGCACGCCGCCCTCATGCACATTGAACGCGCTGGCGCCGGTCTCGACGAGCCTGGTGCAATTGAATCCAGTGTGTAACGACGCAGAGAGCGGTGTGCAGCAAATCGAGATTCAGAGCCGGGATAATGCTGGCCCCTGGCAGACCATTGGCACGATGCAGGGGTATGAGATTCTTTTCAACGTCTTCAATCGCCTTGGCGGACATCGGTACGAATTTCGTGTGCGCGGCCAGGACAGGTCAAATAACGTCTCACCGTGGACACCAGACGGTGGAAGTGTCACAACCATCGAATCCACGCCGCCCGAGACCACCGTGCTGGCGCCAATTGCGTGGGTCAAGGTCAGCTCTGCCGCCTCCCAGTTGGACACCAACGTATTCTCTTCGGTTGACCCTGGCCCCGTCGCATCGGGCATACAGTCATACGAGCGCAGCTATGCCGATGCCTCCGATGGCGTCTGGCGACCGGTAGCCGCCTGGCAAGATGTCACGCTTGTTCCCGGCCATCGCTACTGGTTTCGCCTGCGGGCCCTGGACAGCGCGCAGAACCAGGGGGCGTGGGCGGTGGCGGGACAGGCCGGCGCATACGTCCGGGCCGTGCAGGGGCAAATTCGCGATGTACGGGGGGTTCCGCTGGCGAATCTGCCGCTGGTGATCGCCCCACAAACGCTGAACCCGTTGGTTTCGGACCATGAAGGCGCCTACGAAGCCTATCTGGCCGATAGTCAAGCGCGCACACTTTCGGTGAGCGTGGCCGGTTATCGTCTGTTCGGCGACACCCAGATTTCAGGAGGCGTGGCTGATGTCCGCGGCCTGGCGCACATGCTTCGTTCGGTTCCAGAACCTATCTCAAACGGGGAATTTGCCTTGCCCTTGCTGAATGGCGCGTGGTCAGTGACAGGCCCAGTTGCACGGCAACCGAAGGTGGTCTTTGCGGCCGATTTTGGGCTCAGAATGGGCGCGCGGCCTGAGGAGATCCTGGCGCCGGCTCCGATCGCGTTCCCACCGTGTTTTGCCATGGGGCCGGACGGCTCTCAACATCTATTCTGGTTCCAGGAGATTGCCGGCGACCGCGAGATCGTCCAGGCAAACTACACAAGGCGGCTGGCAGGACGACTAGATTGGGAACCCATCGAAACCCTGGGCACTTCACGGCGCCAAGCGCTTAGCAGCACCTCCCCGCGCTGTCTTTTGGCCGTAGCGCCCGATGCAACGGTTCACCTAATCTTCAATGACTTCCCACAGAACGTTTTTCATCTCATCCATCGTGTCCGACCCCCAAACAGCGGTTGGCAGGCTGCAGAAGAACTGCCTTTGCAGTACCAATATCCTCGGGCAACGCTGGTGGATCGCTCCGGACTACTGCACTTGTTGTTCGGGACCACATGCAGTGACACCAACTGCCAAAAGGCAATTCCGTTCACGCTTTATCATGCGGAGTGGCGTGCAGGCCAGGGATGGCGGTCGCCCACTCCGGTCGGGCTGCAATCAGCATCGTTGAACTCATCGGGATCGGGAGAAGCCAGCTTCATCCTTGGAGCGGATGGGAGATATCACGCCATCTGGAACGATTATACGGGGGCAGCATCTTCCCGGGTTGTCTACAGCACGAGTTATGATGGTCGAGCCTGGTCGGCCCCGCAGTCCATCAGCGCGCCACAAGTGGTCAACCATACTCGGGTGTCCCTGATCCAAGCGCCGAATGGCGACCTCTATGCTTTTTGGTTGTGCTACACCGATCGCTGGCGCCTGTATGACGCGCGCCGGCATGAAGGCCTCTGGGAGTCACCCAAAGAGATCAAACTACCGGAGCCCGAAAGCGAGATCGGCGACTACGCAGTTCAAATCAGCCCTTCCGGAATCTGGCAGCTTGCTGTCCGGAAGGTCAGTCTGGAATTCTTCAGTGGGAGCGACCTGGATGCACTTGCCGCAGCAGGGGTCTGGGCCTTGGGCATGGAGCAAATCGCCTCAGCCACGGATAGCCAGGCGGGATATTGGGTCGGATTGCGGCCAATCGAAGGCCGCGATCGCACGGTCAACGGTGTGTCTATTCTCACCGTGCCGTACAGCAAGGACGCTGCGGAGGCAAACATAAGCCAGGCGTTACAGGTCCCGGATCGGGAACGGCCGACGCTGACGTGGTGGCATCAGGAAGGCCACCTGATGAACGCTTCGAACGGGGGCAACTTGATCGTCGGCTTGACGGACACATCCGGCATCTGGCATCCGCTATTTCGCAGCCTTCCGGCAGCCACAAATACCGACGCTGGTGCAACCGCGGAGGCATCGGCCGGCAGTGCTGAAACCGTTGACCTCTCGCCGTGGCGAGGGCAGTCCGTCACCCTCGATTTCCGGTTCGACCCACAAGCAGATCCCACCGCCTGGGTCTGGCTCGACAAGGTCTATCTGAGCGACCTGCCGTTGAACGCCGGCGTGAGCATCATTGTCCCAAGACCACCCCTGTCTGGCTCCCCGCTAGACTTCACTGTGGTCATCAGCAACCACAACTCGGACGCAGTGACCGTTCCGATCGAAATCACCTGGCCGCAAGAATGGCCATTGGTTCAGAGCTCAGAGGCTCCACAGGTTGCTTCACCAGGGACAGCCAGGTTCACCGTTCGCCTTGAACCGCAAGCTCGGCATGAAGTAATACTCACGACGGACGTCCCTGACCAGACGCCGCGCACAACAACGAAATTACAGGCGCGGCTTCTTGATCCCATAGTCGTTGAGGACTACAATCCGGCGGACAATCAGGCTGAGATAACAGTCATCGTAGATGGTTTGCGGACCTGGCTGCCGCTCCAGATGCGGTAACTGCCAGGATTCAAGATCACTTCAGGAGAAACCAATGCGCCGTAAAACCTTAATCAGCGTCATCACCGCCATCCTGGCGCTGGTATTCGTCTTGCCGCGGGGAGCGATCGCCTTTGCCCAGGTGCCAACCCTGCCGACGCCCGAACCGGCGCTGCCCGATCCAGCTGTGCTGCCACCTGCCCCCTGGCGAGACAGTGAAAATCCCTGGGCAGCCCGGGCGCCAGCCGACGATGTGAAGCTCCTGGAAGTCAGGGTGGCAGACGACACGTTTGTTGCTTCAAAGTATCCGTTTGACTGGCGGTCCTTTGCCGGTGAACAGACCGTGTGGTTCGGTGTTGACTCGGACTTAGGGATTCTGCGCACCTATTTGCGTTGGGATTTGCCTACCGTGCCAGGGCAGTATGTTGGCGCGGCGGTCTACCTGCCCATCGTCGGGCAGGAGCCTGAAGCTGAGCTTCTGACAACCATTGAATTGCCGATCCAGGGTTGGGCGGGAACAACCCTGAAGTGGCAAACACAGCCCAGTGTGAACCCCAGCGGTATCCCCAACATGACCATCGGCGCCCAATTGGGCTGGTACCGGATTGATGTAAGCAATCTTGTCGCGAAGTGGTACTCCGGTGCCGTTCAAAACCATGGCCTGATGCTACGAGCAGATTATCTCCCCGGCCAGCACATCAAAGGGATGTGGTCGCGCGAGGCGGACAACAACAAGCCGGTGGCTACCCTGGTCATCGCCTATCGCGAGGACGCAACGCCTCCGGCATGTAGCATGGCGCCCCTGCCGCCCGTGTCTCCGAGTCCGGTGCCAGTGCGTTGGTATTGCGAGGATGAACAAACGGGCGTGACGCAGGTCGAGCTGCAAATGCGCGAGCCAGGCGCCGCCTGGCAGACGCTACAAACGTTCACGGAGTCGGTCCAGGCGCTTGATGTTCCCGACCGGCTCGGCGGGCGGACGTACGAGTTTCGCGTGCGGGCCACCGACGGCATGACGAATGTATCGGATTGGACCCCTGAGGGCCTCGCGATCACCACTATTGAGCAGGTGGCGCCTCAGGTGCGCGCGGTGGGACCCTTGAGTTGGCTGAAACTGAGTGCGGCCGCGAACGCTCTGGAAAACATCCGATTTGTGGCTTCTGATCCGGGCCCCGTGTCATCCGGAGTTCGACGGCTAGAGCGCGAAGTTGCTGCTGCAACGTCGGGCGTCTGGCAACCGGTTGCACAGTGGAACGATATGGCGTTATCTGTCGGGCAGCGCTATTTTTTCCGCGTCCGCGCCACAGATAACGCTGGCAACCTGGGCTCTTGGGCCACGCTCGGACCCGCCACAGTCTATCTGCGGTCGGCCTCCGGTCGAGTGTCCGACGCTCGGGATGACCTGCTGGTGGGGCTGCCATTGACGAGCATTCCGCCTGCGCTCAACTCGCTGACCACGGATGCCGATGCCCGCTATACGGCCTATCTGGACAGCAGCCAGCCTTACACCCTGAATGTCGCGCTCGCCGGCTATCAGATCGTCACCGGCGCGGAGATCCCCGCCGGGGCCGAGGATGTGACTGCGCTCGCACATCTCGTCGGCGCGACCAGCAACAATGTGGTGAATGGCGAGTTCGCTGCGCCGCTCGCGGGCGCCTGGCAGACAAGCGGTCAAGGGGCCGTGCGCCGCTCACAGGCATTCTTGGATACCAATCTATCTCTCGGATTCGGCGTTCATCCCGATGAGATCATCAGCCCGGATCGGGGTCATCCCCCCGCCATGGCGGTGGGGCCGGATGGCACTTTGCATTTGATTTGGGTGACACAGGACGCGCCTGGGGACGCCCTCGGCACCCTGCACTATGCCTCACGGCGTGCAGACGCGCAGCAATGGTCTGCGCCTATTTCTTTGGGCCGCGCCTATGCCATGAGCGTCGACCCGACGCAGCCTGTTCTGATTTTGGCGGCCGGCGCCGATGGCAGCCTGGCCGCAGTCTACGCCGCCAGCGAGGATGGTATATTGGGCGCCTGGTCATTCCGACTGCGTCCCGCCGGCCACAACTGGGGGCCGCCAGAATCCGCGCCATCGGGTTGGGTCACCGCGCTTGTACTGGACCGGAGTGGAACGGCCCACATCCTTTACCAACAGCTGAAGTATCCCGCTGAGCTGTACTACACCGCCCGCCGCGCTGCCGGCCTATGGGAGACACCCGCACTGGTTTTCCAGGCCGAGGAGTACTCGGCGTTCCTTTCGCCGAACGCGTTATGGGTCACATCGGACGGCACGCGCCACATCATGTATCCGTACGAGCATGGCACGCCTAACGATGTGGCTTACACCAGCAGCACCGACGGCCGCACATGGTCGGCCAAACATATCCTGACCCAGGGAATCCGGCAAGGGGCCTGGCCGGTCGGGTTCCAGGCCGCCCCCGACGGCAGCCTTTACGCCTTCTGGAGTGACAATCTCGATAACCAGTATGACGAAGCCTGGTACGCGCGGCTTGCTGGAGGCGTCTGGAGTTCTCCGTACAGGCTCAGCGATTCAGCAACATGGTTTGTGCCATCTCTGGATCCGCGCGGCATCTGGCATGTGCTACAGGGCAGTCGGTGGTATTCGCCAGACATCTTGTACCGGGGCGCCAATCTGCAAGCTCTGACACCCGTGCTGAACCTCCCGCACAGTATAGCGGGAGCCAGCATGGTCTCATCTGGCGATACCGTCTACACGCTGCGCTATCAAGACACGGGGTGGGGCTTTGATCCCCAAGATGCAAGGTTGAATTCGATTCCAGTCACACCAACGACCGAACCGGTCCGTGTCAGTCAGCGTATGATTGTACCTGATCTGGCATTCCCGACCCTTAATTGGCGCGGGGCCAGCGGCCGTTTGTCAAATGCCGGGATAGGAGCGACTTTGGTGATAGGCCTGACCGACCGTCAACGCGTCTGGCATCGCGTGTCTGACATCAGCGGCATCAGCGACCCTGGCCGGTGTTGGTCAGATCTGTCCCCGTGGCGAGGACAACCGATCACACTGACCCTGGATTTCGATCCGCAAGGTGACACCTCTGCCTGGGCGTGGATTGACGATATTGGATTGAGTGGCGTCCCTCTCAATCTTGCCGTCAGTCTGAGTCACACCAATCAGCCCCGCGCCGGCACACCGCTAAATGTGCTCGTGGGCGTCGCCAATCGCCGCTCCCTGCCCAGCACGGTCCCGGTGACAGTCACTTGGCCGGCTGCCTGGCCGTTGAGCAGCGCCTCGGTGCCGCCCAGCATGGCCTTGCCCGGCACGGCCCAGTTCGAGGTCTCGCTGGATGCCTTCAGCACAGTTTCGATTGCGTTGGATCTCGCCATTCCATCGGATGAGCCGCGCGGAGTGCATGCCATCTCTGCCCGTCTAGCCACAGCGGTGCCTGAAGATTACACCCCGACCGACAACCAGGCCGCGCTGACGATCATCGTCGAGGGCTTGTCAACCTGGCTGCCCCTGATGCTGCGCTAGAAGAACGCTGAAAAAGTCCCCCGGATGGGGGCCCGGCAAACTCGCGCGAAA
>CAZYGI010000087.1:0-14866 GCA_964647255.1 uncultured Anaerolineales bacterium | reverse complement strand
CCGCGGCATCTTGCGGAACAGCCCGCCCATATTGCGCATGTCTTGGGGATCGAAACTGTGACCAGGTAACAAGGTGACAAGGTGATCGGGTGACGCGTGATGGCCCGCCGATAGGCTGTCACCTTGTGTCCGCGTCTCCGTGTCGCCGTGTCCCGCGTGATGCCCGTGCTCCACCCCATGGATCACGCTGCCGGAGCCGAGGAACAGGAGCGCCTTGAAGAAGGAGTGCGTCAGCAGATGGAAGGTGGCCGCCACATAAGCGCCGATGCCCAGCGCGGCGAACATGTAGCCGAGCTGCGAGATGGTCGAGTAAGCCAGCACCTTCTTGATGTCGTTCTGCGCCAACGCGATCGTCGCCGCAAAGAGCGCGGTGAACGCGCCGATGAACGCGATGAAGTGCAGCGCCGCGCCACCTTCAACGGCCTGCATCAGCGGGTAGGTGCGGATCACCAGGTAGACGCCTGCAGAAACCATCGTCGCCGCGTGGATCAGCGCGGAGACGGGCGTAGGGCCTTCCATGGCGTCCGGCAGCCAGACGTGCAGCGGGAACTGGGCGCTCTTGCCGATCGCACCGAAGAAGATCAGGATGGCGATCAGCGTGGCCCACGGCGTGGCGCCGATCAGCGGCAGGTTGACCGTGGTGGTCGCCAGCTTCTCCAGCATGTCCGGCTTGAAGATATCGGCGAAGCTCAGCGAGTTCGTCTGCGCATAGAGCAGAAAGATGCCGGCCAGCATCACCGTGTCGCCGATGCGGGTGGTGAGGAACGCCTTCAGTCCGGCTTCCTTGGGTGTGATCTTCTTGGGGTCATCGTACGTGCGAGCAAACCAGAAACCGATCAACAGATAAGAGCAGAGACCCATCAACTCCCAGAAGATCAGAAACAGGACCAGGTTATCGGCCAGGATCAGGCCGACCATGCCGGCGGCGAAGAGCGCGATGTAGGCGAAGAAGCGGCTGGCGAGCTTGTCCACGTTGCCCGGCTCGGCCGGCTTGCCCCGCTCGTCGTGCAGCCCCAGAGGCTTGCCCACGCCCATGTAGCCGACCGAGTAAACGAAGATCAGCAGGCAGACGAAGGGCACCATAAACAGCATCGCGGCGGACAGCGGATCGAGCGCAAAGCCGAACGCCTGCCACGTTCGCCCGGTGGGCAGCCAGTTTGCAAAGACCCGGAACGGATGCTCACCAAACCCCTCGACGCGGAACGTAGCGAAGACGACCAGCCAGCCGATGATCCACGCCAGCCCGATGCCGCCGATGGCGATCCCCGCGCTGAGCTTCTTGCTCCGGTTGGCCCACAGCACAATCAGCGCAAAGGCCGCCAGCGGCAGGAATGGCAGGACGGGAACGAGGTTGAAGATCATGGGTGATTCGGACATGGAAGACTCCCGAACCGGCGAATCGGCGAATCGGCGAATCAGCGAATCGTGCGCTCACTCGCTCATTCGCTCATCCGCTGATTCCTATCCCTTCATCAGATCAAGTTCTTCGACGTTGACCGTGTTCCGCTGCCGGTAGATCGCGATGACCAGCGCCAGCCCGACGGCAGCCTCGGCGGCAGCCACGGTGATGACAAAAATGGCAAAAAGCTGGCCGGTCAACCGGGCGATGTCCGTGTAGCGCCAGAATGCCACCAGGTTAACGTTGACCGCGTTCAACATCAGCTCAATGCCCATCAACACGCCGATCGCGTTCCGCCGCGCCAGCGCGCCGAACGCGCCGATGCAGAACAGCGCCGCAGCCAGGATCAAATAGGCCCAAAGTGGAACCATAAGTCTACTCCAAACAGAAAGACGTGAAGCGGAGAGTGGAGAGCGTGGAATGGAGAGCGGAGAGAGACGATGGGTTTCGCTCCACGCTCCACGCTCTCCGCTCTACGACTCCCGTTCCCGCGCGATGATGATCGCCCCGATCAGCGCCACAACGAGCAGCACCGACGCCACCTCAAACGGGATGACATAAGGGCCGACGAAATCCTGGCCGAGCTGCGGGATGACATCGGCTGCGGCCTCGCCAGCGACCACCGGCCACTGAATGCGCGCGGCAAGAAAGGCCAGCACGACAAAGAGCAGCGCGGCGAACCCGCCGACCACGCCCCATTGGTCGTTAAACTTCGGCTGTTTGGGGTCCATGAGGCCGCGCGTCAGCATGATGGCGAAGATGATCAGCATCGCGATGGCGCCGACGTAGATCAGCACCTGCGTCACCGCCAGGAATTCGGCGTGGAGCAGGATGAAGATGCCTGCGATGCCGAAAAAGGCCAGGATCAGCCACAGCGCGCTGCGCAGCAAGTTCTGCGACGTCACGACCATGAACGCCGCACCGATCGTGATCAGCGCAAGAAGCGCAAAAATGACGATTTGCATGTCTTGTTCCTCTATGCTGCGTGATACGTGCTGCGTGCTGCATGAAGCATCAAGAAGATCCTAGAGTACGCTTTCGGCTCCACGTCGCGTCACACACTCGCGGGCTCGGGCTGCGCCGCGTACCGCTTCGCCGATCTTCCCAGCAGGGTGGCCGCAACAAGCAAGATGACGAGGTTGCCGACCAGCGCCAGGGGCCAGCGCACCCAATTCCCGGCCGGGAGGGCCAGCACGGTGGCAACCCACAACAGGTTCGCCAGCAGCGCCGGCACCAGCACCTTCCAGGCGAAGCCCAACATCTGGTCAATGCGAAAACGCGGCCACGTGCCGCGAATCCACATCATGACGAAAATCACCAGGATCGTCTTGAGGGTAAAGTAGAGCGGCCCCAGCACAGGCGCTGCGTCAGCAAACGGCCCGCGCCACCCGCCCAGGAAAAGGGTCGTCGTAATCGCCGAGACCGCGAGGAGGTTGCCATACTCGGCGATGTAGAACCAGCCGAACTTGAGCCCACTGTATTCGATGAAATACCCGGCGACGATCTCCGAATCGGCTTCCAACAGATCGAACGGCGCCCGCCCAGTCTCAGCCGCAGCCGCCAGCAGGTAGGCGAGGAAAGCCACCGGCACCACCAGGATAAACGGCACCGTTTGCTGCTCGACGATGCTTCCCATCCGCATGGTGCCGGTCAGGAGGACAACGCACGCCATCGCCAGCACCATCGGGATCTCATAGCTGAGCAGTTGCGCCACCACCCGGAACGCGCCCACCAGGGCATATTTGTTGTTGGACGACCAACCGGCCATGATCACAGCCACCGTGGTGATGGAGCCGATGGCGACCAGGTAAAGCACGCCGATGTTCAAATCCTGGCCAATCATCCTGCGCCCGAACGGGATCACCGTCCACAACAACGCCGCCCCCATGAAGATCAAGATAGGCGCCAGGTTGAAGATCGGTTTGTCGGCCCGATCCGGGATGATGTCTTCTTTAATCAGCATCTTCACCGCATCGGCGATAGCCTGGAAGATGCCCCATGGGCCGACCCGGTTTGGACCGAGGCGATTCTGGATGCGACCGATGACTTTGCGCTCCATCCAGGTGAGCGCCAGAGTCGCGATCACCGGCATCATCACCAGGATCAAGCCGACGATCACATAATTCACCACATCCACGGCCCACGACGGCAACCCGCCGCTGATCCAGCTCGTCCAGGAGCGGGCGAGGTTGACAAAAAAATCCTTGATGTAGTCCATCACGAAGACTCCAGAGAGGCTGCGGGTCCAGCGTGGAGCGTCATTGAACGCTGCGCTCTACGCTTCACGTCAATGCCATTCCAATGCTTTTTTTCGCCACGCGTACAGCAGTCCGCCCAGCAGGATCGCGACGAACAGCACCATCTCGACCAGAGCATAGAGGCCAAGCTTGTTGTACGCAACAGCCCAGGGGAAAACAAAAACCGCCTCGACATCGAAGACGACAAAAATCAAGGCATAGAGATAGTACTGGGCCTTGAACTGAACCCAGGTGTCCCCAATCGTCTCCATGCCACATTCGTAGGTGGAATTCTTGGCGGTATTCGGTTTCTTGGGGCGGAGGAGCCAGGCCGCAACGAGGCCAATAACGGGCAAAGCGAAGTCAACAATGACCACTACTACGAAAAATGCGTATTGTGAAAGCACGGTCTTCCCTCCTTTGGGCCGCACACGCTGAAGCACCAGGGGGGTGTGCGCAAGGCCATCTATAAATGCCGCCAACTCCGGCAGAGGGGCCAGGACTCACGGCTGTCAGGACGGCGAGATTGTAGCATAAGCCGCAAGGGAATGCAAAGTGCGAACCGCGCAAAAGCACGCCAACATCCCGCCTGAAACCGCTGGGGGCACGGGCTAAGCAGGTCGCTGATCCCGTTTACCATTTTCACAAGCAGTTTGACAAAGGGCAAATCCTCATGATAAACTCCTGTCACTATTGAGGCGGCAGAAGCAGCGCGCCACCCTCAGATACCTCACCTTACAGCAAGCGGAGACTGTTATGCCTGAAGGCTATCTGCCCATCCTGGTGATGGTCATTGTCGCCGGTGCCTTCGCCGCGATTGCGCTGGGGGCCTCAGCAATCCTTGGACCCAAGCGGCACAACCAGGCGAAAGATGAGCCCTACGAGTCCGGCATCCTTCCTTTTGGCGACGCCAAGCGCCGCTTCCCCGTCCAGTTCTACGTTGTGGCCGTGCTCTTCATCCTTTTTGATGTCGAAGTTATCCTCATGTACCCGTGGGCGGTGTCTGCACGTAAACTCGGCGTGTTCGGGCTGGTCGAGATGGCGATCTTCCTCGCGATTCTGTTGGTGGGGTTCGTGTACGCGTGGAAGAACGACGCGTTCAAGTGGCAGTGACCAGCAGCATCTAAACGTTTGAACGTTCAAACGTTGCAACGTTCCAACGGAGAAAAGTATGGGGCTCGAAGAACGTCTTCCCGACGATGGGTTTATTACGACAACACTGGAGCAGGCGGTCAACTGGGGACGCAAGTTCTCGATTTTTCCCTTGACCTTCGGCCTGGCCTGCTGCGCCATCGAACAAATCACCTCCGGCGTCGCCCGGCACGACATCAGCCGCTTCGGCTCCGAGGTGTTTCGTGCCTCGCCGCGCCAGGCCGACCTGTTGATCGTCTCCGGCCGCGTGAGCAACAAAATGGCGCCGGTGGTCAAACGGCTCTACGATCAGATGCTCGAACCCAAGTGGGTGATTGCGATGGGCATCTGCGCCAGCGCCGGTGGCCCCTTCAATAACTATGCCATCCTCCAGGGTGTGGACAAGATCATCCCGGTGGACGTCTACGTGCCCGGCTGCCCGCCGCGCCCTGAGGCGCTGCTGTATGCGTTGACGCTGCTGCAGAAGAAGATCCAAAAAGAGAAATTCCGCGACCGGGCGTACGGACGAAAGACGATGGACGATAGACGATAGCCAGACGATGGTCCAACGTCCGTGATCCATCGTCGCACAGGAATCAAGTATGAGCCAGACAAATCCAGCGGTTGAAAAACTCCAGGCGCAGTTCCAGGGCGCGATCCAGGCGGTCTATGAGTTCCGCGGCGAGACCACGGTGACTATCCGGCCGCAAGATCTGGTCGCCGTGGCGCGTTTCCTGCGCGACGACCCCGGACTGCGCTTCGATCACCTGTCCAATCTCACCGCCGTGGATTGGAGCAAGTATCCCGGCGACGCGGCCAAAGAACGCTTCAGCACGGTCTATCAACTGCTCTCGACCCGCAGTGGCCAACGTCTTACGTTGAAGGCGCCCGTGCCCGGCAGCGACAGCCCGGCCGTGCCGTCGCTCACCGGCCTGTGGGCCGGCGCCAACTGGCCCGAACGCGAGGCCTACGACCTGATGGGCGTCAAGTTCGACGGCCACCCCGATCTGCGCCGCATCCTGCTGCCGAACAACTGGCCCAACCATCCGCTGCGCAAGGACGTGCCGCGCGGAGGCGAGACGGTGCCCTTCTCGATGACCTGGGAAGATGAGGAGTTTCAGTCCTTCGGCAAGCAAATCGTCGAGGCCAAGGCCGTTCAACAGGTGCCGCCCAAACAGGCCGACGCCAACAAGCACATGATTTTGAACATGGGTCCGCAGCATCCAGCCACCCACGGGGTGCTGCGCGTGGTGGTGGAGCTGGACGGCGAACGGATCGTTGCAGCCTACCCGGATCTGGGCTACCTGCACTCCGGCTTCGAGAAGCAGGGCGAGAGCATCCGCTACAAGGACTTCACTCTTTACACCGACCGCGCCGACTACGTCTCGTCCATGTGCAACAACCTGGGCTATGCGGTGGCGGTGGAAAAGCTGATGGGCGTGGAAATCCCACCGCGTGCGCAGGTGCTCCGCGTGATCATGGCCGAGCTGCAACGCCTCGCATCGCACCTGGTGTGGCTGGGCACGCACGTCATGGATGCGGCCGGCGTCAGCCACGCGCTGCTGATGTACTGCTTCCGCGAACGCGAGCAGATCATTGACATCCTGGAGTTGGTCAGCGGCGCGCGCATGACCACCACGTACATCCGGCCCGGCGGCATCTGGCGGGATGTGCCGCCTAGCTTTGTTGAGCGCGTTCAGGACGTGCTCCGCACCTTCCCCAAACGCATTGACGAATACGAGCGGATGGTCACCAACAACCCGGTGTGGAAGGCGCGTGCGATCGGCGTGGGCAAGCTCTCGCTGGAACAGGCGCTGTCGCTGGGCGTCACCGGCCCGATGCTGCGCGGCTCCGGGCTCGCCTTCGACTACCGCAAGGCGCGGCCGTACAGCGGCTACGAAAACTACGACTTCAAGATCCCGACCTCTCCCGATGGCGACACCTACGGCCGCTACCTGGTGCGGCTGGAAGAGATGCGCCAAAGCCTGCGCATCATCGAGCAGGGCTTAAAGAACCTGCCCGACGGCCCCGTGTGGACGGCCGACCGCAAGATGGCGCTGCCGCCCCGGCAGGAGCTTGACACCAGCATGGAGGCGCTGATCCACCACTTCAAGCTGAACACCGAAGGCTTTGTGCCACCGGTCGGCGAAGTGTACGAGTGCGTCGAAAGCCCGCGCGGCGAGCTGGGCTTCTACCTGGTGAGCGATGGCACGGCCAACCCTTACCGGCTGCGCTTCCGCACGCCATCGTTCGTCAACCTACAGGCAACGGACACCATGTCCCGCGCCGGTTTGATCGCCGATTTGGTGCTGATCATCGGGTCCGTTGATATTGTGTTAGGGGATGTGGATCGGTAGAACGTTGGCGCGTTGGCACGTGTAAACGTGTGAACGTGTAGACATCGAACCGTGCGAATGCGTTGGAGGCACGAGTGCTCTCTGATCAAGCTAAAGCTGAAATCCGGGCCTTGCAGGCTCGCTATCCTGTCTCCCGCTCGGCGCTGGGGCCGGCGTTGTACGTCGCGCAGCGCGAGGCCGGCTGGCTGCCGCCCCACGTGCTGGCCGAAGTGGCCGAGCTGTTCTCGCTCGACCCGACCGAGGTCGGGGAGTTCGCCAGCTTCTACCACATGTACAACACCCACGCCGAGCCGGGGCAGTACACCATCGAGATCTGCGACAACGTGCCGTGCATGTTGGGCGGCGCGGCCAAACTGGGCGATCTGCTGCGTGAGCGGCTCGGGATCGAGTTCGGAGAGACGACGCGGGATCGCAAATTCTCGCTGGGCCATGTGGAATGCCTGGGCGCGTGCGCCACGGCGCCGATGTTTATGTGCACCGAGAAGGCCACGGGCAAGATCCGCTACTTCGAGGAGTTGAATACACCGGAGAAGCTGGATGAGGCACTGGCGTTGATCGGCGCGGGCCAGGGCTTCAACACGTGCGAGCGCTGGCCGGTCGGGCCGGGCCATCACGGCGGCAAACCGGAGACCAACTTCTTGCTGGCGCGCGTGGACAAACCCGATTCGCACAAGATCGAGACCTACATCGCCGATGGCGGATATGAGACGGCCAAAGCCGTTACTACGGGCGGAAAAACGCCGCAGCAGGTCATTGATGAGATGAAGGCCGCGAACGTGCGCGGCCGCGGCGGCGCGGGTTTCCCGGCCGGCACCAAGTGGAGCTTCCTCCCCGCGGGCAAATACCCGCGCTACCTGGTGGTCAACGCCGACGAGTCGGAGCCGGGCACCTTCAAGGATCGCATGATCCTGGAGTACGATCCCCACCAGTTGGTTGAAGGGATCATCCTGACCTGCCACGCCATCGAGGCCGAGCGCGCGTTCATCTATGTGCGCGGCGAGTACTATTTCGCGGCCGAGCGGCTGGCCGGCGCGCTCGCCGAAGCCGAGGCCCACGGCTTCCTGGGCGATAACATCTTCGACAGCGGCAAGAGCCTGAAGGTGGTCGTCCACCGCGGCGCGGGCGCGTACGAATGCGGCGAGGAAACCGCGCAGCTCACGTCGCTCGAAGGCTATCGCGGCCACCCGCGGCTCAAACCGCCCTTCCCCGCGGTCGAAGGCCTCTACGCCAAGCCAACCATCGTCAACAACGTCGAGACCATCGCCAACGTGCCGCACGTGCTGCGCCACGGGGCGGATTGGTACAAACAGTGGGGCACGCCCCAGAGCACCGGCTTCCGCATCTTCTGTCTCAGCGGGCAGGTGAAGCAGCCGGGGCTGTACGAGCTGCCGCACGGTACAACGTTGCGCGAGCTGATCTTCGACTTCGGCGGCGGGCTCACCGAGGAAGCAGGCGACCTCAAGGCGGTGATCCCCGGCGGACTCTCGGTGCAACTGCTTGATCCGACGCAACTGGACACGCCGCTGGATTACGAAAACGTCGCCAAGCAAGGGTCGGGCCTCGGCTCGGCTGCGGTGATCGTCATCGGCGCAAACCAGAGCCTGGTCGAAGTGGCCCGACGCACGCTCGCGTTCTACCGCGAGGAAAGCTGCGGCAAGTGCACGCCGTGTCGCGAGGGCACGCCCTGGCTCGAGGCGATCCTGGAACGCATCGAGCGCGGCGAGGGCCGCGTCGAAGATATCGCGTTGATGACCTACATCGCGGACATGATCGGCGGCAAGAGCTTCTGCCCGTTCGGCTACGCGGCGGTCTGGGGACTCCAGAGCAACCTGGCAAAGTTCCGCCCTGAGTTCGACGCCGCGATCGCCCAGTCCAAGGGGCTGCCGGTTATTCCGGTCCGGCCGACGTACCGGCCCGACACCGGCGAGCCATCCGGGGTGACGGAGCCCAGCCTGTCACTGGAAGAGAAGTACAACACACCGACGCACCGAAGATAACGAGTGACGAGTAATCAGTTCGCCCATTCGAGGATTCCTTATGCCTGACCTGGTCAACCTGACCATTGATGACATCAAAGTCGCCGTACCCGCGGGGACGCTGGTGGTAGACGCGGCCAAAGCAGCCGGGATCGAAATCCCGGTCTTCTGCTCGCACCCGAAACTCGATCCGCTCGGCGCGTGCCGCATGTGCATCGTGGAGTTCCCGGGCCCGCGCGGCAGCCGGCTCGACACCGCGTGCACCGTGCGGGTGAGCGAAGGCATGGTCGTGCGCACCGATACCGAGCAGGTGAAGAAGATCCGTGAGGCCAACCTGGGCTTCATCTTGATCAACCACCCGCTCGATTGTCCGATCTGCGACAAGGGCGGCGAATGCCCGCTGCAGGATCAGACGATGGCGTACGGGCCCGGCGTCAGCAAGTTCGTCGAGGCCAAGCGCGCCAAGCAGAAGCACTACCCTATCAGCGACCTGATCATGCTCGACCAGGAACGCTGCATCCTGTGCTGGCGCTGCATCCGCTATCTGGAACAATGGGAAGACAAGCCGCAGCTCGGCCTGTTCGAGCGCGGGGGTGAGACGGTCATTGACAACTTCCCCGGCCAACCGGTGGACGCCAAGACCTCGGGCAACATCTGCGACATCTGCCCGGTGGGTGCGCTGACCAATCGCGTCTCCCGCTTCCGCTATCGGCCGTGGGAGATCGTGAAGACGCCCTCGGTCTGCACCCTGTGTCCGGTTGGCTGCAATCTGCGGCTGGATGAGCGCGTGCACGAGCTACGCCGCATCGTCGCCCGCGAGAACATGGCGGTCAACGACGAATGGATCTGCGACAAGGGCCGCTTCCTGCACCAGTACGTGGATCATCCGGAGCGACTGCGCACGCCGTTGGTGCGAGACGCCGGCGGCGAGCTGCGTCCGGCCACCTGGGACGAGGCGCTGGGGCAGATCGTGGATCGGTTGGGCGCCATCGCCGACGAGAAGGGCGCGTCCGCTGTGGGCGGCCTCGCCTCGGCGCGGATCAGCAACGAGGCGGCGTACCTGTTCCAGAAGTTCTTCCGCATCCTGATCGGCGTCAACAACGTGGACTTCCCGGACGGCGCGGCTGTGCAAGCGCAGGCAGCCGGGTTGCCGGCGCTTGCTGACATTGCCAAGAGCGATCTGATCGTGCTGGTGGGCTTCGATCCCAGCGAGGCAGCCCCGCTGCTGGACTTGCACATCAAGCGGGCCGCACTCCGCGCGGGCGCGAAGCTGCTGATCCTCCATCCGCGGCGCATCGAGCTGGCGAAGTACCCCGGCGCAACCCTGCCCGTGCTGCCCGGCAACGAGGCACTCCTGCTCAACGAGCTGGCAGCAGCGCTCCAGGCAGCCAAATCGGCCAACCAACCGGGCAGCAAGCCTGCGGCCGGGCCGGCCGGCAAAGCCAAACCCGAGACCAAGACGGCAGTCAGGGCCGAATTGAAGGCTGCCTACGACCTGCTGGCGGCCGCCAAGTCTCCGTTGTTCATCTATGGCCCCGAGGCGGCGCGGGGTGAGCGGGGCCGCCTGGCCGTGACCGCGCTCAGCAATCTGGCGGTCGCGCTGGGCTTCGCCGACCGGCTGGCCTACATCGGCGCCGAGGCGAACAGCCAGGGCTGCCGCGACATGGGTCTGCTGCCCGACACGCTGCCCGGCGGCCAACCGGCCAGCGACGCCGCGGTGCGTGATCGCCTGGGCAAGCTATGGGGCCTCCAGCCCTCCGCCGAGAAGGGCTTGAACGCCGGCCAGATGCTTGCCGGTGGAGTGCAGGCGCTCTACGTGATGGGGGCCAACCCGGCGGTCGAGCCGGCGGCGGCTGCAAAGCTCCGCGAGCTTGATTTCCTGGTGGTGCAGGACCTCTTCCTGACCGAGACTGCGCAACTGGCCCATGTCGTGCTTCCGGCGACCAGCTTTGCCGAAGCCGATGGGACGTACACAAACCTGGAACGCCGCGTACAACGCGCGCCACAGGGCATCCGTCCGGTGGGCGAGAGCCGCGCCGATTGGAGCATCCTGGCCGCGCTGGCGGAGAAATGGCTGGCTGCGCCGCAGACCTCTGAGGGTTCGGAACCCTCAAAGGCCTCCGAGTTACCCGACTGGAAGCGCAAAAAACGGAAGGTCAAGACCGGTCCCGCCCCCCGGCCGTGGAACTACCCGACCGCACAAGCGGTGCTGGAAGAGATCGGCAAGGCGATCCCGGCGTACGCGGCCCTGCGCCCCAACACCGCGGGGACGATCTGGGAGGCGTTGGGCGAAGGCGGCGCGCAGTGGAACGCGAGCGCACTGCTTCGGGCGCCGCGCCGCATCGAGCCGGTGGCGGCCGCCCCGGTGACGGCTCCGGCCCCAGGCAGTTACCTGCTGGTGAGCAGCCCGGTGCTATGGGACGGCGGTGTGCTGATGCAACATGCTGCAGAGCAAGTGCGCAAGCTGGCCGGTGAACCGTTCATGGCGCTCAACCCGGCCGATATGGCTGCCGCCGACCTGTTGGAGGGGCCGATCGTGACCGTCGCCTCCGACCGCGGCAGCGTCGTCTTGCCCGTGCGTGCCGATGCCGCGGTGCAGCCCGGCACCGCGTGGATTCCCATCGGCCTGGCTGGCGCGCCTGCGGAGACGCTCGGCGCAGGGACCGGCGAACCGGTCATCATCAATTGCAAGTAACAGGTTCAAGGCTAGCGCGAGTCATCTTCAACCTGGAACCTTCGACCTTCAACCTGAAACAGGATAGATGAGCATGGACTGGATCAATCTAGTCGTTATCCCGGCCATCAAATCGGTCATCCTGGTCGTCGTATTGCTGACCGGGTTCGCCTATCTCACCTGGGTCGAGCGCAAGCTGATCAGCCGGTTCCAGCAGCGCATCGGGCCAAACCGCGCGTGGAAGTTTGGCCTCGGCCATCCCATCGCCGACGCGCTGAAGATGATCTTCAAAGAGGAGATCGTCCCCAGCTACACGGACAAGATCCTGTTCGTGTTAGGGCCAGCCCTGGCGGTTGCCCCTGCGCTGCTGATCTTCGCCGTGATCCCGGTCGGCCCGACGCTCCGCCTGTTCGGCAAGGACATCCCGCTGGTTGTCGGCGATGTCAACATCGGGCTCCTTTGGGCGCTTGCCGTCGCCGGCTTGGGCACCTACGGGATCATCCTGGGCGGCTGGGCCAGCAACAACAAGTATTCGCTCCTCGGCGCGCTGCGCACCAGCGCCCAGATGCTGTCCTACGAGCTGCCGATGGGGATCTTGATCATCGCGTTGCTGCTCACTACCGCGTTCGGCACGACGGACGGCAGCGGCACGCTGAACCTGAGCCAGATCGTACAGATGAACCGCCCCTGGTGGCTGTGGATCTGGATCTGGCTGGCCTTCCCGTTGTATTTCACCTGCATGTTGGCCGAGACGAGCCGCAAGCCGTTCGACTTCCCGGAGACGGAGAACGAGCTGGTGGCGGGGTACCAGACCGAGTACGGCAGCATCAAGTTTGCGCTGTACTACATGACCGAATACCTGCACATCCTGGGAGCGAGCGGGGTGGCCGTCTCCGTGTTCTTCGGCGGCTGGCGCGGCCCGTTCGTGGCGCAGTTCCCGGTGCTGGGGCTGGTCTACTTCACGATCAAGATCCTGGCGATGGTGTTCCTGTTCATCTGGGCCAGCGCCAGCATTCCCCGGCCGCGCTACGACCAGTTGCTCAAGTTCTGCTGGACGTTCCTGTTCCCGTTATCGTTGATCTATCTAGCGATCACAGCGGTGGGTGTGGTGTTGCTCTAGAGGTTAAGGGTTAGAGGCTAGAGTTGCGAGCCTGCAACCTCCAACTTCCGACCTCCAATATCGAGGTAAGCGATGTCGTATGTAAGTGAAGTGATCCAGGGTGCGCGCGCAACCGTCGAGGCGATGGGGGTGACGCTGAAGGCGTTGTTCACCAGCACGCTGACGGTGCAATACCCGGAGCAGCCGGCCGCGGTTTACCCTCGGTTCCGCGCGCGGCATGAGCTGCGGCGCTATGAGAACGGGCTGGAGCGCTGCATCGGCTGCATGTTGTGCGAGGCGGCCTGTCCCACCGGTGCGATCCACGTCGAGGCGGCCGAAAACGACCCGGAGAATCCCACCAGCCCCGGCGAGCGCTACGCCAAACTCTACGAGGTCAATCTGATGCGGTGCGTCTTCTGTGGCGACTGCGAGACTGCCTGCCCGGTGGAGGCGATTGTGCTCGGCCACGACTTTGAGCTGGCGGTGTACGACCGCGATGGATTCCTCCTGAAAAAAGAGCAACTGTTGAACCCGAAGGTTCCGAACGTGATTGTGAGGGCCGAATAGGCGTTGGAACGTTTGAACGTTGCCACGTTTAAACGTTCAAGCGCTGAAGTGAGGCAGGCATGTTTTTATTTGCTATCTTTGCACTGATCGCCGTCGTCGCGGGGCTGGGCGTGATCCTCAGCCGCAAGCCGGTCTACAGCGCGCTCTTCTTGCTGACGAACTTCGCCACGCTGGCCGCGCTGTACATCCTGCTCCAGGCGCAGTTCCTGGCTGCGGTGCAGATCATCGTCTATGCCGGCGCCATCGTGGTGCTGATCCTGTTTGTCGTCATGCTGGTCGGCGGCGGCGAGCTGACCGACATCCGTGACCCGAACAAGTCGCTGCGCGCCCGTCTGACCGCGCCGCGCATCGCCGCAGTGATCCTGGCACTCCTGCTGGTGGCGGCGGTGGGTTACGGGTTGATCACAGGTGCATTGAATCCGGCGACAGGCAGCGAAGCGGCTTTCGGCCAGGGCAGCGTGCAGGCCATCGGCGGCGTGCTCTACACCGACTACCTGTTGCCGTTCGAGCTGGCGTCCGTTCTGCTGCTGGTGGGGATGATCGGGGCGGTGGTGTTGGCGAGAAACGAGTGACCAGTAACTCGATGATCACCCGAGATTGCTCGGTACTCAGTCCTCGTTAGCAGTCTGTCTGGAGATGATATGGTTCCGACTTCATTCTATCTCATCCTAAGCGCCATCCTCTTCGCCCTTGGTGTCGTCGGCGTGCTGGTGCGGCGCAATGTGCTGATCGTCTTCATGTCCATTGAGATGATGCTCAACGCGGTCAATCTGACCTTCGCCGCGCTCTCGAAGCATTTCCTGAACCTGAACGGCCAGGTCTTCGTGTTGATGGCGATGGTCGTCGCCGCGGCCGAGGTCGCCGTTGGGCTGGCGATCGTCATGACCGTCGTGCGGCATAAGGACACGACGAATATTGAGGATGTAAACTTGTTAAAAGGCTAGGAATCAGCGCATCAACGGATCAGCGCATCTCCGCCCAGTTCGCGCTTCGCTGATTCGCCATTCGCAGATTCGTTCCGGGAGTCCTCATGTTAGATTACGCCTGGTTGATGCTTGCTTTCCCCGCGCTGGGGACGTTGATCATCTCGCTGTTCGGCACGCGGCTGGGGAAGCGCGTCGTCGGCATCCTCGCGCCGGCCATGGTCGGGCTGAGCTTCGCGGTGGCCGTCTGGATCTTTGCGACGCTGCTGGGCCTGCCCGCGGAGGAGCGCAGCCACGAGGTGATGCTGTGGCAGTGGATGGCCGCCGGCAGCTTCAAGGTGGACGTCGCGCTGCTGCTCGACCAGCTTTCGGTCACCATGGCGCTCGTCGTCACCGGCGTGGGCTTCCTGATCCACGTCTACTCCGTCGGCTATATGCACGACGATGCTCGCTTCCCGCGCTTCTTCGCCTTCCTCAACTTCTTCATCCTGATGATGTTGACG
>CAZYGI010000086.1:0-14953 GCA_964647255.1 uncultured Anaerolineales bacterium | reverse complement strand
CGTCGGCGATGGCCGCCTGCGGGCCGGCCGCCCCCACGGCGGCGCCAGTTGCGCCCACCACGGCGCCCGCTGCTCCTGCGCCGACAGCTGTTCCCCCGACCGCCGTGCCGCCCACCGCGGCGCCAGTTGCGACCGCGGCGCCGGCGGCCGCAACGGGCGCCATCACCCGCGGCGGCAAGCTCGTCTGCGCCAGCCGCGTGCAGAAGGTCACCCACCCGGCCCAATTCTCGTGGGTCTCAGCCTCCAATCAATTGCGCCAGGTGGCCGAATATCTGACCTACACCGACAAGGACAACATCACCCACCCGTACCTGCTCGAGAGCTTCAAGCCCAGCGACGACCTCAAGACGTGGACGCTCAATCTGCGCAAGGGGATCAAGCACAACAACGGCGACGAGTTCAACGCAGACGACGTGGTGTTCACCATGGGCGAATGGTTCAAGAAGGACGTTGGCTCCTCGATCGCCGGCCTAATGACCTACATGGACGCCAACGGCATCGAGAAGGTGGATGACTACACGGTCAAACTGAACCTCAACCGGGCGGAGATCGGCGTGCCCGAGCACCTGTTCCATTATCCGGCCCTGATGCTGAACCACCGCACGTTCGAGGGCGACTTCATCAAGGCGCCACACGGCACCGGCCCCTACACGCTGGACACCTACACGGTCGGCGAGCGCACCCTGCTCAAGGCCCGGAAGGACTACTGGCAGAACGGCGCCGATGGCAAGCCGCTGCCCTACCTCGATGAGATGGAATTCATTGATATGGGCGAAGATACGTCGGCCTGGATGGCGGCGATCAAGGGCGGCCAGGTGGATTATCTGGACCTCGGCGATAACGTCAGCCCAGACTTCTACAACGGTCTGAAGGACGATCCCAACGTCACGGTCGCGGGGATGCCGACCGGCCTCTGCCGCGTCCTGCGCATGCGGGTTGACATGGATCCCTGGAAGGATAACAAGGTGCGGCAGGCGCTCAAGCTGTGCCAGAACCGCGAGAAGATCCTCCAACTGGCCTACTTTGGGCAGGGCGTCCAGGGCGCGGACTTCCATGTGTACCCGAAGCATCCCGAATACTGCGAGAAACCCATTCCCGCGTACGATCCGGCGAAGGCCAAGCAGCTCCTCGCCGAGGCCGGTTATCCCGATGGGCTGGACATTAAACTGGCTGTCGGCTCCGGCTGGCCCGACATCGTAGCCTACGCTCAGATCCTCAAGGAAGACGCGCTGGCCGGCGGGTTCCGCATCACCCTGGATTCGATGCCCAACAACGACTACTGGAACAAGTGGACCGAAGTGGATCTGGGGGTGACGCCCTGGACCCACCGCCCGCTCGGCACCATGATCCTGAACCTGGCCTACACGGCCGACGAGAACGGCAAGCCGGTCGGCTGGAACGAATCGCGCTGGGTGGACGATGAATTCTCCAAGCTCTTGCAGCAGGCCAACAGCACGATTGACGTAGACAAACGACGGGAGATCATGTGCCAGCTTGAGCAGATCCAGATGGATCGCGGCTCGGTCGCGATTGCGTGGTGGATGAACATCTGGACGGTCTATCGGAAGAATGTCCAGAATGTCCTGGGGCACCCGACCCTGTACATGCTCTTCAACGAGGTCTGGAAGTCAGCGTAATCGCGTTTATTGACATGGTGCAGACCTGTCAGGCTTGTTCTCGAAGCCTGACAGGTCTGCCAGTTTCCGAGAAAACACGCGGCCAACGCCGGACGATGAACCGGGAGGAACCAGGACCATGGCACGATTCATCTTGCGCAGGTTGTTGTTGATGGTGTTAACCATGTTCCTCGTCTCGGTGGCCGTCTTTGCCATCACCACGGCCGCGCCGGGCAACGTGGCGCGCAACGCGCTGGGCGCCCAAATCACCCCCGAGCAAGAAGCCTCCTTCCTGGCGCAAAACGGCCTCGACAAACCGATGGTCACACGCTACATTCACTGGTTGATCGGCGCCGACTGGCAGGCGGCGCGCGCGGTGGGCCTGCCGATGCGCCAGATCACCACCAGGGATGGCTTCAAAGAATGGTGGGCCGTGGATCGAGACGGCCAGCTCATCCAGTGGCGGCTGGAAGGCGAAAACTTGTTTGTCAGGCAACGTCAGGCCGATGGCAAAGTGGTCGAGAAGCCGGACAACGGGCGGTGGCAGATCAAAACGCCGGCAGCCGAGATCGTGCGCCTGGAGCAGTACCGGGCGACGTTGACGGACAATACGCAACTGAACGAAGCGGACCGGCAGACCATCGGCCAGGCCGTGGACCAAATCCTGGGCATTTTACGCGCCAGGAATCAAAACCAGACCACGCTGCTCACGGCTTTGGCCGGGCCGGAAAGCGCTCTGGAGGCGCTGCGGGATCCGAAGGCGGCCGGCCGGAAACAGGCGCTGCAAAAAGCCGCTGCTGCGGTCGCGGGCAACGACAACCTCCTCCGGGCCGTCACCATCTACGGGGTGCTGACGGGGCCGAGTGCCGGCGCCCTTCAATTGAGCGAACAGCAATTCATGGCGGGCCAGCTCAACCGGGCGTCCGTCCAGTTGAAAGAAGTTGACGCGAGCAGCGCCGCCCAACTACAGCAAGCGTATCAGAGCTTGAAAAGCGGCGACGCCGCCGCGACGATCACCGCGCTTACCGGCGTGGTCCCCACGCTTCAGAAACTCACAGGCAACCTAAACGGCTTCACAGCAAGCATGGGGAGCGGCGATTACCGGGCCGCGGCCGGCGTCTTGCGCGACCTGGCCGATCCAGCGAAGACGCTATTCGACCCGGAACAGTTATCGGTCTTGCCGGCGACGCTCCAGGCGCTGGCGAACGCGATGGATGACGCCGATGCCGATGTGGGCGATCCGCTGCTCAAGGGCGTCACGGCCCTGAAAGCCGGGAAGACCGACGCGGCCCGACAAGCCTTTGGGCAGGCCGCCGATATTCTGACCGGCATCGGCCAGGTGCTCGCGCGCACCGACGCGGCCGGCCAGGCGCGCGTCGGCCGCACCTTCTGGGGCGTGGATGCGCAAAACCACGCGGTGCGGTGGGAGACGGGCAGCGGCAAGGAAGTATGGGTCTTCATCCAGGGCACCGGCTGGAAGGCGTTCACCGGCGGCCCGGCAGAGTATATTCCGCTGCAACGCGGGCTGCTGCGGGGCGATCCCGGCATCTCGCTGCGCACCGGCCGGCCGGTCGGCGATCTGCTTTTCCTCCGGCTGCGCAACTCACTGGTGCTGGCCGGCACCGCGTTCATCGTGGTGATGCCGCTGGCGCTCGTGCTGGGCATCCTGGCCGGGCTGAAAGAAGGTAAGCCGCTGGACCGGATCCTCTCGATCGGCGGCATGATGTTCTCCGTGACGCCGGAATTCGCCACCGGTATTTTCCTGATCCTGATCTTTGCGTTCTGGCTGAAGCTGGTGCCGGGCGCCACCGTGTTCGGCGAAAAGGCGCCGTGGACCAAGCCTGAAATGCTGATCCTGCCCGTGATGACCCTCACCTTGATCGAGCTGGGCTATGTCCTGCGGATCACGCGGGCCAGCATGGTGGAAGTAATGAAGGCGCCGTATATCCGCACTGCCTTTCTGAAGGGCCTGCCCTACCGGCGCATCGTCCTGAGATACGCCGTGCGGAACGCGCTGATGGCCCCGATCACCGTCATCATGCTGCACGTCAACTGGCTGCTGGGCGGGATCGTCGTCGTGGAGGTCATCTTCGGCTATCCGGGGTTGGGCAGCTATCTGCTGGATTCGGCGCTGTTCAAGGATTACAACGCAATTGAGGCCGGCGCGATGGTCCTGGTGATCGTAGCCGTCGCCACGCAATTGCTGGCCGACATCGTCTACACGTTGATCAACCCGCGCATCCGATACGCGTAACAAGAAAGTTAATGGTAGTGACGACTTCAATCGTCATGCATGTGTCGAACACGACTGAAGTCGTCACTACGCTCCCTCACGGATGACTCTGAACAGGGGAGTGCCCCATGACAGTAACCGCACAAGGCGTCCCTACGGCCTCTCATCCGACGTGGCGGCAGCGCACCCAGGACAGGCTGTCCGTCCTTTTCGCGTCCAAAACCGCCGTGATCGGCCTGGTGATCGTCCTGTTCTGGATCCTGGCGGCCGTTTTCGCCCCGGTGCTGACGCCCTACAGCCCCACCGCGCAGGACTACAGAGCCCAGAACGCGGCCCCGTCAGCCGCGCACATCCTGGGCACCGACGACTTGGGGCGGGACATCTGGTCGCGGCTGCTCTACGGTGCGCGGGTGGTGCTGGTCTACCTGCCGGTCGGCGAGCACTTCTGGCTGCCGTTAGGCACCGCGATCTGGGGCGTCCTGCTGGGCCTGGTCATCGGGTGCACATTGGGATTGCTGGGCGGCTATCTGGGCGGCTGGATTGACGAGGTGGTGATGCGCGTGCTGGACGCGATGATGGCGTTCCCCGTGATCCTGCTCTACATGATCATCATCGCCGCGGTCGGCGCCTCGGCCACCAACGTCGTGCTGGCGATCGCCATCGTCGGGACGCCGGGCATCGCCCGCCTGGTGCGCAGCCTGGCGCTCGACATCCGCACCCGCGACTACATCCGGGCCGCCGAGCTGCGGGGCGAGAGCAAGCTGCACATCATGTTCGTCGAGATCCTGCCCAACGCCCGCGGGCCGATCATCATTGATGCCATGCTCCGCGTGGGCTACGCGATTTTCGCGATGGGCACCCTGGGCTTCCTGGGCCTGGGGCTGCCCCCGCCCTCACCGGACTGGGGGAGCATGGTCGCCTCGGGGCGGCGCTATATCCTGTCCGGCAGCCCGTGGGCCGCGCTCTGGCCGTCGCTTGCCATTGCAACGCTGGTCGTCGGGCTGAACCTGCTGGCCGATGGCCTGCGCGAAGAGTCCATGCGGTACCAGTGAATCAGGCCTTTGCTAGACTTTTCAGGTCTCAGAGACCTCAAAGGTCTAACGTCGGATAGAGGTATGCTATGATACCGAACTATCGTCCGGCTGTTCCCATCCTCGACGTGCGAGACCTGGCCATCGCGTACGAGACCAAGCAGGGCGACGTGCCCGCGGTGCGCGGGGTGAGCTTCGACATCCGCCGCGCCGAAACCCTGGGCATCGTCGGCGAATCGGGCTGCGGCAAGAGCACCATCGCCTTCGGCATCGTGAACTTCCTGGGCCGCAACGGCAAAATCGTCAACGGCGACATCCTGTTCCAGGGCCAAAACCTGGTGGGCAAGTCCGAGGGCGATCTGCGCAAAGTCCGCGGGGATCGCATTGCCATGGTCTACCAGGACCCGATGCAGGCGCTCAACCCCTCGATGCGGTTGGGCGACCAGTTGTCGGAGGTGCTGGTCGTTCATCGGGGGATGGACCAAAAGACCGCCGAAGCGAGGTGCATCCAGATGCTGGAGCGGGTCTACATGCCCGATCCGGCCAACGTGATGAAGCGCTACCCGCACCAGATTTCGGGCGGGCAGCAGCAACGCGTCGTCATCGCGATGGCGCTGCTCAACGATCCGGCGCTGCTGATCATGGACGAGCCGACGACCGCGCTCGACGTGACCGTCGAGGCCGCAGTGCTCGACCTGATCGCTGACTTACAGCGAGACTTCGACACCGCGATCATGTACATCAGCCACAACCTGGGCGTGATCGCGCGCGTGGCCGACCGGGTGGCTGTGATGTACGCCGGTGAGATGGTCGAGCGGGCAACCGTGAACGACATCTTCCTCCGCCCCTATCATCCGTACACCCAAGGGCTGATGCGCTGCGTGCCGCGGCTGGGGCAGGATAAGACCAGCAGCTACCTCTACCCGATCCCCGGCCGGGTGCCGTCGCCGAAGGCGCTGCCGCCGGGGTGCATCTTCGAGCCCCGCTGTGAGCACGCCCGGCCGGACTGCGCCAGCCAGCGTCCCGATCTGCGCGAGGTGGCGCCCGACCACTGGGCGCGCTGCCTGTTCGCGGAGGAGATCGTCGGGCCGGAATCGAGCCAGCAGGCGGTCGCCCCAGAGACCGCGGCAGACCGGCCAAAACCTCGACGCCAGGCGCACGATCTCGCCCAGCCCAGGCCGGAATCGAGCCGGCAGGCGGTCGCCCCGGCAACCGCGCCAGACCAGGCAAAGCCTCCACTCCAGGCGCAAAACCAACCGCTCCTCAAGGTCGAACACGCCAAGACATTTTACCGGGCGCCTGCGAAGCGCCTTTTTGCCGGCAAGCAATACGTCAAGGCGGTGGACGACGTCAGCATTGAGGTCCAAACCGGCAAGACGCTCGGCATCGTCGGCGAGTCGGGCTGCGGCAAAAGCACGCTGGTGAAGACCATCGTCGGCCTGGAAGCGCCCACCGGAGGCGCCTTCGAGTTCATGGGGCTGGACATCGCGAAGCCGGTCTCCAGACGAAGCCTGGAGATCATCAAGAATCTACAGATGGTGTTCCAAAACCCGGACTCAACGCTCAATCCGTCGTTCAGCGTCGGCGTCCAGATTGGCCGCTCGCTGCGCCGGTTTAAAACCGTACCGGGCAACCAGGTGCGGGACGAGGTGATCCGGCTGCTGGACATGATGAAGCTGGGCGAGCGCTACTACGACCGGCTCCCGCGCCAGCTCAGCGGCGGCGAGAAGCAGCGCGTCGGCATCGCTCGCGCCATCGCGGGCCGACCCCAGGTGGTGCTGTGCGACGAACCGGTGTCCGCACTGGACGTCTCCGTGCAAGCCGCGGTGCTCAACCTGCTGCTGGACATCCAACAAGACACGGGCACCACCCTCGTCTTTATTGCGCACGATCTGAGCGTGGTGCGCTTCTTCTGTGACACCATCGCCGTGATGTACCTGGGCCAGGTGGTCGAAATCGGCCCGGCTGAGGCGATTTACGCGCCGCCGTATCATCCATACACCGAAGCGCTGCTCTCGGCGGTGCCCATCCCCGACCCGCGCGTCGCGCAGTCGCACATCCGGCTCAGCGGCACGGTGCCGAGCGCACTCAATCCGCCGAGCGGCTGTCGCTTCCACACCCGCTGCCCCCGGAAGCTGGGCGAGATTTGTGAGACACAAACGCCCCCCTGGCAGGCCGCGGAGACGGGCCAAAGGATTTTCTGCCATATCCCGATCGCGGACTTGGGCAAAGTGCCGTCAGTGATCAAACTCAAGGAGTCGCCCCATGCTCGTTAGAGACTACATGACCCGGCATCCCCTGCTGGCCGACCCGGAGATGTCCGCCGTTGAAGCCCAGCGGTTTATGGTCGAAGCCAAGATCCGCCGCCTGCCTGTCGTCGGCGACGGCAAGCGGCTGCTAGGCCTGGTGACCCGCCAGACGCTGCTGGTGGACCCCGGCCGGCTCGGCAGCCTGAACATGTGGGAGATCGCCGGCTACCTGTCTCGCTTGACCTTGAAAGATGTGATGATCAAGGCCAAGGATGTCACCACCATCGGCCCGGACGTGACGCTCGAGGAAGCGGCCCGCGTGATGGTCGAGAAGAAGGTCGGCTGCCTGCCGGTGCTGGAGGATGACGTCGTCATCGGCATCATCACTGAGACCGACCTGCTGGCGCAACTGATGGAAATGATGGCGACGCGCACCCGCGGCGTGCGCGCGACGGTGCGCATGGAAAACGACCGGCCCGGCGAACTGGCTCGGCTGGTGGCTGCGATCGCGGCGCATGACTGGGGCATCCGTGCATTGGGCGGCAGCGTGACGCCGCGTGACCCAAGCAAATGGGACGCGGTGATCAAGATTGAGGGCGTGACCACGGCAGAACTCGCCGACGCTTTGAGCCAGGTTCAGGGCGAGACCATCATAGACATCAGAGAGGTGTGATCTACGCTCCGGCGCGTCCCCCCTTTTCGGGGCATGGCGCATCCTCCGCCGGTCAAAGGGCGTCGCCGTGAGCCCGGCCAGGCGGTGCGCCTGCCCCGAAACTGCCCCGCAGACACCCTCCGACGAGCTTTGCCGGATCCTCAGCATGCCCGCTCCGCCGTGGTCTGCCCCAAACACGCAGCCCGTTTCACGCCTGAGACGCTTTGACAAATAGCCTTCCAGGTGATAGACTCGTTGCAAATTATAGAACATCGTTCCATTCTACGGAACTGCCTCGAACGAACATACTCACGGCTGCGCGATCAGCGCGCTTCTCTAACGAGACCGGAGCCTGAGCTGATCCCGCGACTTCGGTAAGTGAAAGAGGGTGACAAATGATGAAACAGGACGGGTTCAACATCATCGGTCACGCCACGCGGCGCAAGGACGGCATTGCGCGGGTGACGGGGCAGGAGCAGTACACGGTTGACCTCAAGCTGCCGCGGATGCTGTACGGCCGCTATGTCGCCAGCCCCTACGCGCATGCGCTCGTCAAGCGCGTGGACACAAGCGCGGCCAAGGCGCTGGGCACGGTGGTCATCACCTGGGACGATGTGCCGCACGTCCCCTTCAACGAGCGGATCGTCTCCGTGCCGTGGGTGCTGCACCGGGATCGCACCGTGCTGGCCGACAAGGTGCGCCGCATGGGCGAGCCGGTCGCTGCGGTGGCCGCGGAAACCGAGGAGCTGGCCGAGCGCGCCGCACGGGCGGTGGTAGTCGAGTACGAGCCGCTGCCGGTAGTCACCGATCCGTGGGAGGCGATGGCGCTGGGCGCGCCGCAGCTCTACGACACAGTCGCCTACGGCCTGGGAGAGACGGTGACGGTCAAGAACAACGTGATCGTCGAGCGCGACATCAACCAGGGCGACATCGAGCAGGCGTTCGCCGAGGCGGACGTGTTCGTGGAAGGCCACTTCAAGACGCCTAAGATCTACCACATGCAGATGGAGCCGAAGGGCGCGGTCTGCAAGCCGGAGCCGGACGGCGGATTCACGCTCTGGTGCACCACGCAGTCCATCCACAACGTACGCATCATCCTGGGCCAGGTCTTCAATATCCCCTTGAGCAAGATTGACGTGCGGCGGATGGCGGTCGGCGGCACGTTCGGCTCCTCCATCCAGATGAATACGGTCATCCCCATCACCGTGGCGCTGGCGCTCAAGGCCGGCCGGCCGGTCAAGATCTCGCTGACGCGCGAAGAGGATATGCACGACCACAGCAAGTATCCGTCCGACATCCAGCTCAAGATCGCGGCGAAACGGGACGGGGCGCTGCTCGGCGCGGAGATGTCGGTGGTGGCGGACATCGGCGCGCACATCATCCAGGGCTACTCCTACCTGGGCGTCTGCGCCGGCTGGCTGATGTCGCTCTACCGCTTCCCGGCCCTGCGCTACAACGGTAAGGCGGTCTACACCAACAAGGGGCCGTCGTGCGCCATGCAGGGCTTCGGCAACCCGCAGATCACCTTCGCCGTAGAGTCGCTCATAGACGAGCTGGCGCGCAAACTGAACCTGGATCCCATCGAGCTGCGTCTGAAAAACTACGTGGGCCTGGGCGGCACCTCATGGGGCCAGGGGCCCCTGGTGAAGTCCATCGTCCAGAGCGATGGCGTGCCACAACTCCTGCGCGATGGCGCGGCCAAATTCGGTTGGTATGAACCCCGCCCCTCAACCGACCCGCAAGACCGCTATCGCCGCGGCCGCGGCCTCGCCCGCGGGTTCCACACCTCAAGCGCGGGCGCGCCGGCGCCCGGTGATATCATTGATTTCTCCGGTGCGCTGGTGAAGATCAACCAGGACGGCTCGGTGGATGTCGTTTCAGCGGTGATGGATCACGGCGGCGGCACCCTGGAGGCGTTCGCCAAGATCACCGCCGAGGCGCTGTGCGTGCCGCTGGAAAAGGTGGACGTCTCGCCGGTCGGCACGCGCACCAGCGTGTACGATGTGGTGACGCACGCGACGCGCGGCATCTATGCCGGCGGCGGCGCAGTGCTAAAGGCCACCCAGAAGGTGCGCGAGGAGCTGCTTCAAACGGCCAGCCACTACATGAATGTGCAGCCGGAAGCGTTGAGGCTCCGGTTGGACGAGGCGCTGGGCCAGGGCGTCGTCTACGCGCCCTCCCTGCCCGGCAAACAGATGACCGTCGGCGAGATCGCCACCCGCTGTTGGACCGACAGTTGGAAAACCATCGCCGCGGTGGAGAGCTACCGGCCGGTCAACTGCCCGCCCTGCTACGTCACCGTGTTTGTGGAGGTCGAGGTGGACACCTGGACCGGCATCGTCCGCACCGTGAAGGCGGTCATGGGCGGCGATTCAGGCACCGTGATCAACCCCGTGCAGGTCGCCGGCCAGTTGGAGGGCGGCCTGTCCAAGGGCGCGGGCTTCGCGCTGTACGAAAACCTGGAGTGGGACGCCGCTGGGCAGCTTCGCTCCAAGGGCTACCTGGTGGACGGTAAGGTGCCGGGCATCAACGAAAGCCCGCGGCTGGACAGCGTGACGACGCACTTCGCCGACACCTATGAGCCGAGCGGGCCATTCGGCGCCAAGGGCATCGGTGAGGCGGCCACCAACCCGGTCGCCGGCGCGTATGCCAATGCCGTCCGCGACGCGTTGGGCATCCGCTTCTACGAGCTGCCGATCACCCCGGAGAAGATCTTGGCGGCGCTGAAAAAGCAGCGAATGGCGAATGGTGAATCAGCAAATGACGAACGACAAGACGTTGATTCGCAGATTCACAAATTCGCCGTGGAGATGTCCGCATGAACGCACCACAACCCATGACCAATTCACACATCCTCGTGAACGCGTTCGACTACTACGAGCCGGAAACCGTCGCCGACGCGGCGGCGCTGCTGGCGCAGCACAACGGCCGCGCCCGGCTGATCGCCGGCGGCACAGACCTGCTCGTACAGATGAAGATCGAGCGCCTCGCGCCCGCGGCCGTGATCAGCCTGAACCGCATCCCCGGGCTGGATCGGATCGTAGTTCAGGAGCAAACCTTGCGCATCGGCGCGCGGGCCTCCATCCTGTCCATCGAACGGCACCCGCTAGTGCGGTCGCACTTCCAGGCGTTGGCCGAGGCGTGCGCCAATTTCAGCTCCACCCAGGTACAGACGATGGGCACCATCGGCGGCAACCTGGGCAACGCGTCCCCTGCAGCCGACTCCGCGCCCAGCCTGCTGGCGTTCGGTGCGACCCTGGTGCTGGCCGGCCCGCAGGGCGAGCGCCGGCTGCCGCTGGCCGAGTTCTTCCTCGGCCCCGGCAAGGCCGCCTTGCAGCCCGGCGAGCTGATCACCGCCGTGACGCTGCCGCAGCCGCAGCCCGGGACCGGCAGCGCGTTCGCTAAAGTCTCGCGGGTGACAAACGACATCGCCAAGGCCAACTGTGCGGTCGTGCTCGTCCGGGGCGCCGGCGGCCGGATCGTGGACTGCCGGCTGGCGTTCGGCTCGGTCGCGCCGACCCCGATCCGCGCCCGCCGCACTGAAAGCCTGCTCATCGGCCAGCTCTGGAGCGAGACGCTGGCCTCGGCCGCGGCCGAGGCCGCCGCGGCGGAGGTGACGCCGATTGACGACGTCCGTTCCACCGCCGTCTATCGCCGCGAGGCCGTGCGCGTCATGGCGGGCGATGGCCTGCGTTGGGCCTGGCAGCGGGCAGAGGCGGGTGAGCCGGCGGGATGGGGCGCGCAGGAACAGGGAAGCGAAGGAGCAGAGGCACAGAGGAGCGAGGGATCTGGGGAAACGCGGCGCTTGGGGATAGAAGAAAAGCGGCGGATCGCGCTCAAGGTGAACGGCCGCGTGGAACGCGCCTGGGTCTCGCCGAACGATCTGCTGCTCAACGTGCTGCGCAGCGACCTGGAGCTCACCGGCACCAAGTACGGCTGCGGGATCGGCGAGTGCAGCGCGTGCACCGTGCTGATGGACGGCAGGCCGGTGTTGTCGTGCCTGGTGCTGGCGGTCGAGGCGGCAGGGCATGACATCACCACCATCGAGGGGCTGGCGCAGCCCGACGGCACGCTGGATCCGCTGCAAGAGGCGTTCATTGACTACGGCGCCTACCAGTGCGGCTACTGCACGCCCGGCCAGATCATCACAGCCAAGAGCCTGCTGCTGGAGAACCCGCACCCCACCGAGGACGACGTCCGCCACCACCTGCGCGGCAACATGTGCCGCTGCACCGGCTACGCGGCAATCACGCGTGCGGTGTTGGCAGCGGCCGGAGAACGGTAGACTGGTAACTTGGTAAACTGGTACGTTGGTAGACGGGTAAGTTGGTCATGAACCCATCACTACCCAATCCACCAACGTACCGATCTACCCGTTGAGAGGAGCGAACCATGCTGCCAGAATTCGATCTTTTGCGTCCGGTGACGCTGCCTGAAGCCCTGGCGATGCTGACCAGAGCGGGCGCCGTGCCCATCGCCGGCGGCACCAACGTCATCGCCGACCTGCGCGCCGGGAAGCACGAGCCGGCGGCGCTGGTGGACCTGAGCCGCCTGGCCGAGCTGCGGGGCATCCGCCGCGAGAATAGCATGCCCCGCAGTTCCGGGCACAGCCACATGGTGGTCGGCGGCGGGACCACCATCACCGAGCTGCTGCGCGACCCGCTGATCGCCGAACAGGCGTCTGCGCTGGCCCAGGCCGCACAGGTCTTCGCCAATCCGCTGATCCGCAACCGGGCCACGGTAGGCGGCAACCTGGTTGATGCGTCGCCCGCGGCCGACACCGCCCCGCCGCTGCTGGCGTTGGGCGCTGAGGTGGAGCTCGCCAGCGCGGCCGGCACGCGCCGGGTGCCGCTGGCGGACTTCCTGGTCGGCGTGCGCCGGACGCTGCGCCGGCCCGACGAGCTGCTGACTGCCGTGATCTGGCCCATTCCCGGCGAGCGGAGCGCCAGCGCGTTCCACAAGCTCGGCCTGCGCAAGGCGGACGCCATCTCCGTGCTCAGCGCGGCCGTAGCGGTGACATTCGACGGCGCCGGCCGCTGCGCGTGCGCCCGCATCGCGCTGGGCGCGGTGGCGCCCCGGCCGCTGCGTGCGGCGGCCGCCGAAGCAGTCCTGGCCGGCGAGAAGCTGACGCCGGCAGTCATCGGCGAGGCGGCTCGGCTGGCCGGCGAGGCCGCCAGCCCCATCAGCGATATTCGCGGCTCCGCGGCCTACCGCCGGCAGGTGACCGAGGTGGTGGTGCGACGGTTGCTGGAGCAGATGGAGACGCAATCATGAAACCACAACTTATCACCCTCCACATCAACGGCCGGACGCATACGCTGGCCGCGGCGGCTAACGCCACCCTGCTCGAAACCCTGCGCGACCTGGGCTATGTGGACGTCAAGGTCGGCTGCGAAAAAGGGGACTGCGGTGCGTGCGCGGTGCTGCTCAACGGCGAGGCGGTCAACAGCTGCATGGTGCTGGCCGGCCAGGCCGATGAGGCGACCATCGTCACCGCAACCGGGCTGGGCACCGTCACGAACCCGCACCCGCTCCAACAAGCCTTCGCCGACCACGGCGCGATCCAGTGCGGCTACTGCACCCCCGGCTTAGTCATCGCGGCCAAGGCGCTGCTGGATCACAACCCGCACCCGACCGAGCTGGAAATCAGGGAGGCGATTTCGGGCAATCTTTGTCGCTGCACCGGGTACGGACAGATCGTGGAGGCCATCCAAGCGGCAGCAGAGCAGATGGTGTCCGCGGAAGGAGGCGCCCAATGACCGGCAAGCATCCTGTCAAACCCCTGCCGCCTCACGAGTTGCCCGAACTCAGGCAAGTGGGCAAACCCCTCCGCCGCGTCGACGCGATGGGCAAAGCCACCGGCGCGACCGTGTACGCGGGCGATTTCTCGCTGCCGCTGATGCTGCATGCCAAGGTGTTCCGCAGCAGCCAGCCGCACGCCCGCATCGTGCGCCTGGACGTGAGCAAGGCGCGCAGCCTGCCGGGCGTGGTCTGCGTGCTCACCGGCGCCGACCTGCCGGGCGCCAGCCTCTCATCCGACCTGCCGGGACAGACCGGCCAACGGCAGCGCGCCGGCTCCGATGTGCCGGTGTTGGCCTCGGAACGCGTGCGCTTCGTGGGCGACCCCATCGCGTTGGTCGCGGCCGAGACGCTGGCTATCGCGGAACGGGCGCTGAAGTTGATCGAAATCGAGTACGAGCCGCTGCCGGCCGTGTTCGACCCACTGGAGGCGTTGAAGCCGGGTGCGCCGATCATCTCGGAGCCGGACAACGTGGTGAGCCGTTGGAAGATCCGCAAAGGCGATCTGCAAGCAGGTTTCGCCCAGGCCGACTTGATCATCGAGAACACCTTCCGCGTGCCGTTCCAGGAACACGCGTACCTGGAGCCGGAGGCCGGCGTGGCCTGGATTGACGAGCGCGGGGTGATCAACATCCGCGTCTCCACCCAGGTGGTCGAGCACTTCCGCTCCATCGCTCGCGCGGTCGGCGTACCGCAGAGCCAGATTCGCATCCAGGGCACAATGGTGGGCGGCGGCTTCGGCGGCAAAGAGGACATCACCGTCGAGATCTACCTCGCGCTGCTGACCCAGGCCACGCGGCGGCCCGTCAAGCTGGTCTACACCCGCGAGGAATCGTTCATCGCGCACTCCAAGCGCCACCCGTACATCATCACCCATCGCACCGGCGTGACGCGGGACGGCGTCATCACGGCCGCGCAGATCACCGCCATGGCCGAGTCGGGCGCCTACCCGTACCTCAGCCCCTACGTGCTGCTCTACACCGTGGGCATGGCGGCCGGGCCGTATCGCATTGACAACCTGCACGTGGACGGCGTGGCGGTGAGCACCAACAACCCGTTCACCAGCGCGTTCCGCGGCTTCGGCGGCCCCCAGGCTGCTTTCGCCTACGAAGGCCAGATGGACGCCATCGCCGACGCGCTGGGCATGGACCGCTACGAGCTACGCCGGCTCAACTACCTGCACACCGGCGACACCACCGGCACCGGCCAGGCCATCGAGACCGCGGCGTGGCTGGAGGAGACGGCGACGCGGGTGTTGGCGGCGTTGGACGATAGTAGTCAGGGATCAGTAGTCGGGGATCAGAAACCGGGAGACCATCTGACCACTGACCCCTGGCCACTGACCACTCGCATCGGTCGCGGCTTCGCCTCCT
>CAZYGI010000085.1:0-15188 GCA_964647255.1 uncultured Anaerolineales bacterium | reverse complement strand
TACGCCGGCCATCATCCCTTCCCCAGACCCAGGGAGACTTATGGGTAATCACCACAACAAAAAAGAATGGATTTCAAAAAGGTGTCTTGGGCCGTGAAGCCACCCAAAACGCCCCCGCACAGACCCGCATGCGCACTTATCGCAGCGTCAGCAGCACCTGGCCCAACGCGACCTGGTCGCCGGGCCCGGCGCGCACCTCGTGCACGACGCCGGCGCGCGGGGCGCGCAGCTCGTTCTCCATCTTCATCGCCTCCAGGATGACCAACGTGTCGCCCTCCGCCAGCTCCTGGCCGGGTTCGACGGGCACTTTGACGATCAAGCCGGGGATGGGAGCCTTGATGTGCAGCTCACCCGTCGGTGCGCGCAGGCTGCGATCGGCCAGCGCGAGGCGCCGCGACCGCTCATCCTGCACCTTGACCGGGTAGCGCATGCCGGACACCAGCAAGTCGTAGAGGCCGCGCCCCTCGGCATCGGGGTCGTAGATGACATCGAAAGACGCGTTGTCCAGCAGCAGCGAATAGAGCTGCTTCCCTTCCACCAGCCTCAAATCCGCCGCAAGCTCCACGCCGTCGAGGGTCACGCGGCCGTGGTGGTCAATGTCTATCTCGTAGGTCTGATCGTCAATCGTCGCGAAGTATTTCATCTGATCACCCCCGCGCTCCGCCGGGCCGGCTGCCCAGTTTCCACGGGGACGCGCGGCCGGCGTTCCCCTCGCACGGTTGGCCGAGGATCACCGCCTGCTGGCCGCGCTCGTGCTCGATCATCGCCGCGGCCACCGCGGCCACCCGCGCCATATCACGGCTCGGCGCGGCGGTCATCCGGAAGCCGTCCGGCCCGTCGAGAAAGCCCGTATCGAACTGGCCCCATTGGAATACGGTGCTGTCCATCACCTTCTGGTGGAACGGGATCGTCGTGTGGATGCCGCCGATGCGGTACTCGGCCAGGGCGCGGCGCATCCGCAAGATCGCTTCCGGCCGCGTCTCGCCCCAGACGACCAGCTTCGCCAGCAGCGGATCATAGTAGAGGCTGACCTCCCAGCCCGCGTAGATGCCGCTCTCCAGCCGCACGCCGGGACCGGTCGGCTCGCCCAGCGTGGTAATGCGGCCAGTCTCCGGGAGGAACCCGTTGTAAGGGTTTTCTGCGCTGATGCGACACTCGATGGCGTGGCCTTTCCAGGTGATCTCGTCCTGCGTCCAGCGCAGCTTGCGGCCCGAGGCAATGGCAAGCTGCTCCTTGACGATGTCAATGCCGGTGACCAGCTCGGTCACAGGATGTTCGACCTGGAGCCGGGTGTTCATCTCCAGAAAGTAGAAGTCCCCGGCGCGATCCAACAGAAATTCGACGGTGCCGGCGTTGCTGTAGCCGACCGCCTGCGCAGCGCGCACCGCCACCGCGCCCATGCGCGCCCGCAGCTCAGGCGTCACCGCGACCGACGGCGCCTCCTCGATCAGCTTCTGGTGCCGGCGCTGGATGGAGCATTCGCGCTCGCCCAGGTGGACGCAGTTGCCATGATTGTCGGCTAACACCTGGATCTCGACGTGCCGGGCGTTCGTAATCAGCTTTTCCAGGTAGATGGCGTCGCTGCCGAACGCGCTGAGCGCCTCGCGGCGCGCCGCGGCCAGGGCCCGGGACAAGTCCTCAGGCCTGTCCACCACGCGCATCCCTTTGCCGCCGCCGCCCGCCGAGGCCTTTACCAGCACCGGGTAGCCGATGGTCGCGGCCGCGCGGGCCGCCTCATCGTCGGTCAGCGCGCCGCACGCCTCGCAGCCGGCGCCGTCGCTGCCGGGCACCACAGGCACACCTGCAGCGATCATCGCGCGCCGCGCCGACACTTTGTCCCCCATCGCCGCAATGGCTGCGGGCGCGGGGCCGACCCAGGCCAACCCGGCGTCGAGCACCGCCTGCGCAAACGCCTCCTGCTCCGAGAGAAAGCCGTAGCCGGGGTGGATTGCCTCCGCTCCGGAGCGCTGCGCCGCGGCGATGATGGCCGGGATATTCAGGTAGCTGTCGCGCGCCGGGGGCGGCCCGATGCGGTGTGCCTCGTCGGCATAGCGCACATGCAGCGCCGCCCGGTCAGCGTCCGAGTAAACCGCGACCGTCTGCAAGCCCCGCTCCTGGCAGGCGCGAATCACGCGGACGGCGATTTCGCCTCGGTTGGCGATGAGGACTTTTTTGAACATAAGGGGATCCTACAATGGTATGTTTCCGTGCTTCTTCGGCGGGTTCGTGTCGCGCTTGTTCTGGAGCATCTCAAGCGCATTGATCAGGCGAGGACGGGTCTCGTGCGGCTCGATCACCGCGTCGAGGAAGCCGCGGGAGGCCGCGACGTACGGGTTGGCGAACTTCTCCCGGTATTCGGCCACCAGGCGGGAGCGCATCTCCTCCGGGTTGGCCGCTTCGGCGATCTCCTTGCGGAAAATGATATTGACTGCGCCGTCCGGCCCCATCACAGCGATCTCGGCCGACGGCCACGCCAGGTTGATGTCTCCACGCATGTGCTTGGAGCTCATGACACAGTAGGCGCCGCCGTAGGCCTTGCGGACCGTCACCGTGACCTTGGGCACGGTGGCTTCGGCGTAGGCGTAGATCAGCTTGGCGCCATGCCGGATGATGCCGGCGTGCTCCTGCGCGGTGCCGGGCAGGAAACCGGGGACGTCCACGAAGGTGATGATCGGGATGTTGAACGCATCGCAGAACCGGACGAAGCGCGCCGCCTTCACGCTGGCGTTGATGTCCAACACGCCGGCCAGCATCGCCGGCTGGTTCGCCACGATACCCACGCTGCGGCCATCGAGCCGGGCAAAACCGATCAGGATGTTGCCGGCCCAGTGCTGCATGATCTCCAGGAACTCACAGTCGTCCACGATCTTGGTGACGATCTCGCGCATGTCGTAGGGGCGGTTGGGTTCTTCAGGCACCAGGCCATCCAGCGCCTCGTCCGTGCGCAGCGGGTCATCCTCGCTGCGCAGATAGGGCGGGTCCTCTAGGTTGTTGCCGGGCAGGTAGCTCAGCAGCTTCTGCACGAGGAAAACGGCGTCCTCCTCGCCCTCGGCCGCAAAGTGCGCCACGCCGCTGGTGGACGCGTGCGTCAGCGCGCCACCCAGCTCCTCGAACGACACCTGCTCGTGCGTCACCGTCTTCACCACGTCCGGGCCAGTGACGAACATGTAACTGGTGTCTTTAACCATCACGATGAAGTCGGTGATCGCGGGGGAGTAGACCGCCCCGCCCGCGCACGGCCCCATGATCATGCTGATTTGCGGGATGACGCCGGACGCCAGGGTGTTTTTCAAGAAGATGTCGGCGTAGCCGCCCAGGCTGAGCACACCCTCCTGGATGCGCGCACCGCCGGAATCGTTGATCCCGATCACCGGCGCGCCGTTCTTCATCGCCAGCTCCATGATCTTGCAGATCTTCTCGGCCTGCGTCTCGGACAGCGAGCCGCCGAAGACGGTGAAATCCTGGGAATAGACGTACACCAGCCGCCGATCAATCGTGCCGTAGCCTGTCACCACCCCGTCGCCGAGGAAGGCCTGCTCGGCCATGCCGAAGTCATGGCTGCGATGCGTCACAAAGCGATCCAGCTCAACAAAGCTGCCCTTATCCAGCAGCAGCTCGACCCGCTCGCGCGCGGTGAGCTTGCCCTTCTTGTGCTGCTGCTTGATCCGCTCCTCGCCGCCGCCCAGCCCGGAACGATATTTCAGATCGCGAAGACGGTTGATTCTCTCTTGATGAGACATCGCTCTACGCTCCACGTTCTACGCCCTTGCCCGCCGTCCCAACACGTATCCTACCCCCATCACCACGACCCCCGCCACCCACGCCCCGCCCACCAGCAGGATGCCGGCATCCGACCAAAACTTGTCGGGGAAGAGGCGGATGAGGGAATCGCTCCAGTCGAAGGTCCATGTGCCGGGCTTGAAGAAGATGTCGTGGAAGGTGATAAAGAACCACCGCCACGACAGCAGGACCAGCGCGATCAACATGCTGAGCAGCCCGGTGGTCAGCAGCCCGCCGCCGAAGAGTGCAGCGTAGCCGTGAGCCCGCGTGGTCCGGCGCGCCAGCAGGAGCACGAGGCCGGCGGCCAACACGACCGCCGCGCCCCAAAGCACTCGCCAGAGGATATCGGTCAGCCGCTTGACGTCCACCATGTGGCTGTTCTCATAGATATTGAACAGCGGCATCTCGGTGCCGGGCAGGCGCAGGTCTTCCAGCATCCGCACGGCGACTTCCGGCGGCTGCGGCGAGTTGAGAAAGTTGATGCTGGTGGTGCCGAAGTCCAGCCGCTGCGCCTGGGTGAACCCATAGGGATCGGGCGGGAAATCTGGCTTGGCGTACTCATAGCGCGCATACCAGGGATTGACCATGATCCGCGCCGAAAGCAAGCTAACAAAGACCGGCATGGCCAGGACGACCAGCCATCGCAAAATGAAAACTAGAGCCTTGTTCAAACGGGCCTCCCGAACCATTGATCGAACCAATCCAGCGTCCGCCGGATGTATTCGTCCGGTGCAACCTCCAACGACTCCAGGTGGTCGGCGCCGGGAACGAGCCACAGGGCAGCGCGGTCGGGCGCATCGGCGTCATGGATCAACGCATACGCGCGCTCACCCTGCCACGGCGGCACCGTCGCATCCGCTGCGCCGTGGATCAACAGGGTCGGCATCCAGACGCGCTCCCGCTGCAGCCGCAGCAGCAGCTCCTGGTTGGACAATTGGCGCAGCACCGGCTGCAGCGCCAGGTAGACGGGCCGCTGCCAGACGCCCGAATAGAGGCCTGCAGCCATGAGCGGTGCGCTTTCCAGCACCATCGCATCGAACCCGCCGCCGGCCGGCCGGGTCGCCAGCGCCAGCCCAACCGCGGCGCCAAACGACTGGCCCCACAGGCCGACCCAAAGCTGGTCATACGTCTCGCGGAGCCACTTCGTCCACCGCATCAGATCGGACATTTGCTTCAGCCCATGCGTGTCCCAGACGCCGCCCGATCTCCCATGCGCCCTGGCATCAGCCAGCAGGAAGTTGTAGCCCCGCGCCAGCCCGGCGCGCACCAGCGGCCAGGCGTAGAGCGGTTCTGCGCTCGCCTGCGCAGCCTGGGTCGGCAGATGGGGCAGCCGCAGGCCGCCGCGCTCAAAAAACGCCCGGCGCGCCAGCACCAGCCCACCGCTGCCGCCGAACCCGTGGGCGTGCAAAATCGTCCGGTCGTGCGGTTGATCGCTGGTCTTGCTGCGACCGGGCAGCCAGACGGCGTGTAGCTGCACACCGTCTGGTGCGTCCAACCGGACATCCTGGGCGATTTCGGCCAGATCGGGCGGCAGCTCCGCCACCACGCGCGGCGGGTGGGTGAAATAGTAGGCCGCGCCGCCCGCCGCCCCCGCCGCCCCGGCAATCTGGGTGAGCACAACGCGCTGCAAGAGTACCTCTGGAATCAACGCTGCCACGTGTCCCTCGATCCGACCCTTCGAACCCGCCTCGCCAACACTGCTCCGCTCGGAGCCTGCCCTGAGCGGAAAGCGCTAGCCCGAAGTCGAAGGGATGCTCGGAATCCAGCTCCGCCCGAATTGCACCGGCGAAAGCGGGTCCTGGTCCCCAGAGCTTAACCGTAGAATGGCCTGGAGGTCGCGACGGATCACCCCGCCACTTGCACCAGGATCTTCCCGAACCCTTCGCCGGCCATCATCCGCGCCAGCGCGGCCGGATACTCGGCCAGCGGAAACACGGAATCCACCGCGGGCCGGATCTTGCCAGCCCACACCTGCGCCATCACCGTCTCAAAATCAGCTTGCGTGCCCATCGTGCTGCCGATGATGCTGAGGTGTTTGCCGAACAACAGGTTGACCGGCGCCGCCGCCTCGTAACCAGTGGTGCCGCCGACGGTCAGCAGCCGGCCGCCCCGCGCCAGGCAGCGGAGACTGCTGCCCCACGTCGCCGCGCCGACGTTGTCCACAACGATATCGGCCCCACGCTTCCCTGTCGCTGCGTAGACCGCCTTGCTCCAGTTCGGCTCGGCCGCGCGATCCACCGTCCAATCGGCGCCCAACGCCCAGGCCTTGGCCGCTTTCTCTGCGTTGGCCGCCACCACACCGACCGTCGCACCGGCGAGCCTGGCGATCTGGATCGCGGCGCTGTTAACCCCGCCGCCCGCGCCCACCACCAGCACCGATTCGCCGGCGCGCAGATGGCCCGCGACAAGCAGCATGTGCCAGGCCGTCACCGAGACCAGCGGGGCCGCGGCCGCAAGGTCGTCGGGGCAACCATCAGGGATCGCGACCAGGTTGCGCGCCGGCACTCTGACAAACTCAGCATACGCACCGGGCGCGTGCTCGCCCAAGATGGCGAAGCGGTCGCAGCGATTGTGCCAGCCGGCCACGCACTGCGGGCAGACGCCGCACCAGAGCGTCGGGTTGGCGACAACGCGCTGCCCGACGGCCCAGCCGGTCACACCCGCGCCCAATGCCGCGATCGTGCCGCTGAAATCGGCGCCGAGGATGTGCGGGAAGGCCAGGTCGAGGCCCTTCCACCCGATCCGCACGAAGTTGTCGAGCCGGTTCAGCGCGGCGAAGCGGACAGCGATCAAGACCTCGCCAGGGCCGGGCTGCGGGGCCGGGATGTCGTCGCGGTATTGCAGGACTTCGGGGCCGCCGTGCTGGTAGAAAACGACTGCGCGCATGGGGAACTCCGGTGGTTGGTTTGTTAGTTTGTTGGTTTGTTAGTTTGTTGGTTTGCTGGTTTGTTGGTCCAGCCAAGTTGCGTGCCATTCTACAACAGGGCAAGGTAAAAGACCAACCATCCAAATCGGTTCAGGGAATTTGTGTGCACCGGCCTCCGGGATTCCCAGTTGATTTACACTCCGAAAGCGGGTATACTGCGCCTCGAAGGCACGGCTTGTCCGCCCTGGCGGCAGACAGATCATCCATTTACCAACCAACTAACCAACCAGGAGGCTTGCAATGACGCAGCAAATCGCGCGCGTGGGTGTCGTCGGCTGCGGCCTGATGGGCGCGGGCATCGCAGAAGTGTGTGCGAAGGCTGGCTACACCGTGGTCGTGCGGGAGGTCAACCGGGAGTTGTTGGAGACGGGGATCGCCCGCCTTCACGGCTCGCTGGATCGGGCGGTGGCGAAGGGCAAGCTGGCCGCGGCCGACCGGGACGCCGCGGGCGCGCGCATCATCGGCGCGACCGACCTGCACGCCTTCGGCGACTGCGACCTGATCATCGAGGCGGTGGTCGAGAACCTGGATCTTAAGCGCAAGATTTTCACCGAGCTGGACACCGTGGCGCCGCCCCACGCGATCCTCGCCAGCAACACCTCCTCGCTGGCGATCACCGAGCTGGCCGCAGCCACGAAGCGGCCCGACAAGGTGCTGGGGCTGCACTTCTTTCAGCCGGTGCCCGTGATGGCCCTCCTGGAGATGGTGCGCACGTTCCTCACCAGCGAGGAGACCTTCCAGACCGCCAAAGCGTTCGGCGAGAGCCTGGGCAAGACGATCACCGTCAGCAAGGACACGCCCGGCTTCATCGTCAACCTGCTGCTGATCCCCTACCTGCTGCAAGCTATCGAGGCACTGGAACGGGGCGTCGCCACCAGGGAGGACTTCGACGCCGGCATCCGCCTCGGCCTGGGCCACCCGATGGGGCCGTTCACCCTGCTGGACTTCGTCGGGCTGGACACCACCCTGTTCATCGCGGACGCAGTGTTCGCCGAGACCAAGGACCCGCGCTTCGCCGCGCCCCCGCTGCTCCGCCGGATGGTCAGCGCCGGATATCTGGGCAAGAAGAGCGGGAAGGGATTTTACGAGTATAGTAAATGAGGTTGCCCAATATGATTCCTACTCTCACCTTTGGCCGCACCGGCCATCTGAGCACCCGCATCATCTTCGGCGGGGCCGCGTTCTGGAGCTGCGGCCAGGCCGACGCCGACCGCACGCTCGATCTGCTGCTGGAATACGGCGTCAACCACATTGACGTCGCCCGTAACTACGGCGACGCGGAGCTGCGCATCGGCCCATGGATGCCGCGCCACCGGGATCGCTTCTTCCTGGCGACCAAGACCCAGGAGCGCACGTACGCGGGCGCGAAACAGCAGATCCACGAGTCGCTGGACCGGCTGCAAACGGATCACCTGGACCTGATCCAGCTCCACTTCCTGGTGGACCCTGCGGAGTGGGAAGTGGCGTTAGGGCCGGGCGGCGCGTTGGAGGCGCTGGTGGAGGCGCGGGCGCAAGGACTGGTACGCTTCATCGGCGTCACAGGGCACGAGGTCGTCGCGCCGGCCATGCATCTGCGCAGCCTGGCGCGCTTCGACTTCGATTCCGTTCTGCTCCCTTACAACTACCCGCTGATGCGCAACCCGCAGTACGCGGCTGATTTCGAGGCCCTGGCGAAACTCTGTGGGGAGCGTAACGTCGCCGTGCAGACGATCAAGGGGATCGCACGCCGCCGCTGGGGTGACCGGCCACAGACCCGCACCACCTGGTACGAGCCGCTGGAGGAGCAGGCCGCCGTTGATCTGGCGGTGTGGTATGTGTTGGGCCGGCCCGGCGTCTTCCTGAACACGCTCGGCGACATCCACGTCCTGCCGCAGGTGCTGGATGCGGCCAGCCGGTTCGAGCGGGCGCCATCGGGCGAGGAGATGCAGGCGCTGGCCGCCCGCCAGGAGCTGGAGCCGCTGTTCCGGTGACGAGATAGGGGGGCAGGGGTTGGGGCGCCATCGCGTCCCCCCTTTCCCGCGTCACCTGGTCTCTTCGTCGCAGTACGCCAGCGCGGTCGCGTACGGGCGGAAGCCCACCCGCTCATACACCCGGCCGGCGCGCTCGTCAGCGGCGGAGAGGAACGCGACCCGGACGCCGGCGTCGAAAGCGGCCCGCGTCATGGCTGTGACGAGCGCGGCGGCGATGCCGCGGCGGCGGTATTCCGCCAGCGTCGCGATCCCCACCAGCTCGGTGAAGCCACCGAGCGGCGCGGTGTACGCGCCAGCCGCCACTGGCCTGCCATCCAGCACGCTCAGAAAGGGGTGGCTCCCCTTTCCTGCGCGGCGGCGCAAATCTTCGACCTGCGCGTCGGTGGGTTCGACGCGCTCTTCCTCGCCGAAGCCCTGCCCCTGCACGCTGATGAACGCGGCCAGGTCGGCCCGCGGCGAGTCAGGCGTCAGCCGGCGGATCGCCAGGCCCACTACCTCGGCCGGGGGTCGCAAGCCGTCCGGGGTGCAGACCAGCAGCGGATTGCACCCTTCTTCAACCAACCCGGCGGCCGCAAACGTTGCAGCCAGCTCCGGCGCGGCCTCCGCGATGAACTCGAAGCGCAACAGCCGGCTGTGCGCGGCGAACACGATTCGCAGCGACGCCAACACGCCGTCCGACAGATAGCTCACCGGCTCGACCGGCACGCCGTAGTTGTAGAAGCGCAGATCGTCGTTCGGATTGAAGAAGAGCAAAAAAGGCGGCGCCTCAACGACTTCATGTGTAAGTGCAGCCGCCTTGCGGATGTAGGCTTGAACACCAGCAGGTGATAGCATCTTGGCTCCGAAAGAAGCTCAGCCGTGTTGGTAGTAAACGACTTCAGTCGTTCCGAAGATCAGCCGGAACGACTAAAGTCATCACTACAAATCTTGCCCCCTACTCCAACTGCGCCAGGTACTTCTCGCACTCCATCGCCGCGGCCACGCCCTGGCCGGCCGACGTTGCCGCCTGCTTGAAGCGGTGATCCTGAATTTCGCCCGCCGCGAAGATGCCGGGCACGCTGGTGCGCATCAGCTTGTCGGTGATCAGGTAGCCTTCCTCGTCCATGGCCAGTTTATCCACGAAGAGTTGGTTGTTGGGCAGATGGCCGATGTAGACGAAGACGCCGTCAATCGGCAGCTCGGTGCTGGCGCCGGTTTTGACGTCCCGCACCGTGATGCTTTCGACTTTGCTCTCGCCGTTGACGCTTGTCACCACGCTGTTCCAGATAAACTCGATCTTGGGGTTCTCCTGGCCGCGGCGCTGCAGCGTGGCACCCGCCCGGAGCGCATCGCGGCGATGGATGATCTTCACCGACCTGGCGAACTTGGTCAGGAACAGCGCCTCCTGCAGCGCGCTGTCGCCACCGCCGACCACCGCGATCTCTTTGCCGCGGAAGAAGAAGCCGTCGCACGTGGCGCAATAGCTGACCCCGCGGCCGGTCAGCCGCTCCTCGTTGGGCACGCCCATGCGCCGCGGGGACGCGCCGGTGGCCGCGATGATGGATCTCGTCCGAAATTCCCGGCCGCCCGCGGTGCGCACGATGAAGGGCTGGCTGTCGGTATCGATTTCGGTCACATAGTCGGTCAGCACTTCGGAGCCGAAACGCTCGGCCTGCCGTTGCATCCGTTCGACCAGCTCCGGCCCCTGGATCGCCTCGTCGAAGCCGGGGAAGTTCTCCACCTCGGTCGTCAGCGCGATCTGGCCGCCCAACTCGTTGCCGGTGATCAGCAACGGACGCAAATCCGCGCGCGCGGTGTAGATGGCTGCCGACCATCCCGCCGGGCCGCTGCCGACGATGATCACGTTTTCGATCTCAGGGCGGGGCGCCGCCTCGGATTGCGCGGCGTTTTTTTCGGCCTCGCCGCCCGGGTTTAGACTAAAACCAAGCATTCAAATCTCTCCCGCTTCATGCAAAATCAACGTTGCCGCCACGACTCCGGCGGTCTCGGCGCGCAAGATGCGCGGGCCCAACGTCACGGGCCGGATGCCGTAGCGCTGGGCCAGGGCGATCTCCGCCTCAGAGAAACCTCCCTCCGGCCCAACAAAAACTGAGATGCGCGCGCCCACGGCAAAGTTACAGCCGGCCAGCGCCTCGCGCAGACGCACGGCACGCTCATTCTCCCAGGGGAGGAGCCGAATCTCCGGCGCTGCGGCCGCCGAAGGCGGGAGATCCGGGCGCTCGGCCACCGCCGACCCGAACAGCTCGGCCAACGCCAGCTCCGGCAGCCGGCCGCGGCCGCTCTGCTCAGCAGCCTCCTGGATGATCCGCTCCCAGCGCTCGCGCTTGGCCTCCACCGCATCCAGGTCATCAATCACATTCCGCTCGCACACGATGGGCACGAAGCGGCTGACGCCCACTTCAACGCCCTTCTGGAGCGCCCAGGCGAAATGATCGCCCTTCAGCACGGCCTGGTAGAGCGTAATGAAGGTTCGCGGCTCGCCCTCGGCGAGCCAGCGCCGGGTCACTTGGAACCGGGCTTCGGTCTCGGTCAGCGCGATGAGGGTGGCCTCAAACGCGTGTCCCAGGCCGTCGAGCAGCGTGACCGACTCACCGAGCCGCAAGCGCAGCACACGGCGAATCTGGAACGCCTGGTCGCCGGTCAGCACCACCGGGTGGCTGGCGAAGGACTTGGCGGGGACGAAGAAACGGTGCATGGTGATGAGCAGACTGGTAAACGGGCAGACAAGGAAACAATCGCGGGGTTCGCATCCTCAGATGCGAACGGTCCGCTCGGTCTGGCTACAGTTGCAGGCACGCCTCTGCGGCCAGCCAGAACAGCCGCTCGCGCACCGATATCCGCTTGTCCCAGCCGCGCGGGTCCCATTCGGCGCCGCTGACGTCGTCGCCGCCGTAAAGCAACTGGGCGAAGGTGACGCCGCGGAACTGCGCTACGGCAAAAAAGGCCGCAGCCTCCATTTCCACGGTCAGACACCCTTCGGCCCTGCGCATCTGCACCTTGGCCGGCGTCTCTCGAAAGATCGCGTCGGTGGTCCAGGTCTTGCCCAGCACGTAGGGCACATTGCGCGCCCGCAGTGTCCGCTCGATGGCCGCGACGCCTTCCGGGCTGGCCATCACTTCCCGGGCCGGCGGCAGGTAGTGATACGACGTACCCTCATCACGCACCGCGCTGGTCGGGACGACGACGTGACCCACCGCGATCCCCCGGTCGAGCACGCCCGCGCCGCCGCAGGCGATGAACTTCCGGCAGCCCAGCGGGATGATTTCATCCAGCAGCCCGGCGGCCAGCGGCGCGCAAACCCCAGGATGAAAAACCGCCAGGCGTTGCCCCTCGAACGCCATCTCATAGACGGGGTAAGCGCCGGCCTCACTCTTGCGGGTCGAGATGCGCGTCAGTCGCTTCTGCCGTGCCAGCTTGCGGATGACCTTCTGGAAGAAGCAAATCACGCAGCACTCGGGTGCACCGATCGGCTCGACAACCCGCGCCGGCTCGATGACCGCCTCGAGAGCCGGGTCATATTCCAGGATCGGATATGTCTGGCGCAGGTTGTTCATACCGCACTTAACTCGCTTCCGCCACCAGCGACACCCAATCGCCCATACCCAAACGACGGATGACCGTCAGCCCATGCTCTGCCAGCGCCGCGCGCACCTCGGGCTCGCGTTCCTCGATGATGCCGGCGAAGATCATCGCGGAGCGAGAGCCGCCCGACGCAAGATAGGTGTGCAGCCCGGCTTCAAGCAGGGCGATGATCACATGCGGCAGGATGTTGACCAGGATCACATCCCAGGTTCGCCGGGCGCCATTCTCGCTCCGCCAGAACGCGCCGCTGTCCGGCCCTGCGCTGGTGACGACATGGATGGGGATCGGCAGGTCGTTGAGCGCCGCGTTCTCCCGCGTTGCCGTTACCGCGATCGGGTCAATGTCGAACGCGTCCACTCGGGCTGCGCCCAACCGGACGGCCGCGATGCTCAGGATGCCGGAGCCGCAGCCCGCGTCGAGCACGCGCTGGCCGGGCTGGACAAAGTCCTCCATCGCCATCATGCAAAGCTGCGTGCTCGGGTGCAGGCCAGTGCCGAACGCCATGCCGGGATCGAGGATCACCGGGACTTCGTCCGCGGCGGGTTGCACGTCTGTGGTCTGCCAGGCCGGGATGATGAGGAAGCGCCGGCCAACGCGCAACGGCTGGTAGCTCGCCTTCCATGCGTTGGCCCAATCGGTCTCAGCCAGGCTGCGCACCTGCGGCTCGCTCAGCGGATAGATGCGGCCCAGGTACCACAGCCCTTCCTCGATCTGCCGCTGGATATCCGGGGTTTCAGCCGCGTCGCTCGGCAGATAGGTTTTCACGATCACCATGGGGTGATGATCTTCCCCGATCGGGTCAAACCCCCCGACCTCGGTGACTGCGCCGCCCTGGCCGTCGGGCCGGCTGTTCAGCCGGTTAAACAACTCGCTGACCGCCTCGGCCGCCTCGCCGTCGGCTTGCACGCTGATTTCAATCCAGTTCATGGGCGCCTCGCGAATGACCATTGACCAGTGACGACCGACGATTGGCCGAGCCCCAAAAGGACTCGACGCCTGCCCATCGTCTATCGTCAACTGAACGCATCTCCCACCGCGTCGAGAAACTTCTCGAAAATACTGCGGTTATCCTTGCTCAGCGATTCCATGCCTAGCGTCTCGCCCAGTTCCTGGAGCAGCTTGCGTTGTTTGTCGTTGAGCTTGTCAGGCACCACCACCCGCACGGTGACGATCTGATCGCCGCGGCGGTTGCTGTGCAGGATGGGCACGCCCTTGCCGCGCAGCTTGAACGTCGCACCATGCTGGGTACCGGCCGGAATCTTCAGCTCGGTCTTGCCATCAAGCGTGGGCACTTCAACCTGCGCGCCGAGCGCGGCCTGGATGATGTTGATGGGCAGCTCCAACAGGATGTCGTTTTCCTGGCGCTGGAACAACGGGTGCGGCTTGACGCGCAGCAGGACGTAGAGGCTGCCGGGCGGGCCCCCGCGCTCGCCGGTTTCCCCTTCGCCCGCAAGCCGAATCCGCATGCCGTCGTCCACGCCGGCCGGGATGCTTACCGACAGTTTGCGGGTCACCCGCACGCGCTTGCTCCCGCGACAGTTCGTGCACGGCGTAGTGGCGATCTCCCGCTCGCCGTTGCAGCGCGGACAGGTGGTCACACTGACGAACTGACCCAGGATGGTTTGCTGCGCCCGCCGCACCTCGCCGCTGCCGTTGCACTGCGGACAGCGGACCGGCGTGGTGCCGGGCTCCGCGCCGGAGCCGTGACACTGTGGGCAGGCCTCCATGCGCGGCACCTCGATCTCCCGTTCCGCGCCAAACACGGCCTCCTGGAAGGTGATGTCGAGGTCGTAGCGCAGATCGGCGCCGCGGGCCGGCCCGCGCTGCGCCGCACGCGCGCCGCCGAACCCGCCAAAGAAATCCTCAAAGATGTCGCCAAAACCGGGGAAGCCGCCGAACCCGGCGCCGGCGCCGCCAGCGCCGAACCCGCCTTGGGCCGCCGCATGGCCGAACCGGTCATATGCGGAGCGCTTGTCAGGGTCGCTGAGCACCTCATAGGCCTCGTTGACCTCCTTGAATCGCTCCTCGGCATCCTCTGACTTGTTGACGTCCGGGTGGTAGGTGCGCGCCAGCTTACGATACGCGCTCTTGATCGCGTTCTCGTCCGCATCGCGCGGCACGCCCAAAACTTCATAGTAGTCGCGTTTACTCATGACTTGTTACCCGTTACTCGTTGCTCGTTACCGGAACCTGAACGCCGGACGCCGGTCACTCGCTTTTCGGCGCGGCCGGCGCGTCCTCGTCATCGCCGTCTTCCCAACTGATGATCCAGACGCACAGCCCGGCCAGGGCGATGGTCGCCGCGATCAGCGCGGCCCACTGGCCGGCCCGGAAACCCACGTTGCGCGCCGCCACCGCGACGATCACGACCATGCCGACGGCGAGCGCGAACCAGGAAACCAGATTGGGATGATCGTTCCAGAGTTTACGAAGTTGTGTCATCTTCCCCCCAAGACCATTTCGCGGCTCAGCGAATAGCAAAACAGGACCTACTGCCTCACGTCTTACGCTTTGCGGCCAACGGTCATTCCAGGAATACCTCGTACAACAGCTCATCCACGTACTTCCCGTCCACAAACGCCTGGCGCGCCAGCCGGCCGCATGGTTGAAAACCCAGGCCGGTGTAGAACGCCTGCGCCTCAGGATTGTCCGCGCGCACGGTAATCACCAGCTTGGTGTAGCCGGCCGCGCGCGCCGCAGCCCACGTCACCGTGCTGAGCGCATGGCCCAGGCCCCGCCCGCGCACCGGGGCGGCGATGAAGGTGCCTGCGCTGGCGACATGATCCATGGTGGACGTGTACGTGGCATAGGGCATGTACTCCTGGAACCCCGCCACAACTTTCCCCAGCAATACGATGTTCAGTAGCGAGCGTTTCGGCATCTTGCGAAGGAAAGCGCGCTCCTGGGCCGGCGTGTACGTGCGGCCGGCG
>CAZYGI010000084.1:0-15269 GCA_964647255.1 uncultured Anaerolineales bacterium | reverse complement strand
CACCAACCAACACACCAACCAACACACCAACCAACACGCCAACCAACACACCAACCAACACACCAACCAACACGCCGACGTCCACCCCCAGCCCGTCTGCGACGGTGACGCTGACGGCCGCGCCCACGGCGACCAGCATCGGCGCGCTGGCCGCCCTGGCCTGTATGCCGCAGGCGGAGGCGACGGCGCGCCCCGGCGCCGCACCGAAGGCCGTGGCCGCGAGTGATGAGGGCTTTATTGTCGGCCTCTACACCGGCAATCGTTTGATCCGGCTTGCGCCCGACGGTGCGACCTTCGTCTGGCAGCGCGAGACGAGCGCGGGGGGCATCAACGGCATTGCAGTCTGGGGCGGGGTCGTGCTGGCGACCCAGCGCGACAGCGGCACGGTCACGCTGCATGCCATCACCGACGGCGCGCAGCTCGCGGTGGTGAAGGTGGGGCGGCTCCCGTGGGGCATCGCCGCGGCGGATGGGCTGGCCTACGTCGCCAACTTCGCCGATGGCACCGTCTCGGTGGTGGACATCGCCGGCCGGCAGGTGCTGCGCACGATCCGGGTGGGGGCCAATCCGGTGGCTGTGGTCGCCGCCGGGGGGGATGCCTACGTCGTGCACCTGGACGGCCGGGTGGTGCGCCTCGACGCCGCGGGGCAGATCGTGGCGCAGGCTGTCGCCGATGCGCCGGATGCGCGCGGGATCGCATGGGATCGCCTGCGCAATCGTCTCTACGTCGGCAGCCAGGCTGGCCGCATCGCGGTGCTGGACGCGACGACGCTGCAGGCCGTGGGGCGGCTGGCGCTGCCCGGCCCAGCCTATGGCCTGGCGCTCAACCCCGGCACCGGCCGGATCTATGTCGTGGATGCCCAGCGCGACCGGCTGTATGTGGTCGAGCCGGACGGCAGCGGGTACGGCGAGATCGTCCTGCCCGCTGAAGATGTCGAGAACGGCGGCATGGGCATCGCCGTCTGGGATAACCGGGTGGCGGTCGCCAGCTATGCAGCGGGCAGCGTGCTGTTTGTGGCTGACACCGCCTGCGCCAACCGCATCACCCCGCTGCCCGTTCCCCCTTCGCCGACGCGGACGTTTACGCCCACTGCCACGCCGACGTGGACGTCTACACCCACCGCTACACCAACGCTTACGCCGACGCCGACGCCGACTGATACGCCTTCACCGACGCCGACGTTCACACCGACATCCACACCAACGCTTACGCCGACGTTGACACGGACCGCTACACCAACGCTTACGCCGACGCCGACGGCGACAGATACGCCTTCGCCGACGCCGACGTTCACACCGACATCCACACCAACGCTTACGCCGACGTTGACACGGACAGCTACATCTACGCTCACCCCGACGCCGACGCGGACGGCCACGTCAACGCGCACGCCGACCGTCACGCCCACGGTTACTGCTGCGCTGACCCCCGCGCTGATCAGCGCCAAGGTCGAGATCGTGTGGCCGCACGGCGGTGCTGCGGTTCAGGATGCCGATCGGGCGAATATCGCGGTGTATTTGATCGTGCCGGGCGCAGGGACGAGCGGGCTGCTGAACCCTCCCGCCTGTGCATGGACGCCTGTTGTCAAGCTGTGGGGCGCGCTGAACGCACAGCCGGCGCGCGTCATCGGCATTGGGGAAAAGCGCATGGCCGTCGAAGGCGGCCGCACCTTCCCGGTCTGGGACTTCAACGACGTGGATGTGAGCGCCGCCCGCGATCCGAGCAACAAGCTGTCTTTCTTCGCCACGGTGGATGGGGTGCGCACGCTGCACAACGTGTGGGTGCATGCCAACGACGCCCGCACGATCTTCCCCCAGGCCGACATGCCCACGGGAGTGATGAGCCGGCTCCCGGCGACGTTGGATGCCCGGATCGAGATCGTCTGGCCGCACGACAGCCTGCCGACCGACCGGGCCACCCAGGCGAACATCACAGCCTATCTTCTTTCGACCAACGGGACCCTGGCCGTGCCGCCGGGCGCCGGTTGGCTGCCCACGGCGCGGCTGCATTGGTCGCTTAACAACGACCCGGAGACGCCGCCGGACGTGGGCCTGCTGGGCGTCCCGCGCACGATGACCGCCGCCAACGGGGTGAAATTCGTGGCGTGGGATTTCAACGACGTGGATGTGAGCGCCGCCCGCGATCCGCTGAACCGGATTTACTTCTGGGTGAGCACCGATGAGACGGTCGCTGCGCCCAATATCTGGGCGCACGGGACCGATGCACGGACGATTTTTGCGCAGCCGGATTCGATGCAATCGTGCCGTTGAGCGTGCACCAGGCTCAAGCGAAACGGGGGTTGGGGGCGGCTCTGCCGCCCCCAACCCCCGTTTTAGCGCCAGGCAGAATCAACGGCCCAGCGGCATGGACGGATCGCCGAGGATGTTGAAGGTGAGGAGCACCTGCCGGACGCTGCCCGGCGCAGTGCTGATGGCGCGCTGCGCCTGCAGCACCGCCTCGCCGAGCGTCTGCGGCGCATCGGCGCCGGTCTGCGCGAAGGCAGCCGCCAGGGCCAGCGCCAACACGCGCTGATCCGGGAGCACGTCTGCGCTGGAGGGCACCAACGCGGCGGCCGCGCCGCCGTTGTCGGCGCGCAAGAGCGTCTCGCCCAACGACGGCGTGTCGGGGTCCTGGAAGAGGCCGCTGAGGCAGGTGGCCGTGAAGACGAGCGGCAGCCGATCCCGGTTGGTCAACGTCTTGACGTCCTCGACCGAGAACACTTTCTCTTTGGCCCACAGCCGCACGCTGCCGTGCCCGAAATAGCTGATCAGGCCGGCGCCTTGATCGAAGGCCTGCAGCAGCGCCTGGCGGGCCGCGGCGCCATCTCCAGCCACCGTGATCACCTGCGACGTGTAGCCGGCCAGCGCGGACGCGAACTCCTGGGCGACCGCGGCGAAGCCCGGCTCATCGTTATCGGCCACGAGCAGGGCAGTCCGCGGCGGATTCCCGGCGGCATAGCGCAGGGTCTTGGCGACCATGGCCTGCACCTGCTCCACGGTTTGGGCGGGGAACCGGCCGACCGCGAGGACCGGCTCAGCCGTCGGGCTGTCATCCGGGAGCGCGAACCAGACATCGGACGCGGTCCAGCCTGAGTGATCGGTGTTAATCTCCTGCGTCGGCACCAGGTTCACCTCCGCGCCGCCGCGATAGCCGCGCGGGTCGTTGCTGGCGTCGCCGACCAGCAGCAGGAAGCGCGGGGCCGGGGGCGTCCAGTGCGTCGCGGCCTGCTGCACCAGGCTGCGGATGGCCCCGGGTCCCGGCTCGCCGAAGCTGAAGGCGTCATAGACCTGCGCGATGTCCACGACGGCAACCCGCAGCCCCTGGCTCTGCCGGGCCTCGATCAGGGGCTTGAGCGCTTCCCGGAATTGCGGCGCGGTCACGATGATCATGTCTGCGCCGCCGGGCCACTCGCGCAGATTCGTCTCCGCCGGCCGCACGATCTCCGGGCTGCGCAGGCCCGCCTGCGTCGCAACGATGAACCGCCGCAGCCCCGGCCCGGCATCGAACTCCACCAGGCCATCTTTCACTGCGTAGCCGGTCAGCATCACGGGGCGGGCGGGTTCGGTGATGTCCCACAGCACGGCCGGCGCCGTGGTCGCGGCCAGGGCGTACCCCGCGCTCGCGCCGCTGAACTCCAGGCTGGCCGCTGGCCGCAGCTCCCGTCCATAGGTCAGCTCCAGCCAATCCAGCGTGACCGAATCGGCGGCCGCGCCGGTGTCGCCCGGGGCGGTGAGTGTGACCTCGTTGGCGCCGTTCCGCAGGACGCCGGCCGGGAGCGTTGCCGTGATGATGTGCTCTCCCGCGCCGTCCCACCGCTCATCGGCCACAGCCGCGCCGTTGACGGCCAGGGCCAGGTGGTGGTCGGGGTTCAGGTTGGGGTCGAACGACGCGGCGACCAGGCGGACGCGCAGCAGCGCCGCAGCGTCGCCGGCGGGGGCCGCCGGCTGGTCCACCGGTGCGGTGATCTTCTTCTCCGCGGGGGCAAAGAGCGTGTCCCATAGCCAGCGATCCTGGCCTGCCGCAGCCTGGATGTCGTACTGCCGCTGTTCTTCGACATGCACCGTCACGGAGACAACCGAGGTCGCGGCTGGGGCCGGCTCCGCCGGGCGCACCGCCCGGCCGGAGATCGTCACGGCCGCGGGCTGGCCGTCTTGTCGCCGCGCGAGCCAGTAAACGCGCCGATCGCTGTCCGCCATCGCCGCGGGGGCCTGGCCGTAAAGCCGCAGCGCCTGGCCCTGTCCCTGCTCGACCAGCGTGAAGCCAACCGGCTGGCCGCCTGTGGTCAGGCTCAGCGCCGCGGCGGAAACGCCCGTCAGGTCAAAGCCGGCGGCCTTGAGCGCGGCGGGCGACGCCTCGTAGGCGCCGTCCGCCGCGACCAGCAGTTTCACGGCGGAGGCCGGGGCGATCGGCGCGGCCGGGGTGCTCTGGCACGCTGCCGTGAGGCCGGCCAGCGCCAGGGCGGCGACCAATGCGATGTGCTGGAGTTTCATCCGCTAACCTTGCCGGCGGCCGCGCCACCAGATCGCCGCGCCGCCGATGAGCGCAGCCAGGACAACCGCCGCGCCGCCGATCGCCAGCAGCGGGCCCGTGCTGCGCGCGGCAGGCTCCGGCGCGGGAGCAGGCCGGCCCGCGTCCGGCGTGCCCAGGATCGGCTCGAAGACGCGCGGGGTGGCGGTCGGCCTCACCCCGACCTGGTCGGTCGCCGCGGCGGGAGCGGGGGACGCGGCGGCCGCAATGACGGCCGGCTTCGCCATCGGCGTGGCCAGGGCCGGCGTGACCGTTGCGCTCACCGGCGGCATGACCGCCTGGCCGCCGCCGGATGTGGGCGCCGCGATCACGGCCGACGGCAGCCCCGTGGCCGTGGGCGTCGCAGGCAAGCCGGGGACGGTGGGCGTGCCGGAAGGCGCGACGACCGGGATCGGCGTGTTGGTGAACCGCCGCGTGGCGGTCGGCTGGACCAGCTCGCCCGGCACGTTGGTCGGCGTGACCGTGCGCGTGCGCGTGGGCGTGGCGGTGGATGTCGGCTGCTGGGTCGCGGTGACCGTCGCCGTCGCGGTGGCGGTCGGCGTTGCCACACCGATGCCGGCGTAGATGATCTCCGACATGTCACCGGACCCGCCCGACAGTGAGACTTCGTAGAGCCGGTAATAGTAGACTACACCCGGCGTCACAGCCGTGTCGGTGTAGCTGTAGGAATCGCCGAAGGTTGCATCGCCCTTGTTCTGGATAAAAACGAGCGGCGCTGTTGTGGGTTCGGTCGTGCCCAGCTCGGCTGCCGATAATGCCCGCCGAAGATTGAACCCGGCAGTGTTGGCCTCGGTGCCGGTCTCCCACTCCACCAGGATCGCAGTGTTGCCCTGTGGTTTGGCTGTGAAGCTGATCAGGGTGATCGCGGCGTTCGCGGGCCGCGCAAACCCCAGCGGCAGGGCGAGCAGCGCGCCGACCAGGGCGAGGGACAGCGTCAGGATGGAGAAATGCTGGCTACGGGTGGATTGTCTCATGGCTTGCTCTCATCGAATCAACAGCTGACACCGTCGGGCCGCTACCGCAGCACGACGGGAAGATACGTTTTCTGCAGCCCGGAAGCGGCGACCGGCAGCCGCATCGCCGGATCGCCGAACAAAGTGACCGTCTGCACCAGGTAGTGCATGCCCAGGGTCGGACCGGCGAACTCGCGTTTTGCCAGGTTCAGGGCCAGGCCGATCTCGCGCACGCCGTTCTTGAACATCAGCGTCATCAAGATCTGCCGCATGCGCTGTTGGTCGGACGAAAAGCCGTCCCCCGACGGGGAGATCACCGCGACGGCGCCGCCGCCCGGCTGCCGCTGCAGCAATTCTGCGATCGCCTGGCGGTTAGCCTGCGGGAAGGCGAAGTAGCCGTCCAGGCAGTTGAACGACATCGAGATGGGCAGCCGCGAACCGTTCGCAAAGCCAGGGATCATCGCCGCGGTCAGGATGGACTCTCCGGCCCACACCTGGACGTTGCCGTGTCCGCTGTACTGCACCATGAAGACGCCCGACTGGATCGTGTCGGAGATAATGGCCCGGGTCTCGGCAATCTGCGCCGCGCTGGCGGGCCGCGCGGCCAGGTAGGCGCGTGTCGGCGTCAGATCGGCGGGCAGATAGTTGTTGATCGCGTCATCCGACAGCGCCGGGAAATCGCCGCCCGAATCGGCGTTGTCGGCGACGAACAGCGCCCGCCGCTGCCAGGCCGCGCGGCGCGCCGTCTCGTCATAGGCGCGAATCTTATCCACGACGACGTACGCCTCGGCCAGAGAATTGACCGCCAGCCGCCCCACCGCAACTTCCGCAAAACCGTCGCCGTTGATGTCGCCGTAGCGTTCATCGGTGGGCACCTCCCCGACGACCGAGTCCACGAAGGACAGGTAGGGCGGGATATAGGAGGGCAGCGTGCCGTGGACCTCCGGGTTGAACCCCTTCATGTTCCAGTGCCCATCGCCGATCAGGGTCAGGAAGGCCGGCGCGGGAGCGGTCCAGTTCGTCGCGGCCCATTTGAGCAGGTTGGGGATGGCCTCAGGTGCGATGGCGATCCCCTCGTTGAACTCGTCGTAAACATCCTGCAAGTTAGCAATCACGGTCCGGCGGCCGTGAGCCTGGTGCCAGGCGGCCAGCCGCTCGGCCGCGGGCCGGAACGCGGCCGGGGTGATCAACACGGCGTCCGCGCCCCCGGCCGGGGCGCGCAGCCCGGTGGCCGGCCGCAGGCGGATGCTCGCGGGCCGGTTGAAGCTGGTCCGTGTTTGCAGCCAGAAGCGCGAGCCGGCGACATCTTCGGCGCGGAAGCGCAGGCTGATGCCATCCGCCGCCAGTTCAGGCATTGCTCCGCTCAGCTCGCGCGGCGCCGCGGCCTCCGAAATATCCCAGACTGCGACCGCCTTTGAGTCCCAGGCCGCCACCTGATATTCATGTGGGCCGGCGCCTTCGCTGCGGAAATCGAACTGGCCCTGATGCGCCCGGAATGCGCGGCGGTAGGTCACCTCCCAGTAGGGGAAGTAGACGTCGTCCGTCACGTTGCCGGGCATGACCTGGGCGCCGATCTCGACGGTGTTCAGGCCGTCCACCAGGACCCCCGGCGCAACATCGGCGGTGAACGTCTTCACCTGTGAGCCGGACCACGTTTGATCGAGCAGCGGCGCACCGTTCAGGGCGAAGGTCGTATGATGCTCCGGCTGCAGGCTGAGCACTGCCGCGTACCGGGGCAGCGCCTGCGAGCGGAAGGTCGCGGGCGTCCCGGGAGCGGGGTCCGGCACCTCGTAACTCAAGGCTGCGGTCGCGGGCGCGGCCAGCAAAGGCTGCAGCCGGGCCGAAAACCAGGTCTCCTGGGTGATGTTGACCCAGGCCAGGGTATTCAAATTCCAGTAGACCACCGGAACTCTGGCGCGCACCGTGGCCGGTGCATCCCCGGGCGGCGTCAGATCGCCGCGCGGCGTCGCATCCACCGGCGCAATGTGCGGGCCGGCCGCGCCGCCGATATCGAGCCAGTAGACGCGTTCATCGGTGTATTTCTCTTGAAACTGGGTGCCGCGGAACTGCTGCCCGAAGAACGTGAGCAGGTCGGCGCCATCGAAGCGGCCGTCGGCGTTGCCCGTGATCGCGAACGCCACCGGTTGGCCCAGGCTGCTCATGGCAAAGGTGCGCGGGTCCGCCGCGGCCAGATTCACGCCGGCCGCGGCCAGATCGGCCGGCGTCACCTGGACGATCCCGTCCGTAACCACGCCGATCCGCACGCGGATCGCTGCGTCGGGCGCGGCCGCGGCCGGGGGCGCTGCGGCCGCCGGCCACACGAAGATGAGCCCCGCCAGCAAGAGGCCCCGGATCAGCCAACGAGCGATGCGCTCCATCGTCAATCTCGCATACTCCAAATCATTCAACCCCTTCTGCTGTTTGAGCCGTGGCGACGATTATAGTCTAAGGCCGGGATGCAGGCAAAGAGAGCGAGCTACATTCCATTTCGCGCAACACAAACGGGCCGGCGTTGACCGCAAGGTCAACGCCGGCCCGCTCAATCCAGGCAACGGGGGGATCAGCGCGTCGCCTGCTTGCGATAGAGCCAGACGCCGCCGGCCGCCAGCGCCGCCAGGCCCAGCCCCGCGATCAGCAGCCAGTTCGTCGCAGGCCCAGCCGCAGCGAAGGTCGAGAGGCTGACGGCGGTAGGATTCATAACGCTCAACACTGGAGGCGTCGTTCCGGTGCTGGAGAAGAATGCAATGCTGCTGGTGGTGGTTGTGCAATCTATGATGCGCACAGCCAGACTCAAGATATCAGGGCCAGCGTTCGTGTCAGTTCCGCCAACGTACGCCGATTGTTTGTTGATGTAGTCAGCCAAGGCGCTGCCGGTGAAAGTGATAGTCTGCCCGGCGGCGGTAGGCACCGGGACTGTCGTGATAGGATTCGCCGCCAGAGCCGGCGGAGCGCTGGCCGAGATCGTGCCTTCGGTCCATGAGGTGTCGGAGACCTCGTAAAGCGCAAGATTGCCGGAAGCGCCCCCGAAAATATCAACCTTTAGTTTCAAAGTGCTTGTATCTTTTGCCGCCGTGGTCACATCGGACACATTCCACTTCAGATAAATGGTGTACGAGGGGTTGCAGGCGCTGACATAGGAAGATCCGACGGTGAGACGTGTATTGTTTTCGACTGTCGGCGTACCGGTCTGCCGGACATCAACATCCGCGAGGATCGTCCCGGACGCTGAAGCCACGGTCACAAGCGTAAATACAAGAAGGAGCGTGATAGGCAGGATCATCTTGCGTTTCATGTGATAACTTCCTCTCGGGCCTGACGGCTTCACGGCCACACCGTGCCTGTGTTCAGGCAAACCAGATATGGATACCCAATCTTGACGTCAAAGTTGTTGCCCCAACCATCTGCAACGATAGGATCAGGGACGTAGAAATCAAAAGCCTGAACGTTTGCGGAGGCATCCCAGACAAGGAGCTGCTCTACCTTGCCTCGGCCGATGGCATCGGCCAATTGCTGGGCGGTGGTGACACCGGACCGGTCGAGGGGGATAGAGATGAAATTCCACTTACACGGCGAGCCGCCGACCAGCGTCCACTGCACTGCTCCCGCTTCCCCCGTCTTCGGGGGCACATTGCCTACCATACTGAATACGCCTGGCGCAGAGCTGTCAACCTGCACCATCACCGGCGTTCCAACGCTCAAATCGAAATTGTTACCCCAACCGCCCTCGACCACGGGATCGGGGACATAGAAGTCAAACGCTTGGGCGTTCTTATCCCACATCAAGAGTTGTTGTGTGCCGGTGATCGCCTCCGCCAGCGCCTGGGCGTTGGGGATGGCGGGTGTCGTGTTGAGCGCTATGGCGATGGCGTTCCACTTCGGGCCGGGTATGGTGGCATCCGGTGCGGCGGCCGTCTGCGGCGCGGCGAGGGCCACCGGGACGGTCCTGGTCGGCGGCAGGAGTGCGCCTCCGCCGCGCGCCAGCATCGCCAGGATGCCGAGGCCCAGCAGCAGCGCAACGGTGAGAGCGGTTGAGACAAATCGTTTCATGAGGATACCTCCTGGAGGTAAACGCTTGTCAATTGCGTGGAACGTCTGAATTATACAGCACCATCCCACGAGATGCAATAGAAAGACTGGCCAATTGTCCGGGAGTCTGGGGCCGCGCAGCCGCCCGACTCCCCAACGATGCTGGCTCCGCGCCGCCTCACGAACCCGGCTGGAGGGCGAAGTCAAACTCGCCCGTCCGGCGCAAAACGGGCGACCAACCGACGCTGTTTTTGGCCCGCACCACGTAGAAGGTGTTGGTGTTCACATCTCCGACGGTCGCGACCGCGGTGTCGCTGTAACTGAGATTCGTTGTCTGGGTGACCGGTGTGCAGTTGCAGTTCGTCGCGTCGGGGTCGAAGTAGGGCTGCGTGCTGCGCCAGATGCCGTAGGTGGTCACGGTAGTCGGGGCGCCGCGCAGGGTGGTCGTCACCGCGGGCCAGCTCAGGCTGACGCTGTTCCCGCTGCGCGTTGCGGTCACGACCGGCGCCTGCGGGAGATCGCTCGAACCCGGGAGGCGCAGCGCCGGATCGCCGAAGAAGTTCATCTGATACACGAGATAGTTCAAGCCGTGTGAGGCGACATAATTCTGCTTGGCGACCAGGAGCGCCTGCCCCAGCTCGCGCACCCCGGTTTGAAACAGCGTGTCCATCAGGACCTGCCGGAACGGGATCTGGTCGCTCACCACGCCGTCGCCGCTCGGTGAGATCGCCGCGATCGAGCCGCCCGTCGGGTGACGCAGCGTCGTCTCGGCCACCGAATCGCTGCCGTTGACGGCCGAGATGTAGTAGCCGTCCAGGCAGTTGAACGTCATGACCACCGGGAGCATCGCGGCGTTCGTCAGGCTGGAGGTGTTCGACGTCCCCCAGATGCCCGACCAGACGTTGATGTTGCCGTGGCCCGCCCATTGCACCATCAGCGCCCCGCTGTTGATCGTGTCAATCAAGAACTGGGTGTAGGAGGTCGTGCCTTCCGGCAGCGGCGTGATGGTGTTGTAGATTCGCTGCGCTGCCAGGTCGGACGCCAGGTGGTTCTGGATGATCTCGTCGCTGATCACCGGGAAGTCGCCGGCGAGCGGATCCTTGGGCCCGGCGACGAAGATCGTCCGGCGCTGCCAGGCCTGGGTGCGATAGGTTTCGTCGTAGGTAACGATCTTGTTGACCACCGTGTTAGCCTCGGCCAGGGTGTTCACCGGGATGCGGCCCACCGCCACGTCCGGCACGTCGTCGCCCGTGATGTCGCCGAACAGGCCGTCGGACGGGATCTCCCCGACCCAGGGATCCACCAGGGCCAGGTAGGGCGGGATCGGGTCGGACGTGTTCGTGTACAGCGCCGTGTTGAAGCCCTTCATGTTGAAGCTTCCGTCGCCCATCAGTACGAGGTAGGCGGGCGCCGGGGACGCCCAGTTCGCCGCGGCCCAGGTCATCATCTGGCGCACGGCCACCGGGTGGCGGATGCCGTTGTTGAATTCGTCGTAAACGTCCTGCAGATCGGCGATCACGGCGCGGCGGCCGTGCGCCCGGTGCCAGGCCGCCAGCGTCTCGGCCGCGGGGCGGAAGGCGCTGGGCGTGACGATGACGGTGTCCGCGCCGCCGGCCGGGGCGCGCAGGCCGGTGCCCGCCCGGATGCTGATGCTGGCGGGCGCCGCGAAGCTGCTTTCCGTCTGCAGCCAGTAGCGGTTCCCCACGGCCGGCGTGACGCGGAAGCGCACGGTGTAGGCGCCCGACACCGCCTGCACGTCCGCATTCGTCAGCCGCACGGGCTGGGCCGGCGCCGTGAGATTCCAGACGGCCACGACGTTTGAGCTGAAGTTGCTGATGCTGTATTCTGTTGTGCTGGCGGTCTCGGCCTTGAAGTTGAGCGCATCGCCGTACGCCCGGAAGAGCCGGCGGTAGTTGAGCTCCCAGTAGTTGAAATACATGTCTTCCTGGGTGTCGCCGGACGGCACCTGGACGCCGATCGTGACCGCGGTGGAAGACGTGCTCACGGTTCCGGCAGGCACGGCCGCGGTGATCAGCATGCGATCATACGTGCTCCACGACGCGTCGGCCAACGCCGTGCTCCCGATGGCGACCGTCACTTGATGGTTAGGGTTGACGTTGGGCGAGAGCACCTTGCGGCCGAGCATCTCGACGCGGAGCGTCGCGCCCGAGCTCGCCGCCGGGTCCGGCGTGGCATCGGAATAGGAACGCGTGGTGGTCGTGGTGATGTTCCTGAAGCGATCCCCGAACCAGGTGTCATCCCCGCGCCCGGTTGACTCCAGGTTCCAATACCACATGTTAGGCTCCGACCGGACCGTGGTCGCGAAGTCCGCCGGCGGGGTCAGGTTGTTCTGCGGCGTGGCCGCGACGTCCGTGATGCGCGGGCCGGCCGTGCCGCCGATGTCGAGCCAATACACCCGCTCATCGGTGTACTTCTCCTCCAGCGCCGTCCCGCGGAACTTCTGGCCGAAGAATTCGATCCGGTCCGACCCGTTGAACTGGCCGTCCTGCTCGCCGGTGACGCGAATCGCCACCGGGCTGCCCTGGCTGCTCAGCGCAAAGGTGCGCGGATCAATCGCGCTCACGGTCACGTTCGCGGCCGTCAGATCGGCCGGGGTGATCCGGACCAGGTTGTCGGCTGTCACGCCGATCCGCAGCCGCAAGACGCTGCTCTGCGCCCGGGCCGCGCTCGGGCTGAGCAGCGACAGCAGGATCAGCAGCGCCGACAGACGACGAACGAAGCCTTTCGAGTTCATGTGACCCACCTTCCGTCTCCGTTTTCGGATCGAACGCGTACACCACCTTGCCGAACCGGTCTCCGGCGTTGAAGGATCGATCGAGAAACGCGCCGATCGCCGCGCCATTGTAAACGGAATCCAGCACAACCGTGAAATCGCCGGCCACGTAATCGGCAATCGCCTGCTGCAGGTCGCCGGTCAAGCCGACGCAGTTGCAGATGATCTGCACATTCTTCCAGATCGCCGCCAGCAGCGTGCGATACAGGTCGGGGCGCTCGTACGGCGACGCCTGCCCGATCAGGCCCAGGTATTGGTCATAGTGGCCGCAGGTGATGTAGCGGCCGCCCGCGGCCAGCACCTCCACGGCCGGGCTCAGGTGCAGGTCGAAGAAGGGATCTATGACGCCATCGAAGCCGCCGATCGCCCGGACGACCGCCTGCAGCCGCGCCTGCCCGGCCCAGCCGGCGGCGGGATCTACGACAAACAGCTCTCGCACGCCGAGCGCCGCAAGCTCCGGCTCGCGCCGCGCCGATGTGCTGGTCGCGTAAACGTTGACGCCGTGTTTCTTCAGCGCGTTGATCGTAAAGAGCGAGGTGTTCGACCGGGCGGACGTGACGAGCACGTTTGCGCCGGCCGCCGGCGCGAGCTTGCGCACCATGCTGTAGGCGGTCTGTGCGCCGATGGTGAAGGCTGCGGCCACCGCGTCCGGCATCTCGCGCGGGATGGCGATCAGCTTCGCCCGGTGAAAGGCCTGGACTTCCTGGGATGCGGCGTTCGTCGGCACGCCCTCCCGGTAGTCCCGGCCCGCGTCCCCCGCGCCCAGGTAGTGGTTGTCGCCCATCACGCGGTCGCCGGGCTTGAGGTCCGTCACCTCCGCGCCGACCGCGACCACCTCCCCGGCGAACTCCGAGCCGATCACGAGATAAGAATGCCGGTACGCGTCGTGCAGCGCGCCCAGGAGGAGGCCCTTGTCCCGGTAGTTGCACGAGAAGGCCCGCTGGCGGACCAGCACGCGGGTGCGGTTTTCGGGCGCGGCCGGGTCGAAGTCCGGTGCGGGCATCACGAGCATCCCGCACCACAACGGGGCGGCGTCAATATGGAACGGCGCCACGGCCTCATGCGGCAGCAGGCTCAACAGCGCAGCGCTGTGGGAAACGGCCAGGCTCCTCATCGCGCCTCCTCCGCCGGCTCGGGCGCCGCGGGCAAGATCAGGTGGAGCTCCGTGGCCGTCTGCTCATGGATGTGGACGCGGAGCCCGGCCGGCAGGGCGACGCCCAGCTCGCGCTCGATCACCGCCCGCGGATCGGCCAGAAGGCCTTGTTTGAAGTCGGCGTCGCGCCATGCGCGGCGGATGATGTCCGTGAGGTCCAATGTGTTGTCCCCTTGCTGGGCTGAATGAATTCGGGGCGAAATACTCATGCTTTGTTCCGCGCCGCATCCTCGCGGATCGCGTTGCGCAGCAGCCCCACCTGAAACGTGAGATCCGCTTCGTGCAGGCCGCGCAGCCTTTCGATCACGGCATCGTAGCTCGGCCGGACGAAATAGCCGCTGATGCGATCCCCCCCGCCCAATTCGAGCGCATCCCGGTCGGAGTACGCGCCAAAAAGCGGGATGTCCCCCTGGGCCAACGCCGCCCGCTCGGCCGGCAGGATGGCCCAACTGGCCGGACGATCGTCGTCGAGCAGCAGCGCCCGGGCCAGCAGCTCGCCCGCCAGGCTGAAATCCGCACCATCCCGCAGATGGGCCGGCCGGCGTGCGTAGAGCGACACCGCGCCGTAGACGCGCGTGGCGCGAAATACGAAGCGCACGAATTGCCCGCGAAAGGCGGCCAGCGGGCCGGCCGGGGCGAGCAGCGCCGGCCGCTCTTCGACGAGGAAGCGATACGTCGCCGCGAAGCCGGCCGCGAGGGCGTCGAGATGGTCTTCCGCGTGGGCGGGGCGGCCGGCCACGTGCGGGAGGTTGTGCTGCGCCCACGGCAGCTCAGTCACCGTGCGCAGCGCCATGCGGTCGGTGTTGATCCCGGTCCACCCGGTGCTGCGCACCTCGCCCCCGGCCCGCCGCGCGTCGCAGATGCCGCAGGGAGTGTTCATGTGGGCGGCCATGGCGGCATCCGGCCACGGGACCAGCCCGCTGGCGAGCACCGAATCGGCCATCAACTGTTGGGTGAGGGCCGACCAGCGATCCCCGCGCGGCAGGCCGGCGCGCGGCCGCGGGGCGAGCAGCGTCTCGCAGTCCACCAGGACCGGATACTCGCCCGCGGCGATCAGGTTCTCGGAATGGCAATCGGTGGCTTGCAGCAGGTAGACCAGGCAGGCCAGCGCCCCGGCCCGCTGATAGTACCGCTCGACCGCCGCTTCGTCGGCGCACGCCTCGGGGATGGCGAGACCGGTCCAGCCGTAGCCATCGCGGTTCAACACCGGCAGCGGCTGCAAGGCGACCGGCGCACCGTGCGCGTTCAGCCAGGCGATGAGGCCGTTGAACGCGACGTCCAGGCCGAGGTCTTTGGGCTTGTAAATCAGCCGCAGCCCGCCCGCAAAGGTGAGCCCTGTCACCTGGCGGCCGCCGCGATGCCGGTCGCCGAGCGCCCCGGCGAGCGCCGTCACCGGGCCGAGGTCGCCGGCGGACCAGTGGAAACGGATCTCCGGCAGGTCGGCCCGCAGCCGGCGAAGGAATTCGCTCGCGGCCTCGACCGCCAGCCCGGTCGCCACGGCCTGCAGGCGCGCCAGCGCGGGATAGGCGGCGTAGAAGGTGTGCAGCCCGCCGGCCTGCATGGCCGCGACAAAGCGCCGATAGACCGCGTCCGGCGCCGCGGAGATCAGCGGCGCCAACGGGGCGAAGCCGGAATGCCGATAGGGGGAGAACGCCGCATACAACGGCTCGCAGGCGTACAGGGCCAGGGTATAGAGGAGGTCATGTGCCAGGGCGGCCTGCGCCTGCGGCGCGAGCAGCGCATCCAGGTCGGGGATCTCCGCCCGCAGCCGGCCGTAGAAGAAATTGACGAACGGGAGATGGAGCGTCTCGAACGG
>CAZYGI010000083.1:0-15392 GCA_964647255.1 uncultured Anaerolineales bacterium | reverse complement strand
GCATCTATCCGCACCTATAGCCGTATTATGGCGCAGGATGCGCGCTGGCGCAAGGCCACGCCGCCCACCATGCCGCAAAACACAAAACAGCGGGCGGATCGTGTGACCCGCCCGCTGTCAACCGGGTGGAAAAGATTTAGCGGTTGGCGCCGCGGCCGCCCCGGTAGCCCTGGCCCATCATGTTGTGCATGCCGGGTTGCGCCTGGCCTTGCTGGCCCTGGCCGAAGGCCGGCCCAACGTTCGTGCGCTCGACCATCGTCTTGACCTGGGTCTGCATGTGCTGGATCATCAGATCCGCCTGCGCCTGGGTCAACTTACCGTCGGCGACCAGAGCGGCCAGGTCGGCCTTCTTGCCGTCAAGGATGGCGCCGATCAGCTTATCCTCGCTCACGCCCTTGTCCGCCGCGATCTGCACCAACGACTTGCCCGCCTGCCGTTCGGCCTGGAGCTGCTCGGCGGTCAGGCCGAGGAGCGTTTGCACGGCTTCCGAATCGCCGGCCCATTCGGGCGCCCCGCCGCGCATCATACTGCCCGCGGCCATACCGTATGCGCAGCCAGCGGCCGGCGCCGTCTGGGTGTTGCCCTGCGCCCGCATCCCAGAACCTGGACCATATCCCTGCGCCGCAGGGGTCGCGGGGCCGGCCGCCAGGGCCGTGCCTGCCAACAGCGCCGCCAGGGCGGCGACCAGAACTGCGATCAAAATCAGCTTCTTCATCGTTTAGCCTTCCTTTGTTATTCTCCCTGTTTGGATATGCTCGACAGTGTCCCTGCCGTCATGACTTCACTATACCGGGCAGTTGTGAACGCCTTGTGAATTTCTCGTGGGCCTGTGGTGAAGATACTTGAGCCCCGGGCTGATCACAAAGAGCCTGCGATTCTTGGCGGGAAGCGCGAGGCTCTCGTGCCCACTTGCGGCCGGCGCCGGCTACTGCCCCAGACGCTCCTTCAGCCAGGTCCGCAGGTTGGTGGTGGAGAACGTGTCGCTCTCCAGCGACTTGATCTGGCTGGACCCCGGCGTATCGGCCGGCAGGTTGAACGCTGCCAGGATTTCGGCCACCGGCACCTTGTAGGCGGTTGACACATCGTCCAGCGTCATCCAGCCCTTGATCTCGTCCACGTTGGTGCCCGTAGGCGCCACCTTCTCCCCAGATGATGTCAGCTTGCCCGACACGGACCACACGCCCGCCGCCTTTGCCCCGCCGATCACACCGAAGAACAGCACCAGGACCAGCACGCCATAGATAAACGGATTGACTTTCATGGATTGACTTCCCTTCTATCGTCCCAACACCGGCAGGCCCAGCTTCAATTCCAGCGCGCCCTCACGGGGACACTCGCCCACGCATTCCAGACAGGTCATGCAGTCCGCGTGTTTGATGGTCGTCGCGGTGTGGACCGGCAGGCCGACCGGGCACGCCTTGGTGCAGATGGCGCACGAGGTGCACGCCGCCGCATTGCGCTTCAAATAGAACGGGCTGAGCTTACCCACCAACCCGGTCGCAGCGCCCAACGGGCAGGCGTAGCGGCACCAGGGCCGTTCGACGAAGAGCGCAGCCACCAGCACAATGGCCAGGACGATGGTCCCGAAACCCAGGCTGCCCTCCAGAAAGAGGTTCCACAGGGCTGCCCACGGATCGGCATCGCGGAAGACCATGAACCCATAGACGGCCGCGCCGGCCACCGCCCAGATCAGGACGCCGTACTTCAGGAAACGCAGGTAGCGGTCGAGCACGGCCAGCCCGGCGCCCCGGGTCTTCAGCGTCTTGACAGCCTGGCGGATCGGCTTCACCCGCTTCTGGATGAATTGTGCAAAACTGCTGACCATGTCCTGGATGAAGCCGAAGGGGCACACCCATCCGCAAAACGCGTTGCGGGCGACCAGGGCCAGCGCCAGGGTCGCGACCAGGATGACGACATTAGAGAGGTGCACATGCGAAACAAAGCTGCCACCGGTCGCGACATATTTGTACAGGGTTTCCAGGCCGCCCATGGGGCAGTAGGCTTCCCAAGAGGCCGTCGTGACGGCGCCACCTTCACCGACCAGCAGATGCCGGATGGCGATAAAGCCGATGAACAGGAACACGCCGAGCTGGATCAGCCGGCGGAATATGTGATGAGAAAGCAAAGCGGCCAATCCTTTGCGCCGGGGTTTGACCTTGCCGGCCGGCCGTGTGCGCGATCCAACTGTCATGAAGCAACTCCTCCTGGATGTGTAATGGCTACGATACGCCGATCATAACCGCGCGATGCGAAGCTTTCGTGCGCGAGAAGTGAAGAAGTAGTGAAGATTCTTCAAACCGGCGCCTGATGCGTATTTCGGCTTGCGACACGCGTACCATGAGTGGAACGGAGCCGCCAGCGGAACGCAGTGCAGCCGTAGGGATGACCTTGCCAGAAAACCGCTCAGCATGCTCCCCTCTCGTACGCGCTCACTGTGAAGCGCGTCCGGGCTGAAGCGTGTAACGATCAGGCCGGTAGCGCATCTGAAGGATTGTAAGCAGCGATTTTCGAATAAAGGATAAGGCTCATGAACGAATTTGTCATTGATTTTCCGGGCGGGGCCCGTGTGGACGCCCATTTCGGTCCGTATACCGTCAAGACCGACCAGCCGCCTTCAGGCGGCGGCGAAGGGTCGGCGCCCGCGCCGTTCTCGGTGTTTCTGGCTTCTATCGGCACCTGCGCCGGCATCTACGTGTTGGGCTTTTGCCGCCAGCGCGGCCTGCCGACTGACGGCATCCGCATCGTGCAGGGCATGGAGATGGACCTGGCGACGCACCTGGTAGGAAAAATCTACCTCGACATCCAGGTGCCCCCCACTTTCCCGGAGAAGTATCGGGACGCGCTGATCCGCTCGGCCGAACAGTGCGCGGTGAAGAAACACCTAGAGAATCCGCCGAAGTTCGCCGTGACCACCAGCGTGGTCGCATAACGCAAGCTCAAATCGGAGAAAAAACGAGAAGGCCGGGCCATCTGGCCCGGCCTTCTCGTCGGTGCATACCGGCGCACGGCCGGCCTAACGGCGGATGCCTCAGGCGCCGGTTGGGGCACATGTGCTCACCGCCGATGCGCCAGCGCCACCGCTCGCCTTCGAAGCGAACAGTGAAACCTTGCGACGGACATGCTCGCTGTCACATACCGGGCACTTCACTTCGACGATAGCAGAGCTTGCGCGCACCAACTCCTCGAACGGGTGGCCGCACTCCGTACATTGAAACTCATAAAGTGGCATAGAAACTCATTCTCCCTGCAAGTTAGCTGCTACCCGGTCGAGTCGCGCCGCAGCCTCATCGGCTACCGGCTTCAGATCGGCATAGGCGACCATGCCCAACATCGCCAGCGGATCCACCAGCGACACCTCCGTCACTCCGTCTTCAACCTGGGCCACCACCACATTGCAGGGTAACAGCAGGCCGACTTCCGGCGCGGTTGACAGCGCACGGTAGGCCAACGGCGGGTTGCATGCGCCGAGGATTTTATAGGGCCTGAAATCCACGTCTAGCTTCTTCTTCAGTGTCTCTCTGACGTCAATCTCGGTCAGCACGCCGAAGCCTTCGGTCTTCAGAGCCGCAATCACGCGCGCCTGTGCAGTCTCGAAATCCGCGCTCAGCCGTACGGTGCGGCCGATGCCAGTCTGTTGCAGGTCAGTCATCCATTCCTCCACTAAACGAATCGTGTTTCTGCTCAAACATGAAGGAGCAAGTCACATGGCTTGCTCCTCCCCAATCAGTTGACTATTCTATGAGATGCCCGGTAGATCAATCAGTTACAGGCTTCAAATGCCGGCAGGTGATTGTTGAGGGACGCCGCTTGCAGGTTCGCAAAGACCTGAAGGATATCGGCGTTGTCCACCTGTGGCTTCAGCCTGTCGTACAAAGCGGCATCCTTGATCTCGGCATCCACGCCGGTCTGGCAGGCAGCGGCGACCGCATTCCATGTCGGCGTGCTGGTCAGGCCGGGGTTCGCGGGCACTGCAAGCCCGTACCGGGTGAAGAGCCGGGCCAGCGCATTCACATGCTGCTGCTCTGCCCGGGCGATCCGGCTGAACGGGTAGACATTCCCGAACTGCGCGATCGCGGCCTGGTAGGTGTTCAGCGCGCCGTACTCCTCGTTGATAGCTTCGTTCAGGGCGGTCACCTCGGCGGCATCCAGCGTCGAGGTCGCACCCACCGTCGTGCCTGTTCCTCGCCCCCCTGGCGGCCCATAGCGGTCCACGCCGGCTGCCGAGGCCGCAGCGGTCAACGTTCCGATCATCAATCCACCGAGCACGAGCGCCACCGCGCCCATCCGTGCCAGCTTACTGTTCTTGATCTTCATGGAATCTCTCCTATCTTTTGTCCCTTGTTTGGATATTTGTCTGGATGACTGCCCGGCGGTGCTTAACGTCGGGTCATTCATCTACGCCCTCAGGATAACCACCAGCTTTGAAGAACTGATGAAGGAGTTGCGGAAGATCTGTGAGGATGCGCGGTACGATATTCTCTCACGCCGTGGGGCAGCCGCGCAGTCAAATGTAACATGAGCCGGTTGCGGGATATCCAATCGGATCAAATCAACGACAGCCGAATGGAAGACTGATGGAGATGACCGAAGCAAATGACACTGCTGCCCACGAACGGCGCCCTCACGGCGCCGCTGAACGGTTGACGAGCCTGGGCAGCGGGAAGAGCCTCACGCTGCGCGATGCGAACGGTCGTCCAGCTTGAGCCGGAGGTAGTCGGAAGGGCTAGACTGCCTAGAGCCCGTATCGGAGCTTTCATCTGTCTCGGCTTTGAAAGCTCCGGTTTGACGCGACATGCGATTTGCCTTACACTCTCTGTGCCAGGCAAGCAGGTCGACCGGAAGGCAATGTTGCCGGGCTCCTGCGCCGCCGGTCTCTTGGAGGGCGAACTGATGTCCCCCCATCACATCTTGTTGGTAGATGATGACTCCTTGCTCCGCCGCAGCGTGGCGTTCAGCCTGAAACAGGTGGGCTACCGGGTGACGACTGCGGCCAGTGCAGAGGACGCGCTGGCGCTTGCCGACCGCGATCCGCCCGATCTGGTGCTCCTCGACATCGGGCTGCCCGGCATGGATGGCCTGGACGCGCTGCGGCGCTTCCGCGAGCATCCGCATGCCCCACCGGTTATCTTTCTCACCGCGCGCCGGCGTGAGCTGGAGCAAGTGCTGGGACTCGAACTGGGCGCCGACGATTATATCACCAAGCCCTTTGACAAGGACGTGCTCCGGGCGCACATTAAAGCGGTCCTCCGGCGGGCACAGCAACCGGCGCCACCTCCTCCCGAGCCACAGCGGCTGGCGGTAGGCGATCTGATGATTGACCCTCGCACTTACCGGGTCACCGTGGGTCATCGCGTGGTCGAGTTGACGCGGCGCGAGTTCGATCTCCTCTACACCCTGGCCCTGGAACCAGGGCGCGTTTTCTCGGTTGACGACCTTCTGGCGCGCGTATGGGGCGCCGAATATCGGGGCGAGCCCCAGGTAGTCTACGTTCACATCCGCTGGCTGCGCGAAAAACTGGAGGACGAGCCCAACCGGCCGCGGCGGATCCTCACACTGCGCGGGGTGGGCTACAGGCTAGAACACCCGGAGGTTTGATGCTCAGCACGCTGCGCCGCCGCTTCATCTTCAGCCACCTGGTCCCCTTGCTCATTATCGTGCCGCTGATCGGGATCGCGCTGATCTATCTGCTCGAAGCTCAGGTGGTGCTGCCCAGCCTGTCGAATGAGCTGGCGGGCCAGGCTGGTCTGGTGGCCGAGATGGCGCGCGATCAGCCCGGGCTGTGGACCGACCCGGTGCAGGCTCAGGCTTTCGTCACGCGCGTGAGCCCGCGGCTGACTGCCCGGCTGATGCTCCTGGACAGCGACGGACGGCTGTTAGCTTCCAGCGCGGCCAACGATGCCGGACGGCTGGGGTTGCGCCTCGATCATCCCGGTCTCAGACAGGCGTTATCCGGTCAAGTCTTCACTCAAGAGGCGCGCAGCCAAGGGTTGCGTGCCGAAGTGGCCGACGTCCTGACGCCCGCCCTGGGCGCCGATCAGCAAGTTACCGGCATTGTACGGCTGAGCTACCCGCTGACCAGCGTCTACGAACGTTTTTTGCTTTTGCGCTACCTGATCGCCAGCGTCCTGGTCGTCGGGCTGATCCTGGGCGCGCTTGCCGGCACGGTGTTGGCGTTGGACCTGGGCCGGCCAATCCAGGAAACCCAGCGCGCTGCGGAACAACTGGCCTACGGGCAATTGCCCGCCCGATTGCCAGAGCAGGGATCGGAGGAAATCCGCTCGCTGGCCCGCTCCTTCAATGTCCTGGCGGCACGGCTGCCCACGCTCGAAGAGTCCCGCCGCCGGCTGCTGGCCAACCTGGTGCACGAGTTGGGGCGGCCCTTGGGCGCACTGCTGGCGGCGGTGCAGGCCCTCGAAGGGGGCGCAGACGAGGAAGCAGGGTTGCGGCAAGAGCTCCACGCGGGGATGGAGGCGCAAATCCGCCGCTTACAGCGCCTGCTGGATGACCTGGCACAACTCCACGATCGGGTGCTGGGCAGCCTTGAGCTGGACCGGCAGCCCCTCGCGCTGGCTGAGTGGCTCCCCGCGACCCTGAGCCCCTGGCGCGAAGCGGCCCGCCAAAAAGGGCTGGAATGGCGGAGCAGCATTCCCGCTACCCTGCCGGCCATCTCGGCAGACCCCGACCGGTTGGCACAGGCAGTAGGCAACCTCGTCAGCAATGCCATCAAATATACGCCGCCGCAAGGCGCCGTCACGGTAAGCGCCGGTTCCCAGGCAGGCGAGGTCTGGCTCCGAGTCAGCGACACCGGTCCGGGAATTGCAGCCGATGAACAGGCCCGGATCTTCGCACCGTTCTACCGCGGTCCGTCGTCCGGCCGCTTCCCACAAGGGATGGGGCTGGGTCTCAGCATCGCGCGCGACCTGGTCACGGCGCACGGTGGGCGGCTCACCGTCGAAAGCACGCCCGGCGCAGGCAGCCATTTCACGATCTGGCTTCCCGTTCAAACACCCCCAACCACACCGAATTCCGATAGCCTCTCCTCATCCTGCTTAAGCTCGGCTTAACCTCCGATAAAGTCGTTGTAAGGACAAGAGCGTCCCTCGCATGCTATGCTTGGGCCAGCTTGACGTTGGTCGGCGGCGCTTTCCCTGGGCGACCAATCAGTATTAGCCCGCCTAAAGCTATCAGGTTGACTGGCGCGCGTCTATATGACGCGCTAGATTTTGAGGTTGGTGCCTCTGTGGGAAGGATAATATGAACCCTGTCTTGCTTCAGCTTGGTCCGTTGCAGGTGCACTGGTACGGGCTCCTGATTGTCGGCGGCGCGGTCCTGGCTGCCTGGCTGGCGACCCGGGAGGCCAGACGCCGCGGCGAAGACCCGGAACACGTCTGGAGCCTGCTCATCTGGGTGATGATCTTCGGCATCATCGGCGCCCGGCTTTACCACGTCTTTTCCACGCCGACGGGGGACTTTGCCGGCTGGGCCTACTACCGCCAGCACCCGTTGGACATCATTGCCTTCTGGCATGGCGGTTTTCGGGGCCTGGGGATCTACGGCGCGGTGATCGGGGGCGTCGTGGCGGTAGCCATCTACGCGCGCCGCCACCGGCTGAAGCTCCTGCGCTGGCTCGACATCCTGGCTCCCGGGCTGCTCCTGGCGCAAGCCATCGGCCGCATGGGCAACCGCATCAACCAGGAGCTCTATGGCCCGTCCACCGGCTTGCCGTGGGCGTTTCACATCAATCCCGTGTACCCGTGCCAGGAGCCAGTCGGTTCGCCAGCGGCCTGCGGCGTAGCCGATCGGCTGAACGATGCAGCCCGCCAGTGGTATGCGAATAACGGGTTCCATCCGACCTTCTACTACGAGGCGCTGTGGAACGTGACCGGCTTTGCCCTGCTATGGTTCACCGGACGCCACTGCAAGCATTGGCTGCGCGACGGTGATGTCTTCTGGCTCTATCTGATCTGGTATCCCCTGGGCCGCTTCTGGGTCGAGATGTTCCGCCCCGATGCCTGGCGGATGGGGGCGTTGGCGACGGCGCAGTGGTTCGCGATCGGCGGCATGGCCTTAGGCGTGCTGGGGTTGCTCGCGAATCACGTTCGCCGTACGAAAATCCGCGTCGATCCTTGATGGCGGCGACCGGAACCAGGAAAGATCTGTGTTGGGTTGGATCCGGCAGAAACCATAATCAATCTACACGGGTCTGCTGCTCGTAGGCGGCGACCACATCGGGCAAGGCTTCGAAGTAAGCATCCTCGCGAACCAGGGCGGTGATCCCTGAGCGATCCAGCTCAGCGCGCACTGCGTCGTCCACTTCAGCAAATAAGAGCCGGGTGCCCTGCTCCCTGAGCAGCTCATATAACTCGCGCAGGGTGGCGGCGGCGGAGAAGTCCACATCGTCGACAGCGACCATGTCAATGCAGAGCCAGCGCACGGGCTGGGGCCCGATCTTGAGGAGGTCCAGGACCTGAGTTAACAGCTGCTCGGTGTTGGCATAGTACATGCTGTGGTTGAAGCGGTACAAAACCAGCCCGGGCAGGACCTGGGAAGCCTTGGCCACCGGTTCGGTCCGCAGGCGGCCCCCTTCGTGCACCAAGACCGAGTTCCTGGCTCTGTAGCCATGCCGGGTATGTGACAACAGCGAAATGAGGATGGCCAGGAGGATGCCTTGCTCGACACCCGCGAAGACCACGGCGCCTGTTGTGATCAGCGCCACCCAAAACTCGACCGGCCGCTCGGCCAGGATGGTGCGCATGCCCTTCACGTCAACGAGCTCGAGGCCGACCAGAAAGACGATGGCCGCGAGCACGGCCTCCGGAATATAGCTGAGCGGGCCGGTCAGAAAGAGCAGCACCAGGAGGACGAGCCCGGAAGCGGTGACCTGGGCGAGCTGAGTGCGGCCGCCGGCGCTGTCGACCATCTGCGTCTTGGTCGGGCTGCCGTTGACCACGAAGGCGCCGGTCAGTCCAGCACCGATGTTAGCGAGGCCGAGGCCGACCAGGTCCACGTTCTCGCTGAAGCGCTCCGCGTAGCGTGCAGCATAGGCGCGCGAAGTCGCCGCGCTCTGGGCCAGGATGACGATGACCATGGAGATCGCGCTGGGCAGCAACTGATCGACAAGATTCCAACTGAGGCCCGCAGCAGGCAGGCCGATCGTTGGCAGCCCGTCGGGCACGGCGCCGAGCAAGGCCACGCCGAATGATTGCAGATTGAGTTTATAGCTGACTATGATCGCGCCGATCACCGCAATCAGCGCGCCGGGGATTCTCTTGTTGAGGCGCCGGGCGCCAAGGATCACCGCCAGCACTGCAAGCGCCACGATCAGAGTGGGGATGTTGGTCTGTGGGAGCTGCTGAAGATCGTTGACAAGCTTCTGGATCGGGCCAGAGCCGCCACCCGGGATGCCCAACAAACCCGACATCTGGCCGATGGCAACGTGTATGCCTACGCCGGTCAAAAAGCCGATCAGGACGGTCCGCGACAGGAAGTCGGCGACGAAGCCCAGCCGGACGAGGCGCACCAGGATCAGTAGTGCTGCCGCCATGAGGGCCAGCACACCGGCATAGGCCACGTATTGCGGCGACGCCACAGACGCCATGCCGACGAGACCTGCGGCCATGATGGCTGCGGTGGCCGAATCGGCGCCGACCGCGAGGTGGCGGGATGATCCGAAGAGCGCGAAGAGCGCCATCGGGATCAGGAGGGTATAGAGTCCGGTGACCACCGGCATGCCGGCGATCTTCGTATACCCCATGGCCTCCGGTATCGCCAAAGCCGCCAAGGTGATACCGGCGACGATGTCGAGCGGGATCTGCTTAGGATCGATCGGCAGCACTCCCTGAAGGATGGGAAAGCTACGACGGGCGTGCACAGGGTTAGCTTCCGGTCCGGTTACTGCCATGGCCTACTTCCTACTGAAAAATGCCATGTTTGTTTCTCCTCACGCGACAGCCGTTGTCATGTCAGTGCAGGTTGAACTTACGGAAGACCCAGACCTTGAGGGAATCCAACCCTAGCAAGGCAACGGCGGTGAGCGCCAACGTCGCCAGCGTCAGCCAGAGCGGGATGGCCCGCATGAGAACCCCGAAGGAAGCGAGCAGGATGACCGCCAGGATAGCCAGCGCAGAAGCCAGCATCATCCACCGGCCGGGGCATGAAGCCCAGAAGTGCTGCCGCTCGCGCACCAGGTAGACCATGCCCTGCGCGGTGAAAACCAGCGTGATGAACGAGAGCGTTTGCAGCTCCGCAACAGGTAAATGCAGGAGGTTGCGTCCGGCCAGGAAAATGCCGAAGGTCAACGCCAACACGGGCAGGGCCAGGCTGAGCGCCGGGACGAGCATGCCGCGTACATCCCAGCGGTCCGGTTTAGGCGAGGCGCGCACGCGGTCGGTGGCGATAGACATGGTGACGAAATCATTCGCGAGCAGGAGCAGCACCACCAACAGGGGCGTAGTGACGAAGACGCCGGTGAAAATCAAGCCCAGGCTGAGGAAAGCGGCCACCTGGATCGTCTTGATGATTTTGTTCAAAGTGTAGGTCAACATGCGCTGGTAGATCTGGCGGCTGACCTGGATCGCGGCGATGATGTTGCCCAGGCCGGGTTGGGTCAACACCAGGCTGGCTGCAGCCTTGGCGACGTCGGTGGCATTCGAGACGGCGATGCCCACCTGCGCCTGTTTGAGCGCGGGCGCGTCGTTCACCCCGTCGCCGGTCATGCCGGTGATGTGGCCGTGACCTTGCAGCGACTGCACAAGCCTGAATTTGTGTTCGGGGAGGACTTCGCCGAAGACATTACAATCCGGATCCGGCTCTTTTGTTTCCTGCAGCGATTGCGCCTTACAGCCGTGATCGCCGATGCCGACCTGGCGCGCTACGGCCTGCGCGGTGGCGAGACCGTCCCCCGTGACCATGATGACGCGAATGCCCAGATCATGCAACTGCCGGATCAGCGTAGCAGAATCGGCGCGCGGCGGGTCTTGCAACGACACCAGCCCGGTGACGCGCAGCGCCTGACCGTCGCCGTGCGCAACGGCCAGGACGCGGTAGCCCTGGGCGGACAGTTTCTCAACGTCGGTTTCGAATGCAGCCGGTGGATCGGTGCAGAGGGACGCGACAATCTGCGGCGCGCCCTTGGCGACGTGGAGCAGCGCGCCGTCTTGCAGGAAGTCGGCCTCCGAGCGCTTTGTCGCGGGGTCGAAAGGCTGGAAGCGTTGGCGCAGGCTGTAATCCGGGGCCACGCCACGCTCCTGTGCGCGCTGCAAGATCGCGAGGTCAAGCGGGTCCTGCGTGGCGGGGTCGCTGGCCGACGCCGCCAGGCGCAGCAACTCGTCTTCACTCGGCGCCGCATATGGGCGCAGGTCAGCGACGCTCAGGCGGTTTTCGGTGATTGTGCCGGTCTTGTCGCTGCAGAGCGTGTCCATGCCGGCGGCTTCCTCGATGGCCGCCAGATTGGTCACCAGCACCCCCTGATGCGAGAGATCCCGCGCGCCCAGCGCAGTGGCGATGGCAAAGGTGGCGGGGAGCGCCACCGGCACCGAGGCGACCAGCAGGATGAGCGCAAAAGGCAAAACTTGCAGAAGAGGCATGTGCGTCGCCAGCGCGTAGGCGATCACCGCCAGCGCCAGGACGCCGTCCAGGATCACCAGCGCCTTCGTCACCGAAAAGATGACCTTCTCCAGGTTGCTCTGGCTTTTGGCGATGCGCACCAATTCGGCAGTGCACCCGAAGCGGGTGCGCACGCCGGTCGCGGTGACGACGGCGGTGGCTTCGCCGTGTTGGGCCGTCGTGCCGGTATAGCCCGTCCCGCCGGCTGCGACCTCCACCGGCAACGATTCGCCCGTCAGGGCGGATTGGTCAAGCAGCAGATCGCCATCCAGCAGCTGAACATCCGCCGGAAGCAGATCGCCCATCCGGACGTGGATCACGTCGCCGGGGACGAGCTGATCTGCCGGAATGGCCCGCCACACCGCGTCGCGGAGGACGCGAGCGGTCAGCTGCAACCGTTGGCGCAGCATCGCCAACGCATCGGATGAACGCTTCTCTTGCAGCGTGCTGAAAACAGCATTGAACAGGATGAGTACGGCGATGATGGCCGCTTCATCGTATTTGCCCAAGATGATTTCGAGGATCACCGCCGCTTCCAGCATCCAGGGAACGGGTCCCCACAGACGTTTGAGAAATGCCAGCCACGGGTGGGGTTTGGCCTCGGCAATGGCGTTGGGGCCAACCTGGGCCAGCAGGCGGGCAGCCTGCTCGGTGGTCAAACCCTCAGAAGAAGTAGATTGAATCATGGGTTGCCTGCCAGAGAAGTCGCACGATATCAGGGCATGAGCCGATAGAGATCCATGTGTTCAAGTCGGATCGCTTCCACGCTCTGATAGCCGGTCCTGGCCGCGAGATCAGCTACGGTCGCGGGTTGCAGACGATGAGCCAGGGGCGGGCCGTGCGGCTCCTCGCGGTATGGCCATTCGAGAATGGCCACCCGCTGGCGCGTCACCCGGCGCGCTTCCTGGAGCGCAGTCAAAGGGTCGTCGGCTTCATGCAGCACGTGGCCGAGAAACACCAGGTCAAATGAGCGGTCAGAGAATGGGATCTGCTCCGCCTGCGCCAACTTGAACTGCGCTGTTGGCGCATACCCGGCCGCGATGGCCAACAGGTCGGCGTTGGTGTCTATCCCCGTCACCGCCAGGCCCAGGGCGGCGAAGGCCTCAGCGAAGATGCCCGTGCCGGTTCCCACATCTAGCACGCGCGTGACTGTCAATCCAGCCAGGCTCAGCGCCACAACGCGCGGCGCCTCCAGCAACGCGAGCCTTTCCGGCGCCCGCAGCCGGTCCGCCGCACCGTGAAAACGGCGCTCATGGGTGCGGAAATGGCCCAAATCATCCGTGCACATTCTCAGTCCCCTCTGGTGTGTTACTGCGCAGTCAGCGGCCAGAAGATCGGGAGCAGCAGCAGGATCGCCCCCACAAGCAGCAGCGTCAGCGGCCAGCCCACCTTGAGATAGTCGCGAAACCGATAACCGCCCGGTCCCATCACGAGCACGTTGACCGGGTGGCCCAGCGGCGTCAGGAACGCCAGGGAACTCGCCAACGCCACTCCCATCGCCAGTGCGCGCGGATCCAGCCCCGTCTGCTGGGCGGCGCGGATTGCAATCGGGGCCACGACCGTAGCCACCGCAGCCCCATTCATGGCTTGCGTCAGCAGGGTCGTCAGCAAGCACAGGCCCGCCACCAGCGCCACCGGGCCTGCTGGCCCGAGCGCCGCGATGAGTCGGTCGGCCATCAGGCCAGCCGCACCGCTCTTGGTCATCGCCAGGCCCAGCGGCAGCATGCCCGCCACCAGGAAAACGCTGCGCCACTCGATCGCACCGTACGCCTGATCCATCGTGAGGATGCCGACCAAGGTCATCAGCAGCGCCGCGCCCAACATGATCTCGCCGATCAGCGCCGTATTGAAGGCCGCCAGGATCAACGCGGCCAGCATGATGCCTGGCGCCAGCCAGCGCTTGCGCGACGTGACGATCGGCCGCTCAGCCGAGCCGCCGTTCAGCAAGACCAGGTCGGGCTCGGTGCGCAGCAAGGGGATCCGGACGCGCGGACCTTGCACTAACAATGCGTCTCCGAAGGCCAGTGGCAGATCACCCAGGTTGGTGCGAATCGGCCGCCCCGCGCGCCAGATGCCCAGAACCGCCATACCGTACTTCTCACGGAAGCGCGCGGCGCGCAGCGTCTGGCCGAGCAGCATGGAACGGGGGGCTAGAACCACCTCCGCAACGGTGATCTCCTCGGATTCCAGAGCAGTATTGTGCCAATCGGGCGCGGGCAGGATCTCCAGACGCGGGTCCACATCGCGTGCCAGAAATTCGTCCAGCTTGCCTTCCAGAAAGAGAATATCTCCGGTGTTCAGCACCGTCGCGGGCGATGGCGCATGGATGAGATGCCCTTGCTGCTCCAGCGCCACCACATTGACGCCATAGGTCTCACGCAAGTAGCTCTGCGCCAGCGGTTGACCGTCCAGGCAGGAGCCGACCGGCACCCGCGCCCGAAAAAGTCGCTCATCCAGGCGGTAGACGTCGGCCAACTCGAGCCCGAGATCGCTTTCATGACGGGCCTCCTGCATCGCCGTTTGCGCGGGCAGCAGGCGCCGGCCCCAGACTGCCATGTACGCGATCCCTATCACAACCAGGGGGATGCCCACGGGCGCAAAGTCCAGCACGCCGAAGCCGGGGAGGTCCTGGCCGCGCAGGATGCCGCTGACCACGATATTAGTCGTGGTGAACAAGGTTGCCATCCCGCCCAGGATCGTGGCGAAAGCCAGGGGCATGAGGAGGCGCGCAGGACTGATGCGGTTCCTCTGCGCCAGGCCTGAGACGGCCGGCATCAAGATCGCGGCCGCGGCGATATTGTTCATCAGCAATGATAAGCCCGCGCCGGCCAGCATGATAACGATCACGAGCCGGGTCTCGTTTTGCCCACCGATGCGCGCCAACAGGTTACCGGCGCGCTCGGTGATGCCCGCCAGGCGCAGAGCTTCGGTGAGGACGAAGATGGAAACAATGGTGACAACTGCCGAGCTGGCGAACCCGGAGAAGGACTCACGCGGGGTCAGGACGCCGGCGACGCCCAGCGCCACCACAACCAGAAGCGCCACCAGGTCGGCGCGCAAACGCTCACTCAGGAGCAGAGCGATCGCCACGACCAAGATGACCAGGGTAAGCATCAGTTGACTTGTCATCTCATCCCACTGCGTTGCCAACTCCGATTCAGCGTGTCACGCTTGCCAGGCAAGCCGTGTCTAGCAAACGCGTGACACACGATTCAGTCAGGTCAATCAGTTTGGCAGGAATGCTCTTTGAGCGCGGCAGCATCCATGTCCGCCGCAAAGTCTCAATCTTTGCCTCGAAGGTGAGCGGAGGCGGCAGCGCTGCGACGTCGCCCAGTTCGTGCGCGCCCAGCGGCTGAGCGATTCGTCGCTGGGCCAGCCGTGCGCCGGCATTTACTTTGTAAGAAATACGAGCGCCGCGCACCCGTCCCAAGATGTGCGGCGCTCGGGTCTGAGGAGGAGCACAAAGTCAGGGCTGAGCAGCCCCGCTGCCGGCAGCAGCCAGGATGGCTTCAGCCAGATGGTCGGGCGTGACGCCCGGCGATTGGATCGCCAGGTCACGATACACGGCGGCAAAGCGTTCGGTCAGCGCTGAGCGGCTCAGTTCAACACCGCAGGCCAGCCTCTGCAAATCGCCCACCGCCGCGGCCGGAAAGACGGTAAAGTCGCCGGCCAACTCCAGCCCATCGATTCGCCCCTCACGCAGCCGCACCGTCGCCCGGATCAAGCCGCCGGGTGCCTTGAATGCGCCTTCGGCCACATGCACATCCTCGTGGATCTTCACCCCGACC
>CAZYGI010000082.1:0-15438 GCA_964647255.1 uncultured Anaerolineales bacterium | reverse complement strand
AGAGCATCTGGTTGTGGCCCAGAAGGTTGCGGGTTCAAGCCCCACTGGCCACCCTCTGACTGAAACGCCCGATCTCATTCTGTGAGGTCGGGCGTTTGTCGTTTCCGATAGGGTGCTGACGATGCAGCGCGTGTTGGTGCTTAATGCGACGTATGAGCCACTGAGCATCGTTTCTGTGCAGCGGGCCATCGTTCTGTTGCTGAAAGAAAAGGCCGAACTCGTGGAAGCTGCCGCGGAACGCTTACACGCCGCGCGCACCTCTTTGCCCGTGCCCCTCGTCATTCGTCTGATCTACTACGTTCGTATTCCGCAAGCGATCATGCTCGCGCCGACGCGGCGCAGCGTTGCGCTGCGCGATAACTTCACCTGCCAATACTGCGGCCTGGCGCCGGGACGCGGGCTGCTGACGCTGGATCACATCATTCCGCGCAGCCGGGGCGGACAGACGACATGGGAGAATGTCGTGACGGCGTGCCGCGTGTGCAACATGCGCAAGGGCAATCGCACACCGGAGGAGGCGGGGCTGGTCCTGCACCGGCGTCCCGGCCGTCCGCATTATCTGGCCTTCCTGTTTCTTTCCGACATGGGGCCGCGGGACATCTGGGGCAAATATATGATTGGGTGGAGCTGAGACGAATACTACAAAAAACAAAGGGGGGGACAGGGTTTCAACCCGTCCCCCCCTCTGTTCGGCGCCGTAGCACCTACCCGTTCAACCGAGGTGATGCTACGGCGCCAGTTGTGGTACTACGTTCGTCCATAAGCATCACCTCCTCGGTTGTAGGATGGCGTAGGAGGTGCCCTTTCGAGCGAAAAAGATTATCGCTCAGAAACGCCGGCCTGTCAAATCCTCTGAAATGCCCCCTACTCGGTCGCCTCGGTCGCTTCGGGCGCCGCTGCCGCCGGCCGTTCGGGCTTCAACACCACGATTGCCAGGGGCGGCAAAGTGATCTCGATCGAGTACGGCTGGTTTTGCCAGTTCTGCTCCTGCGCCGGCAGGCTCAAACCGTTGCCCACGTTGCTGCCGAAGTAGTGCTCCGAGTCGCTGTTCAGCATCTCGTGATAGGTTGTCAGCTCCGGCACCCCGACCCGGTACCCCTGGTGCACTACCGGCGTGAAGTTCGCCACCACCACGACATGATCCTTGGGGTCTTTGGCCCGGCGGATGTAGGAGATGACGCTGTGCTCCCAGTCGTTGGCGTCTATCCATTCGAAGCCGGTCCAGTTGTAGTCTTGCTCGTACAAGGCCGGTTCGCTCCGATAAAGATGATTCAGGTCCGCCATCCACTTGGTCAGCTTGCGATGCGGCTCGAAGCTGGTCAGGTGCCAATCCAGGCTGCGATCTTCACTCCACTCATGCCACTGCCCAAAGTCTTGCCCCATGAAGAGCAGCTTCTTCCCTGGATGCGTCCACATGAAGCCGTAATAGAGCCGCAGGTTCGCAAACCGCTGCCAGAAATCGCCCGGCATCTTGTCGGCCATAGATTTCTTCAGGTGCACGACCTCGTCGTGCGAAATCGGCAGCATGAAGTTTTCGCTGAACGCGTACATCAGCCCGAAAGTGAGCTTCTGGTGATGGTATTTGCGGTAGATCGGATCCTTAGCGATGTATTCCAGCGTGTCGTGCATCCAGCCCATGTTCCACTTGAACGAGAACCCGAGCCCGCCGAGGTAGGTCGGCCGGCTGACCGCCGGAAAGGCCGTGGACTCCTCGGCGATCGTCACTGCGCCGGGATGCTCTTCGTAGATCTTCTCGTTCAGGCGGCGGAGGAAGTCAATCGCTTCGAGATTCTCGCGGCCGCCGTACTGGTTCGGCAGCCACTCGGTGCGGGCGTAGTCGCGGTAGAGCATCGAGGCGACGGCGTCCACCCGCAGGCCGTCAATGTGATACTTGTCCAACCAGAACAGCGCGCTGTTGGTGAGGAAACCCCGCACCTCGTTGCGCGTGTAGTTGAACACCTTCGTTCCCCACTCCTTGTGCTCGCCGATGCGGTCATCGCCGTATTCGTAGAGCGCGGTGCCGTCGAACGCCATCAGGCCGTAGTCGTTCTTGGGGAAGTGAGCCGGGACCCAGTCCAGGATGATCCCGATGCCGCGCTGATGGAGGTGGTCCACGAAGTACTGGAAGTCATCGGGCGTGCCAAAGCGGCTGGTCGGCGCAAAGTAGCCGGTCACTTGATACCCCCACGAGGCATCCAGCGGGTGCTCGGTGATCGGCAGCAGCTCGATGTGGGTGTAGCCGGTCTCCGCCACGTAGTCGGCCAGTTTGTGGGCCAGATCGCGATAGTTGAGATAGCCATTGGTTTCGGGCACGCGCATCCACGAGCCGAGGTGCACCTCATAGACCGACATCGGAGCGAGAAGGGCGTTAGTCTCCGCACGGCGGGTCATCCACGCATCATCGCCCCAAACATGCTTATTGATATCCCAGATGATGGAAGCGGTCTTCGGTCGGAACTCGCAGAAGAAGCCCTGGGGATCGGTCTTTTGCAGGATCGCGTCGTTCTTGGCCTTGACCTCGTACTTGTAGACCGTCCCTTCGCCCAGGCCGGGGATGAACAGCTCCCAGATGCCGGAAGCCCCGCGCTCGCGCATGGGGTGCCGCCGGCCGTCCCAACCGTTGAAATCGCCGACGACGCTGACGCGCGCGGCGTTGGGCGCCCAGACCGCAAAAGCCGTGCCGGATACCCCTTGATGCTCGATGATGTGCGCGCCCAGCTTGTCATAAGTGCGCCAGTGGGTGCCTTCGTTGAAGAGTTGCAAGTCGAGATCGCCCAGGACCGGCCAAAAGCTGTAGGGATCCGGCGCCTGGCGCGTCACGCCATCCTTGTCCAGGGTGCGAATCTGGTAAGGAAAGAGTGTGCGTTTCTTCGGGAATTGAGCCTCGAAGAAGTCGGTTCCTTCCACGCGCTCGAAGGGCTGGGCTTCGGCGTCATCCGGGACCGCCCACGCCGCTTCTGCAAAGGGCAGAAACGCTCGGATGGCGACCATCCGTTTGCCGGCCGCTTCGACGACATGCGCGCCGAGCACCTCGAACGGGTCGTAGTGATATGCATAGATGATCTTATTGATCTGATCTTGGGAGGCGGTAACTGGCATCAGATTGCTCCTTCGGTGGGAGATGAGCTACGGCCGCATTATAGCATCACTTGTGGGACACAACAATTGCGCTGCGTGTACGCATGGACATGTGTGCGGTGCTGACTTTGACCTGCGGCGCTATCCCAGGTATAAACACGGTATGATAGCTCATCCCTCCTCTATTGTCCGGCGTTTCAACCGCGCCGTGCTGATCCGCACCCGGTGGGGTGCCATCACCGGCCGCGCAGCCTTCAACCTGGCCTTGATGCTGGTGGGCGCGGTATGTATGGCCTTGTCGGTAGACATCTTTCTGGATCCGAACGATGTCGTGCCCGGCGGATTCACCGCACTGGCGATGTTCGCCAATCGTCTGTGGGGCTGGCCGGTGGGCGTGACGCTGCTTATCATGAACATCCCCTTCTTGCTCCTCGGCATGCGGATTCTTGGCGTGCAGTTCGGCCCGAAGACGATCTTTGCGGCGGCGGTCTCGTCGTTGGCGATTGATCTGCTGCGGCCCTATCTGCCGGTGGTGCGGGGCGAACCCCTCCTCTATACGCTGTACGGCGGGCTGCTTTACGGGTTGGGCATGGGGCTGGTGTTCCGGGCGAACGCGACGACGGGCGGAACGGAAATCCCAGCCAAGCTGTTGGAGCATTTTCGCGGCATCCGCATGGCGAATTCACTGTTGGCGATGGATGTGGCAATCCTGCTGCTGGCCGCGGTGTTCTTTGGGCTGGCGCCGGCCTTGTACGCGCTCATTGCTGCCTGGGTGATGGTGCGGGTGATTGACGCGTTGGAGACCGGCCTGACGGCAGGCAACACCGCGTTCATTATTACCAAGAATCCCGCCGAGGTGTGCACGGGCGTCCTCGAAGGCCTGAACCGGGGCGTGACGATCCTGCGAGGCGAGGGCGCGTACACCGGCGATGAGCGCATGGTGTTGTTCACCGCGGTCAACCGGCGCCAAGTGCCCGAACTGCGCGAAATTGTCAGTGCGACGGACCCCGAGGCGTTTGTCGTGATCAGCCCCGGCAACGAAGTGCTGGGCGAAGGCTTCAAGCCCCTCACGCGGACACGGCGCTAAATTCACTGCCTTGTCAACTGGCGCTCCGGCTGGCCGGAAAGCGGCCACCTCAAGGCGCCAATCCGGATCTCAATTGAAAGGTATTGGCGCCAGATTCGCGTTCCCCCGGCTTCTTCCTCCGGGCAGTCTCCAATCTCCGTATTCGCCCCTGATCTCTGTCTCTCTAACGGGAAGATCGAACACAGAATTTATAGTGTACAAGTACTATACCGGATGGTGTCGAGACTATTCTATGGCTGCGGCCACCTGACTGAGGAGATTGCAATGCAACCCAGACGCACTTTTCACCGGTCGGCGTTGTTACCCCTGCTATTGACCCTGGCGATCCTGGCTGCGTGCGGCGGCCAGGCTGCCACTAACCCTGCTACGGGAGCGCCCCAAGCGACCGCTGCGGTTTCGGCGCCGCCGGCTCAAGCGAAAGCGACGGCGGTGCCGCCGACAGCGCAAGCGCCCAACCCGACAGCAGCGCCCGCACCTACTTCGGTTCCTCAACCCACGGCAACCCCACAGCCCGAGCCCACCGTCGCCCCAACAGCAGTCAAGCCGACCGAACCACCCGCGGCCGAGGCCCCCACAGGCCAGGCAGGTCGCGACCTCATGCTGAACGCGATGCGGGCGCAACTGGCGCAGAAGGCCTTCCGCATGAGCATGACGACTGAGGACGGCGGTAAGACGACAGATATGCTCATCGAGTATGTCGCGCCAGGCAGCTTCCACAGCAAGATGAGCACAGGCACCGAAATCATCGTTATCCCGGGCGCCAGCTACATCAAACGCGCCGATGGTGCATGGCAAAAGTCCCCTGCCGATATGAGCGGTTTGATCAAACAGGTGCTCAGCGCGGACGCGATTGAAGAGTTGGCTAAGAGCATCACTGTGGATCAGGTGAAGTTCCTGGGCCCCGACCTGATTGATGGGAAGCCGATGTGGATTTACCAGTACGATACCACGATGGATCTCACGGGACAGAAGATCAGCTCCAAAGCTAAGATCTGGCTGGGTGTCATGGACAAGCTGCCCTACAAGCAGGAAGGCGAAAGCGACTCGGTCGTCAATAAGGGCGGCAAGACAAAGACGAACTCAACCTGGGAGTATGACCCCAATATCAAGATCGAGGCGCCGATCCAGTAATCTGCATTTGGACAATCGTGATATGCACGGCGGTGCGCATCGGAAGCATCACGGCCGGAGCGCATCGCCCGTGCATTTCTGGGCACTCCTCTGCGTGGAGGTCGAAAGGCGGTGCATCATGCCGGCAAATCGCCGGATGCTCCATCTGGTCTTAGTCGTCTCTATTGCTCTCGGTGGGCTGGGCGGCGGTGCAGCCGCGGCTGCACCGCCGCCCCAAGGCAGCTCCCCAGGCGGCATCAGCTTCACCCCTGCGCCGGGGACGCTCAGCACCCTGCCGGTCCTGAAGTTTGACACGCCGCAGACGGAAGATCTTGCCCCAGGGATTCAGAAGATGAGCCAGCTCGAGCCGATGGTCCACGAACTGGAGGGCAAGCTGGATCGCAGTCAGTTCGATCTGGACGCGCTCGGCGGCCGGTTGAACTATGACCCCGACAAGATCATCGCGTTCATCCGCACGCAGATCGCGTTCGAACAGTATCCGGGCGTGCTGCGCGGCGAATACGGCACGTTGATCGGCCGGGCGGGTAATGCGTTCGACAAGGCGTTGCTGCTCCGCCGGCTGCTGGACGACGCCGGCTACGAGACGCGGCTGGTCCGCACGACCCTGACCGATGCGCAGGCGCGCCGCCTGGTGGCGCAGATGGCCGCGCCGCGCGCCCCCGCGCCGCCCATTGCCGATCCTGCCTTCGTGGCCGACATCCGGGGCCGCTTGCAGACGGCCGCCGGCGCAACGCCCGATGGTGGCGCCGATCCTGCCGCATTGGACAAGCAATGGGTTGCCAATCAGCTTGTTGGGGGCGACACCGCGTTGATCCTCGACGGTCTGAGCCGCGCCGGGGTGAAGCTGGGCCAAAACAGCACGCTGGACGGCCTGGCGAAAGAGGCCAGCGATTATCTCTGGGTGCAGTACCGATTAGGTTCGTTCGACAAGTGGCTTGACGCCCATCCGGCCTTCGCCAACCCTGCCGACGCGCCGTCCGGGCTCAAGATCGAGAAGTACTATCGCGATGCGCTGCCCGATGACCTCTACCACCGCGTGCGCGTTCAGGTGACCGTTGAGCAGAAGCTGGGCGACAAGCTGATTGCCAACCCGGTGGTCTCGAACTGGGAGCGCAAATCTGCCGACCTGGCCGGCCATCCGGTCACGTTCCAGAATCAGCCGAACAACCTGGACTTTGCCAATTTCCCCGGCCTCGAGACCCTGCTCAGGGAGGTCAGCGTCTTTGTCCCGATGGTGGACGGCCAGATCGCCGACCGGGCCTTCGACCTGCGCGGCGGCGTTTACAACGCCAGCCTGCTATCCCTGGGCACGATCGGCCTCGCTCAGTCGGGCCAGGCCAGCGGGGCAGCGGCGACACAGGCGTCCGGCGCGCTCGACAGCAGTGCCGGCGCCAGCGGCGAATCCCCCGCCGACTTCATGACCCTTACGGCGGAGTGGATTGACTACACCTTGATCGCACCCGGCGGCGCGGAGACTACCGTGCGGCGCTACGTGCTCGACCGGGTCGGGGAGGCGAATCGTGACCAGGGCAAGGCCTCGATCTCGGACCAGACGCCGCTCCAGGAGGCCGCCAAGTCGTTGCTGACGGCGTACACAATTCTGGTTCTGCCGGGCGAGTATTCCCCGGCTTACGTCTCACACCGCAGCGTCGAGCGCACATTGGCGGAACTGGCGCTGAAGCCCTACCTGAAGACCGGCATGAAGCTCTCTGATCTCCCTCAGGATGCCGCGCGGCCGATCGTGCCCATGCAAGACGTCGTGCTCAACAGCGCCTTCGCCAATGCGATCTCGCCTGGGGGTGGCGTGATTGCCTACCGGGCAGCGCCGGCGTTGGTAGTCTGCGAAAGCGGCTTTGTGCCGGGGCCACCCTCTGACACGGCTTACGAACGGGTGGATGTCATCCACAACGCCCGCCGCGTCTTCTCGGTGAAAGACGGGAGTGTGACCCCTGCGCCGGAAGAGGCGGTGCGCATCGGTGCATGGGAGACCTACGCAGAGCGCAGCGCGCTGCGGCAGGCGACACCGCCGTCCGGTGCGTTGACAGCCATCCGCCAGGCCGCCGATGCGAGCATTCCGCTCCGCGTCCTCAGACCGGGCGATGGCGCCGTCCTTGCGGGCCTAGCCCATTCAGATGCCACCAAGACCAGTGTCCAGGCTGATCTGGATGCCGGCTACGTGGTCATTCTGCCGGAGCGCCCGGCCGAACCCGGCGCCCGCACCGGATGGTGGCGCGTCGACCCTGCCACGGGCGAGACCTTGGGCATCGGCACCGGGGGCTATGGCGACGCCATGGTGGAGTACGCGTTCTTGCTGAATTCCATCGTCCTGGGGCTTGTTGAGGCCGGCGTGGGCGCGGCCAATTGTACGAAGGAGACCAACAACGCCGGGTGCTGCGTGATATCTAACCTGGTCATCGGCGGCATCTTCTTTGGCGCCGGCCTGGGAATCGGGGCGATCGCCGGCCTGGCAATCAAGTCGGCAGCCGTTGCCTTGACCGTGAGCTTTCTCTTGGGCGATGTCGGTTTGGGAATCGTGGGGCTGACGTTGCCCACCCTGTGCAACAGGATCGTGCCGGAGCCTGTCAAATGAAACGCTGGATACCCCTCCTGATTTTGTCGTTCCTGCTGACACTTGCCCTGCTGGGAACGCGCGTGACCACGGCGCATGCCCAATCCTGCACGACCGAGATCGAGCCCAACAACGACCCGGCCACCGCCGGACCGCTGAACGTCTGCGCCGCGGGCCATCTGACCGAGAACGACCAGGATCTCTTTCGCCTCACCGTCACGGCTGATCAGGCGGCCCGGTCTTACACCCTGGTCTTGGACGGCGTCCCAAATGCGCTCACCAAGGTGGACCTTCTGCGCGTGCTAGGCGCGGAGCGACCGCGATTGCTGTACACGCTGTCTTCGCCCCACGGCGGCGAGGTGCGGAGCGACTCGCTCATTCTTTTGGCGGGTGATTACCTCCTGGGCGTCTACGGGTTCGGGGTTGGGGATTACCAGGTGAAGCTTGAGCCCGGCGCCGCGCTGCCGGCCTCAAGCGGCGGGAAAGCGAACCACAGGCAGGAGCAAGCGACCAAAGTGTCCGGTGCGTTCGACCTTTCCGGCACGCTGGCGGGCGACGCCGACTGGTACGCCTGGACGGTAAGCACCGCTGACGCGGGCCAGGTCTGGAACCTTACTGCCCAGGCCGCGCTCGATCGCAACGTCACGCTCTCGCTGAACGATGCGGCTGGCAGCTACATCGTCCGCCGCACGCGCGACGCCGCCGGCCGGGCGGCCCTGGCGGGGCTGCGCCTGGCGGCCGGCGCCTACCTCGTGCGGCTTGAAGGGGACGGCAATCCGGGTGACGCCTATCGGTTTAGCGCCGTGGCGGCGGGCCCGCCCGCGCCCGGCGCGGAGGCGGAGCCCAACGACCGGGCCGAGCAGGCCAACGTCTGGAACATGGACGAGTCGGTCGCCGGCCAGCTCAACGGCACGGACGACAGCGACAGCTATCGCTTCACTATTGCAGTCGACGCCACGGCCCGCTTCGACCTCCGCCTGCGCTCCGACTCGCGGGCGCAGCGCCGGGTCTGCCTGCGCCTGCCCGACGGCACGGATCTTCAGTGTCGCGCCGGCCTGGGCGAGGTCGTCCTCGCCGACCTGTCGCCCGCGCCAGGTGATTACGTGGTCTCGGTCCTCGGCGACGCCGACCCGACCGAGCATTACCTGCTGACGCGCGTCATCACCGGCGCACGGACGCCGGGCCGCGAGGATGAGCCGAACGACGCGTACCAGATCGCGTCGTCGCTCGACGCACAGAACCGGTCGCAGGGCCGTTTCACCGGGGATGATAAGGATGTCTATCGCCTGGTTGTTGCCGGCAAGCCACAGTACTGGCGCATCCAGGTGACGGGCGATGGGATCCGGAGCGTGGATGTCCTTGATGCTGTTGGTGATTCTGAGCACAGCGTGGGCTCAGTAACGCCGCGTCGCGTGCGCTTGACTGATATGGTATTGCTGCCGGGCGTCCACTATATCGCGGTGAGCGGCGGCTCCGCCGGCGAATACCGTGTGGTGGCGATCCCGCTTGGCCCGCCGCCGGAAGGCGTGGAGCAGGAACCCAACGACGATCCCGACCAGGCCAATCCGCTCCGCTTCGGTGCGCCGCGCACCGGCCTGTTGAACGAGCCCGGTGACGTGGATTCCTACCGATTCACGCTTGCCACGCGGGAGCACATCCGCCTCACCGTGACCCCGCCGGACGATGGCCGGCTGCAAGGGCGCGTTTGGTGGGGGGATGGTTTCGAGATCGCGGGGCACGATGACGCTGTGAACGGCGGCTCGCCGTGGGTGCTGGATACGTTCCTGCAGCCGGGCGACTACGTAGTGAAGCTGAACAGCATCGAGCCGAGCGACTCGCCCTACCTTGTCACCCTGGAGCGCGGCGATCCGTTCGCGGCGCTCGGTGATCTTGAGCCGAACGACAGCCTGGAGTGGGCAAGCCCGCTGCCCGCAACCCTGGCTGTCACCGGCTCCATCGGCGCCGGCGACAACTACGATTGGTATCGGCTGCCGGCGCTCCCCGCCGACACCGGCGTCCAGATCACGGCGCCGCCGGCCGTCACGGTCAACGTGTACAACGCCAAAGGCGAGCCGCTGGACTGTCTCTTCCAGCGGGATGGCGACAGCGGAGTTTACACCGGCTCGCTCCAGGCATCCGGCGCACAGCCGTATGCGGTGCGGGTGGGCGGCGATGGCGCATACGAGCTCAAGCTGGCTTTCGACAAGGGGCCGGCGGCGGCGCCGGCGCCTGCCCCGCCGCCCCTGAAGCTGGCATTCCGCTTGACCGATGGCCGGGTCGCCGCGTTTTGGCCGGTGGGTCAGGCCATCTCCGGCACCCTCTCCCTGGAGAACACCGGCGCGCAGCCGTTGACCGTCTCGTTCGATTTTCACAGCAGTAGCGACAAGATCACCGCGGACCTGACCTCGGCTTCTCCTCCTTCCCTTATAGGGAAAGAGGCTGGGGGGATTGGTGCGGCTCTGACGATCCCGGCCGGCGGCCGCCAGGACGTGCCGGTGACGCTGTCCATCGCGGCCGATTTGCCGGCCGATCGCTTCCCCTTCACCTGGCGCGGCCGGGCGGCAAATGGAGGCCAGGTCACCGCGGCCGCGGAGCTGGTTGCCGACGCCGATGCGCCGCCGCAGTCGCCCCGTCGCGTCTGGCCGCTGCCCGATTCGATGCTTGGTGGGCGGAATGTCGCGCTTCTCAGCCTCGGCGCGCAGATCTTCACGCCCGACGCGGACCTGGCGCAGCGCCAGCAGGTCTTACATGACGGCTACACCACGCTGGGCGAAGTCTTCCAGGTCAGCGCCGATCAGCTGCCGATCAGCCTCACCGTCAAGCTGGCGGGCGACGCCGCGGCGCCCGTCACCGGCATCCTGTTGAACCCGCAAAGCCCGTGGCCGGTGCATGAGAAGCTGCAGGACTTCGAGTTGTGGCTCTCACAGGATGGCCGGACTTTCACGCGTGCCCTGGCCGGCGCCCTGTCCTCGAACCTCGTCGAGCAGGCGTTTCCGCTGCCGCAGCCGACGCCTGCCCGCTACGCGCAGCTCCGGCTGCTGAGCAACCACGTGGGCAACCACGGCAACGTCGCGCTGGGCGAGTGGAAGGTGATCGCTGCGCCCGGCACAGCCATCGGTGGGCCGGTCAACCTGGCCGATCCGGCCAACGGTGGCGAGATCGTGACCTTTAGGCCTCAGCAGCCCCTGCCTGATTACGCGGCAAGCCTGTTGCAGCAGGATAAGCGCGCCACGCGCGTCGACCTGATGGCCGGCGTCCCGGCCGAATGGGTGGTCGGTTTCCAGCACGGCCGCGCGGCGCAGATCGCTGCGCTGCAATGGGGCGATGCACTCGACGTGACCCCCGCCGAACGCTTCACCGACGTGGATCTCTCGGCCAGTATGGACAGCCCGGCCGGGCCCTGGACCCCTGTGGGCCACTGGAAGCTGAACCCCGGGCAGTCGAACCTCACCTTACCCGCGCCGATCTGGGCGCGTTACCTGCGCATCACGTCCGCCGTGCCCGCCAAAAACGTGCAGTTGGCGTTGCCCGATGTGCTGCGGGTGTTCGAGCGGCCCATCGGTCCGGACTACCGCTCGGCCATCGGCGAATGGGGCCACTACAGTCGGGAGGCGGTCTACGAGTGGCTGCATCCGCCGGCGCCCGTGGTCACCACGGCTGCTGCCGTCGCCAACGATTCTCTCGAAAAGGCCCAGCTCGTCGCCATGGACAGCCTTGTGCAGGGGACGGTGCAAATCGGCGAGCGCATGGCGTGGTATCGCGTCGACGTGCCGGCCGATCAGAACGCGATCGTGTTGCGGCTGACCGGCGAGCCGACCATCAACGCGCGGGCGGTCTTTCAGGACGCCGCGGGCAAGCCGCTGCCGGTGACCTCGGAGCCGGTGTCGCCGGCCGAACAGGTGATCACCGCCACGGTAGCCGGCGGTTCAACTGCTTATTTCCGCATCGAGGAGCCGCCGCGTTCAGTGATCTTCGCCTGGGATCAGAGCGGCAGCCTGGGCGCGTATCAGCACACGATTTATAGCGCGCTCATGACGTATATTGCCGGGGTCACGCCGGGCCGGGAGGCGGTGAACCTCCTGCCGTTCGGCGGCAACCTGCTGCTGAAGACCTGGGGCGAGGATCCGACGGTGCTCCTGCAGGCGTTGACCAACTACGACCGCAGTGACTCTTCCAGCAACGCTGAGGAAACGCTCCTGAAGGCGACGAAGGAGCTAGCGTACCGCGACGGCACGAAGGCTGTGGTCTTCATCACCGACGCTGAGTCGAACGGGTACGAGCAGACGGTCGAACTGTGGGATGCGCTGGCCGCGGTCAAGCCGCGCATCTTCACCCTGGGCATCATATCGCAGGCCGCGGCCGGCGACGCGGCGACCAGTCCGCAGGAGATGATGCAGAACTTCGCCGCGGTCAACGGCGGTTACTATGACACTCTGCGCACTGCGGGGGATCTCGACGTGGTTTTTGCGCGAACCGCAGCCTGGCTGCGCCGGCCTGCTGCCTACACTTTCACCGCGAAGCTGGCGAAGCTGCCGCCGCCCGGTCCCGGCGCGCTGCGCGTCCTCAGCAGCCTGACCGGACAGGACGCGACCGCCACCGCCGCGCTCCTGGGCAACACTGCGGTCGAGATCATCTTCGACGCGTCAGGCAGCATGACTCAGCCCCTGGGCAAGAGCACCCGCATCGGCGTGGCGCACGATGTGCTGAACAACCTGATTGATAACATCTTGCCAAGAGGGATCCCGTTGGCTCTGCGCGCCTTCGGCAACCGTGAAGGCAACTACTCCTGCCGCACCGACCTGGAAGTTCCCCTGGGACCGCTCGACCCAGCCCTGCTCAAGCAGACGATTACCGGCATCCAACCCAAGACGCTGGGCGCCACGCCGATTGCGGCATCGCTGCTGAAGGTGCCCGAAGATCTGAAAAATGCTGGGCCGGGGCCTAAGCTGATTATTCTCGTCACCGACGGCGAGGAAAGCTGCAAGGGCGACCCGGCGGCTGCAGTGGAGGCGCTGCGCAAACAAGGGTTCGACGTGCGACTCAACATCGTTGGGTTCACCGTGACCGACAAGAAGCTGAAAGACCAGATGGCGGGTTGGGCAAGCGCGGGCGGCGGCCAGTTCTTCGCCGCGGCCGATCAGAAGGCGCTTGCCGCCGCACTGGGTCAGGCGCTGCGCGTCCCCTACCGCGTGCTGGACAATCAAGGCCGGGTGGTAGCGCAGGGGCTGGTGGACGGTGATTCCATCCGGGTGCCTGCTGGCGTGTATCGCATCGAGGTGCTGACCAACCCGGTCAAAGTCATCGAGGCTGTGACCGTCAGCGCGGGTCATGAAATGGTTGTTCGAGTGAAAGGCGAGCAGTAGAAGCAAGCGGGGTAGGCGATGGCTGAGGAACACACTTTCGAGTGCCCCTCTTGTGGGGGCAAGCTTGCCACCGACGGCACGCAGGTTCAGATCACGTGTGACTATTGCGGCAACATCGTGATAGTGCCGCAAGATTTACGGGCGAAGCCCGCGGCTCCGGTCCAGGCGTCCATTGGCAAGGAGCAGTTGGCCGAAGCCTTCATCAAGCTGGCTGGGGCCGCTGAGGCTGTGAGGGAGGAACAGACGCCTGCTCAGACGCCCGCTCGTTCGGTCCGTCCGGCGCGTCGCGGCGGCTGCGGGTGTCTGCTGCCGCTCCTGCTGCTGGCGGCTTTGGCCCTGGTGGCATCTGGCCTGATCCCTGGAGTGGAGCTCCCGCCACAGGTGCGCGAGGTCCTGGGGATCGTCTCCCGTGCTTCGAAACAGGAGGCGGTGGATCGCCCCTTGCAAGGCACGCTGCCGCGCACGGTGCGGTATGCGGGCCTTGACTTTAAAGTGAATGCAGCGACTGTCACTAATCGGACGCCGGACAGCACATCGGAGACGCCGCGGTATCGAATGGATCGGGCGTACGCCGAGTTGGATCTGTTGATCACGAACTCGCTCACCACAAAGGCGATTTACCTGGGAAACGATATTGCGAGGTTAGAGCTTGCCGACGGGAAATCCTATCCGGAAAGCAATGGATGGTCAGATCGCTTCGACAAGCAGGCCAGCAGCGAGGCCCGGTTGATCTTCACGGTGCCATATACCGCGACACTGAAGGACGCGAAGTTGATCTTGCAGGAACCGGGCAAGGAACCGGCGACGCTGCCTCTGGACGGGCCGGCGCCGGAGGCTCGCTACCCCGTCAAGCTGGCTGGCGGCGGGCATGCCACCGTCGGAAAGGTCAACTACACCGTGCTATCGGCAATGCTCGACCTAGATGCCGACGGACAGCGCGCCGAGGCCGGGAAACGCTTCTTGCTTCTTAAGATGCGCGTGGAAAACACCAGCGATTTTGCTGGAGGTATGGCGCTGGGAGCGAACCATTTCCGCTTGCTGGTGGACGGGGCGCCGCGCGCGCCGGATGCCTTCCCCAACGCGTTGATCAATGCGAAGAGCGCCGTGGATGGTGAGGTCGTGTTTGTTCTCCCGAACGCGGCTGTGAAGGCGGATCTACAGGTAGGTGAAGTTGGCTATGAGCAGCCGGCGACAATTCCAATTCGTTTGCAGGGAATCCAATAACAGGAAAAGATCGTTCCCCTGATCAGCGACATTTACCCCCTAAACGGGCATTTGACGCGTTGCAGCCAAGAGGGTAAAATCCGCATCGTATCTCACAGGCAAGCTCATCTCCATGAATTTTGTTTGGTTACTGCTTGAACTTTGATTCGCCGCGCGTTCTGTCCTTGGGCCGCTGGCCCCCACAATCTACTCTGCCAGGAGGAGGATGTCATGGCAAATCTGAACAAGGTCGCTTTCTTCACCAATGAGTATCCGCCCTACGTCTACGGCGGCGCTGGGGTTGTCGTGGAGTACCTCAGCAAGGAACTGGCGAAGCTGGTGCCAATGGATGTGCGCTGCTTCGGCGACCAGGACGTGACCGAGCCGAACCTGCGCGTCAAGGGCTATGGTCCGTGGCCTGAGGCCAAGAAGAACACCGATCCGCGCTTTGGCGGCGCGCTGGATGCCATGTATCGCAGCCTGGAGATGGCGAAGGACAACCTGGACGCCAGCATTGTGCACTGCCACACCTGGTACGTGCAGTTCGGCGGCTTCCTGGCGAAGAAGCTGTGGGGCATCCCGTTCGTGTTGACCGTCCACTCGCTGGAACCGCTGCGCCCTTGGAAAGTCGAGCAGCTCGGCAACGCCTATCACTTGAGCACCTGGATCGAGAACAATGGGATCATGCAAGCCGACGCCGTGATCGCGGTTTCACAGGAGACCCGCAACGACGTGCTCAGGCTCTTCGATGTGGACCCCGACAAAGTTAAGGTGCTCCACAACGGGATTGACCTGAATCAATACCGCCACAACTCGAACGTGGATGCGCTTGTGGAGCACGGCGTGGATCCAGAGAAGCCGTTCGTGCTCTTTGTCGGTCGCATCACCCGCCAAAAGGGCATCATCCACCTGGTGAACGCGATCCCTTACATTGACCCTTCCATCCAAGTCGTCCTGTGCGCGGGCGCGCCTGACACCCCGGCGATCCGGCAGGAGATGGCGGATCG
>CAZYGI010000081.1:1980-15511 GCA_964647255.1 uncultured Anaerolineales bacterium | reverse complement strand
CCGTGAGGGTGGCCGCACCGTCGGCGCGGGCGTCATCACCAAAATCCTGGAATAAACACCGGGGCATGATTGCAGGTTGAAGGCAAGATTGATCTCTTTCACCTGCAATCATGATCCCCTGATGAGGTAAACATGGCTACTGCGAAAAAGGCAAACCGGATCACGGTGACGCTGGCCTGCACCGAGTGCAAGGAACGGACGTACACGACCGAGAAGAACCGGAAGAACACCCAGGGGCGCCTGGAGATCTCGAAGTATTGTCCGCGCTGCCACAAGCATCTGAAGCATCGCGAGACGAAATAATGACGAATTGTGAATTAGGAATTACGAAATCCGTAATTCCTAATTTGTGATTCCTATAGGCGTGTAGCTCAATTGGCAGAGCATCGCTCTCCAAAAGCGAGGGTTGCGGGTTCAAGTCCTGCCACGCCTGCTCAATAGAACGGTTCTCTTTCGACAAGACACCGCCTCGGCACGGCTCTCTGCGGCAGTGCGTCAGATAGCTGACCGGCACGGTGTCTTGAATCGTCAGCGACCAATTATTCGAACCCGCAAACGATGTGCTGCAAGCGGAGGAACGCGTGAGCAAAGAAACTGACCAGGAAAAGAAACCGAGCATTATCGAACGGGTCAAGCAGTATTTTGTAGACACCCGTGGCGAACTGCGCAAGGTCACCTGGCCCACTCGACCCCAGTTGATCAACCTGACCTTGATCGTCCTGGCGGTGACAGTGGCGATGGCGATCTTCTTGGGTGCAATGGACCTGCTTTTCTCGACTTTGATCGGCTGGATTATCGGCTAGCGCGTTCTGGCCTGTTGACCGGTTGCTGACCGAACGGTAAGCACACCCTCGGCAAGCGGACATTGAACTTCAGGCGTTTGGCAGACGTACCGACAGCGACAACTGGATGGCGGTGATAATGGACAAGTTACAAGATCCTGATCCGGTTGATGAGTTTGAGCCACAGCCCGCGTTGGATGATCTCGGCGCTGGCTATGGCGCGTCGTCTGCATCCAGCTCCGAGCTAGCGGATGAACCGGTGGAAGACCAGGCGCCGGATGACGCCGCGGCGGAAAGCGCCGACGAAAACCGGCCGCAATGGTACGTCGTCCATTGCTATTCGGGCTACGAAAACAAAGTCAAAAAGAACCTGGAGCATCGCGCCGAGTCCATGGGCATGACCACCCATATCCTTGAGGTGATCGTGCCGACCGAAGAGCAGGTCGAGCTGCGCGATGGGCAGCGCCGCGTGGTCGAGCGCCGCATCTATCCCGGCTATGTCCTCGTGCAGATGAAACTGGACGAGGAGTCCTGGTACGTCGTGCGGAACACGCCGGGCGTCACCGGTTTTGTGGGCATCGGCAACAAGCCGACGCCGCTGCGCCAGGAAGAAGTTGATAAGATCATGCGCCGCATGGAGGCCGAAGAGCCGGTGGCGCAGGTCAAGGTAAAGACCGGCGACAAGGTCCGCATTGTCGAAGGGTCGTTCCAGGACTTCAACGGCACGGTGGATGAAGTTTACCCGGACAAGGGCAAGGCCCGCGTGCTGGTCTCCTTCTTCAACCGCGAGACACCGATCGAAGTAGATCTGCTGCAAATCGAGCGACTATAGTACTTGGAGTAGTTTCATGGCGAAGAAAGTCAAGGCAATTGTCAAGTTGCAGATCATGGCCGGCAAGGCTAATCCGGCCCCGCCGGTCGGCCCTGCGCTTGGCCAGCACGGCGTCAACATCATGGCGTTCTGCAAGGAATACAACGCACGCACGGCCAACCAGACGGGGATGGTCATCCCGGTCGAGATCACCATCTTCACCGACCAGTCGTTCACCTTTGTGACCAAGACGCCGCCGGCGGTGGATTTGATCAAGCAGGCCGCGGGGATCGCCAAAGGCTCCGGCAAGCCCAACCAGGCTGCGGTCGGCAAGCTCACCCGGAAGCAGGTACGCGACATCGCTGAGCTGAAGCTAAAGGATCTGAACGCGTACGATGTTGACAACGCGATGCGGATGATCGAAGGTTCCGCACGCAGCATGGGCGTCACCATCTCCGACTGAACACGAGAGGGATGCTCCGCCGAAATGGGAGGGTGGGCGCCGTACAGTGGCGCAGCCCGTTAGCACCACGCCTGGGGAAAACTGAGCAGTCTCCCAGGTAGAGGAGATGGAAATGGCACATCACGGCAAGAAATTCATTGAAGCAGCCAAGCTGGTTGACCGGATGAAATACTACGCCCCGGCCGAAGCCGTCGAGCTGCTGAAGAAAGTCTCGTACAGCAAGTTCAACAGCACCATCGAGATGCACTTCCGGCTGGGGGTTGACCCCCGCCATGCAGATCAGCAGGTGCGCAGCACCGTGCTGCTCCCGGCGGGCCTGGGCAAAACGGTCCGCATCCTGGTCTTCGCCGAGGGTGACGGGGCGCGCCTGGCCGAGCAGGCCGGCGCCGACTACGTGGGCCTGGATGACATGATCGCTAAGATTCAGGGCGGCTGGCTGGAATTCGACATGGCTATCGCCACCCCGCAGGTCATGGGCAAGGTCGGCCGCTTGGGCCGCATCTTGGGCACCCGCGGCCTGATGCCGAATCCCAAGGCAGGCACCATTGTGCAGCCCGACGATCTGCCTCGCGCGATCAAGGAAGCCCGGCAAGGCCGTGTGGAATTCAAGGTTGACAAGACCGGCAACCTGCACGTTCCGATCGGCAAGATGAGCTTCACCCCTGAGCAGATGCTGGAAAACCTGGCCGCGCTGATGGACGCGGTGAACAAGGCGAAGCCCTCCGGTGCGAAGGGCATCTACATCAAACGCGTGACGTTGACCTCAACCATGGCGCCCGGCATCCGGCTCGATCCGCTGCTGGCCTCAGGGATGAAGGCCACGAACGCATAACGTTCACAATCGAATCGCTTCTTTGCGCTGAAGACAGCAGGTTTCCTTCGGGAACTAATCCGCACCAGCGGGCCTGCCGAGGCGAGTGGATGGAGCGCCCCTGACTTTGCGTTATGGAGCCTCCGCGCCCTCATGCCTCGGGCGCGGAGGCTTTTTTGCTGCGACGACATGGTCGCCGCAGACGCGGCAACATTGCGAAAGGAGGTACCTCGCTTGGCTATTACACATGCAAAGAAAGAGACCCTGATCAGCGGGTACGTCGAAAGGCTGAACCGCAGCCAGGCTATCATCGTCACCGAGTATCGCGGCCTGACCCACAAGCAGATCGAAGTTCTGCGTCGCGATCTGCGGAGCTGCGAAGCCGAGCTGGCGGTCAGCAAGAACACGCTGCTGGCCCACGCGCTCACGGAACTCGGGCTGCCGGCCCCGGAAGCGTTGCTGTCCGGCCCAACCGCCGTAGCGTTCTGCTACAACGAGGTCGCCGCGCCGGCTAAGGCCCTGTCCAAGTTCGCCAAGGACTCCAAAATCATGGTGCTCCGCGGCGGCATCATGGGCCAGTCGGTGTTCGATGAATCCGGTGTTCAGGCCCTGACCGAACTGCCGGGCAAGGATCAGTTGCGGGCTCAGGTCGTCGGCACCCTGCAGGCGCCGATCGTCGGCCTAGTCAACGTTTTGGCCGGCACAATGCGCGGCTTCATGAACGTGCTCAACGCACGCGTCGAGCAGTTGGAGAAGGCCGCCTAGACCGACCATGGACGATTAACCGTAGACCATTCCCATTGGGGTGGAAAAACGTTCATCGTCAATGGCCCATTGTTCAACATCAACAAACTGCTACAACAGCTATACTAATCAGGAGGAATTCCCATGACTCAAGATGAATTGATCGCCGCGATCGAGAAACTGTCTGTGCTGGAACTCTCCCAGCTCGTCAAGGCCCTGGAAGCGAAATTCGGTGTCAGCGCCGCTGCGCCGATGATGATGGCTGCGGGCGCGCCCATGGCGGCCGCCGCGGCTGCTGCGCCCGAGCCGGTCGAGGAGCAAACCGAGTTCGACGTGATCCTGGAGAGCTTCGGCGCCGACAAGATCAACGTGATCAAGGTCGTCCGCACCCTGACCAACCTGGGCCTCAAAGAAGCCAAGGACCTGGTGGAGAGCGCTCCGGCGCCGGTCGTTCAGGCCGTTTCCAAGGAAGCTGCCGCGGACGCTAAGGCCAAGCTCGAAGGCGTGGGCGCGACCGTCAAGGTCAAGTAAGTTACTCGCCGCTGCAGATAGCCGTACGCTTCTGCGATTCGTGGCCGAGAAAAAGAGCCGTCCGGCGCTTCCTGCGCGGATGGCTCTTTTTTGGTGGACCTTAAAGTTTCGCTCAGTTCAAAAACAAAGTGTTAGAAACGCCCCCCCAAATGCACTATCTGTATTAGATGGGAGATTTGGGGGAGTCACCCATCGTTCTCACCTCGGCGGGGCTGTTGTCGCAAGGCAACAGCCCCGTGCGCGTTAACGGATGGCCGGAGCAGACAGAGCGGGCTGTTTGTCATCTATCTGTCCGTCTGGTAAAATCAGGGGGACCTGCCGGCCGCAACCTATCGCCAGCACAGCCCGGTTCACCGTCGCGCAGGGAAGGAGCATATGGGCGGTTCCACGCCTTCTCGCCCCCGCCGGGGCTTCTGGATAGCGCTTCTTGTGCTGGGCCTGGTGGCGCTGATCGCCGTCGGCGCGCTGGCCGCGTACGAGCTGCGTTACAATGAGCGTGTTTACGAAGGCGTCAGCGTGGCCGGGATTCCCCTGGGCGGATTGACGCAGGCCGAGGCCGCGCGCACGATCGCCGATCAGTTGACACCGTTTCCCGGCGCGGCGATCACCGTGCGGTATGGCGCGCGGACGTGGTCGCTAACGCCCGCCGAACTCGGCGTGGCGGTGGATGCGCAGGCCACGGCGGTTGAAGCGTTTGCCGCCGGCCGCGAGGGCGCATTCTCCAGCGCAGGCGCGCCCCCGGCCGCGCTCTGGGCCGGCCTGCGACGCGATCTGGTCACGCAATGGGAGGCGCTCAAGGATGGAAAGGCCGTCAGTCCGACCGTGCGGCTCAACGAAAACCGTCTCGCGCTGGCCCTCAAACAAATCGCTGCCGAGGTGGACCTTCGCCCGCGCGAAGCCACTCTGAGCATTGCAGGGCTGGACGTCAGCGGGACGCCGGGCCAGCCGGGACGGGTGGTGCGCCAAGACGAGACGCGCGCCGCCATTGAGGCTGCGCTGCGGTCGGAGACCGGCGGCACAGTGGAGCTGGTGGTCGAGGAGCAGCCGCCGGCGGTGCTCTCTGTAGATGCTGCGCTGGCCACCGCCCGCGGCCTCCTCCACAAATCAGTGATCGCGGTCGCCGAGGCGCCGGACGGCGTGCGAAAGTTCGCCATCGAACCGGCCCTGCTGAGTGAGTGGCTGGCCTTGTCCCCCGCGGCGGGCCCGGATCGTACGGTCCAGCTTGGCGTCACCCTCAACCGGGACAAAGTGGCCGGATTCGTCGCCGAGATCGCCGCACAGATCAATCAGCCGGCCTATGACGCTGTGCTCGATTGGGACGCCGAGAGCAGCCACGTGATCGTGCTCACCCCGAGCCAGGTCGGCAGACGGCTTGATGCCGGCGCCGCGGTGGACGCATTGGAGGCCGCCATCCTACAGGACGCGGGGCAACCAACGACCGCCGCCGCGTCCGCCGTTCTGACCACCACGCAGGTTATCACCCTGCCGGTGAACACCGTGCTCCCGACCATTGACAGCAACCGCGTGGCCGAGATGGGCATCGTGGAGCAGATAAGCGAGGGAACGACTTACTTCGCCGGCTCGTCGCGCGAACGGATCCAGAACATCGTCAATGCGGCCAGCAAATTCGTCGGGGCGGTCGTGCCGCCGGACAAGGATTTCTCATTCTACCGCACCGTCGGTGATGTCAGCACGGCCAACGGCTTCGTGGATTCCCTGATCATCAGCGGCGACCGCACGGAGGTGGGCGTGGGCGGCGGCGTGTGCCAGGTGTCCACCACCGTGTTCCGAGCGGCCTTCTGGGGCGGGTTCCCGATCGTTGAGCGTTATCCACACGGCTATGTGGTCGGCTGGTACGGCGATCCAGGATTGGACGCCAGCATCTTCACACCAAGCGCCGATTTCCGTTTCCTCAACGATACGGGGCATTTTATCCTCGTGAAACCTGACGTGGACAGCCGGAAAGGCCGGATCACCTTCCACATCTACGGCACAAAACCGGATCGCACCATCGAGGCGGACAAAGGGGTCATCACGAAGCGGGAACCCGCGCCCGATCCGCTCTACGAGGAGGATGACACCCTGGATCCGGGGGTGATCAAACAGGTGGACTGGGCCAAAGAAGGCATGGATGTGACGGTCACGCGAACGATCCGGTACGGTGATGGCCGGGTCAAGCGCGATCAGGTGGTCAGCCACTACCGACCGTGGCAGGCGGTGTATCTCTACGGGCCGGGGACGGAGCTGCCGCCGGAGGCGAGCGGGAACTGACGCGTAACCGGTCACAAGTCATCGGGGACTCCCTGGCCACCGATCACTTGTGACTGGTCACTCGTGACTCATTCCGGAAAAATCTTCCCCGGGTTCAGAATCCCCAGCGGATCAAACGCCTCTTTGATCCGGCGCTGCAAGGCGATCGTCACCGGGTCCTGCGCCAGCGGCAGATACGCGCGGCGCTTGTGGCCGATGCCGTGCTCCCCGCTGATCGTTCCCCCCAGCGAGACCACCGTCCGGTAGAGATCGGTCAACAGCGACGCCTGGCCGGCGCGCCAGGCTTCCAGCGACATCTCAGCCTGCTTCAGAAGATGGACGTGGAGGTTGCCGTCGGCCGCGTGGCCGAAGCATGGGGCGAGCACGTTGTGTTGCGCCGCCAGCCGTTCGATGTGCGGAAGCAGATCGGGAATCCGCGCCAGGGGCACGACCAGATCCTCGGCGAGCTGTTCGGCCCAGCGCGTATTCAATGCCTCCGCCAGCCTTTGCCGCGGCCGCCACATGCGCCGCACGCCCGCCGGATCGGCGCCGACCAGCACATCCAGCGCGCCGGCCTCCAGGCACCGCTCGGCCACGGCGTCGGTCTGCGCGGCCACCTCGTCGGCGCTGAAGCCATCCACCTCAAACAGCAGCAGCGCGCCGAGATCCGGCCGCGGCGGCCGCTCCCCGACGAAATCATAGGCGACCTGTATCGCAAACCGGTCCATGAACTCCACCGCCGACGGCACCAGCCCGCCGCGAGTGATCACCGCCGGGACCGCGGCAATCGCGGCCGCCGCGTCCTTGAACGGCACGAGCAGGGCGGCGCGGGCCTGCGGCAGCGGCAGGAGGCGTAGGATGATCTTCGTAAAGATGCCCAACGTGCCCTCGGAGCCGATCATCAACTGGAGCAGGTTGTAGCCGGTCACGTCCTTCACCCGTTTGCCGCCCAGCTCGATGATTTCCCCGGTGGGGAGGACAACTTCCAGCCCCAGGACGTAGCGCCCGGTGACGCCATATTTGATGGCGCGGCCGCCCCCGGCATTTTCGGCCACGTTGCCGCCGATGAAGCAGGTCTCGGTGCTCATCGGATAGCCGGCGTAGAACAGGCCGTGCGGCCGGATCGCCTCCCCGATGTCGTTCGTCACGACGCCGGGCTCGACGACAGCCACCAGGTTCGCCAGGTCAATTTCCAGGATCCGGTTCATTCGCTCGGTGGAGAGCACGATCCCGCCGAGCACTGGCACCGCACCGCCCGAGAGCCCTGACCCAGCGCCGCGTGGGGTGATGGGGATTCGTTCCCGGTTTGCCAGCCGCATGAGCGCGGAAATCTCGGCCGCGTTGGCCGGCTTGATGACGGCTTCCGGCAGATGCTGATGCTCGGCGCCGTGGACCTCGTCATGGCCGTAATCGGTCATCCGTTCCGCGTCGCCGAAAATCACGTGAGACGCGCCGACGATCTCACGCAGCTCGGCCACGATCGCTGGGGTGACAGGATTGTAGGGCATGAAGCCTCCAGGAAGCGCGAACCCTGCGAATCAATACGCGCCGATCTCGCGCAGACGGTCATCGTCTATCCCAAAATGGTGCGCCAGCTCGTGGAGTACGACGCGCCGGACCATTGTGCGCAGCTCATCATCCGTCCGGCACTGCGCCTCGATCGGGCGACGATAGATGCTGATGCGGTCGGGGGTCACCAGGCCGTAGGACGCGGTGCGCGCCGTTTGCGGCACGCCGTGATAGAAACCGAGCAACTGATACCGCGACGCGACGCCCGCTGCGCGCAGCGTGTGGTAATCCGGCCAGTCTTCCACGACGACGGCGACGTTGTCCAGCATCGCCAGGAAGGCATCGGGGACCGAACCCAGCGCTTCGGCGACCAAATCTTCAAAGGCGGTCTCATCCATGCGCCGATTATACAGCGCACGATCAACCGGTGCAATTGACAAAGCCTGCTCACACGACTAGAATGAGCCGACTTGGAACCGGAGTGTGGGATGTTGCTGATTGACTATCGTAATCGCGCCAGCGTGCTCATCTGGGTTGTCCTCATGGGGCTGGCGGCCCAACGCTTTCTTCAATTGCCCGATCGCGCCTTCACGGCGACGCTGTTCGGCTCACCGATCACCCTCACCCTCACCGATAACACCATCCTGGGCCTGCTGCTGGCTGGACTGGTTGCCAGCGGCACCGAGGCGATCGTGCGCGCCCAGCCGCGCAGCCAGCGGCATCGGATGAACCGCACCGCGTCACTGTCGCGGCACTCCTGGATGCCGAATCTCGAGGGCCGCGCAATGGCGGAACCCGCTAAACTGTCGGTACGCGAGCATTGGGTGTTCTGGGCCCTGCCCGTGGCGCTGATCGGGGTGGCAGTGCTGATCCTGCCTAATGCGCCGTCGGTCGTCTACTGGGTGCTTGGCCTGATCGTAACCGGCATCGCGTTGGGCGTCAGCATGGCGGGCATCTACTACACCATTGACCCGTTCCAGCCCGGCTATCGGCGCGCCCGCCTGGGGATGAATGCGCTCACCTATGCGGTCGCGCTGATGCTCTTCCTGGTCGTCTATCGCACCCGGACGCGCAGCATCGTATCGGCCACTGAAGTGATGGTGGTGAGCGGACTGTTGGCGCTGGAGCTGCTGCGCGGCAGCGAGCGGCCGACCATCCTGGTGGCGCTCTACGCCGCGATCACCGGCGTGATCTTGGGCCAGGCCACCTGGGCGCTGAACTACTGGCGCCTGGACGGCCTGACCGGCGGCCTGGTTCTGCTGATCGTGTTTTATAACCTGGTCGGCCTGGCCCAGAACGCGATCCAGGGCCGCCTGCGCCGCCGCGTGCTGCTGGAATACGGGTTGATCACCATCGCTGCCATGGCCTTGATCTGGGAATTCGCGCCCTAAAGGGAGGGAACGCGTGTCCACGTCACGCCTGCTCTATCTCTCGCGCGCCGATGTTGAGGCTGCCGGCGTCACCATGGCCGAGATCATCGACGCGCTGGCGGTCGCGTTCCGTGAGCACGGCCTGGGCCGCACGGAGATGCCGCCCAAGCCCGGCGTCCATTCCCTGCCCGATGCATTCATCCACGCGATGCCCGCCTATATCCCCGCGCTGCGCGCCATCGGCATGAAATGGGTCAGCGGCTATCCGACCAACCAGGCGCGCGGTCTGCCGTACATCACCGGGCTGCTGATCTTGAACGACGCGGAGACCGGCATCCCGCTGGCGGTGATGGACTGCACGTGGATCACCGCCATGCGCACCGGCGCGGCGACCGCCCTGGCCGCCAGATACCTGGCGCGTCCCGGTTCCGAGATCGTGGGCATCCTGGGCTGCGGCGTGCAGGGGCGCACCAACCTGGAGGCGCTCATGACGCTCTTCCCGGTCAAGCGCGTGATGGCTTACGACAAGACGCCGGAGAACGCGCAGCGCTACGCCGCCGAAGTGAGCGCGCGGTTTGGGCTGGACGTAACCGCGGTCAGCGCCCCGCGGCAGGCCGTCACCGGCTGCGACATGGTGGTCACCGCGGGCCCGATCCTGCACACACCGCACGCCACAATCAAGGCCGGCTGGCTGGACGCGGGTGCGTTCGCGTCGCTGGTGGATTACGACTCGTTCTGGGATGGCCCGGCGCTGCAAGAGGCCGATAAGTTCTGCACCGACGACATCCCGCAGCTCGAAACCTACCGGAGCATCGGCTACTTCCGCAGCATCCCGCCGATCCATGCCAGCCTGGGCGAGCTGGTGACGGGACAGAAGCCCGGCCGTCAATCGCCGGCCGAGCGGACCATCGCCTGCAACCTGGGCCTGGCGCTGGACGATCTCGCGACCGCACCGATCGTCTATCGCCGCGCGGTGGAGCGCGGGATCGGGACGTGGCTGCAGTTGTAAAGACCCTCAGGGCCTCCGAGGCCCTAAGGGGTTCATCCGGCAAATCTGTCGTCCATCAACGCCTGGCACTGAAGTGACCAGGCTGGCACATCAAGTGTGTCAAGACACACTGACGGCCGTCGGCAGCCCGTTTCAACTGGCTTGGTGTGGCAGCCGACGGGTCTCAACCCTCGGCGATGCTTCTGAAATCCAGCAACCTCATTTGCGGTCTCCCCGAAGTGGTGTATGATATCGCTGTCAGCACCTCGGACGGCGGCCCCACCTGACGCAAACCATGACCGACGACATCCAACGCTTCATCGCACGCTGGCAGGCCTCCGGCGCGGCGGAACGCGCCAACTACCAGCTTTTCCTCTCCGAGCTGTGCGACGTGCTCGCCGCGCCGCGGCCCAACCCCACCACGCCCGACGAGGCGAGCAACGCCTACGTCTTTGAGAAGAACGTCCGCTTGCCCCACGGCGCCACCGGCCGCATTGACCTGTATCGCCGCGGCTGCTTCGTGCTGGAGGCGAAGCAGGGGAGTGATCCACGCGAGGGTTGCCAACTTTTTCGGAAAGTTGGCAACCCTCCTCTCTCCGTCGAAGGCGAGGCGCGCGCCCGCGGCCACAAGCGCGGGGTCGCGCCGCGCGGCACCGCGGCCTGGGACACCGCGATGGAGCGGGCGCGGCAGCAGGCGCAGTCGTACGCGCGCAACCTGCCGCCCGAGGGGAGGTATGGGTGGGCATAGCACCGCACATGAAGAACCGAATGACCGTATGATGGGAGAGCACGTCGCCAAGTTCGGTGCAACGCCGCGGTTGCCAGGACATCAAGCTTCGGTTACAATCTCCTCATAAAGCTCCAAAGTCGGGCTGAGCCATGGTATGGCGTTCAGAGAAAGAGCAAATATGACCTTTGCCCCACTACCAACAATGACGAGCGTCCCTTATTATCGCACCGGACTGGGTGAAGCCCACCTGGGCGATAGTTTGCGCCTGATGGAGGAATTGCCCAATAAGTCCATTAACCTGATCGTTACCTCTCCTCCCTTTGCCTTGACGCGCAAGAAGGAGTACGGCAACAAGAGCGCCGACGAATATGTGGATTGGTTTTTGGGGTTTGCCCGCCAGTTTCACCGCATTTTGACCGACGACGGCTCGCTCGTGGTGGACTTGGGAGGCGCGTATCTCCCTGGCACGCCGGTTCGCGCGATTTACCAGCGCAGTCAAGTTGGAGCAGAAAGGAAGTATCAAGCGCGTGGAAGAGCTCAGTTCTGTTCTCGATGATTTGACCACACAGCCGAAACGCTCGCGAGGTCATTCTCTGGAGAGATTGACTGAACTCCTATGCGGCTCGTTGCATCTAGCGCCTGTGAGATGGCTTGTTCATAGCTCCACTTCCGGCGGTGCGGAAGTGCAAGTGCTTGCACAGGATAGTCGTCTGCCTCCGAGCCGTTGGCTTCTGCAATGCGTCGACGCTGCACATGTTAGCATGGATACAATTGCCACGGCGGTCGGTCGAGGCTTTCCTGATAGTCCACACTATCTTCTGACAGCAACCTCGGGATGCATATCCTTGCAGGCACGCGAGTTCGCCACCCTCACATCGCACTACCCGCATTTGCCAGGTTTCGCGATCATGCTGATTGATGGAGAGGATTTGAGAACCCTTGCTAAGAATGCGACCACCATCGAAGACCTGATTCAGCGCGAACTCAACCGGAGTGCTGCCTGACCTCCCCCGTTCACCCGCCGTTTCTTGGAGGCAATTCATGTCTAGCGAATCTGCCGTTGCGGTGCAGGTTTTGACCTCACCTTGGGCCTCAGCTCTCTATGATCTTGTACAATCCGCAGAAGAACGGCTGCTTATTGCGTCGCCATTCTTGAGCAATGGGCCCTTAGCAAGGGTTGTTGGAATCCTACGTGCGAAGTCACCCACGGCCAATATCCAGGTCGAGATGTTGACTAACCTGGCGGTGGATAACCTGCTGAGTGGCGTGCTTGACATTGTCGCTCTTCGAGATATGGTGCTCTCTCTCCCAGGCACAACTGTAACTTATCTTCCTGGCCTCCACGCGAAGGTGTATGTGGCTGATGCCCGGACTGCCATAATCTCCTCTGGCAACCTAACGGTTGCTGGTCTGACTACCAACTATGAATATGGTGTTCTCCTGCGCGACCCTCTCTTGATCGAGAAAGTAAGGGATGATCTTACGAGGTATGGATCGCTCGGAAATAAAGTCTCATTGGAAACTTTGGAGGTGCTAGTCCAGGCCACTCAGGACCTAAAGGCAGTTCGACAGCGCGCAGAGAGATCAATCAATGTCAGACTCCGGAAAGAATTCGAAGAACACACGGAACAAGCAAAGCTAGAGCTACTCAGGGCGCGCGCTCAAGGTAAAACGACACACGGCATATTCACAGATACCGTTCTCTATCTTCTGGAACAGAAAGGGCCTTTGACCACAAGTGAGTTGCATCCGCTCGTCAAACAGATTCACCCAGATATGTGCGACGACTCAATTGATCGGGTTATCGGAGATGTTCACTTTGGGAAAAGGTGGAAGCACTATGTACGCAACTCGCAGTTGGCACTCAGGCGCCGAGGGATTATTAAACGTGATGGGAAATATTGGTTTCTCGTTCGCTGATCAAAAACTGAGTCGGTAAACCATCTGCTCAAAAGCAACGTGATCGTCATCGTCTGCACCGGCGATATCAGGATTGACCACACCGATCTCGCCAGAATCCAGGCTGATCCGGCATCTGTGGTAGACGCCTTCAATCGTGAGGCCCACCATGCCATGGCGTTGAAGAAGCTTGAACTCTAGAGCAGGCTGAGTTCAAGATACGCTGGGGCGGCCGGTCACTGCGGCGGAGGTCGCGGCTGCGTTCGACGCCGCGCCGGCTGGCCGGGCCGCCGAGTGGCTGGCCGCGCTGGCCGCGCTGGGGCAGGCGCGGGCGGGGGATGATGGACGTTACGCGACGGCGTAGGGGCCCTGGAGCGCGAAGGCCGCGAAAACACGAAGGGATCCGCCGCGACAGACGCCATTGTCGGTGCCGGCCGCCTACGGTTGAAACCGTAGGCTGGCACAGGCCAAACCCGTTGAAACGGGTTGCCGCCGCGGGCGCAGTGCGTTTCAACGCACTTCTCGTGCCAGACGGTGATTTTAATCACCGGCCCGAATGGAGATGACCGCGTCAAACGCCTACGGTTTAAACCGTAGGCTGGCACAGGCCAAACCCGTTGAAACGGGTTGCCGCCGCGGGCGC
>CAZYGI010000081.1:0-1880 GCA_964647255.1 uncultured Anaerolineales bacterium | reverse complement strand
GCGTTTCAACGCACTTCTCGTGCCAGACGGTGATTTTAATCACCGGCCCGAATGGCGATGACCGCGTCAAACGATCCACAAGTTCCTTGCCACGTTGATTTTGAAGAATGGTAGTAACGACTTCAGTCGTTCGTCGCTCACCTTGTTGCACCGAGGGCTGAGAAAGGGGGCGCAGGAGCGTCCCCTTGATGACGCAAAATCCCGGAACTCAAACGATGACGACAACGTCATCCCTCTGCACCTTCCGGAGGAAGCATCCCATGAAAACAAGAGCAGCGGTCTTTCCGACCTTGATCCTTCTGGCAGCCCTGGGCCTCGCAGCCTGTGTGGCTGTGCCGCAAGCGGCCGCGCCCACGACCGTCCCGCCAGCGCCCGCACCCACCGCCGAGGCGCCCGCCGCGGCCCTGCACCCCCCGATCGCCGAAGTATGCAACGGGATGGCGCAGGCGATGATGCAGGCAGTGACCGTCGAGGTCACGCAATCCGATGCCCCCGTTCCCATCACCGATCCCGTGTCCCAGGCCAGCGGCACGGCCTGCCGCGCGCAGGCCACCGGCACCGGCGAGCAGTTCTCCAGCCCGGATGCGCCGATCAAAGCGTTGACCGCCGTGCTCACTGCCGGCGGCTGGCAGGAGGACATCCGGCTCCAGGCGGGCGGGCCGACAGGCGCCGGGACCGGATTCCGCAGCCGTGACCTGGTCTGCCTGGCCGTCGCCGGCTGGACGCCGGACCCCTCGGCCAACTGCCCCAACGACCAGCCGATCTCCGCATGCAAAGTGATGCCCGCGCAGCAGCGCTACACCATGACCCTGGACTGCGCGCAGGCTGCGGGCAGTCCAGGCGCTGCGCTGCCCAACCCCGCGTCGCAGAACTGCGTCGCATTGGGCGGCCGGCTGGAGATCGAGGCGCGCGGGGACGGCGGCCAGTTCGGCGTCTGCTATTTCGAGGATAACCGCCAGTGCGAGGAGTGGGCGCTCATGCGGGGCCAGTGCCCGGCCGGCGGCGTCAAGGTCACCGGTTATGTCACGCCGGCGGCGCGCTATTGTGCGATCAGCGGCGGGGCGTATGCCATCACCGGGAAAAGTGGAGGGGACGACGAGCAAGGCATCTGCACGCTCCCCGGCGGCGCGCAGTGCGATGCCTGGGGCTATTACAACGGCGCGTGCGACGCCTCAACGGCTGCACCGGCCGCGACCGTCGCCGCGACCGAGGTGATCACCTACACGCCGGGGCTGCCGGCCGGCAAGCCGCGCGAGGGGAACTGCTGGACCAGCTCGCTGGCGGTCTGGCGCGCGAACGCCTGGCGCTGCATGATCGGCAATGAGATTTACGATCCGTGTTTCAGCGAGGGGGAAGGCGTGATCTGCGACGCGCGCCCGATGTCGTCCGATGCCGGCTTTGCGCTCAAGCTGACCGAGCCGCTGCCCACGGCCGAGGCGCCGCAGGACACGGCCGCCCATGCGTGGCTTGTTGAGTTGGCCGACGGGACCGTGTGTGAATTTGCCACCGGCGCCACCGGCGGGGTCAACGGCGAACGTTTCAACTACCTGTGCCCCAGCCCGGACCCCAGCCAGTACGTGGTGATCCTGGGCGAGCTGCAACCGGGCGCGGTCTGGATGGCCCAGCGGGCGGTGGTGGCAGGCGGCCCGCCGGAACCCACCGTTCTGGAGTCCGCCCTGACGCCGGTGCGCACCGTCTGGCGATAGACTGTTTTCGGATAGGCTCTACGGTTGGCTTGCTGCGGCTTGCACGTGCCCGCCGCCCAGGTAGGCCGCCCGCACCTGCTCGTTCTCCCGCAGCGCCGCGGCGGTGTCCTGGATGGCGAGCTTGCCGATCTCCAGGATATAACCGTAGTCGGCGATGCCCAGCGCCTTGCGGGC
>CAZYGI010000080.1:4712-15804 GCA_964647255.1 uncultured Anaerolineales bacterium | reverse complement strand
GGCGAAAACCGGTGGACAGGGACAATGACGAAGTGGCCGGCATCTGGTGGGTGCCGGTCATTTTTCCAGCGGAGGTGCCTATGTCCGTCCAAATCACCTATCACGGTCACGCTTGCTTTACGATTCAGGCCAGCAAGGCTAACCTGTTGATTGATCCGTTCTTAACCGGCAACGCGATGGCTGATGTGGCGCCGGAGCAGGTCAACCCGGACTATATCCTCGTGACGCACGCGCACGGGGATCACCTGGGGGACGCGCTGCCGATCGCCAAGCGCACCGGCGCGACGGTGATCAGCAACAACGAGATCGCCAACTACCTGGGCAAACATGGCGTCAAGGCGCACAACATGCACATCGGCGGCGCACACGTCTTCCCGTTCGGCAAGGTGAAGCTGACGATCGCCCACCATGGCTCCAGCTTCCCGGATGGTTCTTACGGCGGCAACCCGTGCGGCTTCCTGCTGTGGCTGGATGGGAAGGTGCTCTATCACGCGGGCGACACCGCGTTGTTCCTCGACATGCAGTTGTACGGCGCGGAGGGCATTGACGTGGCGATGCTGCCCATCGGCGACAATTTCACGATGGGCCCGGAGGATGCAGTCAAAGCGGTAGGATTCTTACAGCCAAAGACGGCGATCTTGATGCACTATAATACCTTCGGAATCATCGCCCAGGATGCGCAGGCGGTCGCGGCCGAGATCGCGGCCAAGACCCAGGCCAGGCCGGTGATCCTGAAGCCGGGCCAAATGCTGACGGTTTGATGAAGGACGAAGGATGAAAGACGGATGATCTTGAAGATTGTTTTTCGCTGTGGGTCTTTCGTCCGATGAGTTGCTGAGGAGAGAATGACATGGAAGTCGTAGCCCTGATCACCGCCGCGCTGGCGCTGGCTGTCGCGGCCCTGACCCTGCGTCGTTCGGGGACGTTGGCGGAGCGGCTGGATCGCACGGCCGGTTCCCTGTCCGATCTGCGCACCGAACTGGCTGCGGCCAACGAAAAGCTCGACGCCAAGCTCACCGACCTGCGGCTGAACGTGCGCCGCCAGGCCGGTGAGGCGATCTTCAATCCGAAAATGACGATCGCTGAAGCGCTGGAGGTTCATCCGAAGGTGAACGAGGTGCTGGGGAGCTTCCATCTGGGAGGCTGCTCGCACTGCGCAGTCAGCGACGTGGACACTATCGAGGGCGCCTGCCAGACGTACGGCATAGACCAGGCGGCGCTCATGGCCGCGCTCAACGGCCTTGTGGGGGGGGCCAGCGGCGGCTCTGCCGAGCCGGTCAAGGCGCCGAATGTCAAGGTGAGTTTCTGAAAATCATGTATCCGAAAGCTGAGCTTCTTTTTCCTCCCCGTCTCATCTCATCTCTGCGTGATTTGCGCGGCCCGGACTGGGCCGCGCTGGTCAATCGCGTCGCCAAGCTCCCGGAGACGGATGCTGACAGCCTGGCGTTCACTTTGATGATGATCCGGCTGGACGGCTGCGTGAAGTGCCACGAGGGCAGCTTCAAATATATGCGCGGCTGCCATATGTGCGCCACCCAGACGGTCATGCAGTTCAAAGGGACGGATTCCGATCTGCTGGCGCTCTACGGAAAGGCACGCGCCGACATTGATGCCTACCAGGCGGGCGAGCCGGTGGACATGGATGACGACGAGCGCGAAACCGTTGAGGAGTAACCCTCTCATGTCTGCCCAGAAGCATATTGCAATCATCGGCGCGGGGGTGGCCGGGCTGGCCGCTGCCCACGACCTGACGCGCGCCGGCCATCGGGTGACGATCTACGAGGCCGCGCCACAGGTCGGCGGGTTGGCCGCTGGTTTCAGGGCCCCGCATTGGGATTGGACGCTGGAGAAGTTCTATCATCACTGGTTCGCCAGCGATAAACATATGCTCGGATTGATCGAGGAGCTGGGCTGGCGCGACCAGGTGATCTTCCCGCGGCCGTACACGGTCATTTACTGGCAAGGCAAGTTCCACCCGTTTGACTCGATTACCAGCAATATGCCGCTGTTTTTGCTGCGCCATTACTCTTTGTTGGATGTCATCCGTTTCGGGCTGGCGGGTGTGTATCTCCGCTTTTCTTCCAACTGGCAGCCGCTCGAACAATACACGGCGGCGGAATGGACGCAGCGCTATTTTGGGAAGCGCGTCTACGAGCTGTTCTGGCGGCCGATGCTGGTGGGGAAGTTCGGCGAGGAGAACCTGGCGACCGTGAACATGGCGTGGCTGTGGGCGCGGCTCCACTCACGCACCACACGGCTGGGGACATTTACCGGCGGTTTCCAGGCATTCATGGACAAATTCGCGGACGCGCTGCGGGCGCGCGGGGTGGAAATCCGGCTGGGTGCGCCGGTAACGGGCATTCAACGAGACCTGGGATTGAAATCCCAGGCTGACACCGCAAGTCTGCTAAAGCAGACTGGGACCGCAGGACAACTCGTTGTTGAGACCGGCTCCGGCGCCGAGGCCTACGACGCGGTCATCTCCACCAGCTCCCCCGCGCTGATGGCGAAGCTCGCGCCTGACCTGCCTGACAGCTACGCCGCCAGCCTGCGGGCGCTCAAATCCATGGGCGCAGTGGTGCTGATCGTCTCGCTCGACCGCCAGCTCACGCCGTATTACTGGCACAACCTGCCGAAGGAAGCCGGTTTTCCCTTCCTGGCGCTGGTCGAGCACACCAACTACGTCGGCGCCGAGCACTTCGGCGGCGACCACATCATCTACTGCGGCGACTACCTTGACCCGGAGCACGAGTATTTCCGGCTGAGCAAAGAGGAGCTGCTGGAGCGCTTTCTGCCGGCGTTCAAGCGGTTCAATCCCGATTTCGACCGCAGTTGGGTGCGAGACGCCTGGTTGTGGAAGACCGCGTACGCCCAACCGGTGCCGCCGCTGAACCATTCGCGCAACATCCCGCCTTTGCGCACGCCCGTACCCGGCCTCTACTTTGCCAGCATGAGCCAGGTCTACCCGTGGGACCGCGGCACCAACTTCGCGGTCGAGATCGGGAGGAAAGTCGCGGGGATGGTGATGGACGATATGCGTGACACGTGAGAATGGAAGTCTTCTGGTGATCCAATCGCGTAGGCAGATCCGAGCGTACCGTTGCCAAGACGCCCCAATAAGCTTCAATTCTAAACCGAAGAGGACTGAATGTTTGGTAAACCCACTCACATCACCCAGGACATGATCCTGGGTGCGTTGAAGACCGTGCAGGAGCCCGAGCTGCATCGCGACCTGGTGACGCTGAAAATGGTCAAGGATGTCGAAGTCAACGAGGGCGACGTCAGCTTCACTATCACGCTGACCACGCCCGCGTGTCCGCTGCGCAATCAGATCGAGAGCGAGGCGCGCACTGCGGTGGAGAAGCTGCCAGGCGTCAAACAGGTGGCCGTCAAGTTCGACGCCCAGGTGCGCGCCGATAACCGCATCGCCGGCAAGCTCGATGTGCCGATCAAGAACATTATCGCGGTGGGCAGCGGCAAGGGCGGCGTCGGCAAGACCACGGTCTCGGTCAATCTGGCCGTGGCGCTGGCGCAGATGGGCGCGCGGGTCGGCATCTTGGATGCGGACATCTACGGCCCCAACGTGCCGATCATGATGGGTGTCGCCGAGATGCCGCCGGTCGTGGGCGAGCAGATGACCCCCGCGACGGCCTACGGGGTCGAGGTGATGTCACTCGGTTTCCTTGTCCCGGAGGGCGAGGCGTTGGTGTGGCGCGGGCCGATGCTGCACAGCGCGATCCGCCAGCTCTTCACCGACGTGGCGTGGGGCGACCTGGATTACATGATCGTGGACCTGCCGCCCGGCACAGGCGATGCGCAGCTCAGCCTGGCCCAGCTCGTTCCGCTCACCGGCGGGATTATCGTCACGACCCCGCAGGCTGTCTCCCTGGCCGATGCGCGGCGCGGGCTGACCGCCTACCAGCGGCTTGACGTGCCGGTGATGGGCATCGTGGAGAACATGGCGGGCGACGTGTTTGGTGAGGGCGGCGGCGAGCAGGCTGCCGCGACACTTGGTGTGCCCTTCCTCGGCCGCGTCTGCCTGGAGCCAGCCATCCGCGAGGGCGGCGACGCGGGCACACCGGTCGTCGTCGCCGACCCCGCTTCCGAATCCGCGGCAGCGCTACGGATCGTCGCACAGAAGATCGCCGCGCAGGTCAGCGTGATGAACGCCCGCCGGCCGGCCGCGCCGAAGACGCCGATCAAGCTGGAGTTGTAGCAACTTCGTACGCGAATAGAACGCAGATGACACTGATGGACGCTGACTTCTTGCCGTTTTTGTCAGGCAGATCAGGCAAATCAGGATAATCTGCGTTCTATAATCAGAATGATCGAGTCCATCACTCACGCAAAGGAGCTGAGCCGTATGGAAAGCTGCCCCACCACTGGCACCCCCTGGCGCTGCGGATGGTGGAACATCCCCATCCCCCTTCGCATCATCTTCTTCGTCATGATGGCGGTCGCCGCCGGCTTCCTGATCTACGGCTTCATCCAGCGCATCAAACTCTGGCGTACGGGCCAGCCGGAGATCGGGTTTGACCGGTTCTGGGCGCGCGTCCTGCGGACTCTGAAATACGCGGTCGCGCAAATCCGCATCTTGCGGCAACGCTACCCGGCGATGATGCACCTGGCGATCTTCTGGGCCATCGCGCTGCTTTTCGTCGGCACCGTGCTGGGTTCGCTCGACACCGATGTGTTTGAGCTGATCTTCAAGGCTAAGCTGCTCCAGGGCGGCTTCTACCTTCTCGAGAAGGTCGTGCTTGACTTGGCGGCGCTCTTCGGTTTGATCGGCCTGGGGCTGGCGCTCTATCGCCGCTATGGGCTCAAGCCTGATCGGCTCAACACGGACTGGCGTTTTACCCTCACCGAGCCGCTGCTCGTCTTCATCCTGCTCACCGGCCTCCTCGTCGAGGCGTTCCGGCTGGCTGCGATGAAGCCCGAATGGGCGCCGTTCTCGGTGATCGCCTATCCGCTCAGCCTGCCGTTCCGTGGCTTGGGCGAAGGCGCGATCCAGGGCCTCCATCGCGCCACCTGGATCATTCACTTTGCGGCCGTGGCGGTCGCGCTGGGCACGCTGCCGTGGACAAACCTCTTCCACGTCCTGACCTCGCCGCTCAACATCTTCGTGGCGCCGTTCAAGGCCAAGGGCGCGCTCCAGCCCATCGCCAACCTGGAAACCGCCGACCAGTTGGGCGTCAAGACGCTGGCGCAGCTCCCCTGGCCGCGGCTGGTCAACGTGGACGCCTGCACCGAGTGCGGCCGCTGCCAGGCCGTCTGTCCGGCGTACGCAGCCAAGCAGCCGCTGAACCCGAAGCAGCTTGTGCTGGATCTGCGCGCAGCGTTGACGGTGGTCGGAGCGCGGGAGCAAGGGAGCAAGGGAGCCGGGGAGCATGCCTCTCTGTCCCCCAGCACCCCGGCGCCCCTGCTCGTGGGCGATGTGATCAAGCACGAAACGCTCTGGGCCTGCACCACCTGCTATGGCTGCGTTTACGAATGCCCGGTGCTGATCGAACACGTGGACGATATCACCGACATGCGGCGTTACCTGGCGCTGATGGAAGGCGACATCCCGGCGAGCCTGGCGACCACGCTCACGAACATCGAGCGCGCAGGCAACCCGTGGAAGCAACCGAAACGAAAGCGCAGTGCCTGGACGCAGGGCCTCGACTTCGAGGTGCCGATCATGGCGAACCTGGGCGAGGGCGCCGAGGTGGACGTGCTCTGGTGGGTGGGCTGTGCGGGCGCGTACGACCCCCGCAACCAGAAGGTCAGCCGCGCGATTGCGAAGATCCTCCACGCGGGCGGCGTCAACTTCGCCATCCTGGGCGAACAGGAGACCTGTACCGGCGATGCAGCCCGCCGCGCCGGGAACGAGTACCTCTTCCAGCAGCTTGCGCGGCAGAACATCGAGACGCTGAAGGGCTACAAGTTCAAGCTGATCCTGACCCAGTGTCCGCACTGCTACAACACGCTGCTCAACGAATACCCGCAGTTTGGCGGCGATTTCCAGGTGATGCACCACACGCAGTACATCGAGGCGCTGCTTGCCGAGGAGCAGATCAAGGTCAAGGTTGAGGCCAAGGGGAAGATCACGTTCCACGACCCGTGTTACCTGGGGCGGTACAACGACGAGTACGAGGCGCCGCGCGCCCTGGCGACGGCCACCGGCATGAAGCTGGTCGAGATGGAGAAGACCAAGTCCCAGGCCATGTGCTGCGGCGGCGGGGGCGCCCGCGTCTGGATGGAGGATGAGGGGGACGTGCGGATCAACTACAACCGGCTGGCCCAGATTCAGGCGACCGGCTGCACCGAGGTCGGCGTGGCGTGTCCCTTCTGCATGGTGATGTTGGAGGATGCGAAGGGCGCCAGGGGCGCCGAAAACCTGGTTGTGCGCGACGTCGCGGAAATTGTAGCCGACGCGCTGGTGATGGACGGTGTTGGAGCCTGAGCCATAGGGCAAATCCGTCCTTTGCCAGTTCAAGAGCGCAAAGAATCCTACAGATTCCTTGCGCTTTTTGTGTTACGCTGGCCGCGTTTGCGAACGCCTGAGGGCAAAGGAATATTCGTCTGATGGTTGGGTGCCTGGAAGGTTATGCACGCTGAACGATAACATGGTAAAATTGCCTTAACCAGGGTGAGAGTCAGCGTTGTGAGCATCCGCGGATGTTCACCCGCCGGGAACACAAGCACGATACGCGGTCAATACGCAATCCATAACAGGAGTCATCTATATCATGTCCGACAACACCTATGATGTCATCGTGATCGGCGGCGGGCCGGGCGGCTATGTGGCCGCGATCCGCGCCGCGCAACTGGGCCAAAAAGTTGCCTGTGTCGAACGTGAGGCGCTCGGCGGCGTCTGCCTGAACTGGGGATGCATTCCCACCAAGTCGCTGCTGCGCAACGCCGAGCTGGCGAGCATCCTGACCACCGACGCCAGGGAGTTCGGCTTCAGCTTCGACAACCTCAAGCTGGACTACGCCGTCGCCCACAAGCGCAGCCGCCAGGTCTCCGAGCGGCTGGTCAAGGGGATCGGCTTCCTCTTCAAGAAGAACGGCGTGACCCACATCCAGGGCACGGCGACCTTGATCGGGCCGAAGCAGGTGCGCGTCGAGCCGTCGGGCCAGATTTTGGAAGCGAAGGCGATCATCATTGCCACCGGCGCCCGGCCGCGCTCGCTGCCAGGCATGACCGTTGACGGCCAGCGCATCATCACCAGCCGCGAGGCGTTGGCGCTGACATCCGTCCCGAAGCGGCTGGTCGTCGTCGGCGCGGGGGCCATCGGCATGGAGTTTGCGTACGTCTTCCGTTCCTACGGCGCGGAAGTCACGGTGATCGAGATGCTGCCGCACGTCCTGCCGCTGGAGGATGACGAGACCGCAGCCGAGGCCGCGAAGGCGTACAAGAAGCAGGGCATTAAGATGCTGGTGAACACCCGCACCGAGGGCGTCGAAGTCACCGCCGACGGCGTCACCGTGCGCGTTAAGGACGGAGCCAGCGGCGCGGAGCAGACCCTCGCGGCCGACGTGGTGCTCGTCGCCATCGGCGTGGCGCCCAACAGCGGCGGCCTGGGTCTAGAAGCGGCGGGCGTCGCCACCGACAAGCGCGGCTTCATCCCGGTGGACGAGTTCATGCGGACCAATGTCCCTGGCATCTACGCCGTCGGCGACGTGACGGGCAGGTTGCTGCTGGCGCACGTCGCGAGCGCACAGGGCATCGTCGCCGCTGAGACGATCGCCGGCCACGAGACGCGGCCGATCCGGGACGCGGACTACGCCTTCATGCCGCGCTGCACCTACTGCAAGCCGCAGGTCGCCAGCCTAGGCTACACCGAGGCGCAGGCGCGGGAGAAGGGGTACGAGATCAAGATCGGCAAGTTCCCCTTCGTCGCCAACGGCAAGGCGTTGGGCCTGAACGAGAAAGAAGGCTTCGTCAAGATCATCGCCGACGCCAGGTACGGCGAGATCCTGGGCGCGCATCTGGTCGGCCCTGAGGTCACCGAGCTGCTGCCCGAGCTGGCGCTGGCCCGCACCTGGGAGCTCACGACCGAGGAGATCGCCCGCACCGTCCACGCGCACCCGACGATCTCAGAGGCGTTGATGGAGGCCAGCCACGCGGTGATGGGGACCGCGATTCACGTTTAGTGGGTCATAGCTGAGGTGTAGGATGGGAATGACAGCCACTTATCTCGACACTCTGGTGCGCGAGACGCATAAGCCAGAGGCTGAAGTCATGACGTGGGCCTTTCAGGCCGGCCTTCGGCAGTTGTGGCGCGAGCGCACACTCGGCCAGTACTTGCGGAAGGAAATCTCGCGCGATGCGGCGATTGAAGCGGTCGGGATTGACTGGGTGGATCTGGCGGAGCGCCAGCATCAGGCGATGTTGGAAGATGTAACCTGGGGACTGGAGCAGTGAGCATCGCTGTCGCTGATGCCGGGCCGTTGATCCATCTCGGTGAGATCGGCTGTCTTGGCCTGCTCCGCCTTTTCGACGCCCTTCACGTTCCGGAGGCAGTCTGGTCTGAGAGCGTCCAGCCAGGTCGCGCTGAGGCGGGCGCCCTGCTCGCCCTCGGCACGATCCGGCGCCATCAGCTAACGCCATCTGACGTCGCGCGTTTCATTGATGAGAACAGGTTGGGGTACTTACAGGCGGGTGAATGTGAGGCCTTGTATCTCTGCAAGAAAATTGACGCCAGAACGTTGCTGACGGATGACTTGGCGGTGCGAAACGAAGCTCAGAAGCTCGGTGTAGTCCCTGTCGGTTCGCTCGGTATCGTGATCGGCGCTTATCACAAAGGTCATGTAACTTTAGCCCAGGCTGAACTGTATTTGCAGGCGCTGTATTCTGTCAGCTCCCTCTTCGTTACGCGGGCGATCGTGGAGCTCGCTATCGAAAAGCTTCGTCTGCAAAACGGGTGACCCATGCAAACTAACGTCACGATTGATCCAATTCCTGTTGAACCCAAGCCGGCAGTGCGCCGGGCGCGGCTGCACGAGGAACAGCCGACGGCCGGCCGCAAGCCGGAGTGGCTGCGCGTCAAGCTGAACCAGAACGAGGAGTACTGGAAGCTCAAGTCGCTGATGCGCGGGGAGGCGCTGCACACCGTCTGCGAGGAGGCGTTTTGCCCGAACCTGGGCGAGTGCTGGGGCCGCGGCATCGCGACCTTCCTGCTGATGGGCGACATCTGCACCCGCTCGTGCAAGTTCTGCAACGTCCTGTCCGGCAAGCCGCTGCCGCTGGATGAGGACGAGCCGCGCCGCGTGGCCGACTCGGTCGCGAAGATGGGCCTGCGCCATGTCGTGCTCACCAGCGTGGACCGCGACGATCAGCCCGACGGCGGCGCCCACATCTTTGCGAATACGATCCGCGAGATTCGCGCCGTCCAGCCTGGCTGCACCATCGAGGTGTTGATCCCAGACTTTAAAGGGGACCGCGAGGCCTTGAAGCAAGTGATGGACGCGCGACCGGAGATCCTGAACCACAACACTGAAACCGTGCCCCGGCTCTCGCGCTGGGTGCGGCCGCAGGCGAAGCACGAGCGCAGCCTGGCCGTCCTGCGCATGGCGAAGGAGCTCGATCCTGCCGCGCTCACCAAAAGCGGCCTGATGGTGGGCCTGGGCGAGGAGTGGGACGAAGTGCTGGCCGTGATGGACGACCTGCGCGGGGTGGATGTGGATATCCTGACCATCGGCCAGTACCTTCAGCCGACCAAGCAGCACCTGCCCATCGCGCGCTACTACCATCCCGATGAGTTCGCCCAACTGGCGAACGAAGGCTATGCCCGCGGTTTCAAGTGGGTGGAGTCCGCGCCGCTGGTGCGCTCGTCGTATCACGCGGATGGGCAGGCGCGGATTATCGAGCCGCGATAGATGCAAATCCTCACCGCCGACATCGGCACCGGCACCCAGGACATCCTGCTCTTCGACAGCGAGCGGGCGCCGGAGAATTGCCTCAAGCTGGTGATGCCCTCGCCGACGCTGCTGATCGGCGGGCAGGTGCGGCGCGCGACCGCGGCGCGGCGGCCCCTGCTGATCACGGGCGTTCTGATGGGCGGCGGCCCGGTCTCGTGGGCGGTCGAGGATCACCGCCGCGCCGGTCTGCGCGTGCTGGCGACCCCCGATGCCGCGCGCACCTTCAACGACGACCTGGAGCAGGTCGAGCGCGAGCTGGGCATCGAAATCATCCCGGTGGAGGCCGCCAACAAACTGGTGACCTGTCCTGACTACGCCCATGTCGAGTTCCGGGATTTCGATTATGCGGCGATCCGGGGCGCGTTTGCCGCATTTGGCCTCGACCTCCGGCCGGACGCGCTGGCGTTGGCGGTCTTCGACCACGGTGCGGCGCCGCCGGAGATCAGCGACCGGCAGTTCCGCATGGATTACCTGGCGGAGCGGCTGCGGGGTGATGCCCGGCTGAGCGCGTTCGCATTCCTGGGCGAGGACGTGCCGCCCATCATGACCCGCCTGCGCGCCCTGGCCGAGACCGCGACGGCACAGAGCGGGCTGCCTGTGATCGTGATGGACACCGCGCCCGCGGCCGTGTTGGGCGCGTTGGATGATCCACACGTGACCGGTCAGCCGCACCCGGTCATCGTTAACGTCGGCAACTTCCATACGCTCGCCTTTCAGTTCCAGGGAGGTCGGTTGCTCCGTCTTTTTGAGCATCACACCGGTGAGCTGAGCTCCGCACGGTTGGCGGCCTGGCTGCGCGCTCTGGCCGAAGGAAGCATCCGGCACGAGGCGGTCTTTGGCGACAAAGGCCACGGCGCGGTGAGCCTGGACGCTGCCCCCCTGCCGCTGGACTTCCTTGCGGCCGTGGGGCCGCGGCGGGCGCTGCTGGCGGATGCGGGCCTGCCCGTTTATGATGCGGTTCCGCACGGCGATCAAATGTTGGCCGGCTGCTTTGGCCTGCTACGCGCCTGCGCTGATTTGGCGCCGGATTGGCGTGGGCCGATCGGCGACGCACTGGCCGGGAAGTCCGATCGCAGCCTGTGGTGAGAGATTAGGAGAAGGGGTGTTTTTGGGGGGGTAGCTGTCCCAAAAAACCCCAACAACAACAAAAATGGACGGAAATTCGAACACCCAAAGATCAAAAG
>CAZYGI010000080.1:0-4702 GCA_964647255.1 uncultured Anaerolineales bacterium | reverse complement strand
CGATGGGCGACCCACGGCCCGGCAAGCCCTTTCGCAGCGGGTGGTGATTTATTCGTAGTTGGGGTTTTTTGGGGGGTGACGCCCCCCAAAACACCCCAACCAACACCATTGAGGTACGTATGTCCGACACCGATTCGATCAAGAGCATTCTTCGTCTGTTCAGCTACGGCCTTTACGTGGCCGGCAGCGCCAGCCCGGATGGGCCGCGCGCAGCCACGGTGAGCTGGGTCACGCAGGTATCGTTTGAGCCGAAATTAATCGCAGTTGCCATGCGCAAGGGCACGGCAATCTGCGCCGCGGTGCAGGAGAACCGGTGCTTCTCGCTGCACGTTGTCGGTGAGCGCCAGCAGGATTTCGCCAAGACCTTCTTTAAGGCTCCGCTCGGCGCAGACGGTGAGATCGGCGGCTATCGCTACAGTCTGACCGAGCGCGGAACGCCGATCATCGGCGGGGGCGCAGCCTGGTTGGAGTGCGCGGTGGTCGCGGCGCCGGTCGCGGAGGGTGATCACATGCTCTTCATCGCCAGCATCCTGGACGGCGATGTGCAGGGAACTGACCTCCACCCACTGGCGCTGCGGGACACGCCCTGGCACTATGGTGGATGACTGTATTGTAAGGAGTGAGATCATGACGCCCGAAGCTGACGTTCGCAGTGAAACCCTGCGCCTGCTCTCTAACGGCGTGTACGTGCTGACCGTGTGTGTGGGTGACATGGTCCACGCGGCCAGCGTGTCTTGGGTGGGCCAGGTGTCGTTTCAACCGCCGTTGGTAATGTTGGCGCTTCAACGCGGCTCCCATCTGGCCCAGGCGGTGCGGAAGGCGCACCGCTTCGCGGTCAACATCCTCGGTGCGGAGCAAACCAGCCTGGCCGAGAAGTTCTTGAAGCATGTGACAGCGCCTGCCTTGACGCCCGACCTGGCAGGCCAGGCAGTGCGGAACGATCCCGCGCACTGCCCGCTCTTGATGGATGCGATGGCCTGGCTGGAGTGCCGCCTGGCGGCTGAGCTGGCCTCGCCCGGCGACCATGTCCTGCTCCTCGGCGAAGTGACCGGCGCGGGGGTCCGCCGGCCGGGGCAGCCGATGGTTCTGTGGAACACGCCGTGGTCGTATGGCGGCCTGAAGGAAGACGCATGACCTCCTTCGACTTTCGTCCCGAAGCGGATGCATTGCGCAGCCAATTGACCGCCTGGCGCCGCGATTTGCACCAACACCCCGAGCTGGGATTTGCCGTGCAGCGGACCGCGGGGATTGTCGCCCGCACCTTGGGCGAGCTTGGTTTAGAGGTGCGCACCGGTGTGGGGCAAAGCGGAGTGGTGGGGCTGCTCCAGGGCGGCCGGCCCGGCCCGACGGTGATGCTCCGGGCCGATATGGACGCGCTGCCGATTCAGGAGATCAGCGACGCGCCGTATGCGTCCCTTACGCCCGGCTGTATGCACGCGTGCGGGCATGATGGGCACGTGGCGATCGGCCTCGGCGCCGCCACCTTCCTCGCCCGGCATGCGGATGAGCTGCCAGGGCGCGTCCTGTTCGTCTTTCAGCCCGCGGAAGAAGGGGACGGCGGCGCGGCTGCCATGATCGCCGCCGGCGCGCTGGCGGATCCCGCGCCCGCCGCCGCGTTCGGCTTGCATCTTTGGAACACCATACCGCTGGGCAAGGTGGTGGCGCAGGCCGGCCCCTTGATGGCCGCGGCCGACACCTTGCGGATTGTCGTGCGCGGCCGGGGCGGACACGGCGCACAGCCCCACGAGACGGTAGATGCCATCGCGGCCACGGCCCAAGTGCTCTCGGCGCTGCAGACGATCGTCAGTCGCAACGTGGATCCGCAGGAGACCGCCGTGCTCACCATCGGCACGGTGCACGGCGGCGCGGCGTTCAACGTCATTGCGGAGACGGTGGAAATGCAGGGGACCATCCGCACGTTCTCGCCCACGGTGCGGGAGACCGTGATCACCCGGCTGCGCGTCCTGCTCGATGGCATCACGGCCGGGATGGGCGCCCGGTATGATCTGGACATCTACAGCATGACCGGCGCGGTGATCAACGACCCGGCGATGGCTGAAATCGCGCGCGCGGCCGCCGTACAGATCGCGGGCAACACGAATGTCGTCTGGCAGACGCCGCTCATGGTGTCGGAGGATTTCTCTGAATTTGCCCGGCGTGTCCCGGCTTGCTTTATGCTGCTCGGCTCCGGCAACGCCGAGCTGGGGCTGAACGCGCCGCACCACAACCCGCGGTTCGATTTCGATGAGCGGGCCTTGCCCACCGGCGCGGTCTTGCTGGCCACCACCGCGGTGCGGTTTCTGCAGGAGCAGGCGGCCGGGGCAAACGCCTGACGCTCAAGCCGGTCTTTCGCTGCGCCCCAAACAGGAGGGACGCCTTCGCCGGCCTGCGCCGGTTGGTTTTCAATCTGCGCGGGCGGACTTGGCAAGGGTAGCCGCAATCGCGCAGCAGCTTCTTGTGACTTCAGTTGTCAGGCCTGGCGCCCGCCACACAATGACGTCGTCCTGGCCGGAATTTTGGACTCCATGCGGCTCAGTGTATAATGATTTTTGCTGTGGAACGACGGTGATCCTGGCTGCCACTTCCCCTGAACCCCTTTGCCCCAAGTGCGCAACCTCGACGCCGACGTCTGCATATCATTTCGCTGTAGCCGCTGGTCGCGGCTCGGCGATGCAGGCGGGGTTTTGCCACTATTTCACAAAGGAGTGATATCATGTCCAGTCTGAACCCCTTCGAGATCGCTCAGCGCCAGCTCGACGATGCGGCCGCCATCCTGGGCCTTTCGCCGGCCATGCACGCCTTTCTGCGTGTGCCGATGCGCGAGATGCACTTCAGCATCCCGGTGCTGATGGACGACGGCAGCTACCAGACCTTTCAGGGTTTTCGCGTGCAGTACAACGACGCGCGCGGCCCGGCGAAGGGCGGCATCCGCTTCCACCCCGACGAAACCATTGACACAGTTCGGGCCCTCTCCGCGTGGATGACCTGGAAAACCGCCGTGGTGGATATCCCGCTTGGCGGCGGGAAGGGCGGCGTGATCTGCGATCCCAAAGGCATGTCACCTGGTGAGCTGGAGCGCCTCAGCCGCGGCTACATGCGCAAGGTGGCTCACTTCATCGGCCCCGACAAGGATGTGCCCGCGCCCGATGTCAACACCACCCCCGAAATCATGAGCTGGATGCTGGATGAATACGAAGTCATCACCGGCCGCCATCTGCCGGGCGTCATCACCGGCAAACCGGTGCACCTGTTCGGCTCCCTGGGCCGCGGCGATGCAACGGCGCGCGGCGGCATCTACACCGTGCGCGAAGCCGCCAAGATACTCGGCCTCGATCTGCTGGGAGCCAGCGTCGCGATTCAGGGTTTCGGCAACGTCGGCGGCTGGGCCGCGAAGCTGTCGCACCAGATGGGCATGAAGGTCGTTGCCGTCAGCGACATCAGCGGCGCGTTTTACGACCCCGCCGGCTTGGATATCCCGGCGATTGCGGCGCACGTGGATCGGAATCCGCGCCACCTGATCGAGGGGTATACGGCTGCCGGCATGAAGCAGATCACGAATGCGGAACTGCTGGAATTGCCCGTGGATCTCCTCTTCCCGGCCGCGCTGGAAAATGTCATCACGGCGGAAAACGCCGACCGTATTAAGGCCAAGATCGTGGCCGAGCTGGCGAATGGCCCGACGACCCCCGAGGCCGACCTGGTGCTTTTCAAAAAGGGCATCTACACGATCCCCGACTTCTTGTGCAATGCCGGCGGCGTCACCGTAAGCTATTTCGAGCAGGTGCAGAACGCCTATAACTTCTACTGGCCGATCGAGGAAGTGCAGACTCGGCTGGAGGCGAAGATGACCACCGCGTTCCGCGCCGTCCATGAGATGGCGCAGGCGCACGGTGTGCACAACCGCTTGGGCGCGTATCTGGTCTCCGTGAAGCGCGTCGCCGACGCCGTCGCCACGCGCGGCTGGGTGAAGTAGGCGCATGGGGCGGGGAGCGTAGAGCGTGGGGCGTGGAGCGGGGAGCGCCTGTGTCCGATGGATTCCCGGTCTGTGAAGACACCTTGTTTCTGTCCTGAGACTCCCAATCCGCGCGGCACGGATAACTCAGAATGACGCTCTGAATCGTGTGTAAACAATAAAAAGACGCCTCGTTGGTCGGTTCAAACCCCAACGAGGCGTCTTTGTGTCCACGATGAGTTTCCGCCTGTCGCGGAGCAACGGTCAAATCAGGCGTTCAACGCCCCGCGCGCTCCGTTCTACGCGCCGCACCTACAGCTTCGCCATCAGATCGTCGAGCATCTGGCGGCTGGGGCGGGTTTTGTCTTCGCCCAGGTGGGCCAGCGGCGTGTCGGTGTAGGCAAGCAGTTCGTGGAGATCCGGCCGCTCGGCCTCGCTGACGTAGATCAGCCCCGTGATGAACTCCTGGTTGGCCCGCGCTTCTTCAAGGGTCTTGAACGCGTTGAGTTTGCTGGTTGGATCGTAGTCTGGATCAAGCTTCTTCAGCCGGATGCGCGAGCCGTCGTGCATCGCCACTTCCATCTCGCCTTCGTAGTAGCCGATGGTGATCTCTTCGTAGTGCGGGATGAAATTCAGCTCGTTCAGCGGCGTTTCCTTCGCCTTGCCCCACGAGTAGCTCTTGGTCGAGTCGTCGTGGTTGTTGAAGGTGACGCACGGGCTGATGATGTCCAGCACCGCGATGCCCCGGTG
>CAZYGI010000079.1:0-15896 GCA_964647255.1 uncultured Anaerolineales bacterium | reverse complement strand
CGCGGCGTTTTGTACACCATCCAACGCTGAGCTATAGCCAGTGAGGGTGGCAAACACCACTGCGCCAAGAACTAAGCCCAACCAGCGTGATTGACCGATAACAACCAAGCCCGAGCCGACAGCCAGAGCCGCCGCGATCAAAATGAGTGTGGTCCGCTTAAGTAGTTGCCGCAAACTGCCAAGATACGGCGACAGTTGCTTCGCTTCCAGAGCCGGAGCAAAAAACCGTAACGCGGCTCCAGCAATTGGCCCCGTCACTAACTGCTGTGACAAGGTCACAGCAGTCATACCCAGGGCCAATTCACCATAGCGGTCTGGAGCCAGAGTGCCAGTTAGTAAGCGGATGCCCACGATACTGCCTATCGCAGCAATAGCCTGACCCAGACCGACCCAGATCGCTTCATGAGTCAGGCGAGAGGTGTGTTCAGGAATCTTCGGCTCTTTCTTTCGGTGTTACGCGATCGTGCTTCTCTCCACCTGCGCGTAACGCAGGTGTTTATTGAGCGTCCAATATGTCAGCGGCTCCCCCACTTAACCGGCACCTGGCCGCGCCAGCCGAGGGAGAAGACGCGCACGTTGTGGCAGACTGCGGTTTAACGCGCGAGCCAGTTTGGGGACTGGCTTGACGTTGATCCGCTTGCGCGAAACCTCGGCTGTGATTACTTTCCCGCCCGCGCGGCCTTCACCTGCGCCTCGATCCACGGGTACGTCCGCCGGATCCCTTCCAGCGTCGAGACCTGGGCGCGCCAGCCGAGGGAGTAGATGCGCTCGTTGCTGAAGTTGCGGCTCTGCACGCCGACCGGGCCTTTCACCCATTCGACGTTGATCCGCTTGCCCGACACCTGGGTGACGATGTCCACGAGTTCCTTCACCGTGACGTATTCGGGGTTGCCGATGTTGGCCGGGCCTTCCAGGTCCGAGTGCATGAGCCGGTAGATGCCGTCCACCATGTCGCTGACGTAGGTGTAGGAGCGCACCGCGGTGCCGTCGCCCCACACCGGGATGGTGCCGCCGTCCTCGACTTCGGCCACCTTGCGACAGATCGCGGCGGGCGCCTTCTCACGGCCGCCGGTCCAGGTGCCCTCGGGACCGTAACAGTTCTGGAAGCGGGCGATCCGGGCTTTCATGCCGTAGTGCCGGGCGTACGCCTGCAGCATCCGCTCGGAGTAAAGCTTCTCCCAGCCGTACTCGTTGTCGGGATGTGCGGGGACTGCCTGCGCCTCGGTCATCTCCGGGTCGCCGGGCTGCATGTCGGGGTAGACGCACACCGACGAGGAGAAGAAGTAGCGCGACACGCCCATCTCGGCCGCGGCGTGCGTCATGTGCACGTTGATCAGCACGCTGTTGTGCATGATCTCGCATTCCGCGGAATGAATGAAGCCCATGCCGCCCATGTCGGCCGCGAGCTGGTAGACCTCGTCAAAGGCGCCGCCGTTCAGGGCCAACGCCTCGCGGCAGTTGGCCGGATCGCGCAGGTCCAACACCTTGAACTCATCGGCTGCCGAAGGCGCGAACTCATGAACCTTGCGGTCCACCCCGCGCACCCAATAACCTTCCTGCTTGAGCCTCTTGACCAGGTGGCCGGCGATGAACCCACCGGCGCCGCAAACCAGAGCTGTTTTCACGTTCAAACCTCCGAAGATGATGACGGGTGTAGCGATAGGCGATCAGCGAGCACGATGTGCAGCCGCGCTCCGCGGGCCGGCGTCGTGATCTCGCGCCAGATGCTCAGGATATTCCATCGGGCCGTCCGGAGCGAACCCGCGCCGCTGCGACGAAATGGCCCTGTCAGTTAGGACGTCACGACCCAAGGTGGACCTGCAGCCCGGCCTCGGGCACGGCAGATTCCCACACCTCGACGGGCGTGCCGGGATAACGCTGCGCCAGCGCGGCCGCCAACGCCTGCGCCGCCTCGGGCGAGCGGGCGATCGCAGTCACGAATCCACCGCCGCCCGCGCCAGCCAGCTTGCCGCCATAAATGTGCGGCCCCATGACTTCGAAGAGCTCGTCAATAAAGGGATTGGTGCACCCCGGATCCATCCGCTTGTTGAGCGCCCAATGTTCGGCGAGCAAGCCGCCGAACCCGTCCAGGTCGCCCGCCAGCAAGGCCTCGCGCATGGCGAGGGCCAGCCGGGCGATCTCCCCCTGGATCCAGGTCATTTCCGGGTCACGCGCCATCCAGCGGCCCATCACTGTTCGCAGCAGGTTGCGGGCCAGGCGCCGCTGCCCAGTGTACACCAGAAGCAGCCGCTTCTCCAACTGAGCGGCCACAGCAGTTGACAACGGCACGGGCATGACGGTGATCCGCTGCGGGAGGCCCGGCGGCGTGCTCACCAGCTTGATGCCGCCCGTCAGCCCGCCCACCTGGTCCTGCCAGCCGCCGCCGGTGGTCAGCATCTGCTCCAGGCACAGCACCTCATCGAATAACTGCGCGGAGGTGCGGAGGAGTGCCGGTGCGGAGGCTCCCCCAGGCTCCCCTGCTCCTCTGCTCCCCAGCTCAAATAGCGCGGCCAGCACGGCGCCGGCCAGGATGGAGCTGGTGCCCAGCCCGGAGCCGAACGGGATATGCGTGCCGGTGCTCAGCCGCAGCCCGCCGCGGCCGGCCAGCAGCTCACCCAGGGGCATGGCCGGATCGGCCTCCGCGGGCACGATGCCGCGCAACACCAGCGCCGCCTTGTGCAGCGAGAACGGGTCGCCGGGCCGCGCGTAGGCCAGCACTTCGCCGACCAGCGCCGGCTCCAAGGCGGTGTCCAGGTCGCGGCTCACCAGCACAAGCCGCGGCTCCGGCAGCCAGACGGCCTCCGCTTCGATGGGATAGGCCCCGCGCAGGGTGAGCGCGGCATTGAGCACCGTGCCCCCGCGCTCGATGCTGTAGGGCGGCGTATCGGTCCAGCCGCCGCCCAGGTCAATGCGCGCGGCCGCGCAGACGCGGATCGGGCGAACGACCGTGGACGAACGATGATGGACGATGGACGGACGACGATGGACGAACGACGAAGCTGGATCATGGCCGATAGTCAATGGTCCATCGTCAGTTTCCAGCGACTGATCGTCCGTCGCCCATCGCCGCGCCAACGTATCCCGCTCGATCAACTCGGCCAGGGTGTTGAATGCCCGATCCTCCCACGCCTGTTCGCCGGTGGCCTCGGCGAGCGCCTCGAAGCCGCGCAGTTGCAGGATCGGATCGCCGGCCGCAAAGGCGGCGGCCGCGCGCCGGCTGCGCCGGGCGATCGCCGCGGGCGCGTTGCCCAGCAGCCCCTTGGCCTCGCGCGCCGGCCGCTCGCTTTCCACCGCGGCGCAGAAGCGGCGCACCGCGATCGCGTCTTCCAGGTCGGCCAGCTCGGCCAGCAGCCGCGCTCCGGCGGTTTGCGCAGCGCTCTCGGCCAGGGAGAGCCGGGGCGCAGCGCGCCAGGCGGCCAGCCAGCCCGCCGGGGCGGCGGCGGGAGCTTGCAGCGGCATCGCGAGACGCAGGCTGGCGACAGGCTCCGGCTGCCCGCGGCGGCATGCGGCCACAGCACTTCGGACGTGACGCCGGCAGCAGCCAACCAGTCCGTCCAGGGCCGGTTCATGAAGGTGGCCCCGGCGGCATCCCAGGCCCGTTTGGGGTCGTCGTTCAGGCCAAAGATGCGCGTGGTGAACTCGGCCGCGCCCACCGGCAACTGGTCTATGACGACCGCTGAGCCGACCTGTAGCGCCTCGCTCGTCTGCACGCCGGAGATGATCGCCGCGCCCGGACAGGAAACAACGCGATCTGTCACCCTGAGTGGGTTAACGGCATCACTTCCGTGACAGCTTAGTCTCTGCGAAGGGTCTTGCCAGCCGTGCTGAGATTCTTCGCTAGGGTTCGGCCGCAACTGACTTTGAGCGGTTGACCCGCTCAGGATGACATGTCCGCCTGTCGCGGCGTCATCAGCAGCTCGAAGGTCCAGCCAGGAAATCGGCCCGCGCAGATCGCTGTCCACGATGAGCGGTCGGCTCTCCCCGGGCCCCCCAGCGGGGATGGGGTGCTCGACTGCGCTGTTGATCAGCACCGCCGGGCCGCCCGCCGCATCCCAGGCCGCGGCGCTGGGGGTCCAGCCGCAGAGGTCGGCCAGCTCGGGGTCCCCGGCCGTCATCTGCCAGTATTCGCGCGACGTGCCGAAGTGGACGAACACGGCGGGCTGCAGCCGCTCGACGGTGAACGCCGCGCCGCGCAGGCGCGGCCAAAGCACGCGGCGCGCCGCCTGGATCGCGGGCGTGGCCGGGCCGTCGCTCTCGTCCGCCAGGTAGCTTTCCAGCGTGGTGGAGCCGGCCAGGGGCAGCAGCAAATCGCCGTACAGGTTCAAGGGCGCGCGGGCGACGGTCTCGTCGCGCACCAGCTCGACCAGCGTTTGGGCGGCGCCGGCATCGAGCCAGACGAGCCCGGTGTCAATTTGCACGGTCCCGTCGGCGCCGATGCCGCCCCAGTGCGCCAGCTCGGCCGCGCCCGGCTTGTGCAGATAAGCGGTGACCCGGTGGCCGCCGTCCCCGCTGACATAGACGCCGTGATCCAGCCCCATCTCGGCCGGCGCGGCCGCGGCCACACCGATCACGCCCGGCCGGCGAAAGGCTCCGCAGAGCTGTAGATGATCGAAGATCAGCAGCACATCGCCCGATGCGACGAGGACGCCGGGCGGCAGCTGGGTCGCCAGCCCGCTCAGGCCGATCAGAAACTCGTCGAAGATGGAGGAGGCGCGGCCGTCGGGCAGCACCCGCGGCACCCGGGCGAAGAGCTTGCCCGTCGCTGAGCAGTGCGGCAGCCGCTTGGAATCGCCGCCGGAATGGATCAACAGCACCCGCTGGAGTGAATCCAGCCGGCCGCCTTCGGCCTCGGCCGCCAGCCCGGCCACCTGGGCCAGCGCATTCAATGTCGCACCGCCCGAGCCGATCCGCCGGCCGTGAGGGTCGGGGAGCACCAGGAAGGACATGCCGGCGGGGAGCAGGCCGGCCTCGCGCCGCCAGTTCAACTGGCAGCGATACATCTCGGCCTGGCGCTCATCGCTGGCGGTCAGCACGCAGATATCCCAGCCCGGTTGCGCGCCCGACCGCAGGGTCGCGAGATAGTGTTCCCAGTTGTTGCGGTGGGCCTGGCGCAGGAAGGCGGTGGCGCCGATGTGGGTCATGGTCTACCCGTTATCCGGCCGCGGCATGTCCTCGGCAAGCAGCCGCAGCAGGTACTGGCCGTACTCATTGCTTTTCATCGCCTCGCCCTGCGTGCGCAGCTCGTCACGGCCGATGGCGCCCATGCGATAGGCGATTTCCTCTGGGCACGAGATCATCATCCCCTGCCGGTCTTCCACGGCCTGGACGAAGTTAGCCGCCTGGAGGAGCGACTCGTGGGTGCCGGCATCGAGCCAGGCGATCCCGCGGCCCATGACCTCCACGCGCAACTGGCCGCGCTCCAGGTAGATGCGGTTGACATCGGTGATCTCGAGCTCACCGCGCGGCGAGGGCTGGAGGTTGGCGGCGATATCGCTGACCTGCTCATCATAGAAGTAGAGGCCGGGCACTGCGTAGTGCGATTTCGGTTTTTGCGGTTTCTCTTCGATGCTCAGGGCACGGCCGGCCTCGTCGAACTCCACCACGCCGTAGCGCTGCGGGTCCTTGACCGGATAGGCGAACACGAGCGCACCCTCGCGCACCTGGGCGGCCGCGCGCAGCTTGGCCGGCAGCCCGCCGCCGTAAAAGATGTTGTCGCCCAGGATCAGGCACGCGGGCTGGCCGCCGACGAACTCCCGGCCCACGATGAAGGCGTCGGCCAGGCCGCGCGGGCTGGCTTGCCCGGCGTACGCCAGGCGCAGCCCCCACTGGCTGCCGTCGCGCAGCAGCGCCCGGAAGGTTGGCAGCGCCTCGGGCGTGCTGATCACCAGGATCTCCCGGATGCCCGCCAGCATCAGCATGGAGAGCGGGTAGTAGATCATCGGTTTGTCGTACACCGGCAGGAGCTGCTTGCTCAGGCCGATGGTCAACGGATACAGCCGCGTGCCGGCCCCCCCGGCGAGAATAATGCCCTTCATAGATTCCCCCATAGAACGCAGATAACGCAGATGAACCTGATCTACCTGATCCCCTTTATTTTTTCAGGTTCGGTTTGTTCGCGTTGTCGTAGGCCTTGCGCGAGAGCTTCGGATGCGGGCCGAAGTTAAGGAGCAAGCCGACTTCGTACTCGCTGGCTTTGAGGTAGTTCAGCAGTTGTGCTTCGTGTTCCTCGGCCAGGTCTTTCGCGGCCTTCAGCTCGACGATAATCAAATCATCCACCACCAGGTCGGCAAAGTACTCGCCGATCACCTCGCCGTCGAAGAAAACGCGGATCGGCTGCTGCTGCGTTACGTTGAGTCCCGCTTTCTGCAACCTCAACGCCATAGCGTTCTCGTAAACCTTCTCCAGAAACCCATGCCCCAACGTGTTATAGACCTCGTAAAAAATCCCAATGATCCGCTTGGTCAGCTCCGTATGCTTGTAATTGGCTGCGTCATACACGGCCCCAGGCTCGTGCAACTCCTCCATCATACCACCTCCAAGCCGTCAGAACGCAGATTTCCAGGATGAACGCAGATCAACGCGGATAGAAGAACAAGAAAAAATCAGGAGAATCAGGTCCATCAGCGTCATCTGCGTTCTATAATTCCTCGTCGCACTAGCTCAGAAACGATTTGCTCCACCGCGTCTTCGGCGCTGACCAGGTCAGTTTCGATGGTCAGCTCGGCGTCCGCCGGCGCCTCGTAGGGCGAAGTGATCCCGGTGAACTCGGCGATCTCGCCGCGCAGCGCCCGCGCGTACAGCCCTTTCGGGTCGCGGCGCTTGCAGAGCTCGATGTCGCACTTGGTGTAGATCTCGATAAAGCGTCCTTCGGGCAGCAGCGACCGGGCAAATGTGCGGTCGCGCTCGAAGGGCGAGATGAAGGTGCAGATGACGATGGCGCCGTGGTCGAAAGCCAGCTTCGCCACCTCGCCTACCCGGCGGATGTTCTCCTGCCGGTCGGCCGCGGAGAAGCCCAGGTCGCCGTTGAGCCCGTGGCGCACGTTGTCGCCATCCAGGTAGAACGTCTGGCTGCCGAGGGCGAAGAGCCGGCGCTCCAGCAGCCGCGCCACCGTCGTCTTGCCCGACCCCGAGAGGCCGGTGAACCACAGCACCGCGGCCCGGTGTCCGTTGCGCTCCTCGCGCTGCCCGCGCATGATCGCGGTGCTCTCCCACGTCACGTTGGTCGAACGTTGGCGCTCCGGCTGGCGCGCGACGATGTCCTCCAACTCCTGCGCCTGGCGGCGGATCATGCCCGCGGCCACGGTGTTGTTGGTGTAAGGGTCAATCAGGATGAAGCCGCCCGTGGCGCGGTTGATCGGGTATGGGTCGAAGAAGAGCGGCTGGCTGGTGGTCAGCTTGACGCGGCCGATCTCGTTGAGCTGCAGCGTCTGCGCCGGCTCGCGGTGCAGCGTGTCCACGTCAATGCGGTAGTTGAGACCGGCGATCTGGGCGCGCACCTGCCGCGTGGTGTGCTGGAGGATGTAGGTGCCGTCCGGGTTGAGCGGCTCCTCGTTCATCCAGCAGAGGGTGCACTCGAACTGGCTGGCGACCTGCGGCAGGTTGTGCCGGCGCACGATCATGTCTCCGCGGCTGATGTCCAGCTCGTCTTCAAGGACGACCACCACCGAGTCGCCCGCGGAGGCTTCGGTGAGGTCGCCTTCGAACGTCGTGATCTTGCGGACGCGGCTCGTCTTGCCTGAGGGCAGCGCCACCACCTCTTCCCCCGGCGCCAGCGTGCCGGAGGCAATCTGCCCGGCAAAGCCGCGAAAGTCCTGGTGCGGCCGGAGCGCCATCTGCACCGGGAAGCGGAAGTCCACCAGATTGCGGCCGACGCCGACGTTGACGTGCTCCAGATGGTGCAGCAGCGAGGGGCCGTCGTACCACGGCATCCGCTCGCTGCGGTTGACGACGTTATCGCCCAGCAGCGCCGAGATCGGGGTGTACATGATATCCTGGACCGAGAGCTTGCTGGCGAAGGCGCGATATTCCTCGACGATGGCCTGGAAGACGCCCTCGTCGTAGTCCACCAGATCCATCTTGTTGACCGCGACGAGCACATGCGGGATTTGCAGCAGGGAGGCCAGGAAGCCGTGGCGCTTGGATTGGGTGAGCACGCCCCGGCGCGCATCAATCAGGATGATCGCCAGCTCCGCAGTGGATGCGCCCGTCACCATGTTGCGGGTGTACTGCACATGGCCGGGCGTGTCGGCGATGATGAACTTGCGCCGCGGGGTCTGGAAGAAGCGGTAGGCGACGTCAATGGTGATCGCCTGTTCGCGCTCGGCGCGGAGGCCATCGGTGATCAGCGCCAGGTCGAGGTAGGGATCGCCGCGCTGCCGGCTGGCACGCTCGATGGCGGCCATCGTGTCTTCGAGGATCGCTTTGCTGTCGAGCAGCAGCCGGCCGATCAGCGTGCTCTTGCCATCGTCCACGCTGCCGGCGGTGGTGAATCGAAGGAGGTCGCCTGACATCAGAAATACCCCTGTCGTTTCCGGTCTTCCATTGCCGTTTCGGCGCGGCGGTCATCCGCGCGCGTGCCGCGCTCGGTGACGCGTGACGCGGCCAGTTCTGCGATGACATCTTCCACCGTGGCCGCTGCTGACTCCACCGCGCCGGTGCACGTCATGTCGCCGATGGTGCGAAAACGGATCAACCGCTCGGCCGCTTGCTCACCCGGCAGCAGGGGCACGAAGGGTGAGGCGGCCAGCAACATGCCGTCCCGCGCAAACACCAGGCGGCGGTGCGCGAAATAGAGCGATGGCATCTCGATCCGCTTCTCCTGGATGTAATGCCAGATGTCCATCTCGGTCCAATTGCTCAGCGGGAAGACGCGGAAATGCTCGCCCAACTGCTTGCGGCCGTTGTAGAGGTTCCACAGCTCGGGCCGCTGGTTCTTGGGATCCCACTGGCCGAACCGGTCGCGGTGTGAGAAGAACCGTTCCTTGGCGCGCGCCTTCTCCTCGTCGCGCCGCGCGCCGCCGATGGCCGCGTCGGCCTTGAGCTCGGCGATGGCATCCAGCAGCGTGACCGTCTGGAGGACGTTGCGGCTGGCGGTCGGTCCGGTTTCCTCGACCACCCGGCCCTGGTCAATCGAGTCCTGGACGTAGCGCACCAGGAGCTTGGCTTCCATCTGCGCCACCAGCCGGTCCCGGAACGCCAGCGTCTCCTGGAAGTTGTGGCCGGTGTCAATGTGCAGCAGCGGGAATGGGATGCGGCCGGGGTGGAATGCCCGCCGCGCCAGGTGCACCAGCAGGATTGAGTCCTTGCCGCCGGAGAAGAGCAGCACGGGGCGCTCGAACTGCGCGGCGACCTCGCGCATCACGTAGATGGCTTCCGCTTCCAGTTGCGCCAGATAAGGACGAATATAGGTCGTCATGCGGTATTCACATCCTTGGCCCAGGCGCGCTCGCGGCGATACCAGTCGGCCAGCGCCGCCACACCGTCGGGCAGCGTCACCCGGGGGCGCCATGCCAGCAGCCGCGCCGCCTTGCCGATGTCCGCCCAGGTGGCGGTCACATCGGCGGGATGGCGCGGCCGGTACACCAGCACGGCCTTGCGGCCGACTTCCGCTTCCACCAGGGCGATAAGATCTGCCAGCTTGACCGGTGCATCGGAGCCCAGGTTGATGACCTCGTAACCCAGCGGCCGCAGCCCGGCGATCGTGCCGCGGGCGATGTCGTCTACGTAGGTGAAGTCGCGCGACTGCGAGCCATCGCCGAACACCGTCACCGGCCGGCCCTCGCTGATCCACTGCACCAGCCGGAACGGGACCATGTCGGGCCGTCCCGCGGCGCCGTAGACGGTGAAATAACGGAACACCGTCACATCCAGCCCGTGAAGGTGATGGTAGGCGTAGCAGACTGCCTCGGCTGCCTTCTTGGACGCCGCGTAGGGCGAGAGCGGCCGGTCGGTCGCGGCATCCTCCCGGTAGGGCAGCGCGGTGCCGTCGCCGTACAGGCTCGAGCTCGACGCCAGCACGAACTTTGGGACGCCCCGGCCCCGGCAGAATTCCAGCAGGTTCAGTGTGCCGGTGGCGTTGGCCTCGAAATAGACCCAGGGATTCTCGACGGAGTAGCGCACCCCCGCACGCGCGGCCAGGTTGATCACGGCCCCGAAGGGTGCGTCTCCGAACGGCGCAGCGTTGATTTGGGCGCGGTCGGCGATGTCCAACCGGTGGAACGTGAAGTCAGGTCGGACCGCCAGCCGCGCCAACCGCCACTGCTTCAAGCGGATGTCGTACGCGTCGTTGAGGTTGTCCACGCCGACGACGGTGTGCCCGGCCTCGAGCAGCAGCTCGCTGACGCGTGCGCCGATGAATCCGGCGCAGCCAGGGACAAGGATGCGCATTGGCTCCTCAGCTCCCCCGCACATGGCGCGTGTCTACCACCAGCCGCGCCTTGCGGAAAACCGCTGCCCAGTCATAGGTCGAATGATCCGTGACGATCAGGACGCAGTCGGCGGCGGCGAGGGCCGTGTCGAGGTCCGGCTCGCTGGTGAGGGTGTGACCGTTGTGGAAAACCTCCGGCACAAACGGATCATGATAGCGCACGTCCGCACCTTTCGCCCGGAGCAGCTCGATCACGTCCAGGGCCGGCGACTCGCGCAGATCGTCAATGTCGCGCTTGTACGCGACGCCCAGCACCAGCACCCGGCTGCCCCGCATCGCTTTGCCGGCGTCGTTCAGCGCGTCAACGGCCTTTTCCACCCAATAGCGCGGCATGTCACTGTTGATCTCGCCGGCCAACTGGATGAAGCGGGCATTGTAGTTCAGCGTCTTCATCTTCCAGGAGAGGTAGAACGGGTCGAGCGGGATGCAGTGGCCCCCGACGCCGGGTCCGGGGGTGAACTTCATGAATCCGTAGGGTTTCGTGTCGGCCGCCTCGATCACTTCCCAGGCGTCTATGCCGAGCTTTTCGCACATGATGGCGATTTCGTTCACCAGCGCGATGTTCACCGCGCGGAAGGTGTTCTCCAGCAGCTTCACCATCTCAGCGGCCTGGCTCGATGAGACGGGGACGATCCGCTCGATGATCGTCCCATACAGCGCCGCGGCCACCTCGCGGCAGGCCGGCGTCACGCCGCCCACTACCTTCGGGGTGTTTTCTAACCGCCACTGCAGGTTGCCGGGATCAATCCGCTCCGGCGAGAAGGCCAGGAAGAAATCCTCCCCGACGCCGAGAGATCTTCCCCTCCAGCGGGCGTCGTCCGGGGTCCGCCGCCCGTCCGTCAGCAGCGGCAGCAGCAGTTCCTCGGTCGTGCCCGGGTACGTCGTGGATTCGAGCGAGATCAACATCCCCGGATGGATGTGCTGTGCGATGGATTCACCGGCGGAGATGACGAAGCGCACGTCAGGGTCACGCGTTTTGTTCAAGGGCGTCGGCACGCAAATGATGACCGCGTCGCACGCGGCGAGCGCCGCGTAGTCCGTCGTGGCGCGGAACCGGCCGACGGGCAAGGCCGCCAGCCGTTCCGAAGGAATATCGAGCACGTACGAGGCGCCGTGGTTCAGCGCGTCCACCTTCCGCTGATCCACATCAACGCCGACTACGGGGAAGCCCCGCTCCGCAAAAGCCACGGCTAACGGCAGGCCCACGTAGCCCAGGCCGACAACGGCTACGGCGGCCGTGTGGGTTTCGATCTTCCGAAGAAGTTGCTCCTTGAAGGACATAGCTCTGACCCTTGCTCCCGGCTCATAAGACAGGTTCCCCGCCGCGCGGTTTGTGCGGGGCGGGGAGGGGCGAACCCAACAGCTATTATAGCGCGCCGGGATTGAATTCGACAAAGCAGAGCAGGGCGCGGCTGCGCTGAGGATTGGATCACGATGATCGGCGTCGGGACTGACCGGGACAAAGCGGCATGCGGGAGCGAGAGGAGATCTGATACCGGGACAGAGGAAACGGATGGGTTTGCGACATGCCCCCGGCCCGATTTGAACGGGCACGCCCTGTATGGGCACAGGCCCTCAACCTGCCGTGTATACCAATTCCACCACGGGGGCATTACAAGGGCGATTATAACCGATTCGTGTTTGTTGTCAAACAGGGGTTGGCCCTCGTTTGTCAACCGTTCCATCCTATCGTAAAATGGCCGCGGTTTCTGACCGGCCGGCATCATGCGGCGGGTACACGCCCGAGGAGTAAAAGAAGATGAAGATCGTGGTAGATGCGATGGGCGGCGATCATGCCCCGGAAGTGGTGGTGGCGGGCGCGGTCGCTGAGGCGCGGGAACGCGGGACGCAAATCATCCTGGTCGGCATCGCGGAACGCGTGCGCGCCGAGCTGGCAAAGCTGGGGGCCGTTTCCGGCCTGCCCATCGAGGTCGTGCATGCGTCCGAGGTGGTGGAGATGGCGGAACACACCATGGCGGTGAAGACCAAGCGGGATTCTTCGTTGATGGTGGGCATGCGGCTGGTCAAGGAAGGAAAGGCGGATGCGTTCGCCTCTGCGGGCAACTCCGGGGCGGTGATGGCCGCTGGGCTGTTCGGCCTCGGGCGGATTTCGGGCGTCGAGCGGCCCGCGCTGAGCAGCATCTATCCCGCTGCGCCGGAGCCGTGCCTCATCATTGATATCGGCGCGAACGCGGACTGCAAGCCGGAATACCTGGTGCAGTTTGCGATCATGGGGCAGACCTACGCCCGCGTGATGTTCGGCCTCGCGCAGCCCAAAGTGGGCATCGTCTCCAACGGCGAAGAGGACGACAAAGGCAGCATGCTGGTGCGCGAGACGGCGCCGCTGCTCAGGGCTAGCGGCCTGAATTTCGTCGGCAATGTGGAAGGGAAGGACATCGGCAAGGGCGCGGCGAACGTGGTGGTGACCGATGGGTTGACCGGGAATGTGATCGTCAAGCTGACCGAGGGGGTGGTGTCATTCCTGGGCAAGACGCTCAAACAGCAGTTCACCGCTGGCGCGCGCAACAAGCTCGCGCTGGCTCTGATGATCCCCGGTGCGCTCCTGATGTTGCCCGGCCTGGCGCTGCTCTATCCCTCGGCCTCCATGCTGCGCAAGCGCGTGGATTGGCGCGAAATCGGCGGCGCGCCGCTGCTCGGCGTGAACGGTGTGGTCGTCATCGGCCACGGCCGCTCGGATGCCAAAGCGATCCAGAGCATGATCCGCATGGCCGAGAAGAGCGTTCAGCAGAACCTGGTGGCGGAGATCAAACACGATTTGGCTGCTCGCGGGGCAGGAAAGCCGGCCGCCGGATGACGACAGAAAGAATTAGCCGCCCGCACCGCCGCGTCGTCGTAACAGGCCTGGGTGCGGTGACGGCCGTCGGCAACACTGCCGCGGAGACCTGGGCCTCGTTTGTCGCCGGTCGCTCCGGGGTCGGCCCGGTGACTCAATTTGATGCCGCCGCGTTTCCCACCCGCATCGCGGCCGAAGTCAAGGGGTTTGACCCGGCCGCGTGCATCCCGGCCAAAGAGGCGCGGCGCATGGCGCGCTGCTCTCAGCTCGCGCTGGCCGCGGGCCACGAGGCGGTGGCCGACTCCGGGATCGAGTGGGCGCAGCAGGACCCGGAGCGGGCCGGTGTGATCATGGGTTCGGCCGTCGGCGGCCTTGAGCTGATCCTGGACCCGGTCCGCAAGTTCTACGCGGATGGCACAATCCGGATGCTGCCCTATGTCGGGATCGAGATGCTGACGAACATGCCCGCGTTTCATGTCGGGCTGGCGTACGGCTGCGTTGGTCCGCTCTCGACGATCTCCACCGCGTGCGCCGCGGGCACCCAGGCCATCGGCGAAGCGGCTGAGTTGATCCGCCGCGGCGTGACCGATGTGATGCTGACCGGCGGCGCCGAGGCGCAGATCAACTTCCTTTTCTACATCGGCTTCTCGGCGATGAAGGTGCTCTCCACCCGGAACGATGCGCCGGCGCAGGCGAGTCGGCCCTTCGACGCGGAGCGCGACGGATTTGTGATCGGGGAGGGCGCGGCGGTCCTTGTGCTGGAGGAGCTGGAGCGCGCGCAGCGCCGCGGGGCGCGCATCTATGCCGAGGTCCTCGGCGCCTCGGCCTCGGCCGACGCGTTTCATGCCGCGCAACCGGATGCCACCGGTATGGGGCCGGTGCGGGCGATGCGCTGGGCGTTGGCCGATGCGGGCCTGGCCCCGGAGGCGGTGGATTACATCAACGCGCACGGCAGCGCCACACAAGCGAACGACGCCGCGGAGACGGCCGCGATCAAGCGGGTCTTCGGTGAGCACGCCTACCGGCTGTGCGTCAACAGCACCAAGAGCATGATCGGGCACGCGTTCGGCGCGGCGGGTGCCATCGAGGCGCTGGCGACGATCATGGCGGTGCACACCGACACCATCCACCCGACCATCAACCTGGAAACGCCCGATCCGGCGTGCGACCTGGACTATGTGCCGAACGTCTGTCGCCACCGCACCGTCAATGTCGCCCTGTCCAATTCGTTTGGGCTGGGCGGACAGAATGCGTGTCTGATATTCGGAAAACTGCGAGAGTAACTCGCGTGGCTTTGGGAAAAATCTCTCACTGAAAGGTTATTGATTTCATGCGCGTCACAACCAATCCCCAATTGATTCGCCGGCGCAACCGCCTGGGCACGTACACCAGCCTGGCCGGCATCGCAGTGCTGATGTCCGGCATGTTCTTCGCGTTTCAGCGAAACCAAAGTGCAGTCTGGGTGTCCCTGGTGGCCTTGATCGCCGGGTTTGCGCTGGCGCAAGTCGGCACCTACAACCTGCGCCGGTGGGGGCGATCCCCGCGGCCGGATGAGATCCTGGCGCAGGAGTTGAAAGGGTTCGATGACCGGTATCATCTGTATACCTGGACGCTGCCGGTGCCGTACGTGCTGTTGACGCCCCAGGGCCTCTACAACTTCACGACGCGCGATCAGACCGGCGAGATCGCCGTGCGCGGTGCGAACTGGCGCAGCAAGGCGTCCTTGAGCAAGATTCTGACGTTTTTCGGCTCGGAAGGCCTCGGCAATCCCACGATTGAGGCACAGGCGCAGGCAGACAAACTTCGCACCTGGCTTAAATCCAAGCTGCCGGGCGCGGCCGCCGAGGTGATGCCGGTGGTTGTCTTCATTGATCCGCGCGTCAAGCTCGAGGTGGCGGAGCCGACGGTCCCTGTGTTGGATGCGAAGAACGTGAAGAAGTGGCTGCGGGGCGGCGGTAAGGGCCAGGCTGCCCTGAGCCCCGCGGATTTCAAGGCGATCGAAGAACTGTTGGATGCGCAGCCGGGAAGCAGCCTCGCATCAGAATAACAGAAACCTGTGCATCGGCGGTCCTCGTCAGGCCGTAGTTTTGACGGGATCGCCGATCCCTCCCTGCCGCCGCTTGCGCCGCGAAAGCCAAACGATCAGCAGGATCGCGCCGAAGACCAGCAGGGCGACTCCCCCGGTCGGCACCGTGACCAACATGAACCAGCCCATCACGCCCATCGTGTAAAGCTGCTCGCCGATGTCCCGGCCATTGACGATGCACGGATGGATCGAACCTTCGTCAACCTGGCAGCCGTGGGCGGCAGCAATGCTGCCGGCGACCGCCACCGAGACGATCGGCCATACGGTCCACGCGAGGATCAGCAGGGCAACCAGGATGATCATGCTGTTGCGAAAGACGCGCATTGGCGAATCCTTTCCCCCAGTGAAGCTTTCTGACTCGATATTGTACCATGCTCGTCTGTGATTCGCATTCCAATTTAGAACCCAAGTCCCCGTTCCTTCAGGCTGACCCACCGCGCCTGGCAGATAACGAGATGATCGAGCACGTCTATGCTGAGCAGCTTGCCGGCCTCGACGATCTGGCGGGTGACGTGGACGTCCTCGGGCGAGGGGGCGGGGTCGCCGCTGGGGTGGTTGTGGGCCACGATGACGGCCGCGGCGTTGAGGCG
>CAZYGI010000078.1:0-16046 GCA_964647255.1 uncultured Anaerolineales bacterium | reverse complement strand
GACCGAGCTCCTGCGCTACACCGGACTGTTACTCGGTTAAATTGTCAATGTTCATAAACGCACTGCCCCATCGAGGTTGATGGGTAACCCGTTTCAACGGGTTTGTCTTGCCAGCCTACGGTTTCAACCGCAGGCGCGGAGTCCCCATGCAATACGGCTACTTCGATGACGCGGCGCGGGAATATGTCATCACAACCCCGAAGACGCCGGTCAAATGGATCAACTACATCGGCACGCTGGCGTTCGGCGGCTTCGTGGACCAGACCGGCGGCGCGCTGCTGTGCAAGGACGATCCGGCGCTCAACCGCATCACCAAATACATCCCGCAGATGCCAGCATCCGATTTCAAGGGGACGACCCTCTATCTGCGCGTCCGAGAACCGGCCGGCCTCCGCATCTTCTCCCCGTTCTTCGTGCCGACGCTGGACCCATACGACCGCTACGAGTGTCGCGTGGGCCTGGGTTACAGCCGCATCGTCTCGGAGTTCTACGGCATTCGCACGGAGGTCACGATCTTCGTCCCATCCGGCGGCAGCCAGGAGCTGCGCGACATCCGCGTGACAAACCTGCGGGCGGCGCCGGCCGAGATAGACGCCGTCCCCGTGGTCGAGTACACCCACCCCGACGCGCTCAAACAGCTCACCAACGCCGACTGGGTGCCGCAGACCATGCAAAGCCGGATCGTCGCCGAGCCTGACGGGCACAAGACGCTGATCCAATACCCGTTCATGTTCCGCGACCTGAAGATCAACACCTTCACCGCCAGCCTGCCGGTCGCTTCGTTTGAATCGGACCGGGCGCGCTTTCTCGGCGACCACGAGTACGGCACGTGGGCCGCGCCGTTGGCCTTGCAGGCGCCGGAGCTGAGCAACACCGAAGCGCAGCGCGGGGACAACATCGCTGCCCTGATGGTGCACCTGGGCGCGCTCCGGCCCGGCGAGACGCGGCGGCTCATCACGCAGCTCGGCCAGGCGCCCAGTCTGGCGGCCGCGCAGCCCGACATCGAGCGCTATCGCGACCCCGCCGCGGCCGACGCCGCCCTGGCCGAGCTCGGCCGCACCTGGGATCGCTACCTGGACGTGATCACCGTCGAGACGCCCGACCCGGCGCTGAACTCGATGCTCAACATCCACCTCCCCCGTCAGTGTCACATCACGCGCAACTGGTCGCGCTACCTGTCGCTCTACCAGCTCGGCTTCGGCGCGCGGGGGATCGGCTTCCGAGACAGCTCGCAGGACGTAATGGCCGTGGTCGGCCAGGAGCTGGCCCAGAGCAAGGCGCTGATCGCCAAACTGCTGCACGTCCAACGCCGGAACGGCTCCGCCATGCACCAGCTCAACCCGCTCACCATGGCCGCCACCGAAGGCGACGCCCGCGAACGGGAGGACCGGCCGCACTACTACGGCGACGACCACCTCTGGAGCATCCTGGCCGCGGCAGCCTACCTGAAAGAGACCGGCGATCTGGCCTTCCTGGACGAGGTCATCCCGTACTACGAGAAGGACCGGGACGAGCAGCCGATCGAATCGGGCACGGTGCTCGACCACCTGCGCCGGGCCCTCGCGTTCACGGCGCACGACCTGGGGCAGCACGGCCTCCCGCGGCTGGGCTTCGCCGACTGGAACGACACAGTCAACCTCCCGGCCGGCGCGGAATCGCTCTTTGTCGCGAACCTCTACGGCGCCGCGCTGGCCGAGATGACTGCGCTGATGCGCCATCTCGGCGACGAAGCATTGGCCGCGCGCTGCGAGGCGGACTACCGGGCGATGGCCGAGCGGGTCAACGCGCTGGCCTGGGACGGGGAGTGGTACGTGCGCTACTTCGACCACGACGGCGTGCCGCTCGGTTCGCGCACCAACGCGCAGGGCAAGATCTACGCCAACGGCCAGTCGTGGCCGGTGATCTCCGGCTTCGCCCCGCCCGACCGGGCGGTCACGGCGCTGGACTCCCTCCATCGCTGGCTCAACACGCGCAACGGCATCAAGCTCAGCGCGCCCGGCTTCGACGGCTTCGACCCGGCGAAAGGCGGCATCACCACCTATCCGCCCGGCGCCAAGGAGAACGGCGGCATCTTCCTGCACGCCAACCCCTGGGCCATCATCGCCGAGACGCTCATCGGCCGCGGGGATCGGGCATACGAGTACTACCGCCAGATCAACCCGGCGGGGAAGAACGACCGGCTGGACGAATACGAGTGCGAGCCTTACGTCTACCCGCAGAACATCCTGGGCGATGAGCATCCGCAGTTCGGCCTGGCGCGTAATAGCTGGCTGTCGGGCACGGCGTCGTGGGCCTACCAGGCGGCCACCCGGCACATCCTCGGCATCCAGCCGACCTACACCGGCCTCAGGATCGCGCCCTGCATCCCGGCCGCGTGGGACGGCTTCCGCGTCCGCCGCACGTTCCGCGGGGCGCGCTACGACATCACCGTGCGCAACCCGGGACACGTCTGCGCTGGGGTCGCGTCGGTGGCGGTGGATGGCGCGGCGATCGCCGGCGATGTCGTGCCGAGCTTCGAGGACGGGGATGTGCACCGGGTTGAGGTCGTGTTGGGGTAAGCTTTGTCATTCTGAGCGGGTTAACGACTCATCCCACACCGCGGCGAAGCCTCAGCGAAGAATCTCGTCGTGCATGGGACAGATTCTTCGCTGACGCCTTACCGTCACGGGAGTTGAGCCGTTAACTCGCTCAGAATGACAATCGGAGGTTTGGGGGCAGCAAGAAAGACGCAAAGGCGCTGCATCAAATTGCGCCTTTGCGTTAAGAACCGCCCGCTGACGGCCCCTCACCGCATCTCGCGCACACCGGGATACCGCACCGCCACAAACAGCCCGTACCCCAGCGAAACGGTCGCGCCGAGGCCGACGGCCAGCGACGCGCCGATGGAATCGGCCACCAGCCCCGCCTGCAGGCCGCCCAGCCGCATGAACGACTGAAACGTGAGCGTGTAGAGGCTCATCACCCGGCCGCGCACCTCGTTAGGCGTGATGAGCTGGAGCAGCGTGTTCGCCAGTGAGTTCTGCGCCACGAAGCTGACGCCCACCCCGAACAGGAGGAGCAGCGAGGCCACGAACGAGCGCGAGGCCGAGAAACCGAGCAGGAACAGCGGAAATGCCAGGTTGCCCGCGGTCAGCCACCGCCCGCGGCGGGCGTGCTCGGGCAGCGACGCCACGGCCAGCGCGCCGATCAGCGCGCCAACGCCCATGGTGGTCAGCAGCAGGCCGAGCGGCAGCGCCGCGGGCGCCCGGCAGCGCATCACCGGATGGCTGCCGTCGCACAGGAGATGCACGACCGGCTGCGCGCTGCTGCCGAGCACCTTGCTGGCAAAGACCGGCATCAACGTGCTGTACGGCATGGAGAGAAACGCGCTGACCGCCACCATGCTGGTGATCACCAGGATGGCGCGCTGCCCGACAACGAAACGCATCCCCTCTGCCAGGTGGCCGCCCAGACTGACCCCGCGGCGGCCGCTCGGCGCCGGCAGGTCCCGCATCATCAGCAGGCTGATGATCACCGCCACAAAGCTCAAGCCGTTCACCATGAAGGCCGGCCCCTCGCCCATGACCGCCACCAGCGTGCCGGCCAGCGCCGGCCCGATCGCCCGGGCGCCGTTGAACATTGCCGAATTCAATCCGATGGCGTTGGTCAGATCCTCCTTGCCCTCCACCATCTCGACGGTGAACGCCTGCCGGGCGGGCAGGTCCACCGCCTGCGCCGCGGCCAGCACGAACGCCAGCGCGTAGACGTGCCACACCTGGACCGCACCGGTCCAGGCGAGCACCGCCAGCAGGAACGCCTGGACCATCATGACGATCTGGGCGATCAGGATGACGGTGCGTTTCGGCGCGCGGTCGGCGATGGAGCCGCTCCAGAGCGCCAGCGGCAGCAGCGGGATCAACCCGATCGCGCTGATGATGCCCAGTGCCGCGGCCGAGCCGGTCAGCCGGTAGACCAGCACCTGCTGCGCCATATTCTGCATCCAGGTGCCGATCAGGGAAAGCCCCTGACCGATGAACCAAAGCCGGTAATTGCGGTGGCGCAGCGCGCGAAAGGTGGGGGGCAGATGCGACCCCCGCCGCGCCATCGCGGCAGGGGAAGAGGGTGTCGTCATATCGTGACAAACTCCAATCTTGATATTCCGAGTTTACCATGACGCCCCGGGCCCGACAACTCTTGGTGATGAATTGGGTTCACGGCCCGGAAAGGTGTACAATCCCCATTCGGCCGGTCTGGCTGTGACTGGAAGCTCAGGCCGATACCGTTGATCTGCGTTCTGTCACTGAACGCCGGACGCAAACACAAGGAGCCAGTTGCCATGACCGTTTTTTATTTCCCATCGGATTTCATCTGGGGCGCGGCCACAGCGTCCTATCAGATCGAAGGCGCCTGGCGGGAGGACGGCAAGGGCGAGAGCATCTGGGATCGCTTCTCGCACACGCCGGGCAAGGTAGCGAACGGCGACACGGGCGACGTGGCCTGCGATCACTATCACCGCTGGCGCGAGGACGTTGCGCTGATGCGGGACCTCGGTCTGCAAGCCTACCGCTTCTCGGTCGCGTGGCCGCGCATCTTGCCTGAGGGCCGGGTCAACCAGGCCGGGCTCGACTTCTACCGCCGATTGACCGATGAGCTGCTGGCCGCCGGCATCACGCCATACGCCACCCTGTACCACTGGGATCTGCCGCAGCGCCTGGAGGATCAGGGCGGCTGGCCGGCGCGGGCGACCGCGGAGGCGTTCACCGAGTACGCCGACGTCGTCACGCGGGCCCTGGGCGACCGGCTCAAACACTGGATCACGCTCAACGAACCGTGGGTGTCGGCGATCATGGGCTACCAATGGGGGATCCACGCGCCGGGCCAGCAGGACCTGGACCAGGCGTTGGCGGCGGCGCATCACCTGCTGCTGAGCCACGGCTGGGCCATCCCGGTCATCCGGCGCAACAGCCCCGGCTGCCAGGCGGGCGTGACCTTCAACCTCAGCCCACAATACCCGGCGTCCGACAGCGACGCCGACCTGGCGGCCGCATGGCAGGCCGACGGGACATTCAACCGGTGGTTCCTCGACCCGGTGGCCGGCCGCGGCTACCCGCGTGATATTGTGGCGCACTACGGCCGGCCGATGGATTTTGTCCGCCCCGGCGACCTGGCGGCCATCGCCGCGCCCGTTGATTTCGTGGGGGTCAACTACTACTTCCGCACCATCATCCGCAGCCAGGCGGTGCCCGAGCGCGAGAACGCGCCGCGCGAGCTGTTCCCGAACGCTGAGAAGACCGAGATGGGCTGGGAGGTGTGCGCCGAAGGGCTGTACACCTTGCTGACCCGGCTCAAGGCCGACTATCCATTCCCAGCTTACTACCTCACCGAGAACGGCGCGGCCTACCCCGACGCGCTCGGGCCAGACGGGCGGGTGGACGATCCCAAACGCATCGCGTACCTCCGCGACCATTTCCTCCAGGCGGCACGAGCTCTGGCCGAAGGTGTGCCGCTGAGGGGATATTTCGTCTGGTCGGTGATGGATAACTTCGAGTGGAGCCATGGCTACAGCAAGCGCTTCGGCCTGGTCTACACGGACTACCCCACGCAGCGACGCATCCCGAAGGCCAGCGCGGCGTGGTACAGCCGGGTGATCGCGGCGAACGCGGTGGAGGCGTGAGGCGGGGCGCGGAGGGCGTGGAGCGGGGAGCGGAGAGTGCAAAGCGCCATCCGGCGTAGCAGAGCATCCTGAGCGGAGCCGGGGTTGGGGCCCGGCGTAGTCGAAGGATAGGGAGCCAATCTTGCCATTCAACTATGCTGATCTGACACACGTCGCGGCGGTGCTGGGCGATGCGCCGCTCGACAGCCTGCAGTTGATCTCTGCCGAGGCATTGGCCGGGCAGCGCTACCCGCACTTCGACCCGGCCGGGCCGGCGCTGGTGTTGGGGCTGGCGGATGGCGGCCTGGCGCAGCGGATCGCGGTGACGCTGCTGCTCGTCTACCCGCCCGGGCACCCCGTCGCGCTGCTTGACGCGGCGGGCCGGCGGGAGCTGCCGCTGGACGCGCTGGCGGGCCAGGCCGGCCTCACGCCGGATGCCGCGCTGTGGATCTCGCCCCTTCGGCAGCCAAGCGACTACACGGCGCTGCAGGACATCGTCGCGCATCTGCGCGCGCCGGACGGCTGCCCGTGGGACCGCGCGTTGACGTGGCCCAAGCTGCGCGCTTCGCTGCTCGAAGAAAGCTATGAGCTGTTGGATGCGCTCGACGGCGGCGAGGCGGCGAAGGTGGCGGAGGAGCTGGGCGACGTGCTCCTGCAGGTCGCGCTCCTGGCGCAGATCGCGGCCGAGGAAGGGCGCTTCCGGCCGCCGGACGTGATCGCCCACATTGTGAATAAGCTGATCCGCCGCCACCCGCACGTGTTCGGCGACGTCTCAGTGAACGACACGGACGAAGTGCTGGCGAATTGGGAGGCCATCAAGCGCGCCGAGCGGGCGGCCAACGGCGAATCGGCAGGGAAACGTTCGCCGCTGGCCAGCATCCCAAAGAGCCTCCCAGCGCTCGCACAGGCCGAGGCCTATCTCGACCGCATGTCGCGGCTGCGCGAGGCCGCTGCGCGCACAGCCCCGTGGACCGGGCTCGCCGCATTGCCGCCGGACGCCCCCCTGACCGCCGAAATCCTGGGTGAGGCACTGTTCGAGCTGGTGGCGTGGGCCCACGTCCGGGGGGTCGAGGCCGAAGCCGCGCTGCGCGAGACCAATGCTCGCTACGCGGCGCGCGTCGCCGCAGAGGAATGGGGATGAGAGCGGAGAGCGAGGAGCGGGGAGCGTAAAACGGAGAGCGTAAAACGGAGAGCGTAGAGCGCGTGTTCGCCCCACGCTCCACGCCCCACGCTCCACGCCCCACGCTCCACGCCCCACGCCCCACGCTCCACGCCCCACCTGATCACAAGGAGGGAATATCATGCATTATCGCGAACTTGGCCGCACCGGCTGGAAGGTGTCGGAGATCAGCTTTGGCGCCTGGGCCATCGGCGGGGCCTGGGGCGACGTGGACGACGACGAATCGGTGGCGGCTTTGCACCGCGCCATTGATCTGGGCGTCAACTTCATTGACACCGCCGACGTTTACGGCGATGGCCGCAGCGAACGGCTGGTAGCGCAGGTGGTGAAGGCGCGGCCCGGTCAGCGCATCTACGTGGCGACCAAAGCCGGCCGCCGCCTGCCGAAACAGGTCGTCGAGGGCTACACCCGCGAGAACCTCACCGCCTGGGTGGATCGAAGCCTGAAGAACCTGGGCACTGACACCATTGACCTGCTCCAGCTCCACTGCCCGCCCCAGGAAGTCTATTATCGGCCCGAAGTGTTCGGCATCCTGGACGACTTCGTGGCCGCCGGCAAGCTGCGCCACTATGGCGTCAGTGTCGAGAAAGTCGAAGAGGCCGTCAAGGCAACCGAGTTTCCCGGTGTGCAATCGGTGCAGATCATCTTCAACATGTTCCGCCGCCGGCCGGCCGAACGCTTCTTCGCGCTGGCCCAGGAGCGACGGGTCGGCATCCTGACGCGCGTGCCGCTGGCGAGCGGCATGCTCACGGGCAAGCTGAAGCCCGATAGCCAGTTTGCCGCAGATGATCACCGTGCGTTCAACCGGCACGGCGAGGCGTTCGACGTCGGCGAGACCTTTGCGGGGGTGCCGTACGAGGTGGGGTTGCAGGCCGTCGAAGAGCTGCGCAGGCTGGTCCCGGCCGGCGCCACGCTCAGCCAGCTCGCCCTGCGCTGGATCTTGATGTTCGATGCGGTGACGTGCGCCATCCCCGGTGCAAAACGTCCCAGCCAGGCCGAGGACAACCTCGCCGCGGCCGATCTGCCCGCGCTCTCACCCCAGGTGCTGGCCGCGGCGCAAGAAGTCTATGACACGTTGATCAAACCGCACGTGCATCAGCGGTGGTGAGAGGGTAGCGTAGAGCGTGGAGCGTGGCGCGGGAGGCGTGGCGCGATCAGACCACGGCATGCTTGCCTTCAGAGGGCATCGCCTCTCCGCTCTACGCTCTACCGAAATACGCCCGCCCCAGCGCCGCCATATCCTCAAACACCCAGTCCGGCGGCGGTTGCATGGCTGCGAACATCTCGGCCGTGCTGGCGCCGGTGAGCACGGCAATCGCAGGCATACCGGCCGCCTGCGCGCCCAGGATATCCGTCTCTGTCCGGTCCCCGACCGCCGCGGTCAGGCCGGCCGGCATGCCGAGGCGTTGCAACCCCAGCCGCATGATGTCCGCCGAAGGCTTGCCGATCACCCGCGGCTTCACATCGGTGGCGATCTCCAGCAGCCCGATCAGCGATCCCGCACCGGGGATGAGCCCCATCTCGGTCGGCAGGGTGCGATCGGTATTGGTGGCGATGAACCGGGCGCCGCGCCGGATCGCCAGCGCCGCATCGCGCAGCTTGGCATACGTCACCTCGCGATCCATGCCGGCCACCACAACATCCGCCTGGCGCCAATCCGCAGTGCGCGCAACGCCCGCCACGTCCAGGGCCTCCCACAAACCCACCTCACCGACCACGTAGGCGCGCGCGCCCGGCATCTCGGCCGCCACCCAGGCGGCGGTGGCTTGCGCCGAGGTCAGGATTTGATCCAGGGTGACCGGGAACCCCATCCCCGCCAGGCGCTCTGCCACGCCCAACGGCGGGGTGGTGGCGTTGTTGGTCAGATAGACCAGCGGCACACCGGCCGCGTTCAGGCGCGTCACAAATTCGACCGCGCCGGCCACCGCGGTGTTGCCGCGATACAGCGTGCCGTCCAGGTCAAAAATGAACGCCCGGAGGTCTTGCAGCCGAATGGAAGCCTCACTCATGCTTGATATCCTCGGCAACGTCGTTCTCCACATCCATGACCGCCGTCGCAACAGCCCAACTGACCACACCCCAACTGACGCCGGAGATCAACAGCGCCATGAAGATGGAGAGCGGGTTTGCCGGCACCGTCCCGCGCACGATGCCGACAATCGCCAAGATGATTCCAATGGCCGCACAGATCGCGCCGATCCGCAAAGGCAACCCCCTGCGCCCGCGCCACGGTGTCTGCTCTTGCATTTTTGCCCCCTGCCGGATCAAAATCAAGATGACGTAGCCGCCTCACCTGTACGGACACGCCACGGATTATCGGTTCAGTACTTGCGCCAGCTCGAGCAGGCCCAGATCAAGCGGCTTGCTCCCGCTCAACACTTCGGCGTAGGGTGTCGCGACAATCTTGCCGCCGATCGTCCCGATCAGCACACCGGAGCGCCCGGCCGCCAACTGCTCGACCGCAGCCGCGCCGAGCTGCGTCGCCAGGACGCGGTCCGCTGCGGTCGGATCGCCCCCGCGTTGGACGTGGCCAAGGATGGTGGCCCGAATCTCGAAACCCAACCGTTCCTGGTGCTGCTCGAAATAGCTCAACAGCGCGGCCGCGTTGAGTTTGGCGCCTTCCGCCAGCACGATGACCGCGTGCGGTTTGCCGTGTTCGTACGATTCGCGGATGATAGCGGCGAGCGCTTCGGGATCGGTCTCAACCTCAGGGATGACAATGGCCTCAGCCCCGCCCGCCAAGCCGGCCATCAATGCCAGATACCCGCACCCGCGGCCCATCACCTCAACGAGGAACGCACGGCCGTGGGACGAGGCCGTCACCTTCAGCCGATCCACCGCCTCCAGCGCCACCTCCAGCGCCGTGTCAACGCCGATGGTGATGTCGGACCCGACCAGGTCGTTATCAATGGTTGAGGCCACACCGACCACGGCGAAGCCCATCTGCACCAGTGCGGCTGCACCCGCCTGTGAACCGTTGCCGCCGATCACCACCAGCCCTTCGATCCCGCGGGCGTTGAGGTTCTCCAGCGCCTGCTGCCGGCCCGCCTCGGTGCGGAACTCCGGCGAACGCGCGCTGCCCAGGATCGTGCCCCCGCGGCCGATGATGCCGCCAACGTCGCGCGCCCCCATCGGAATCATGTTGTCGGCGATCAGGCCCGCGTAACCATGTCGCACACCGAAGACTTCCATGCCTCGGTCAACCCCAGCGCGCACGACGGCCCGGATGGCCGCGTTCATCCCCGGCGCATCCCCACCACTGGTCAAGACTGCAATTCGTTTCATCGTCCCGCCTCTTATCTTGTCCAGAGCGCCTCCGCTCCTCGCTCTCCGCTCCTCGCTCTCCGCTCCTCGCTCCCCGCTCCCCGCTCTCCGCTCTCCGCTCCCCGCTCCCCGCTCCCCGCTCCCCGCTCCCCGCTCCCCGCTCCCCGCTCTCCGCGTCATGCCGCGCGGATATCCTTCACGTTCAACTGCAACGACTTCCGGCCGTTATACTCGTTGATCTCCAGCGCGTAGGCCAGATCCACCCGCGCCGGCAAGTTGCCGTACCACTCGCCCAGGCGAAACGCGATGGCATCCACGGCGACGCGCGAACGCGGCTCACGCACCGTCAGCTTGAGGTGCTTGCCCTCGGCGCCGACCAAGCGCGCAGAAATGACCTCCAGCCCGCGGCTCGCAAACGTCGGCTGCGGGTTAGCGTAGCCACACGGCTCAAGCTCAGCCAGCTTGCCGACCAGCGCGAAGTCCAGATCGGCCAGGGACGTCTCAGCATCAACCGGCAGCGAAGGGGTCAACGCCAGGCCCGCCAATTCCCGCTCGGCGATGGCTTCCAGGCGGCGGCGCAGAGTCTCGAGGTTCTCGTTCTTCACGGCAAAGCCGGCCGCGGCCGCATGCCCGCCATGACGCACCAGTAGATCGCGACACTCGTCAAGCGCAGCCGTGATGTTGAACTCCGGGATGCTGCGCGCTGAGCCGTGCGTGTCGGTGTCGCCGACCTTCGCCACCAACGCCGGGCGGTAGAGATCCTCGGTCAGCCGGCCGGCCACCAGTCCCACGATCCCGGACTCGAAATCGGGATGCGCAATCAGATAGAGAAGGCGCTCCGGGGCCTGCGCGGCGATCTGGACCTGGGCCAGCGCGGTTCTCTCAGCCGTCAGGTTCTGGCGCGTTCGGTTCAGCGTGCTGAGGTTTTCGGCCAACGGCCGCGCAGTGAGGCTGTCGCGCGCGGTGAGCAGATCGTAAGCCTGGCTGGCGTGCGCCAGCCGGCCAGCCGCGTTGATGCGCGGGCCCAAGACGAACCCGATGGCCGTTGCGTCCACCTTGCCGGGCGCCAGCTTGGCGTCTTCCAGCATCGCCTGGATGCCGGGGCGCCGGGGTTGATTAAGCTCGGCCAGGCCGCGGCGGACCAGGCTCCGGTTCTCGCCGAGCAGCGGCGCCAGGTCGGCCACGGTGCCCAGCGCCGCCAGGTCAAGCAGATCGCGGTCCTCCAGCAACGGCGGCTGCGGCAGGAGCGGCTCCCGCCGCTCGGCCAACAGGAGCGCCTGGGCCAGCTTGAACGCCAGCCCGACGCCAGCAAAGTCGCGGAACGGATACCGTTCTCCCTGCTGCTTGGGATTGATCACCGCCAGCGCGGGCGGCAGGAGGTCCCGGCCCGCGTCATCCTGCTGGATCGAATGGTGATCGGTGACGATCATGTCGAGGCCCAACGCCTGTCCGTGGGCGATTTCAACCGGGGAACGGATGCCGCAATCCACCGTGATCACCAGCCGAGCGCCGCCGGCCGCGATCCGGTCCAATGCGTCGTTGTGCAGCCCATACCCCTCATCCACCCGATGGGGGATGTAGGGGCTTACCTGCCCACCCAGAGCGGACAACGCCTGCACCAGCAACGCGGTCGAGGTGACGCCATCCGCGTCGAAATCGCCGTAGACAACGATAGGCTCACCGCTGCGCAGCGCCGCGCGGATGCGCACCACCGCCTCCGGCACACCCTTCATGCGAAAAGGATCACCGAAGCGCACGCTGTCTTGCCGCAGGAAGCTGTCGGCTTCCTCCGGATCGGTGACACCCCGATTAAACAGGATTTGTGCAACCAGAGGGTGAAGGTGAGAGAGACGGTCAAGCTGGCGCCGCGGCACGATGGGCGCGATATCCCAGCGCTTAGATGTTGGCGGCATGGAACCTCAAGCGAAACTGCATCGAATCCGCAACTCAACGATGCAACATATTGTAATCAGATGAGAAAAAAATGCAACGCGTGTACCATGCGCTGTGTGGCGTATGGTGCACGCGTTGCAACTGCACCGAACTGAAGCAACCTTTGCACTCAATGGAACCCAGCTCAGGTTGCTTATGCCCAGCCGCGCCCCTTCACGAAGTCGGTGACGACAGGAATCGTGACGGATTTACCGTTGTAGGCTTGCACGCCCCAGTAGATCAACGCCACCCAACCGGCCAGGGCGACGAGCGGCGAGATGCAGCCGATCACCGGAATCAACCCTAACACAAGGGTGACCACAATGATTGCGATGCCAGCCACCAGGGCCTGCATGTTGTGCAGCTTCAGGAACGGCCGGTTCTTCTTTTCCTCCATCAACATGATGATGATGGGGAGCACGGGGGACAACACGTAGGCAAGCAGCGCCCACAGCTTGTCATCGCTGGAAATCTCATCCGCACGCGTCGCAACGGACGACAAGGGCAAAGACGCAGGCGGCGGCTCAACAGCAGGAGGCAAGGGCAAAGAGATGATCGGTTCGGCCGGTTCCGGCGTCACAGCCGGTGGTTCGGAGACAGGCGGCAGCTCGGCGAGTGGCTGCTCTTCAGGGATGATCTCGTCCGACATGTGCAGCTCCTTTGAGACAGATCTTGAGCAGACGGCGCGGCCCACGTCAAGCCGTGCGCAGCGATTATACGGGACAATCGCGTAGGATGTCAAGCACCATGAGAACGAATAGCGGATTAATTAAGCACACGTTTTGGCCCGACCGCAAGTGGGTGTGCTAAAATGGACCGGAAAGCGGTTCCACCGGCTTACCCACTGAATTGAGGACTTCCGATGACCCGTCTCGTCTTTATGGGAACGCCTGAGTTTGCGGCGCCGTCCCTGGCGGCGCTCCTGAAGCAGGGCTACGAAGTGGCCGGCGTGCTGACCCGCGCGGACCGGCCAGCCGGCCGCGGCCAGCGCCTGGAGACCTCGCCGGTGAAGCAACTGGCCCTGGCCCACGGCCTGACGATCCAACAGCCGGCGACGTTGCGCCGGGCGGAGGCCTACGAGGCGCTGGCCCACCTGGCGCCGGATGTCATCGTCGTGGCCGCGTACGGGCTGATCCTGCCCCAGGCGGTGCTCGACCTGCCGCGTTTCGGCTGCCTCAACGTTCACGGTTCGCTGCTGCCGCGCCACCGCGGCGCGGCGCCCATCGCGGCGGCGATCCTGGCCGGCGATGCGGAGGCCGGCGTCAGCATCATGCTGATGGACGCGGGCGTGGACACCGGCCCGGTGCTCGCCCAGGCGGCGCTGCCGATGACGCCGGCCGACACCACCGGTTCGTTGACCGTCCGGCTGGCGGCCCTGGGCGCCGATCTGCTGATCCAAACGCTGCCGCGCTGGCTGGCGGGTGCCATCGTCCCGCGCCCGCAGCCGGCGGACGGAGGCAGTCTCACCCCGCGCATCCAAAAAGAAGAAGGCCTGATCCGCTGGACGGAGCCGGCTGAGCTGATCGCGCGGCGCGTGCGCGCCTACCAACCGTGGCCGTCAGCGTTCACCCACTGGAATGGGCAACTGCTGAAGGTGCTGCGGGCGCAGGCGGACCAGGCGGCGGGGGACGGGGACAGGGATCAAGGGGCAGGGACGATCGTGGCAGGGAAGGCGGGAGGTGCGGGGGTGGTCACGGGAGGCGGCATCCTCTGGCTGGAAGAAGTGCAGTTGGCCGGCAAGCGCGCCACACCGATCGCCGCGTTCCTGTCAGGGGCGCGAGGCTTCATCGGCAGCCGGCTGGAGTAATCCGAACAGAACGCGGAGGGCAGGCTGGCGCCCCGCCCTCCGCCTCTCACGCGCCGAACACAGCTTCCAGCGCCCGCCGCATCACCGCCACATCCGGTTCCACGCCGGTCCACAGCTTGAACGCGATCGCGCCCTGGTAAACCAACATGCCCAGCCCGTCGAGGGTCGTCGCGCCGCGCGCCGCGGCTGCCTGCAAGAATGCAGTCTGCGGCGGGTTAGGGATGACGTCGCAGACCAGCAGGCCCGGCCGGATCGTGTCCAGCGCCACGGCCGGCCGCGCCGCCACATCCGGGAAGAGGCCGATCGAGGTGGCGTTCACCAGGACGTCGGTCTCCGGCGGCACGGCATAGCTGCCCTCCCACGGCACAAAATCGGTTTGGGCTGGTGTATTCTCGTTCAGCCGGTGCGCGAGCGCCGCGCCGGGCTCCGGCGAACGGTTGACCACGGTGATCCGGCGCGCGCCCGCCAGGGCAAGCTCGGTAGTCATCGCCCGCGCGGCGCCGCCTGCGCCCAGGAACACCACCCGTTTGCCGGCCGGATCAACGCCGGCCTCGCGCAGCGCCCGGAGGAACCCCTTCCCGTCCGTGTTCTCGCCGATCCACCGATCGCCCTCGCGACGCACTGTGTTCACTGCGCCGATCAAGCGCGCGTCCGGGGCGACCGCGTCCAGGTGCCGCAGCACGGCCACCTTGTGCGGGATCGTCAGGTTGAAGCCCTGAAAGCCGAGCGCCCGCACCCCAACCACAGCCGCGGCCAGATCATCGGCCCGCACGTGCAGCAATTGGTAACGCCAGTGCAGGCCAGCCGCCGCAAAGGCCGGCTCCATCATCAAACCGGTGGGATTCTCATCAATGGGATCGCCAAATGCTCCGACGAGTTCGTGTCGCAGTGAGATGGGGGCAGTCATTGCTCCTCCTGAAACAGCTCCTGGCGCCTGTTCACGCAGACAGGAGCGGTAATTCACGGCGGAAGTGTACCATGCGTCGGTGTGGCGTACAAACGATCGGGCAAACCGGGGGCCGGACTTGAGCTGCGGGCCTCTGATTTGCCAGAATCGGCGGATTTGATTTATACTCCGGTTTGCTTTCGGGGCGTAGCGCAGCCAGGTAGCGCACTTGAATGGGGTTCAAGTGGTCGGAGGTTCAAATCCTCTCGCCCCGACCAGCACCGCCGGAGGGGTGGGAATCGTTCCCACCCCTCGTTTATATTAGGATCGGCGCGACAAAGAAGCCGCAGCGCGTCCATGCGGAAAAAACTTATGAGTGACAATGCTGCCACGTCTTTAACTGGGCTGCTGGTGGATATCGCCAAAGGCATGCCGATCACGGCCGATCTGAGCCGCTCTGATTTGCTGTTAGTTTGCCCTGCGACATCAGATCGTGTCGAAGTTATGGCGCAGGCGTGCCCGCACTCCATTTCGCCCCTGTACACCGAGGACTTAACCGGTCACTTCTTAAGGTCGGCAGATGCACCGGTCATTTTTGAGGCCTGGCGTCACCGGCGAGCGGTGCGCGCACAGCGGGATGTGCCGGGCGGCGTCGCTGTGTTGCAGGACGTCCGGCCTATCTTCGACGACACCCAGCGCATCATCGGCTTGCTGAGCTTCGAGACCAGCATCATTCAGATCGAGCGGCACCGGCAGCGTCCCAAGTCATTTCAGCGGGCCGTCGAATGGCTGAAGGGGATGTGCGCGCGGGGCGAGCTGACCGCAACCACCCGGCTTAGCCCCTTCGGTGAATCGGACGGGATCCTGCTGGCGGACTCGCAGCGCCGGATCACCTACGTGAGCGGTATCGCCAGCAACCTCTATCGCCGCCTGGATTATCGCGAAGATTTGCGCGGCAAGCGGCTCGCGTATCTGCACACGTGCGAAGATGAGATGACCGTCACTGCGGCGTTGCAACGACTGCCGTTGGAGCGTGAGGACGAGACGACCGGCCACATTTACATCCGAAAAGCGCTGCCGATCTGGCCACCGCCGACGTTGCGCGGACAGATCGAGCGGCGGCTGCGCCGGGGTATCCGCCCGGGCGAGGTGGGCGGTGTCTTGATCCTGGTGCACGACGCGACCGACGAACGCCGGAAGCGCCAGGAACTGGCGACCAAGGCGACCATGGTCCAGGAAGTGCACCACCGCGTTAAGAACAACCTGCAAACCATCGCCGCGGTGCTCCGGATGCAGATGCGGCGGGTCAAAGAGCAGGAGACGGTGCAGGCGTTGCGCGAGGCCA
>CAZYGI010000077.1:6661-16070 GCA_964647255.1 uncultured Anaerolineales bacterium | reverse complement strand
CGTGGTCAGTTGCGGCATGGCCGGCTCGGGCCCCCTGTTCGACATCCTGGATTACAAGCTCTACCAGTGGCCGGGCCGCGGCGTGGATCCGAAGGCCTCATATCAGGCGCTCGAAGGCGAGTTCATGAAGGCCGACGAGTACGACATCTTGATCAACGACCCGACCGACTTCTTCATGCGCTACTACCTGCCACGCGTGTTCAACTCGCTCTCCGGCTGGTCAACACTGGGGCCGATGACCGACGTCGTTGAGCTGCCCTTCACCGGCGGCTACATGATCGGCGCAGGCCTGCCGCCCGCGGCCAAGGCCTGGGAGACCATGCTGGAGGCCGGCCGCGAGGCACTCAAATGGGCCGGCTTCGTCGGCGCGACCGACGGCGCCTCGATCGCCAAGCACGGCCTGCCGGCATTCATCGGCGGCGCATGCAAGGCGCCGTTCGACACGCTGGGCGACACCCTGCGCGGGACCCGCGCCATCATGCTGGACAAGTTCCGCCAGCCCAAGAAGGTGCTGGCCGCAATGGAACGGCTGGTGCCGCTGGCCATTGCGTCCGGCGTGCGCGGGGTCGCGGGCTCGAAGAATCCGTTTGTGTTCATGCCGCTGCACAAGGGCGCGGATGGCTTCATGTCCGATAAGGATTTCAAGACCTTCTACTGGCCGCAGCTCAAGGCGGTCATCGTCGGGCTGGTCAACGAGGGCAGGATCCCGACATCCCGGCCGGCTCCACGCTGTGGATCTTCGACAAGACCGACATGAATGAGGTCAAGCGGCTCTGGGGCGGCTGGGCCTGCTTCGGCGGCAACGTGCCCGCGTCGCTCTTGTCCACCGGCGCCGCCGCGGATGTCACCGCGTACTGCAAGAAGCTGATCGCAGACGTCGCCGGTGACGGCGGCTTCGTCCTGTCGCCGGGCGCGGTGGTGGATCACTGCAAGGCCGAAAACATGCGCGCCATGCTCGACGCCTGCCGCGGGTAGGCCGTAGATCAGGCGCATTGCATTCGGCCGGACCTTTAGGGTCTTGCAGACCCTAAAGGTCCCTTCATTTCAAGTCCAGGAGACTCGATGCAGACAGACGCCACTCGCGCCGCTGCCCAATCCAAAACTGCCGCGCGCACCGCCTGGCTGATCCTGGCCGTGCTGCTGCTCTTCTCCATCGCGGCGCCGCTCAACCAGTTCAAGGTGCCGCCTATCATGCCCGTACTGCTGGACGCGCTGGGCATCTCCGTCAGCGGTGCGGGCCTGCTGATGTCGGTCTACGCCATCACTGGCTTGATCCTGGCGCTGCCGGCCGGGCTGATCTTCCAGCGGGCCGGCTTCCGGGCCACTGGGCTCCTGGCCGGCGGCTCTATCCTGCTGGGCGCAGTGCTCGGTGCACTCAGCCAGAGCATGACCGGGCTGCTGCTCAGCCGCGTGATCGAAGGGGTCGGCACGAGCTTCATGGCTGTGCTGGCGCCCGCAATCATCGGCCAATGGTTTCCCACTGAGAAGCGCGGCACGGCGATGGGGGTCTGGTCGGCCTGGGTGCCGGTCGGCACTGTGGCGATGCTGTTTGCCGCGCCCGCCCTGGTGGGTGGGTCCAGTTGGCGATCGGTCTGGTGGCTCGGCGCAGGGTATGCGCTGGCCGCCACAGCGCTGTATCTGGCCTTCGTCAGAACGGCGCCAACGGCGCCCTCCCCTCTCCCCAACCGCAGCTTGCGAGAGGAGCCGGGGGTGAGGCCCGCCTCAGTCTTGCGCAACCGGAACCTCTGGCTGCTCTCCGCGGCCTTCGCGGCGTTCAACGCAGCGGCGATCGGCATGAACACCTACCTGCCCACGTTCCTGTCCGCGCAACACGGCCTGGCGCTGGGCCCGGCCGCCTGGATCGCCAGCATCACCAGCCTGATCACCATCTTCTCAGCCCCGGCCGGCGGTGTGCTCTCCGACCGGATCGGATCGCGCAAGAAACCGTATCTCGCCGGCTTCGCGGCCGCGATCATTTTGCTGCCGTTGACCGGCTTCGTCAGCCTGGCCGGGGTGATCGCCGTGGTGATCCTTACCGGCCTGGTGCTGGGCGTGATCCCGACGAATATCTTCGCCGGTGCGGTGGAGGCCGTGGGCGATCCCCGGCAGGGCGGCGCGGCCATGGCGGTGATCATGGTCGGCCAGAACGCGGGCATGTTGCTGGGCCCAGTGATCTTTGGTACACTGGCCCAGTCCGTCGGCTGGCCGGCAGCGTTCGTCAGCCTGGCCGTGATGGCAGCACTGGGATTGCTGGCGGGGTGGCTGGCGAAGGTGCGGTGAGGATGCCTTATACCATTGACTTCCAACCGGTCGGCCGCCGCGGCCTTTGTCCCGACGGCGACACTCTGCTCGACGCAGCGCGCAGCCTGGGCGTCGACCTGGCGAGCATCTGCGGCGGCAGCGGCTCATGCGGCCGCTGCCGGGTGCAGCTTGTAGCCGGGAAACTGACGCCCGTCACGCTGAACGAAGAGGCGGAGCTCACGCTCGAGGAGCTGGCCCAGGGCTACCGTTTGGCCTGTCTGGCCAAACCGCTGAGCGACTGCCGCGTCCACGTGCCGCCCGAATCGCTCACTGCGCTCCAGCGCACCCAGGTGGAGGGACTGGAGGTGCCGGTCACGGTCGAGCCAACGGTGACAAGCTGCCTTGTTGCGCTCGACCGGCCCACGCTGGAGGATCTGCGCGGGGACGACGCGCGGCTGTGCCAGGCAGTAGCCGCGGCGACCGGCGTCGCCGCGCGGCTGCCCGACCTGGAAGTCGCCCGCCTGGCGACGGCCGAGTTACGCCGGCTGGACTGGTGCGCGCGCGTCGCGGTGCGCGGAGACGAAATCATCCACGTCACCGCGATCGAGGCGCCGCAGCTTGGCCTCGCGGCGGACATCGGCACGACCAAGATCGCCGCGTACCTGGTTGATCTGACCACCGGCCACACGCTGGCCGCGCGCGGGGCCATGAACCTGCAGATCGCGTATGGCGAGGACATCATTGCCCGGCTGATGGTCGCCCGAAAGGGGCCGGACGAGGCGGCGCGCATGGCGGCCCTGCTGGCCGATGGGCTCAGCGGGCTGGCCGCGGACGCGTGCGCGGAGGTAGGCGCCCGACCGACCGATATCGTGGACGCCGTCGTCGTGGGCAACACCGCCATCCACCACCTGCTTCTGCGGCTGCCGGTGGCGCAACTGGTTTCGGCCCCTTACGTGCCCGCGCTGCGCGCCGCGGTGGATGTCAAGGCGCGCGAGATCGGCCTGCGGATCGCGCCCGGCGCGTACGTGCATTTGCTGCCCAACATCGCCGGCTATGTGGGCGCGGATCATGTGGCGATGCTGCTGGCGACCGAGGTGGCTGACGTGGCCGACACGGTCCTCGCGATTGACATCGGCACCAACACCGAAATGTGCCTGGCGCACCGCGGCCGGATGACCAGCCTGTCGTGTGCGTCCGGGCCGGCGTTCGAGGGCGCGCACATCACCTTCGGGATGCGCGCCGCACCGGGCGCCATTGAGCGGGTGCTCATCGTCAAAGACCAGGTCGAATACAAGACCATCAACGACGAGCCGCCGGTGGGGCTGTGCGGATCGGGGATCCTGGATGCGGTGGCGCAGCTGCGGCTGGCGGGCTTGCTCGACGGCAAGGGACGGCTGGAAGGCGCCGGCGTCCGGAAGGCCAACGGCGATGCGGAGTTCGTGCTGGCGAGCGAACGAGAGTCGGGGAACGGCCGTGCGATCACCGTGACGCAGCACGACATCCGGGAGCTGCAACTGGCGAAGGGGGCCATCCGCACCGGCATCGAGGCGCTGCTGCAAGATGCGGGCATCAGTCCGGCCGACCTGGACCGGGTGATCATCGCGGGCGCATTCGGCACCTACATTGACATCGGCAGCGCGATGACCATCGGGCTGCTGCCCGTACTGCCCCGAGAACGCGTCGTGCAGGTGGGCAACGCCGCGGGCACCGGCGCGCGGCTGGCGCTGATCTCGCAGGCGCAACGCCAGGGGGCGCAGGCCCTCGCCGACCGGGTGCGCTACCTGGAGCTGGCGCGCACGCCCAAGTTCATGCGGAATTTCGCGGAGGCGATGTATTTATAAACCAGGCAGACCTAAAAATGCTTGCCGTGGAACGGACAGCGGTCGCCCATGGTGCAATAATCGCAGTGGCTGGCGCCGGGCACGCCCATGGGTTGATGCCCGACGCCAGCCATCAACGAAAGCGACTTGATCGGTTTCATGAGCAGGGTCTCCGTCAATGAGACGCCGATGGCCGCCGCATCCAGCAGGCCGAAAATAGTCTCCTGATCCCGAATGGACCACTCCGATTCGCCGGGCGACAGATAGGTGCTGATATATTGGCCCTGGCTTGTGGTATCGGTCTTAAGCCACTCGTAGAACTGTTGGCTCAACTGTCCAACAGCCAGCGTGCCCAGTTGATCCAACAGCAGGCTGCGCACAACCTCGCCGCTCTCTTTGTGTTCATGGACGCGGTCGCTGACAGCCGGTCCAACCGTGCATACCCCGATCACCAGATGCGCGGCGCCTCCCATCACCGTGGTCACCGGGCCGTTGCCGATGTGCCGGCCATCCTCGAGGATCACCGTCTCGTGGCGCATTTCCCGCACGGGGAAGCGATCCCAGGCCACAGCCGGCTCAATCAATTCCGCGATCTCGCGGAAAGTCGCATCGAAGGTTTCCACCATGCCGGGCCGGCGGAGAATACGTCCGAACGCCTGACCGGACTCCTGCATGAACTGCGCCTGGTCAAACGTCAGCTGCCAATCACGCATGATCTGCATGAGGCTCCCTCGCTTCTGATGGAGATTCGGGATAAACACCGTGCACAGCACAGTTCCGGGCTTCGCAGCCTCAGACGCAAGCAGACAAAACCTGAAGCGTGCTGCGCTCCGATTGTATGTATTTGAATAGATATGTCAAGTCCAATCACCGGAAACCGGTTTGACGTTTCATAGTGTGCGCTGTACACTTGGCGAGGCGATCGTTGAGCTTTTTTGGAGGAGCTGACCCGCGTGATGTCCCCTGTTAGCACCACCCGGCCCACCGGCATGCGGGCATTTATCGTGGTCTGGCTGGGCCAGATCGTCTCTGTGCTGGCCAGCAGCATGAGCCAGTTCGGCCTCACGATCTGGATGTACCAGCAGACGGGCAGCGCGACGGCGATGGGGCTGATGCAGGTGGCCTTCATCACCCCGTTCCTGCTGCTGTCGCCCATTGCCGGCGTGATGGTGGACCGCTACAACCGCAAGCTGATGATGATGGTCAGCGACCTGGCCGCGGTCATCGCCACCGGCAGCATCTTCATCCTGCTGGCCCTCGGCCGGCTGGCGTTCTGGCACCTCTATATCGCGGCTGCGCTGAACGGGATCGGCAACACCTTCCAATGGCCGGCTTACTCCGCGGCGATCAGCACGATGGTGCCGAAAGAGCAGTACGGCCGGGCCAACGGCCTGATGTCGCTGATGGAGGCCGGGCCGGGAGTGCTGGCCCCGATGCTGGCCGGCGCGCTGCTGCCGCTCATCAAGCTGACCGGCATCCTGACGATTGATGTGCTGACCTTTTTCTTCGCCATCGGGGCGCTGCTGCTCGTCTACGTGCCTCCGCCGACGCGCACTGCGGAGGGGGAGGCGAGCCGCGGCAGCCTGTGGCACGAGGCGGCCTATGGCTTTCGCTACATCTTCAGCCGGCCCAGCCTGTTGGGCCTGCAGTTGATCTTCTTCTTCGGGAATCTTTTTTCGGGCATCGGCTTCACCGTGCTGGCGCCGATGGTGTTGGCCCGCACCGGCAGCAACAGTGTGATCTTCGGGATGGTGGAATCGGCCGGCGCGATCGGCGGGGTGACCGGCGGGATCGCGATGAGCGCCTGGGGCGGTTTCAAGCGCCGCGTGTACGGCGTGCTCCTGGGCTGGATCCTCTGCCTGGTGCCGTTTGCGCTGCTGGGCATCGGCCACGGGCTGCCTGTCTGGCTACCGGCGATGTTCCTGACCTCGCTGTTCGGTCCACTGGTCAACACGTCGAACCAGGCGATCTGGCAGGCCAAGGTCGCGCCCGACGTGCAGGGCCGCGTCTTCTCTGCGCGGCGGCTGATTGCGTGGTTCACCAACCCCATCTCGCCGATCATCGCGGGCACGCTGGCCGATTTCGTGCTGGAACCGGCCATGCGCGGCCAGGGCGGCCTGGCGGGCCTCTTCGGCTGGCTGGTGGGGACCGGGCCGGGCGCGGGCATGGGCCTGCTGATGGTATTTTGCGGCTTGCTTGGCCTGCTGGTGCCCGTCGTAGCCTACCTTTTCCCGGCGATCCGCAACGCGGAAACCGTGCTGCCCGATTACGAGCAAGCGCCAGCCGCGGCGGCTTAACAACCTGAGTGGGCCAGGGGATCGAATCCCCATTCCACGATCATCCAGACGGAAGGAGAACATCCATAGTGCTTCCCCAACTTTTTGAGTTCCAGGTCCGGCCGCGCATCCTCTACGGCCCAGGCAGCGTGCGTGAGGTTGGCTTCGAGGCGAACAAGCTCGGCGGCACGCGCGCCTTTATCGTCACCGACAAAGTGCTACGCCGGGTCGGCCTGGCGCAGCGCGTTGCGGACGGTCTCGCCGGCTCCGGCGCGGCTCTGGTCGGCATCTTCGACGATGTGCCGCCCAACTCGGAAGTAAAAACCGTGGAGCAGGGCGCGGCGCAGGCCCGCGCGGCCGGCTGTGACCTGCTGATCGCCTTGGGCGGCGGCAGCGTGCTCGACACCGCCAAAGGGATGAATGTACTGCTGACCGAGGGCGGCAGCCTACTGGATTACGAGGGCGCCGGCCTCCTCACCCGTCCGCTGGGGCCGTTCATCGCCATCCCCACCACGGCCGGCACCGGCAGCGAAGTGACCATCGCGGCGGTGATCCGGGACGAGGCGCAGGGGCTCAAGTTGGAGTTCAACAGTCCCTTCATGATGCCGGACGTCGCGATCCTGGACCCGGAGCTGACCCTCTCCCTGCCGCCTGGCCTCACCGCGGCGACGGGGATGGATGCGCTGACGCACGCCATCGAGACGTATGTCTCCACCGGCACTCAACCGCTCAGCGACGCGCTGGCCATCGGCGCCATCAAGCTGATCGTGGCGAACCTGCGCCAGGCCGTGCGCCACGGCGACGACCTGGAGGCGCGCGGCGCGATGCTGCTGGCGAGCAACATGGCGGGGATCGCGTTCAGCAACGCGCTTCTGGGCATCGTGCACGCCATGGCACACCCGTGCGGCGGCCGTTACGGCGTCCCGCACGGCGTCGCCAACAGCATCCTGCTGCCCTACGGCATGGAGTACAACCTGCCGGCCTGCGCGCCGCGGCTGGCGGAGGTGGCGGCCGCGCTCGGCATCGAGACGCGCGGCCTGGACGACGAAGCCGCAGCCCTGGCGGGCATCGCGGCCGTGCGCAGCCTGGCGCGCGACTGCGGCCTGCCGGCCCGGCTCTCCGAGGTGGGCGTGCCCCGTGAAGGCCTGGCGCAGTTGGCCGCTGATTCGCAGGGCGACGCCATGATGATGACGAATCCGAACCCGGCCGGCGAGGAGGACGTCCTCGCCCTGTACGAACTTGCGTATTAATACTCACAAATAGACAAGGAGAATTACATGCCAGTCTTCCGAGATGCCGAACAACTCTACGATTGCATCGGCAGCGTCCTGGAATATCTGCGGACCAATGAGACGGTGGCCGCCGCGTTCCGTAAGTCCGGCCTGGTCATTCGCTTCAAGTACAGCGACCCCGACAGCGAAATCACCCTGGACGGCAGCCAGGATCCGATCACCCTCACCTGCGGCCCGTGCGACCGCACGCCGACGGTGGACATGACGATGTCGGCCGACACCGCGCACCAGTTCTGGCTTGGCAAGGTGAACCTGGTGGCGGCCCTCACCCGCGGCACGATGAAAGCCAAAGGCCCGATCCCGTCTATCATGAAACTGCTGCCCGTGATCACCCCGGCGTACAAGAAATACCCGGAGATCTTGCGCGAGAAGGGGTTGGAAAGTTTGATCAACGTGTAGGGCAACGGAGGGTTGCCAACGTTCGAAGGTCGGCAACCCTCACGTCGAGTCAACGCGCAGAGGTGCTTGCATGTACGGCTACACTGGAAAATTGCTCGAAGTTGACCTGAGCGCCGGCACGACGCATGAAATCGCGCTGGACCCGGAGTTGGCGCGCAGCTACATCGGCGGCAGCGGGCTGGCGGCCCGGCTCTACCTGGACCGCCTGGCTGCGGGGCCGTACCCCGGTCCCTTCGATCCGGCCGCGCCGCTGATCGTGATGACCGGGCCGACGGCGGGCCACGCGCTGCCGGGGACCAGCCGCTTCGCCGTCTGCGGCCGGTCGCCTCAGAGCAACTTCTGGGGCGAGGCGAGCTGCGGCGGCTTCTTCGCGCCCGCCCTGAAAGCGGCCGGGTACGACGGGCTGATCATCACCGGCGCGGCGGCCGCGCCGGTCTATCTGCTGCTCGAAAACGGCGGGGCCGAGCTGCGCGATGCAACCGAGCTCTGGGGCGGCGACACCTACGCGACCCACGACGCGCTGACCGCGCGCCACGGCGCGCAGGCCCGCACACTGAGCATCGGCCCAGCCGGCGAGAACCTGGTGCGCTATGCCGCAATCGTCCATGACAAGGGCCACGTGGCCGGCCGCACGGGCATGGGCGCAGTGATGGGCAGCAAACGTCTGAAAGCGATCGTGGCGCTGGGCCGGGGCAAGCCCGCCGTCGCCACGCCGACCGCGCTCACGCCGCTGCGCACCGCTGTCCTGGCAAAACAAAAGGACAGCCTCATGGCGCAAACCTTCCAGACCTACGGCACCGACGGCGCGATGTACGTGGGCTCGCTGATGGGCGACGTGCCGTTCCGCAACTGGGCCGCAGGCGAATGGGACGACGAGGCCCTCCAGGCGCTCGACGGCGCCGCGATGGCGGAGACGATCCTGACCGGCACGGGCACCTGCCATTCGTGCTCTGTCGCGTGCAAGCGCGAGGTCGCCGTGCCGGACGAGCCATATCGGGTGGCACAGGGTCCCGGCCCCGAGTATGAGACGGTGGCGGCATTCGGTTCGATGGCGCTGGCTTCGGACTTGAAGGCCATCGCGGCCGCCAACGACCGCTGCAACCGCTACGGCCTGGACACGATCTCGTGCGGCGCGACCATCGCGTTCGCCATCGAGGCGGCGGAACGCGGGCTGCTGGTGAGCGACCTGGCCTGGAGCGATCCGGCGGGGATCCTCGACATGGTGGACGCCATCGCCCACCGCCGCGGCCTCGGCGATCTGCTGGCCGAGGGATCGGCGGCTGTCGCGGCCCGGCTCGGCCCGGCCGCGGCGGAATTCGAGGTCACGGTCAAAGGGGTGGAGCTTGCCATGCACAGCCCGCGCGCGTATCACGGCCTGGGG
>CAZYGI010000077.1:0-6651 GCA_964647255.1 uncultured Anaerolineales bacterium | reverse complement strand
GGATCGGCTACGCAACCGCGCCGCGCGGAGCCTGCCACAACGCGGCCAACGTCTACTTGATGATGGGCGGCGTGCTCTACCCGGAGTTGGGTGTGGAGGAGGGGCTGCCCGAGCAGTCGAGCGAGGGCAAAGCGCACCTCTCGGCCGTGGGGCAGGATTACGCGTGCATTCAGAACGCGGCGAGCTTCTGCATGTTGAACAACCTCAACTTCACCGTGACCGAGGTCGCCGAGGCGTTGGTCGCGATCAGCGGCTTCCCCTACACGGTGGCGGAGATCGCACAGGCCGGCGAGCGGCTGTGGCAGCTCAAACATGGCATCAACCTCCTGCTGGGCGCCACCGCGGCCGATGACCGGCTGCCGCCGCGGCTGCTGCAGCCTTTGGCGGATGGCCCCACCGCCGGCTCCGTGCCCGACATGGCGCTGATGCTGAGCGAGTTTTACGCGCTGCGCGACCTGGACGCCGCGGGCCGGCCCTCCCGCGCCCGCCTGGCGCAGCTCGGGCTGGACGCTCTGGCGGATGTGCTGCAGATTTGAAGCCGGATTGGCAAGCGAGGAAAACGATATGGATGTCCAGATTCGCAAGGCAGTTGCCGCCGATGGCCCGGCCATCGCGGACTTGCTGAGGTCACCGGGGTTATTTGCCCGCCTCCAGGCCGAGCCGCTGGCGCTAACGCAGGAGCGGGTCTCCCGGCATCTCGCTCTGTGCGCGGCCGATGACAGCCACCTGGTGCTGGTGGCGCAGGCGCCGGACGGTGAAATCGTCGGCTACGGCGCGGTGCACTGGCTGCCCTATCTGATCCTGGCCGGGCCGGAAGGCTACGTATCGGAGTTGTTTATCCGGGACGCCTGCAGCGGCCGGGGCATCGGCAGCCGGCTTCTCGAAGCAATCAAGGCGGAGGCGCAGCGCCGGGGCTGTGCCCGCCTGATGCTGCTCAACATGCGCGACCGCGCCTCCTATCAGCGCCGGTTCTATGCCAAACAAGGGTGGGAAGAACGCGCAGACGCCGCAAATTTCGTCCTCCGCCTCGCCTGAAGAAAGAAGCCTCTGCGTCATCTGCGTTCTATTCTCAGGGCAGCGTCCATGTCGCAGGCGACACAAGCAGGGATGAAAATGAAACTATCCGCGTTCATCCGCGTCCCATTTTCAGGGCAGCACCGCAGTACGGAGTCGAAGGAGCGGCTGCAAGCGCAGACGCATCCTTCGACTGACGATTCGCCGCATCCGAGGGTGAGCCGTTGGCCCGCTCAGGATGCTCAGTTATGCCATTTTGAGCGAAGTTTCACGCCGCGGCCGACTCCTTCGCCCGTTCGTTCGCCGCGGCGGCTGCGGCCTTGGCGGCGGCCTGCGCCTGGCGGTGGCGTTCGAACCGCCCCAGTGCGCCCTCGACCAGGCTGTAGGCCGTCGGCACCAGCAGCAGGGTCAGGAGGGTCGAGGTGATCAGGCCGCCGATGACGGTGATCGCCATGGGCCGACGGAAGGTGCTCCCTGTACCCAAGCCGATCGCCACCGGCAGCATGCCCAGGATCAATGCCAGGGTGGTCATCAAGATCGGCCGCAGGCGGATCGGGCCGGCCGTACTCAGCGCCTGGTGGATATCCATGCCGTGCAGCCGCCGCATCTTGTTGGTCAGATCCACCAGCAGGATCGAATTCTTCGTCACCAGACCGAAGAGCAGGATCAAGCCGATCATTGCGGTCATATCCAGCGACAGCTTGAAGACCAGCAGCGCCAACAGGCCGCCGATGGCCGCCAGCGGCAACGCCAGCATGATGACCAACGGCTGGATGAACGAGCCGAACTGCGAGGCCAGCACCATGTAGACAAACACGACGGCCAGCAGCATCGCCGTGCCCAGCGACCTGAACGCGTCGTTCATCAGCTTTTGCTCGCCGGTGAACGCCCATGTGACGCCGGCCGGCACGCCCGTCTCCTCGATCACGCGCGTCACGTCCGCGGTCACATCGGCCTGCGGCCTGCCGAAGCTGTCGGCGCCGAGGATCACGGCGGGCTGCCGATCAACCCGGTTGATCTGCGTTGGGCCGCTGCCCTCCTCCAGATGGGCGATCTGGCGCAGCGCGATGAAGCCCTTGCTCGTCGGCACCTGCAATTCGAGGATCTGATCGAGCCGGGCCCGATCCGACGCCTGCAGCTGCACCCGGATGTCGGCCTCGGCGCCCTCGCCGCGGAAGGTTGCAACGTCGGCGCCTTCCACCAGCGTGCGGAGAGTGCTGCCCACCGTCGCGATATTGATGCCCATGTCCGCGGCCTTGCGGCGATCCACCACCAACAGCACCTCCGGCTTGCCTGGCTGGTACGAGATTTCCACGTCCACCAGGCCCGGCACTGTCTTGAGCTTCTCCTTCAACGCCACGCTGAACTGGTCAAGCGCATCGGCATCGCCGACGGTCTTGAGCGTGACCTGGATCGGCTTGCCCATGACGCCGGTGCCGCCGGCCGCCATCGAAACAAAACTGCCACCGCTGATAGATAGGCCGGAGACATCCTTCAGCTCGCCGCGGGCCGTCGTCACAAACGACTCAGCCGGATATCCATCCTTGAGACTCACATGAAAACTAGCCGTCTCCGGCGCGCCCCGGCCGCCCACGGTGGTCAGGACCGATTCGACCGGTTTCATCGCCAACAGACGGGCCTCCAGGCCGCGGGCCTGGGCGTCGGTCTGCGCCAACGCCGTGCCCGGCGACAGCGTCAACGACATGTCCACGCTGCCTTGGTCAATCGAAGGCAGAAAGGTCTGTTTCAGGAACGTCGCGCCGAAGACGCTGGCGGCCAGGAGCGCAATGCCAAGCACCAGCGTGACCATGCGATGGCGCAGCGTCCAACCCAGCGAGCGGAGGTAGAGACGCTCGATCCGCCCCAGGCTGGCGTGCGCCACGCCGGTCTCGGCATCCGCCTCCGCAATCTTCGGCTTCTGCTGCTTGAACAGGTAGGCCGACAGCATGGGCGCAAAGGTCAGCGCCTCGACCAGCGAAATCAGCACCGCGAAGCTGACAACCAGGCCGAAGGAGTTCAGGAACTTGCCGATCAAACCGCCGACGAAGGCGACGGGCAGGAACACCGAGACGATGGTCAGAGACATCGCGATGACCGGCATCGCCACCTCGGCCGTGCCGTCGCGGGACGCGTCCTTGGGCGTCTTGCCCATCTCCATGTGGCGGAAGATGTTCTCGCGCACCACGATGGCATCGTCAATGATCAGGCCGACCGAGAGCGACAGCGCCATCAGGGAGACGATGTTGAGCGTCATGCCGCGCGCCGACATCACGGCAAAGGTCCCCAGCAAGATGATCGGCAGTCCGGCGACGGTCACGAGGGTGTTGCGCAGGTTGCGGAAGAAAACGAGCACGATCAGTGACGCAGCGATTGCGCCGATCAACAGCTCGCGCATGGCGTCGTTGAAGCTTTCCCTGACAAAGATAGATTGGTCCTGCGCCACCGCCAGATTCAGATCGGGCTGCTCTTTGCCGATGGCGGCCAGCTCCTTTTTCACGCGCTCGGCCACCTGGACGGTGTTCGTGCTCGACTGCTTGCGGACGGAGATGAGCACGGCCTCCTGGCCGTCCAGGCGGCTGTAGGTGTCCTGCTCCTTCCAGCCGTCCTGCACCGTCGCGATATCCCCCACACGCACCGCGCCGAGCGCCGTGGCAACCTGCAGATTCGCCACGTCTTCGACCGTCTTAAAGTTGCCGGGGGTGCGCAGGAGCAGGTCCTGTCCGGCCTGTTCGACGCTCCCGCCGGGGATGCTGTAGCTCTCCGCGACAATGGTGCCGATCACCTGCTGCGGTGCGACGCGGCGTGCCTTGAGCGCGTTGGCGTCCAGGAAGACCTGCACCTCCCGCTCGCGGCCGCCGGTCACGACGGCATCCGCAACGCCATCAATGCGCTGCAGGCGGGGCAAGATATCCTTGGTGACCGTCAGGCGGACGTCGGAGGCATTAGCGGACAATCCAGCGGATTGTCCCACTGAGATGCGCAAGATGGGCAGCGACGAAGGATCGTAGGCCGTAATGGTCGGCTCGAGGACGCCATCGGGCAGCTCGCTGCGCACGTTGGCGATCTTTTCGCGCACCTCTTGCAGCGCCAGCTTCTGGTCCTTGTCCAGGTTGAAGCTCACGATCACGACCGAGTAGCCTTCGTTTGAACGCGATTGGACGGATTCCACGCCCGGTGCGGTGACCATTGCCTCTTCGATGGGCTTGGTGACCTGGGTCTCGATCTCGCCCGGCCCCGCGCCCGCGTAGACGGTGATGACCGCCATCGTGGGATAGGCGACGTCAGGGAAGAAGTCGAGCGGCATCCCCGTGTACGCGATCACACCGAGCACGATCAGCGCCAGCATGATCATGCTGATGAAGACCGGCTGTTTGATTGAGATTTCCCAAGGTTTCATGGGATCACTTCTCCAACAGCGTCACAGTGGCAAACATGCCGGGCCGAAGATCGGCCGCGGCGGCGCCGGTAGGCCGCACGGTGACCTGCACGGTGCGCGTGGCATAGTCGAACGTCGGCGCGATTTGCGACACCTCGCCGTCGAACGTGCGGTCGCTGTACGCGTCCACACGGATGGCGACCGGCTGACCTACCGCCATCTGCCCGAAACGGGATTCTTCCACCTGGATCGTGATTTTCACGTCATGGGAGAAGATGACCGCCAGGGCGGTGCCCTGCCCAGCCATCCCGCCCTCCACCGCGTCCAGCTTGTAGATAAAGCCATCGGCGGGCGCCACGACGTTCGTCTTGTCTAGCTGCAACTGCGCCAGGTAGACGGCCGCCTCGGCCTGCTTGACGCCGGCCTGCGCCGCCTTGATCTGGGCGGGCTCGGCCCCGCGCTGGAGCCGGGCGAGCTGCGATTGTGCGCCGGTGAGCGCGGCGTAGGCGGACGCGATCTGATCGGCGGTGGCGCCCTTCAGCACCTTATCGTACTGCGCCTGGGCGGCCTCTTTCGCCAGCGTGGCCTGCTGCAGTTGCAGCGATTCCAACATCATGGCGGCGTAGGGATTCCCGGCGATCCGGTCGTACTGGCCCTGGTAAACCGCCACCGCGGCCTCGGCCTGCTTGAGTTGGGCCAGCGCCATGCGTTTCTCTTCGTCCGTGGCGCCCCCCAGCGCGCGGTTGTACCCTGCGCGGGCCGCGTTCACCGCTGCCTGTGCGGCATCGAGATCGGTCTGCTTGGGCTTGGCCGTGGCGAGCTCAACCTGCGACTGGGCCAGCTCCAAGGCAGCCTGCGCCTGGGCGCGCTGCGCCTCCGCGACGGTGCTGTCAATGCGCACCAGGAGGTCGCCCTGCTTGACACTGTCGCCGACCGCGACCTTGACCTCTTGAATCTGGCCGGCCACCTGCGCCACGACGGGCACGATAGCCTCGGCCATGATCTCGCCGTTGTAAGTCAGGCTGGCGGTGTCCAGCCGCCGCGTCTCGCCGCTGCCGGACGGGGCGATATTGCTGTTCAGCGTGTTGGACGGCGTGCTGATGACGACCGGCGACGGTGTCGGCATCGCTGTGGCCGCCGCAGCCGGCCCGGCGCCGGTATCGCCGGCCTTCGCGCCCGTCGAGCAGCCCGCGAGCGCCAGGATGAGGCCCAGCAGCACGAGTGCTACGGCCCAGCGTTGTCTGGTTGCGTTGTTTCCATGTCGCGTCATGGTGGTAATTTCCTCTCTAACCTAAGAATCAGCGTCTGCCCCCTTCGACTTCGGGCTGCCCCCTTCAGCTTCGCTCTGGATGCCAGCCCCCGCGCTCAGGATGCGCCGCTTGCTCACTTTCTCAATCCAACTAACCAACCAACTAACCAACCAACTAACCAACTAACCCTCTATCCCACCAACCACCCAACCCCTCACTTCCCCCAACTCACCACCTGCTCGGCCTGGTAGTTGTACGCAATCGGTGCGTCAATCGGCAGCGCGCGCTGGTTGCCGCCATCGGCGTCCATCACCCAGAGCTGCCATTTGCCCGTCCGGTTGCTCAGGAAAACGATGTGCTGGCCGTCGGGGCTCCAGGCCGGCGCGACGTTGTGCGGCAGCGGCGTCACCAGGGTCGTTGTGGGCCGGGTCAGGGCCGTCAGCGCCGAACCATCAGCGTTTGCGCTGAAAATCTCCCAGTGGTCTTTCTCCAGGCTTTGGAAGACGACGCGGCTCCCGCCGGGCTGGCCGACCGGGTCCCGGTAGCGCTGCTCAGCGAGCACGACGCGGTCCTGGCTCTGGTCGGAAACGTCCTGGGTCAGGCGCACGCCCGGCCCGCTGTAGAAAATGCCCGCCGCCGACCAGTCGGGCGACACCGCATCCTTGGTCACGGCAATGTCGCGATAACTGCCGCCGTCGCGGTCAACCGCCGCCAGGGCCCATGCGTCGGTGATCTTCAGCGGGAACATCAGGTTGTACGGATAGGCGTCGGGCATGCAGATGTTGTAGCCGACGTCGCGGCAGCGGTGTTCGCCATTGACGTGGCTGAAGACGATCTGGCTGCCGTCGGGGCTCCACGCCGGGCTGCGCAGCTTCTCGGTGCGCGCCAGGATGCGCCGCTCGTTGCCGCCGCCGATATCAATCAGGTAGAAGCCATAGTCGGCGCCGCCCCCGCGCCAGAAGGCCACCGTCCGGCCGTCGGGGCTGAGCGCAGGGTCGGCGCCGGTGGTCA
>CAZYGI010000076.1:0-16487 GCA_964647255.1 uncultured Anaerolineales bacterium | reverse complement strand
TAAGCCGTGAGGCATCCTATCGGTTAGCCCACGATATTCCGCCGGAGTGCCTAACGAAAAACGTCACCTGCGCCTGCGGCCAGATTACTCTCGCGACCCACGATCTCATCGCCGCAGGCGTCAGGTGGACGTGGTGTTAGGCCCCGCCCTGGCCCCCGCGCCGCCAAACGAAACCCGCCGCCAACGACGGCGAACCGTGCTGACGACCCGCTAATATCAGGCGTGAGCGCCTATGTTATCATCTGGTCTTCGGAACAGACCCTTGAAGATTGCCTTGAAGTCCTTGTCCCTCTCCATGTCGTTGACATTCATGGAGTAATTGACCACATTCAAGAGTCGCTCGTTGATGAAGCTCTTATGGTCGCCCTGCTCATACTCGAAGTATGCGGCCATCACTCGGATGCCTTGTTTCATCAAGGCCCGCGTCAGAGGAACAAAATCGGCATCGCCAGTGACAAGCACTGTGATGTCTACCTTGCCTTCAAGCCCAACTTGCATTGCGTCGATGGCTAACGCTACATCAGCGCCTTTTTCGTTTGAGCCTGACTGCGGCATTGGCATGAACTTCGGGTCAATACCGGCATGCATCAAATCGTGATACAGGTTTCGGTCAGTCCGAAGCTGTTTCTCATCGGCATCACTGACACCGAACATGCCCTGAAACCACGCGCCGTACACAACGCGATAGTGGGTATAGCCTTGCTCTTTGGTGCGGATGTAGTTTTCGAGCAGGCCGTGGAAGGGTTTGAAGTCCAGCCAACCGATTTTGCGGTCGAAGTAGAAGTGCCGACGCGCATAGGTGAAGTACGAGCCATCGTAGAAGACACCGATACGGCATAATGACCTGTCGAACATCGAAGAAGCTCCTTTGATTCAAGTCGTTTGGCTTGCTACTTGGACTGACGTTAGTTCCGCCAGCAGTTCGTGCATCCTCTTGTTGGTCAACCCACAGTGTTGCATTGCCGGCCTAACGGCAAGTGTAAGCTGCGGCTGCGCCCCACCCAACCTACAATCGCGCGAGCTCCTACCGGCGCAGCCGTCAGCTTGACACAAGGTTAGGCCCCGCCCTGGTGACCAGCCCTGCCCAACGCGAACGCCACCCACGACGGCGAACCGTGTGGCCTGGCTGCTGCGCAATAACCAACCCATCCTTCTCTATGCAGTTACGAAGGTTCGTGATAACGGTTCCCCTCGGAGTTTCAAAGACTGCCGGTATTCCCCAGCATCAGCCAATCGTGTGAATTCGACCGGCTTGTTGAAGTTGTTCTTTACGACCGTTTCGATTTCGTCCAAAGTGACATTGAAGAACTCGCGGCGCAGGTTGATCATGTTCAACTTGCGTTGGTTGAATGCCTGGTGGAGGGCAGTTTCGAGCGCAGGAGCATCATCGCTGAAAATCAGTGCGTGAATATCGAAGTCAAACGGAACCGAAGAATCTCCGAGTTCATCGATCCGCTCCTTTGGTTCCAGGCGTCGCGTCACGCCGATCTTGTAAACATTCTCGCCAAAGGCACCGACGTTCGAGATGACGTAAACGTACCCAGCGCGCGTGTTCTGCTCGCGCTTCTGGACATCCAACTTATCCTTTTCGACTCCCGCTAACTTCTGTTGGATATTCGCCTTTTCAAGTTCGAGGGCTTTGCGTTCTACGTCATCTGTCGTTTGTTGAAGGCGCTGGTTAAGTGCTTCGAGGGCCTGGTTGAAGTGTTTCTCTTCTTTCGCCAGCTTTAGCTTCATGTCCTCGATTTCCTTCATCAGTTTCGCCTCCTCGCGCATTTGTTCTCGAAGTCGCTTCTGTTCCTCTTTTTCCTGCTGTTTCTTGACTTGATATTCGTAGCAGAGGTATAGCTCCTGGAGTTTCAGATTAAGGTACTCGTTGGTGATCGAGATATTCATCCTTTGCGTCAAGTTGTTGAGGGCTTCGTATGCCTTACGAATTTTCTTCTCGATCGCCTCGATATTGTTGAACTTGAGATCAACGATACTCGCATCACATTCATTATTGAATGAGCGCAAGACCAGCTTGGTGTAATCACGGATCATGCGCTCGCCCTCTTTTTGACTGTTGTTAACTGTCCAGTTGGTCGGACAAGAAGCTGCTTTGCCAGCTTTGACCAGTGCCGCTTGGCGCTCCCTTATCTGGTCTAGCTTGACCTTGTACTGCTCCGAATTCTGAAGTTCATATCGAGGCTTGTAGAAGCCGAATGACTGTAGTAGTACTTCCTCATCGAGGATGACAATTTCGTTTCGCTTAGCGGCTATTTGGGCATTCAGTTTATCAATTTCTTGATCCAACGATTGGCGCTTCTTCTGAAGACTTGCCTGGAAACTCTCAAGCTCTCGCCCTTCCTTGGCCTTCTGTTCTTCCAGTTCGTGTTCCGCTTTGACTTTCTGTTCCTGCAAGTTACGAATCGCCTGCTGCAACTCGTGCAGTTCCATCCGCCCAGTCTCGGCCATGAGAGCCTTCAAATCATCGCGCTCTTTCCGAGTCTGTTCAAGCTCGGCCTTGATCTTGTTTACCTGTAACGCATCGAGGATCGACATAGCTTTCTTTCTCCTGGCCTGAGCGATTACTTCTTCGTGCCTAACGGCGATGTTCAGGTGCGGCTGCGCCTCACGTACCGACAATCCGGCAAGCGGTTCCCGGCGCAGCCGTCACCTGGAACAAAGGTTAGGCCGGTGCCCAAGCACCAGTCCCGCATTACGAGACCCACCGCCCATGACGGCGAACTGTGCTTGTCGTCTTTGCTGATCAGCCTGATCAATTAGCCCCTTGAATAGTAGAATAAACTCCCCGCATAGTTCTTGTCAACGTTTTCCTTGCTATCGAACGAAAGTCGGATATTGTCTCTTGAAAAAAGGTTGAGGTCGTCGTGCTGCTTCAGGATCGAATAGTACTCATTGGTGACGGCCTGGCTTACGCCGCTTGCCTCATTTGCTGCAATCTCGGCATCAGAAAAGTAGAAAACCACTGAGGTGTCAAACAGAGACATCACTTCCCAAATGGTCGGATACAAGTGTTTTACTTGCAACCCGAATTCTTTCGTCGCCTTCCAGTTGGCCTCCGTCATCGCCTCATGCGAGAAGTCGGTACATACCACGTGCAGATCGGTGAGTCGGATGTCCTGAGTCTCACCATGTTGTGCAGCCAAGGCCAGGTATTGTCTCGCGATTTCAGTCAGGAGTTGCTCGTTTCGTTCCCAGGGAGCCAAGAAGGTCTTTCGGTAATCTTCGGCGTTTGCGACAATCACTCGAAGTTCATAGCTGAATTTGGCGGGCGGTTCCAGCTTTGTTAGTTGAATATCGAGGATTTCGATGGCGCATTCCGCTGCAGCCCAAAAAGCGAACTGATTCGCTAACGGACTTCTCTGAGTGGTTCCTAAAGCGATATTCTTCGCTTTGTAGTAGGTATCATGGTCAAGGAATACCATCAACGGTCTCTTACTCGTGGTGCATCGACGGCGCTATATCAGATAGCCTAACGGACAAGCTTCAGTTGCGGCTGCGCCTCACGAGCCTTTCGTTACCCCTGACCTGACCGGCGCAGCCGTCAACTGGAAGCTGTGGTTAGGCAAGGCCCAAGCACCAGACCTGCAAAACGAAACCGCGACCCATGATGGCGCGCCGTGGCTGACTGGCGCAACACAATCCGCCCATCAGCCATTGTTCAGGATTGACCCGCTACGACAATCCGTTTTCTGTCATTGGCGTTTTTTGCCAGCAGAACGATCGCCGTGATGACGCTGAAAATGAGGCCCAAGAAGAACCATAACCACGGGTTCCGGCCTGTATTTTGCGCCCAGAGCGCACAAAAAGCGCCGAACAGGAACGCAACGCCGCCGCCGCCCGCAGACGCCACGCGTGCTGTAGTGACGTTTCCACCAGGTTCTTGTGCGGCTGCCACCACTGGAAAAAGCACCAACAAGGCGAGACAGAGAACGAGTGCGAGTGTGCGAGACATGGTTGCCTCCGAGCTGCTTCTGCTTGAACATTAGGCGAGTGTCTGCCGCCAAACCCAGCGCAAACCGGCGTCAATGACCCACAAAGAGATCGAAGATGTTGCCGAGTGCGCTGCTCTCAGCCTTGAAAAACTCCGTGTATTTACAGCGGGCACAGGTGACACTGGAAAACCGCTTGCCTTGAACGTCGAAAATCTTGCTCCAGAAGCCGCCTGTCACGCGAATTTCGCCGACTTCACATTGGGTGTGGTTGCATTTAGGACATTTGTATTGCAACTGCGTCATTGCTGTTCCTTCGCGATGAATATTGGTTTCGCGGCGAGTCGTGCAGTACGATGCGCCGTGTCGGTTGACCGACAGTGTTACATTGGACGCCTAACGAAAAACGTCACCTGCGCCTGCGGCTGGCGTACCTCTCGCGACCCCTGACCCCACCGCCGCAGGCGTCAGGTGGACGTGGTGTTAGGCAAAGCCCAAGCACCCGCCCCACACAACGACGCACGCCGCCCACAACGGCGAACCGTGACTGCCACCCTACCACTACCAGCAGGCTGGTGAACCATTGCCTACGCTACGGCACGGTTAGCAAGCAACTTGCGCGATGCTGCGCCCGAATGGGCGTGAACTCTTGGGGCCATTCGCCGTGACAATATTGCCATCCACCGTGACGCCAGGCCCAGTGTCGTGTGCGCCGTGCGTTGCGATGGTCGCTGCTGCCGTGCCTGCCACTGGCGCTTGGCGGCCCTGCAACACGCCCGCATGCGCCAGGATTACCGGCGCCAGACAAATCGCCGCCATAACCTGCTTGTTCTGCGCCATTGCCCGCGCGCTGCGCCACGCGTCGCCGTTGTGAAACAGCAACTTCGCGCCACCCCCACCGACGAAAACGACGGCGGCGTAATCACAGCATTGAACTTGCGCCAGCGTCAGTTCCGCTGTGGCGTGCCCACCCCGCGAGCCGGGGCACCGACCGGTGCGCGTGCTGGCGATGACGGTTTGCTGCCCCGCCTGCGTCAGTTCGGCTTGCGTGTCGAACAGTTCTTCATCGCGGAAGCGTTCGGGGGCGATGACCAGCAAGACCAGCGCCATTTGAACCTTGTTTGGTGGTGTTCGCGTCGCCTTACGGGAAGACCGCCTAACGGACAAGCTTCAGTTGCGGCTGCGCCTCACGAGCCTTTCGTTACCCCTGACCTGACCGGCGCAGCCGTCAACTGGAAGCTGTGGTTAGGCAAGGCCCAAGCACCAGACCTGCAAAACGAAACCGCGACCCATGATGGCGCGCCGTGGCTGACTGGCGCAACACAATCCGCCCATCAGCCATTGTTCAGGATTGACCCGCTACGACAATCCGTTTTCTGTCATTGGCGTTTTTTGCCAGCAGAACGATCGCCGTGATGACGCTGAAAATGAGGCCCAAGAAGAACCATAACCACGGGTTCCGGCCTGTATTTTGCGCCCAGAGCGCACAAAAAGCGCCGAACAGGAACGCAACGCCGCCGCCGCCCGCAGACGCCACGCGTGCTGTAGTGACGTTTCCACCAGGTTCTTGTGCGGCTGCCACCACTGGAAAAAGCACCAACAAGGCGAGACAGAGAACGAGTGCGAGTGTGCGAGACATGGTTGCCTCCGAGCTGCTTCTGCTTGAACATTAGGCGAGTGTCTGCCGCCAAACCCAGCGCAAACCGGCGTCAATGACCCACAAAGAGATCGAAGATGTTGCCGAGTGCGCTGCTCTCAGCCTTGAAAAACTCCGTGTATTTACAGCGGGCACAGGTGACACTGGAAAACCGCTTGCCTTGAACGTCGAAAATCTTGCTCCAGAAGCCGCCTGTCACGCGAATTTCGCCGACTTCACATTGGGTGTGGTTGCATTTAGGACATTTGTATTGCAACTGCGTCATTGCTGTTCCTTCGCGATGAATATTGGTTTCGCGGCGAGTCGTGCAGTACGATGCGCCGTGTCGGTTGACCGACAGTGTTACATTGGACGCCTAACTATTAAGTAGACGGAAACTTTCCGCCTACTTCCCGCAAAAGGTGAGTTTACACGGAAAATATCCGTCTAATCGCTTCATGGACTTGCGTTAGGCGGCTTTGTTCCGTATAATACCCTCGGATCTGTAAATTAGACGGCAAGATTTCCGTCTAATCTCCGGAAGATGGATGATCGTTTTCACTGCAATCTTGTTTGGCAGCGACCGTATTGTAGGACAGCATCCCATTGCTGTCAAGAGGCGAACCGTTTCACGGATCGCCCATCTCTGCCGGGCGCCACGGTTCGGCGGTCACCTCTCGCGCTTCGGCCGCGGCCATGCCCGGCGTCCAGACCCAGTACCTTAGCCCGCCGTCGCGGCCGATGGCGGCGACGTGCGGCCGGCCCGCGGCATCGAGCGCGTGGATCGTGACGCCCCCGGCGTAGTCCCGATCCAGGCTGCGCAGGTCGTTCAGCGCCTCAGCGCACGCCGCTTCCACGGGCATCCCCAGCTTCATGTAGAGGACGACCGACCGGGCCGTGCCTGCGCGAATCGTCAGCTCGCCGTGGCCGGTGCACGCGGCCGTGCCGTACCGGCTGTCCGCGTAGCACCCCGCGCCGATCACCGGCGAGTCGCCGAGCCGGCCGGGATACTTGAAGGCCCAGCCGCACGTGCTGACCCCCGCGCCGATCGCGCCTGACGCATCCTGGACGATGAAGGTGGTGGTGCCACCGGCGGTCTCCGGGTCGGCGGTCAGCCTCGCCCACTCGCTCAACGGCGCCTCAGGCCAACGGGCGAGCACCTCCGCCGGAATGTGCGCCCGCAGCCAGGCTGTCCACTCCGCGTGCGCCTCGGCCGTCAGCGTCTCGCCCGCCTCCGCGCCGATCTCCGCGGCGAAGCGCGCCGCGCCTTCGCCCGCCAGGAAGACGTGGGGCAGCCGCGCCATCACCTGGCGGGCGACCGAGATCGGATGGAGGTAGCCGCGCAGCGCGCCCACGGCGCCAGTGCGCAGCGTGCGGCCATCCATGAGGCACGCGTCGAGCTCCACCTGCCCCAGCAGGTTCGGCCAGCCGCCGACGCCCACGCTGCGCACCGAGGGATCGCTCTCCACGACGCGAATCCCGGCCTCCACAACGTCCAGCGCGGCGAGGCCGCTGCGCTGGGCTGCTGCGGCTGCGGCCATCCCGACGCCGCCCGCTGAATTTGCCAGGATGATCACGGCTGTTGCTCTGGCGCTATCTTGCGCCCGATGGCGTCGAACGCCTCGATCTCGACGCGCGCGACGGGGCTGCGAGGGTATTCGTCGGCAAACAGGGTCCAGATCATGCTCCCGGCAGCCCGATCGGCCGCGATCGAGAGCCGCCGCCGCGTCGCTTCCAGGGTGAAGCCCAGCTTGGCTGGCACGGCCGCGCTGCGGACGTTGCGCTCGTCGCAGTGGATCTCGATGCGGTTCAGCCCCAGGTAATCGAAACCGACGCGAGCCAGCGCGGCCGCGGTCTCGGTCGCCACGCCCCGGTTGATCTGCTCGACGCGCACCCAGTAGCCGATCTCGCGGGCGCCCGGCCCGACGCGCTGGTGCATGCCGGCGCAGCCCCACAGCTCCCCCTCATCGTGCGGAAAGATGCCATAGGCATAGTCCTTGTCCGAGTCGAACGCGGCGCGCCATCCCCGCAGGAGGGCGATGTCGGCGTCGAGCGCGTTCGGGATGGTCTGCGCCCACGGCATCCACGGCAGCAAGTGCTCCTTGCTCCCCGCCTTCGCCGCCTGCATCAGCGGCGCATCGGCCGGGTGCAGGCAGCGCAGGATGAGGCGCGGCGTCTCGACGCGGTAGGGGATCATCGCAGCACCTCCGCAAGCGCTTCGCACAAGAACGACAGGTTCGCCGGGGTGAGGCCCGCCACGTTGATGCGGCCCGATTCCACGATGTAGATCGCGTAGCGCTCGCGCAGCGCCAGCACCTGCTCGCGCGTCAGCCCGGTGAAGGAGAACATGCCGTTCTGCCGCTCGATGAACGAGTAGTCGCGGCGCACGCCGAGCGCGGCCAGCCCCTGGACGAACTGCCGTCGCATGGCGTGAATGCGGCCGCGCATCTCCTCCACCTCGCGCTCCCAGTCCAGGCGCAGCTCCGGCGACCGGAGGATGGTGGTGACGATCTTGGCGCCGTGCGCCGGTGGGTTGGAGTAATTGGCCCGCACGACGCTCTTGATCTGGCTCAGCGCCGCCTCGGCCGCTGGCTGTGCCGCGGCGACGAGGGTCAGCGCACCGACCCGCTCGTTGTAGAGGCCGAAGTTCTTGGAGAAAGAGCTGGCGATCAGGAGCTCCGGCAGGCGGCCGGCCAGCGTCAGGATGCCGCGCGCGTCCTCCGAGATGCCGGACGCCAGGCCCTGGTAGGCGAAGTCCACCAGCGGCAGCAGCTTGCGGCGGGCCAGCACCTCGGCGATCTCCTGCCATTGCGCCGGCGTCGGATCCGAGCCGGTGGGGTTGTGACAACTGCCGTGCAGGATGACGACATCGCCTTGGGGCAAGGTCGCCAGCTTCGCCAGCATCTTGTCGAAGGCAAGGCCGTTCGCGGCGGGGTCGAAATAGGGATAGGTGTCCGTCGCCAGCCCGGCTGCGCGCATCACGCCGGGATGGTTCGGCCAGGTCGGTTGGCTGATCCAGACGGTCGCCGCCGGATTGACTTTCTTGATGAAGTCCGCCGCCACCCGCAACGCACCGGTGCCGCCCGGCGCGTGGGCCGTCACCCCGCGGCGCTCCAGGATGATCGGGTGGTTGGCGCCGAACACCAGCTCCTGCACCGCGGCGGCATATTCCGGCGCGCCCGTGATGCCCAGATAGCTCTTGCTGGTCTCGCTGCGCAGGATCATCTCTTCGGCGCGCTTGACGGCGCGAAAGACCGGGGTGTTGCCGCTGGCGTCCCGGTAGACCCCGGCCGCCAGATTGATCTTCGCCGGGTTGGGGTCTCGTTTGAAAGCCTCTTCCAGCCCTAAAATCGGGTCCGGTGGCGCCATTTCAACTTTGTCGAACATCATAACGACCGCTCCTTGCCGGTGGTGTTTGGGTTGCGGTGCAATCCGAGCAGAGATTTTATCATAGATGGTCTAAATGGTCTCCTTCGCCGCCAACAGCGAAAGATCTCATTCCGCCGGAAGTCTCGGAGCAGTTGTAAGACATCTGACAACGAATTTTCGAGGATTTGCGTCCCTTCGATGTTTGTGGTAGAGTGGCGCCTGCTCCAACTGCCACATTCTGGATCCGTGCGGATGAATCATGATCACCGTTGAAGTGCGCTTTTTCGGCGGTCTGCCCCTCTTCTCCCGCCGCGTGCGCGCGGAAATTGAACGCGGCCTGCCCACTGTGGTGCTCCCCGAGGGCGCCACGGTGGATGATCTGCTTGACTTGTTCAACATCCCGACCGGCCAGGATCGGCCCCTGGTCGTGATCAACCGTTTCTATCACCGCGACAATGTGCCGTTGACGGACGGCGATCAAGTGCAACTGATGAAGACCGTCGTCGGCGGCTGAGGGGAGCATCGTATGCCAAGATTCGACTATGTGCGTGCCCATTCGGTGGACGAGGCGCTGGCGCTGCTGGGAGACCCGGCGCTGGTCAGCCGGCCGCTGGCGGGTGGAACCGACGTGATGGTGTTTGTGCGCCACGAGAAACCGCCCTTCGATCGGGTGGTGGACATTACACGGATCCCGGAGCTGAAGCGCATCGAGCGCCGGGGCGATGAGATTGTCATCGGTGCGGCCGCGACTTTCACTGAGGTGACCGAGAGCGCGCTGCTGCGCGAGGTGGCGGGTTGCCTGACGGAAGCCGCGTCGTTGGTGGGTGGGCCCGCCATCCGCAACGCCGGCACGGTGGGCGGCAATGTGGTGAACGCCGCGGCCTGCGCCGACACCTTGCCGGCGCTGGTCTGCCTGGACGCGGTCGCGCATGTGCGTTCGCTGGCGGGCGGGCGCTCGCTGCCGCTCAGCGATTTCCTGCTGGGCGCGAACCGCACGGCGATCCAACCCGGCGAGCTGCTGACGCACTTCACGCTCCCGATGCCGCCTGCGGGAACCCGGCATGCTTTTATCAAACTGGGCCGGCGGAACGCGCAGGCGATCTCCCGCCTGGCGATGGCGGCTGCGGGCCGGCTGGACGCCGCAGGCCGCGTGGACTTCTGCCATCTGGCGCCCGGCGCGGCCATGCCGCGGACGCAGCGCTTCCCCGAGGTCGAGGCTCTGTTCCTGGGACAGGTCCCGACGGATGAGTTGTACGCGGCGGCCGGTGCGAAGACTGCTGAGGTCATGATCGCGGTGACGGGGCGGCGGTGGTCCACCGAATACAAAGAAGTCGCCATCCAGGCGTTGGCCGAACGGGCGCTGCGCCAGGTCTTGCGGTAGAAGGGGCAACTATGCTGATCGAATTCACTCTCAACGGCAAACCGGTGGCGGTGGACGCGCCGCCGGACATCACCTTGTTGGCCCTTCTGCGTGACCATCTCAACATGATGGGCGCCAAGGAAGGGTGCGCGGTGGGCGAGTGCGGCGCGTGCTCGGTGATCATGGACGGCCGGCTGGTCAACAGTTGTCTGGTGCTCGCCCCGCAGGCCGGTGGCAGCCAGATCACCAGCATCGAAGGCATCCACGCCCCCGACGGCGGGCCGAACGACCTGCAGGAGAACTTCATTACCTACGGCGCCGTGCAATGCGGGATCTGCATCCCCGGCATGGTGGTCGCGGGCGAGGCGCTGTTGATGCGGACGCTGAGCCCCACGCGGGCTGAAATCCGCACCGCGCTGGCCGGCAACCTGTGCCGCTGCACGGGCTACCAGCAGATCGTGGATGCGATTGAGGCGACGGCGGCGCAACGGAGGCAGTCATCATGAGCGAGCTTCAATATGTCGGCAAACCCGCCCGTCGCGTCGACGCGCTGGAAAAAGTGATGGGAAAGGCGAAGTATATCGCCGACCGCAAGCTGCCGGGGATGCTCTATGCGCGCTGTCTGCGCAGCGAGGCGCCGCACGCGCTGATCAAAAAGCTGGACGTGGCCCCTGCGTTGGCCGTGCCCGGCGTGCGCGCGGTGATCACCAGCGAGGACTTTTTTGAGCACAGCCTCTTCGGGTTCCCGGTGAAGGACGAATATGTCCTCGCCTATCGTAAGGTGCGTTACGTGGGCGAGGCGATCGCTGCGGTGGCTGCCGATACGCCTGAAGCCGCGCAGGCCGGCGTGGCCGCCATCGTGTGCGAGCTGGAGCCGCTGCCCGGCGTCTACGACATGGAGCACGCGCTGGACCCGGACGCGGCGCAGGTCGGCCCGGATCGGCCCGACGGCAAGCACCCCAATTTCCTCGATTTGCTTATCGTCCGCACACCTGCCCCGGCTGGCGCCGGAGGCGGTGCCGGGGAGGCGGATCCGCTGGCCGAGATCGAGCAGTGCGCGGTGAAGCTGGATCAGCGCTACTCGGTCGGCCCGCAGGAGCACGCGTACATCGAGCCGGAAGGCGCGCTGGGCGTGCCGACGCGTGAGGGCGGCGTGCTGGTCTATGCGCCGAACCAGAGCCCTTTCGTCAACTACGGCGTCCTGGCCATGGTGCTCGACCTGCCGCACAACCTGGTGCGCGTGATCCAGCCGCCGGTGGGCGGCTCCTTCGGCGGCAAAGACGACCAGATCTACCAGATGTCGGCCCAGGTGGCGAAGCTGGCGCTGCTCACCGGGAAGCCTGTGCGCATGGTCTACAGCCGCGAGGAAAGCCTGATCTCCAGCTACAAGCGCGACCCGATGCACATTCGCATCCGGCTCGGCGCGGACCGCGACGGCACGCTGCGCGCGGTCAAGTTCGAGGGGCTGATGGATTCGGGCGCCTACGCCTCCGAAAGCACCTTCACCGCCTGGCGCGGCAGCATCCATGCGATGGGCGCATACCGCTACAACGCCTGCGCCGTGGACATCCAGTGCGTCTACACCAACAACGGCTATTACGGCGCGTTCCGGGGTTTCGGCAACACCGAGGTCTGTTCCGGCATCGAGCAGGCGATTGATGAGTTAGCGTATGCGGTCGGCATGGACCCGATGGACTTCCGCCTGAAGAACTGCCTCCGCGTCGGCGACAAGACCGCACACGGCCAGATCCTCACCGAGTCGGTGGGACTGACCGACTGCATCCAGACCGTGCGCCGGCTCAGCGAGTGGGATCGCAAGCGCGCGGCGTACGTGCAGCAAACCGGGGACATCCGCCGGGGCATCGGGGTGGCTGCGCTCTACCACGGTACGTCGTTAGGCGCCGAGGGCGCGGACTATGCGGGCAGCACCATCGCGGTCGAGCAGAACTACAGCATTGACCTGACCTCCGGCCTGACGGATTACGGCACCGGCTCGCGCACCGTCTTCACCCTGATCGCGGCCGAGGAGTTAGGGGTCAAGCCCGAGCGCATCCACATGCAGCGGCCCGACACCGACACTGCGATCGAATCCGGCCCGACGGTCGCCAGTCGCTCGACCATGCTGGGCGGGAACGCGGCCCGCGTGGCTGCCGGCAACCTGCGGCAGACGCTCGACTACGCCGCGGCCGACCTGCTGGGCTGCGAGCTGCACCAGCTCATCCGCAGCGGCGAGGCGTACGTCGGCCCCGACGAGGAGCCGGTGGCTTGGGAGAAGGTCGTGGATCACGCCCGCGAGATGGGGCTGGCGCTGTCAGCGCAGGGCAAGTGGACCGCGCCGAAGATCGAGTGGGATCACCATCACGGCACCGGCACACCCTACATGGCCTATCACTTCGCGTCCCAGGTGGCCGAGGTCGAGGTGGACATGCGCACCGGCGTCGTCCAGGTGATCGGCTTCTGGGCCGTCCACGATCCGGGCAAGGTGATTTTCCCGCAGGGCGCGTACGGCCAGGTCTACGGCGGCGTCGCCCAGGGGCTGGGCTACGCGCTGATGGAGCAGATCACCTACACGAACGGCTATCTGCAGGAGACCAACTTCGAGTCGTACCTGATCCCGACCTCGGTGGATGTGCCGGAGATCACCGCCCAGTTCGCCGAATCGCCGTTCTCGAAAGGCCCATACGGCGCGAAGAACGTCGCGGAGCCCTCGATGGTGCCCGCCGCACCCGCGATCCTGAACGCGATTTACCACGCGACCGGCAAGCGTGTGCGCGATCTGCCGGCGAACCTGGAGCGGGTGCTGCTGGGCCACGATCTCGCCAGGGGCGGGTCAACCAAGGCGTGCAAGCTCGGGTTGAAGACGTGAAGCTAACCTAACGTCTTTCGAACAACAGACGCCCTGCCCGGTGTTTGTCATTCTGAGCGGGCTGCCGGGGCAGCCTGCGGTGCGGTAAGTCATGAGCGAAGAATCTCTCTTTTAATCTGTCATCGCCGTAAACGGCCGCCCGTCCGCGTGACAGATCATCTGGATCGCGTTCCGGCCGGACATGGCGGCGATCGGCACGCTGCCCCCCGGCTCCACCCACTGCCCGGCCATGTAGAAGTTACTGAGGCCGGGCAGTGTCTTTTCCAGGCCCTGGATCATGCTGACCATCGTGTCGCGGGTCAACAGCCAGCCCGTGCTGGCGCCCTGCCAGTTGCCCGTATATCGCTCGTAGCTCAGCGGCGTCGCTTCGTCCACCACCTCGACCTGGCTGCGGATGCCGGGGTAGATCCGCTCCAGCACGTCGAGCACCTCGTCGGACACCTGCGTCTGCTCGGTGTCGTAAAGCCGGCGGCCGTAGATGCGCTGCCAGTAGCTGTACTTGGTGGGCAGCATCACGATGACGGCGGACTTGCCCGCGGGCGCCAGGCTGGGGTCGAAGCAGTAGTTCTTGACGTCAATTTCCCGACGCTCTTCGCCGGCGATCACCACCGGCTCATCCAGCAGGTGGAACGCCCAATGCGGCTCGGCCGAGAGGTCCCGGTTCACACCAAGCGACACCTGGAACTGCGTGTAGATCGGTGTGTGGCCGTCGTAGCGCCGGCGCAGTGCGCGATCGGTGAACTTGCTTTCCAGCATATCGAAGATGGTGCCCCGCCCATCCGCGGCGGACACGACAGCATCAGCGCGGTGGACTTCGTCGTTGTAAAGCCGGACCCCGACCGCGCGGCTGCCGTGTCCGGTGGGATTCTCCTCGGTGAGAATCTTCTCCACCTGTGACTTGTAATGGATGGCGCCGCCCAACGCCAGGTAACGGCGCTCGATGGCCCGCGCGAACTCCAGCGAGGCGCCGGCGGGGAAGCCCGCGTTGCCGGTGTGCAGGTAGGCCAGGAGCGACAGGCCGACCATGGTCGGGACCTCCGGCCAGGTGAACATCTGCGGCACGGCGCGGCGCAGGAACGGGTCGCGGAACCTCCCGGCGAAGTCGCGGGCGGAGAGCGCACCCCATTTCGCCATCGGCAGCGCATAGGGGAGCATCTTCAGGCCCAGCTCGCCCCAGTCGCGGGATGTCATCAGCGGCTTGGGCATCTGCGACAGGAGCGACAGGTCGAACTGGGTGAAGAGCTTGATTCCTGCGGTAAAATCGTCTATGAGGTCGCCGTCGGCGGGCGAGAGCTCCTTCATGTGGTCGGCCAATCGGTCGGGGTCGGCGTAGACGTGCAGCGTCTTCCCGCTTGAATCTCGCACTTCGAGCATCTGCTCGTGGTGCAGAAACGGCCGGTCGGCCACGCCCAGCTCGCGCCACACCTGGTTGAACGGCGCGCCGGCCGCGGTGCCGAACAGATAGTGGATGCAGCCGTCGAAGATGTACCCCTTGCGCTCCCAGGCGGTGCAAAGGCCACCCGGCAGCTCGTGCAGCTCGAAGATTTCGGTGCGGTAGCCGTTCATCTGGCCGTAGATGCCCGCGGCCAGCCCAGCGATCCCGGCGCCGATGATGATAATAGATTTGGGCTCCGCCATGAGAACGCTCCCGAAGATTGGTCTACGTTGTCAAGTACGGACAAACCCGGCGCAAGTTGCGGCCGGTCAGTCCCGATTCTTTGGATGGAGGCTCTTGTATGAAACGCGTCGTGGTTCTAGGCGCCGGCATGGTGGGCAGTGCGATTGCTGCCGACCTTTGCCGGGAATATGACATCAGTTCAGTGGATGCTGATCGCCGCCGCGTCGAGGCGCTGGCGGCCGGCCATCCCATCGCGCCGCAGGTCAGCGATCTCGCGGACGCCGATGCGGTCCGGCAGGCGGTGCGCGGGGCCGATCTGGCGATCAATGCGGTGCCCGGCTTCATGGGCTTCGCCACGCTGCGGGCCATCATTGAGGCAGGCGTCAACGTTGTGGACATCGCTTTTTTCGACCAGGATCCGTTCGCCCTGGCCGAGCTTGCCGCGGCGCGCGGGGTGACGGCGGTGGTGGATTGCGGCGTCGCGCCCGGCCTGAGCAATATGATCCTGGGTTATCATGTCCCGCGCATGGCCGTCGAGTCGTTCCGCTGCCTGGTTGGCGGGTTGCCGGTCCGGCGGACATGGCCCTGGCAGTACAAGGCGCCCTTCTCGCCCGTGGATGTGCTGGAAGAGTACACCCGCCCCGCCCGCCTCGTCGAGCGCGGCCAGGTGGTGGTCCGGCCGGCGCTTTCCGACCCCGAGCTGGTGGAGATTGAGCCGGTCGGCACGCTGGAGGCATTCAATACCGATGGCCTGCGCTCACTGCTGCGCACGATGCCGGTCCCAAACATGGCCGAAAAGACGTTGCGGTATCCGGGCCATATTGACGCCATCCGCGTCCTGCGCGAGAGCGGCTTCCTCAGCGTGGAGCCGGTCACGGTTGGCGGCGCCGCGGTGCGGCCGGTTGACGTCGCCGCGGCGCTGCTCTTTCCGCGCTGGCGGCTGGAGCGGGGTGAACCGGAGTTTACCGTCATGGAGATCGCGGTGCAGGGGACCGAGGCGGGCGTCCCGCGCACCTACGTCTATCGCCTGTTCGACCGCACGGATGAGCGCACCGGCACGTCATCCATGGCGCGCACCACCGGTTACACCTGCACCGCAGTGGCCCGGCTGGTGCTGGAAGGCCGCTTCGAGCAGCCGGGCATCTGTCCGCCGGAATATGTCGCTGCCGACGAGGCCCGCTTCCGCCGCGTGTTGGCCGACCTTGCGGCGCGAGGCGTCATGGTTTCGGCTCAGGCCCGATAAGGAGGGTGTTGGGAGCAGCGCAGACGCCCACAACACCCGTCACAATTCATCCCATCGCGGCGTTCAGGATCTCGGTCAGCTCACCCCGGGTCAGGACGATGGGATTCGCTTTCGTGCTGGATGCGGCTTCGGTCTTCTCCACGATCACCGGGACGTGCGTCGGCGTGATGCCGTAAGCTGACAGCGGCGGTACGCTCAAGTCGGCGCACAGGGCCTGGACCCAGCGAATGCCGGCCGCGGCTGCCGCGGCCGGCTCACCGGTGAGGAGCCGTGCAACCTCGGTGTACCTCGCCGCGGCGGGTGAACCCGGCTGGCGCGCGTTCAGTGCGGCCAGGTTGACGGCCATCACATGCGGCAGCAGCGCTGCGCAGACCGCGCCGTGCGCCGCGGGGAACATCCCGCCGACAACGCTGGCGAAACCGTGCGCTGCGCCCAGCCCGGCGTTCGCCAGCGCCAG
>CAZYGI010000075.1:2170-16859 GCA_964647255.1 uncultured Anaerolineales bacterium | reverse complement strand
ACCGCCCCGCTGAAAGTTGATTCAACCGAACGATCCGACTCGCGGATACTGAAACTTGAACTCACCAGGGTTGTTGGCGAGCAGCCGCGGGATTCAACCGAACGATCCGACTCGCGGATACTGAAACAGCATCACCAGTTCGTTGAACACCCCGTTCTCCAACGATTCAACCGAACGATCCGACTCGCGGATACTGAAACTTGCGCTATGTGGAAGCGGCCAAGATTGCAAACCAGGATTCAACCGAACGATCCGACTCGCGGATACTGAAACCCTGGTGATAAGAAGCGAATTAGCGGCCGAAGACTGATTCAACCGAACGATCCGACTCGCGGATACTGAAACGTGCTCTTGTCCACGCACGTGTGGAGATACATCAGGATTCAACCGAACGATCCGACTCGCGGAGGGTTAGACCAGTCAGGACTGGTTACGGACTGGTTACGTTTGGGGCGCGGGAAAGCGTAACCAGTGATCTGACTGGTTACGCTTGTTGGTGAGGGGGTGAGACGTTAAGGTTGGGCGTTGCTGAGCGGTTTTTGCCGGATGCGCTGCAGGAAGCGCAGGTTGATGAGGATGTAGATTAAGGTGTTCAGGTTGGCGATGGCGGTACTATTGCGCAGCTTGGGGCGCTCGACACCTTGCACTGCACCTGCGGTTTGTGCAGGTGCAAGTGTGCCGAGGGCGAGGGCCTGGCTGTTGATGCGCTTGTCGGCGGTGCGCTGGTTGTAGATCTGTTTGTAGGTTGCGCTGTCGCGATCGAGGGTGTAACGCAGGCGGGCGCCGATGCTGGTGGGCATCATGGCCGTGCAGCCCGCTTTGGGCCAGTTTTTGTGCGGGGTAAAACCACCGCCAGCCGACCGGCATGAGGTTGGCTGGCGGTTCCCTTGGGGGTTGGGGGAGTCTGCGGGCGGTGCGCGCTTACAGGCCGACGGCGGCCTTGACCTGCGCCAGCGCCTGGCTTTCCTTGCCGGAGATGAGCGTGCCGCCGATGCCGAGGAAGCCGCCTTCTTTGCTGGCCTCAGCGGCCTTCTGGGCGCTCTCCAGGATGAGCTGTTTGTATTCCGCCGCGGCTTCGGCCCCGGCCTTTTCTTCCACGAGTTGGACCGCGTTGCGGATGTTGTCCAGGGCCATCTGCGCGGCTTGCTCCGGGGTCTGCCGTTGGCCCTTCAGCGCGGCCTGTTTCTCCTGGGCGATCTTCATCAGCGCCTCTTGCTGTTCCTTCGTGGCGTTGCTCATCTGGGCGTGCAGCGCAGCAGTAAACGGGGTCTGCGCTTTGCCTTCGCGCAGCACTGCCATGCCCGCCATCGCCTCTTTCGCCAGACCCAGGGGGCCGGAGATGTCGGACATGGCGACGACGCCGGAAGCCGAGCTCATGCCCTCCAGGACGGTGTACCAGTCGTTAATCGTGAAGTCTTTCGGATCCATCGGGAGTGCTCCTTCTGTTGGGCGGCCGAGCCACCCGGCTCAGCCGCAGGGGATGAGATGGCTGCACTCTAACCCAAGAACACAGAATGTGCAAACCTCAGCAACATTTGAGCATCCGCACGTGCGGTTCATTCCTCGTCCCACCCGCCTTCGGCCGCGGCCGGCAGGTCCAGGCGCACGATCTCGCCGTGGACGTTGATCACGATGCGGAAGCCGAGCATGCCGAGCCACTGCCGCGCGTCGGGGGGCAGCGCCTGCCCGGCGACCTGGTCCAGGTTGATGTTGGCGAGCGTCGAGTCCACCATCGCCTTGGTGTAGAGGTCGTCCTGCCCCATCAGCTTGAGCATGGCCTCGCCGGCCTCGTCGCGGTGCTCCTGAAGCTGGCTGAGGAATTGGGCGAGCACCGGGCGATCCACCTGCGCGGCCTCGATGTGCCGGCGAAAGCCCTGGTCATCTATCACATAAAATGACTCGCTGCCGATGGTGGTCACCTCCACCGGCGTGCCATCCTCGGTTTCGATCAAGCCTTCAAAAAACGCCATGCGTGCTCCTATCGTCGTGCATCTTGAATCAGGGGGTGTTTCGGGCGGCGTGCCCCCCGAAACACCCCCTTGCTCCCTTATTTTGCCAGCGGAAACGCCCAGCGGCCGGGGCCGTGCGCCGCGTCGTAGCGCCGGAGTGCGGCCTGCATGTCGGTGGGCGCGTCGCCGGTCTGTTTCCTGAGCCACCACGCGAAGTCGGCGACCCAGGGCTGGCCGGTGAGCGCCGAGCGCAGGAACATCGTCGCCAGCGCACCGCCCTCCTGCGCCAGCGTTGACCCCCGGAAGCCCCGCTCGACCGCGGTGCGGTCGTACTCCACGCGGCGGATTTCGGCGCGCCAGCCGGCGCGGTCGCCCGTCAGCCACAGGTAGTTGGCGCGCGGGTCGCCGTCGTACGACACGCCCGCCGAGCCGCTGTTGAACACCAGCCAGCCGTCCGCCTCGGCCGGGATGGGCCGCGCCATCGGCACATGCGTGTGCCCGCCCGCGACGAACCGTTCCGCGACCGGCCGCAGGTGGCGCAGGCACCAGTCGGCCGGCGAGTCGGGCCGGAAGCCGACGAAAAAGTTGCCGGGCAGCCCGTGGAGCAGCCGCAGCGGCGGCGCATCGGGGAACGCCAGGCGAACCTCCAGCGGCAGGGCGGCCAGGGCGGCCACGTGGCGGCCGGTCAGATGCTCCCGCGCCCACCACAGCCCGCCGTGCCACTCCCGATTGCGGTAGCGCGGCTCCATGCGCGGGGTCCCGAGCTGGAGCACGGCATCATCGTGGTTGCCCAGCAGCATCGGCCAGCCATCAGCCAGCAGCCGATCCAGCACCTCCGCGGACCAGGGCAAGCCGTTCACCATGTCGCCGAGGACGTATATCGCGTCGGGCCGCCGGCCGGCGATGTCCGCCGCGACGGCCTCGAACGCCGGCAGGTTGCCGTGAATGTCGGAGAGCAAGGCGAGGGTGGTCATGGTCGCAGAAAGATGATGTCAGCACGCTGAGCGGAGGGCGGCAGCTCCGCTCAGGATGCTCGTCGCGCTGGGATAGGTCATCCTTCGTCCGCGCCGACCTGGTCCTTCAGCCATGCCTCGATGAACAGGTCAATCTCGCCGTCCAGCACGGCGGTGGTGTTGCCTGTCTCGACCTCGGTGCGCAGGTCCTTCACCATCTGGTACGGCTGGAGGACGTAGGAGCGGATCTGGTTGCCCCAGCCGGCCTCGACGTGTTTGCCCTTGAGCCGCGCCTGTTCTTCCTCGCGCCGTTGGAGCTCGAGATCCACCAGCTTGCCGCGCAGCACCCGCATCGCCGACTCGCGGTTCTGAAGCTGGCTGCGTTCGTTCTGGCAGGTGACGACGATGCCGGTGGGGATGTGCGTCAGCCGGACCGCGGTCGAGTTCTTCTGCATGTGCTGGCCGCCCGCGCCGCCCGACCGGTAGACGTCCATCTTGATGTCGTCCGGGTTGATCTCGACCTCGATGTCGTCGTTCAAGACGGGCAGCACTTCGACCAGCGCGAACGAGGTGTGGCGCCGCGCGGAGGCGTCGAACGGGCTGATGCGCACCAGGCGGTGCACCCCGCGCTCGGCCTTGAGGTAGCCGTAGGCGAAGGGGCCGCTGACCTCGATCGTCACCGTCTTGATGCCGGCTTCCTCGCCCTCCAGCAGGTTGGTCATCAGGCTGTCGTACTTGCGCCGCTCGATCCAGCGCAGATACATGCGCATCAGCATCTCGGCCCAGTCCTGCGCCTCGGTGCCGCCGACGCCCGCGTGGATGGAGAGGATCGCGTCGTTGCGGTCGTACGGGCCGCCGAGCGCCAATTGGAATTCCAGGTCGTTGTAGCGCTTGGTGATCTGCTCGCAGTCGGCCGCCACCTGGGCCAACAGGCCTTCGTCTTCGGACTCTGCGGCCAGCTCGAGGATCTCTCGCGCATCGCCCACGTCCTGCGTGAGGGCATTCCAGGTGGACACCTGGTCCCGCAAGCTGGAGAGGTCGCGCATGACGGTGCGTGCGGCCTGGGGGTCGTTCCAGATTTCGGGGCTGGCGGATTGCGCCTCCAGCCGGGCAAGCTCAGTCTCTTTGCCCGCTAAGTCAAAGACGCCTCCGCATCGTCTCGATTTGGCGCGCCAGGGTGGCAAGTTGTTCGCGAATTTCTTCCATGATATTCTTTACCTCACGTAGATACGGATCGTGGGGTGAGTATACCACGCCTGCCCGAAGGACGCATAAAAAGGGTGTTCTGAGATGAGATTCTTCCTAAAGGATGCTGCGCGCTCACTGGCCTCTCGCCTAAACGGAAATAGCGCCGTTAACCCGTTCAGAATGACAAACGGGAACCGCTTAGAAACTCCGCGGTGGAACGAGATCCTTCGCTCTGTCCACAACCGTCGAATTGTCATGCTGAGGCACGAGTAAGCTCATAGACCGCACCAATCCGTGAAGCTTATCCGCTCAGGATGACAATCGCTAGACTCTTGGAATCAAGTGCCGAAGCATCTCTCGCCCATGAGTTTCTTGCCGGGCGCATGGCACCAACGCGGCATGGGGGTCTCAGAATGACAAGCGGGAACTCCCTTGCCCATTCGCAAGCGCCGCACGATTCCGTTCGTAGATCAGCCGCAGGCCGAACAGCGTCAGGTCCGGCTCGACCGCCTGGATGAGGGGCGCCTCGCGGGCGATCAGCTCGGCCAGCCCGCCGGTCGCGACGACGTGCGCGTGTTCGCCCACCTCGGCCCGGAGCCGGCGGATCAGCCCTTCCACCAGCCCGGCGTAGCCGAACAGCACGCCGGATTGCAGCGAATGGATCGTGTTTTTGCCGGTCGCATGCGGCGGTCGGGCCAGGGCGACCTGCGGCAGCAGCGCGGCGGCGCGGAAGAGGGATTCCGCGCCGGTGAGGATGCCCGGCGCGATGGCGACGCCTTCGAAATCGCCCCCGGCCGACACCACGCTGAAGGTGGTTGCGGTGCCGAAGCCGATCACGATGGCGGGCGCGCCGTACCGCTCCCGCGCGGCGACCGCGTTCACGATCAGGTCGCTGCCGACTTCCTGCGGGTAATCGGTCTTGATCGCCATCCCGGTCGGGGTGTCCGGCGTGACGATGAGCGGCTCCTGGCCGACGTAGCGCCGGGACAGGTCGCCGAACTCCTGGGTCAGCCCCGGCACGACGGACGAGATCGCGCAGCCCGTCATGTCGGCGCGGCTCAGCTCCTCCGCGGCCAGCAGGTTGAGTAGGAGCATGGCGTACTCGTCGGCGAGCCGCGCGCGGTCGGTGGCGATCCGCCAGCGGCAGCGCAGCCGGTCGCCGTCGAAGAGACCGAGCTTGATGTTGGTGTTCCCGATGTCAGTGCAGAGCAACATGGTTACACCGATGACCCGCGCCGGCGGCCGACCTCGATCCCCTTCCAGGCCGAGACGACCGCGACGACGATGATGATCGCGACGATCGGTTCGGCGATCACGTTCGGCAGCACAGCGGGCAGCAGGACGGCCAGCGCGGCGTATTTCCAGAGGACGATCATGCCGACGACCAGCACGGTGTTGGTCAGGGTGCCCACCAGCGCGGCGACGGCCTGCGCCAGCACCTCGTTGGCCTTGCGCAGGGCGAGGTAGGCATAGGCCGCGGTCACGCCGATGAAGAGGCGGGGCAGCACCGAGACCAGTGGGTTTGTGAACCACAAGTTTGCGGGCGGCGCCTCGGTCGGGGCTTGCAGCCAGCTCGTCAGCCCAAAGATCAGCCCGATGAGCAGGCCGACCACCGGCCCCCCCAAAATCCCGCCGATGATCGCGGGGATCGGCAAGATGGTCGCGCTGACCATCAGCAGGGGCGGGAACGGGCCGATAAAGCCGAGGCGCGTGACCCCCAGGACGATGGTGATCGCGCCCAGCAGGGCGGCGACGACGATTTGACGTGTGGTGAGTTTCATAGCAGACGTCCTTTTTGCAGACAGAGATGGATGAGCGAAAGAAATAACTGGCTGAAAAGAAATCCTTCGGCCTGACGACCTTGCGCCGTTCATCGCTGTCAGGGACCCGGCCTCAGGATGACAGCGTCAATTTCCTCTCATCGCTAAAGTCTAATGATTCCCAGCCATTTCTGCAAGCACGGCAAGCCCGGCCTGATCCGCCGCGCGGAAGGGGAGCAGGAACAGCCCGGCGATCAGCGCGGCCACCACGAGCAGCGCGGCCGCGTCGGCGGCCTTGAAGTCAAGCCGCACGTAGTGGCTGCGGCCGCTGCCGCCGGTGTAGCCGCGCGCTTCCATCGCCTCGGCCAGCGACTCCGACCGCCGGAGCGTGGTGATGAACAGCGGCACCAGCACCGGCAGCATGGCGCGCGTCCGCTGCACCGGGTTGGCGCCCATCCGGATGTCGGCCCCCCGGGCCGCCTGCGCCTTCAGGATCTTCTCCAGCGTCTCGGCGAGGGTCGGCACGAAGCGCAGCGCCAGCGCCAGGGTCAGCGCCAGCTCGTGCGCGGGCAGGCCGATGCGCTGAAACGGCCGCAGCAGGCTTTCGACGCCGTGCGTCAGGTCGGTGATCGGGGTCGTCAGCGTCAGCAGGCTGGTCAGCAGCATCAACGCCATCAGCCGGGCCAGCATGGTGATGACGGCCTGCACCGAGCACGTCGTGATGTGGATGATCCACCCCGCCCACAGCGTCGCGCACTGCTGGTCCGGCGGGATGCCCCAGCCGAAGGCGAGCAGCAGCACGGCCAGCAGGAGCAGGATCGGCAGCGCCGGCCGGAGCCCGCCCAGCGCATAGCCCAGCGGCAGCCGCGCGACCGCGATCAGCGCCACGGCCAGCGCGAGCCCGGCCAGGGCCGCCGACGCGGGCGCCAGGATCGCGACGGCAACGACCAGCAGGCCCAGCCCGATGATCTTGGTGCGCGGGTCAAGCCGGTGGACGAGCGAACCCGTCGGCAGATATTGGCCGATCGTCACGTGCCGCATCAGCTCAAAGTCTTCCAAGCTGTCCCCCTAATGAGGCGCTCAACTCGTCCACCGTCATCGCGCCGTCCGGGATCGCCCAGCCTGCGGCGCGCAGCCTGGCGGCCAGCACGGCCAGCGCGGGCGCGGGCAAGCCGTGTTGTTCGATCAGCGCCGGCCGGCCCAGAACGTCGCGCACCGGGCCGGCGGCGACCGTCCGGCCCCCGGCTAGCGCCACGACGTGATCGCAGAGCGCGGCGACATCGCCCATGCGGTGGGAGGTGAAGATGACGGTCTTCCCTTCCCGGTGCAACCGGCGGAAGATGTCCAGCACCTCGGCGCGGCCGCGGGGGTCGAGCCCGGCGGTCGGCTCATCGGCGACGAGGATCGGGGAGTCGAGCGAGAGGACGCCGGCCAGCGCAGCCCGCCGGCGTTCGCCGCCGGACAGGCCCTGCGTCAGCCGGTCCTTGAAGGCCTCGAAGCCGAGGCCCACCGCATCCATTGCGGCGGCCACGCGGCGGCGCACTTCGGCGCGGTCCAGACCCATCTGCCGCGGGCCGAAGGCGACGTCGTCGCCCACGTACCGCTCGAAGAGCTGATCCTCGGGCTGCTGAAAGAGCATCGCGACGATCCGCCGGATCGCCCGCGCGTCCGTAGCCGGGTCGGCCAGATCGCGGCCTTCGACGATCACGTGGCCGGCCTGCGGGCGCATCAGCCCGTTGAGGTGCTGCATCAGCGTGGATTTCCCGGAGCCGGTCTGCCCGATCAGCCCCGTGATCTCCCCGCGGCCGATCGCGAGCGTGGCGCCGTGCAGCGCGGTGGTCTCGAACGGCAGCCCGCGCAGATAGGTGTGCTGTAAATCCTGCACCCGGATGGCGGCCTCCGTGGGACGTTCACCTACCCCCCGACCCCCTCCCTGCGAGGGAGGGGGAGCGCCTGCCGCCCCCGCATCCGGCGAGGGAGGGGGAGCGTCTGCCGTCCCTGCATCCGGCGAGGGCGGGGGAGCGTCTACCGCCCCTGCATCCAGCGAGGATGGGGGAGCGTCTGCCGCCCCTGCATCCGGCGAGGGAGGGGGAGCGCCTGCCGCCCCCGCATCCGGCGAGGGAGAGGGAGCGTCTGCCGCCCCTGCATCCGGCGAGGGCGGGGGAGCGTCTGCCGCCCCCGCATCTGGCGAGGGCGGGGGAGCGTCTGCCGCCCCCGCATCCGGCGAGGGAGAGGGAGCGTCTGCCTCCCCCACATCCGGCGAGGGCGGGGGGGAGGGGGGAGAGGTTCTTATGCTTCTGAGGTATGGGCCAAGCGCTGCCAGCAGCTCATCCGCCGTCAGACACGCGGGCAGACCCAGCCGCATCCACACGGGCGAAGATGTCCCGCGGGGTCCCGTCCAGGGCGACGCGGCCGCGGTCGAGCACGATGACGCGCTCCGCCTCAGCCGCCTCAGCCATCTCGTGGGTGATCGTCACGATGGTCGTCCCGCGGCCGTGCAGGGTGCGGAGCGTTTCGAGCACGGCCGCGCAGCCGGCCGGATCGAGCATCGCCGTCGCCTCGTCGAGCAGGAGCGCCTGCGGCTTGACCGCCAGCGCGCCGGCGATGGCGATGCGCTGCTTCTGCCCGGACGACAGCAGGTGCGGCGGCCGGGTCCGCTGCCCCCACATCCCGACCGTGCGCAGCGCATCCTGCACACGCGCGGGCAGCTCTGCCTCCGCGACGCCGAAATTCTCCGGGCCGAAGGCGGTGTCTTCCTCGACCGTGGTCGCAACGATCTGCGTGTCGGGCTGCTGAAAGACCATCTGCACGGCCTGGCGAATCGCCTTGAGCTGGGCCGGATCGCGCGTGTCGCGGCCGAGCACGCGCACGAAGCCGCGCGCCGGGATCAGCAAGCCGTTCAGATGGCGCACCAGCGTGGACTTGCCCGAGCCGTTGGCGCCGACGATCGCTACATACTCGCCCGCACGAATCTCCAGGTCAATCCCGCGCAAGGCCTCGACGGGGCGGGCGCCGCCGTAGACATAATGCAAATCGTTGATCTCGAAAATGGGTGCTATCTCCCGTCCAGCCTCGCAGGGCCAGTTCATCGGCAAGAGCATAACACAAAACGGTCTTGTAGACCAAGCATGAAGACCTTTAGGGTCTGCGAGACCCTAAAGGTCTGACACAGCGAGACCCTAAAGGTCTGACAGGTACGGGATGGTCTGCGGGCCCTCCGGCAGGACGCAGATGGTGGCGTCCGGCCCGTAGCGCGGCAGCAGACCGGCGACCGTCTCCTCGATGCGGTGACATGGCTTGAGCAGCGCGCCCCGAATCTGTTCGTCCGTCAGGCCGTCGCTGCGGACGTAGACGTCGGCCTTGAGCTGGATCTGCGCCTGCACCTGCGCCTCCCATTGATCCTGCTGGAGGAAGCCGGGCGCGTTGATGGCGTCCAAGAGCTGGCGCGGGCTGCTTGCCTCCCGCAGCAGGCGGCCGTACAGGCCGTGATCGGGGATGCCGTCCCAACACTCGGCCGCGATGATGATGGCGCCGCCCGGTTTCACCACCTGGGCCGCGGCGCTCATGCCTTTCACCGCCTGGTAGAGGTTCAGATCGAGGGGATAGCCGGAGTTGGTGGTGATGACGATATCGAACGCTGCGGCCGCGGGCGCCATCGCAGTCTCCCTGGCGAACGCGCAGCCAACGGCGTGCGCCCGGTCAAGGTCGCCGGCAAAGGCGCCGGTGATCGCCTTGTCGCGGTTCAGCGTCACGTTGACCAGGAACGCGCCGCCGGCCAGGTGGGCGACCTCCATGACCTCTTCCCAGATGGGGTTGCCGCGGGTGACGCCCCAGGTGGCGTTGGGGGCTGCGATCATGCCTGCGTCATGGTTGCCGAGCACGGTGCGCAGGCCGGCCATGCCCGGCATCAACGCCTTGCCCCCGCCCGAGAAGCCGGCGAAGAAGTGCGGCTCGATGAAGCCGGTCAGGATCTTGACGTCGCACGCTGCGGCCTCCCGGTTGAGCCACACTTCATGCCCGCGGGACGTCACGCCGAGCGGCGCCTGCGTTCCGGGATCGAATGCATCGTTCTGGACGAGCCGGTGGCGGTCCGCGAGGTCGCCGATCATGCCGCGCAGCTCCCCTGCGGTGTTGGGCCGGTGGGTGCCGAGGGCGTTGAACAGCGTGATGCGCTCGGCCGGCACGTGCGCCAGCTCACCCAGCACGGCCGGGAGGATGAGATGATGCGGCGTTGCCCGCGTGATGTCCGAGAAGACGATGCCGACGCGCTGCTCCGGCCGGACGAGCTCCCGCAGCGGCGCGGCGCCGATGGGGGCGCGCAAGGCCGCGGTCAGCGCGGCGGCGGGGTCAGGCAGGCCCGGCACGTAGCGCGGCGCAATGACCGTGATATGCCACGAATCCGGGAGGTCAAGCCGCAGGCCCGTCTTGCCATAGGCTAACGTGATGTCCATCGGCCCTCAATCCGGCGTCAGCCGCAGCGTGATGATCTCAAAGGGCTTCACCCACAGGGCAACCCGATGGCCGTCGGGCGCCAGATCCGCCTGGTGTTCCTCCAGGAGGTTGACGCGCCCGGCGGCCGCGAGGGGGAAGCCGGCGGTCAGCGTGACTTCGCCCCGGCGCCGCTGGCACTCGTACAATCGCACGATGATCCCGCGGCCATCCTCCGCGGCCTTGACCGTCTCAATGACGATGTTCGAGGCATCGCACGCGATGAACGGCGCGGCGCACGCCCCGCGCCGCGCGGCCTCTGCACCCTGACCCGCGGCCGCTGCCGGGCCCCACACGATCACCGGATCGTTCAGCGCGTACGCCGCCGCGATCGTGGTGGCATCCAGGCCGCCGGCGTGCGGGAGCAGGCTGTAGGTGAAGCGCTGCTCGCCCTGGTCGGCCTCGGGGTCGGGGTAGGTCGGGCTGCGCAGCAGGCTCAGCCGCAGCACGTTGCCGCCGGTGGGGCGGCGGGCGTGGCCGATGTCGTGGCCGTACTTGCAGTCGTTGAGCAGGCTCACGCCGTAGCCGCCCTCGCTCAGGTCCGCCCATTTCTGCGCGCATGTCTCGAAACGGGCCCAGTCCCAACTGGTGTTGCGGTGCGTGGGCCGCTGCACGTTGCCGTACTGGATCTCATAGGTGGCGGCCGGCGCCAGGATCTCCACCGGGAAGGCAACCTTCAGCAGGATATGCCGCTCGCGCCAGTCCATCACCGTCTCGAAATCCAGCCGCGGGCTGTCCGCGGCCAGGGAGATGCGCTGCGTGTAGCCGCTGTGCAGGATGCGGCGCGTGATCTCCAGCGTTGCGCGCAGCGGACCGGCCTCCACGACCCGAACGGCTTCCGCCGGTTCGGCGGTCCACATCCGGTCGTCGTAGAAGATATCCACGTCCCAGGCGTCCCAGTCCTTGGGGCGGTCCTCGAACGCCTGGAACTGGTTCGCGATCGCACCGGGCGGCAGCACCTCGCGGCGGTTGGCCTTGTCATAGATGCGCACGATGTCGCCGGCCGCATTGAACTCGACGCGGAGCCGCGCGTTTTCGAGGAGGGTCGGCGTCGCGGCCACCGGCGCCTGGGGCGCGCGCAGCGCGGCTTCCCGTTCCGCCGGTGTGCCCGCGGCCCCGGAACCGGGGACGATCCGCACCGCGGTCACGCTGTAGGGCGGCAGTTCGCCCGCGGCCAACCACGCGCCGCCCGCCGCAGGCTGGACCTCGACCGCTTGCCCATCGGCGCGCACCGGCTTGACGCCCGCGGGCAGCGCGGCCGGCAGCCACGCCAGATCGCGCCGCGCAAAGCCGGTCGGGTTGATCAGCAGCAGGTCGCCGCCAGTCTGCGCCGCGATCGCGGTCAGCGCGGCATGGCGCGCCTCGGCGGCCAGGCGCGCCACCTCGGCGTACTGCCGCTGCGATTCCGCGTACACCGGTCCGATACTGCTGCCGGGGAGGATGTCGTGGAACTGGTTCAGGCAGATGAGCCGCCAGGCCCGGTTGAAGGTTTCGGCCGGGTAGCGATAGCCGGGGACGAGCACGCTGGCCCAGGCCGCGAGGAACTCGGCGTCATGCAGCAGGAATTCGCTCTTGCGATTGGCGCGCTTATTGCGGCTCTGCGTGGTGTAGGCGCCGCGGTGCAGCTCGAGGTACAGCTCGCCGTCCCACACGGGCAGCCGCGGGCCCGCGTCCGCTTCGAGATCGCGAAAGAAGTCGCCGACGTCCCGCTGGCGCACCTGGGGCACGGCGGGAAAGTCCGCCAGCTCGGCCAGGTTTTCCAGCATCTCGGCCGTCGGGCCGCCCCCGCCATCGCCGTAGCCGAACGCCATGAAGACTTCGTCCTGGAGCTCCCGCTGCTGGAAGTTCGTCCACGTCCGCAGCACGTCCTCCGGTCGGGCCTGCGCGTTGTACGTGCTCATCACCTGGCCGTCGGCGTCGGTGGTCGTGCTGAAGTGCGTCAGCACGCGCGTGCCGTCCAGCCCCTGCCACCAGAAGCTATCGTAGGGCAGCCGGTTGTACTGATTCCAGCCGATCTTGATGGTGAAGAAGTAGTCCATCCCGGCCTGTTTGATGAGCTGAGGCAGCGCCCAGGCGTATCCGAAGACATCCGGCAGCCAGAGCACCGGCGACTCGGCCGCGGCGCCGAAGTGCTCCCGGAAGAAGGTCCGCCCGAGCAGGAACTGGCGCGCCAGCGACTCCGGCCCGCTGATGTTGCAGTCCGCCTCCACCCACATCCCGCCGATCGGTTCCCAGCGCCCCTCGGCGACGCGCGCCTTGATCGCGTCGAAAAGCTCGGGGTAGTCGGTGCGGATGGTGTCATAAAGCTGGGGCTGGCTTTGGGTGAAATGATAGCCGGGGAATTGCTCCATCAACCGCAGGACCGTGTGGAAGGTGCGGCCCGCCTTGCGCCGCGTCTGGTCGAGGGTCCAGAGCCAGGCCACGTCAATGTGGGCGTGGCCGGTGGCGGTCAGCCGCACGCCCAGCGCCGGCCCGGCCTTGGCGATCCCCGCCCGCAGCGCGGCGTGGGCCGGCGCGACGCTGGCGTAGAAGGCGTCGGCCAACGGCTCGCGCGTGTCCAGGATCATGAAGGCCGCGTCGAGCGCGTTGAGCAAGGCGCCGTGGGCCGGCGCGTGTGGATCGAGCGCCTGCGCCGCGTTGAGCGCCACGCGAGCCGCGGCGATGAAGGCGCGCGTGGGCTCGTCAATCTGCACGACCGCGCAAGGGCGCATGATCAGGTGCGTGACGGCATCCGCGCGGCCCAGGCCGGTCCAGCCATGCAGCGCCAGCGTGTGCGGCCGGCCGTCGGCCCACTCGGGCCGCAGGCGGATTTCGGGGTGGTGGCGATCGGCGGCGGCGTACGGTTGGCCGTCCACGTAGGCCAGCGCCTCCGGGTGGCTGAACTCGTGCGCGTCGCCGAGGGGCAGGTGGAGCGCCAGCGGGCCGGCCGCATCCCATCCGGCCGGGATGTGAAACGTGGTGCGCAGCGCGAAGTCCAGGCCGGGCCGGCCCCAGTAGGTGTTCGGCTCGATGATCGGCCAGGCGCCGTCATCCACGCCGGTTGCAACGGGCGGCGGCGCGGCCGGATCGGGCAAGGCGAGGAAGCGGAAGGGAGGCAGGATCGCACGACGGCGATGCGCCAGCGGCTCGATCAGCGCCAGGCGCCGCGCGATCTTTTCGGCGGTCCAGCGGAACGCATGGGACATGTCGGGTGCTCCGGGCATGGGTGAGTGATTTGCTGCGGGAGCCAGAGGGGGCGGGGCATCCCGGCCGTGTTCAACGACCGGGATGCCCCAAGAACACACCCTCCCTGGCTGGCCCCGTCGGGGTTACTGCCCCGGCGTCGGGAAGATGGCCATGTCCTGCGTCCCCTGGCGGCCGGTGTCGGTGAAGCGAACGCCGTACGGCAGCGTCACGGTCAGGGCGTCCTGGCTCAGGTTCTTGACCGCCAGGCTTCCCGCGCCGCGGTAGGTGTAGCTGGTCGGCGACGTGCTGCGATAGTCGGCGATGGTGGCCGAAACGAGTTTCTTGCCGACCGCTGCATCCAGCGTCTGCGCACCGGCCGGGGTCGGGCTGGCTGCACCCTCGGCGAACTTGATGATCTCATCCGCCAGGGTGTACTTCTGGTTCGGGATACGTTTGCCGTCCGCCAGGGTCCACACCGCGAGCTGCACCTGCAGCGGATCGCTGTCCACGTATCCCTTCTGGAGGGCGTAGCCGATGGCCGCCTGCACCTTGTCCGGGACCAGATCGGCCGCGGCCAGGGTCTTGCCGGGGAACGGCTTCCCGTAGTTCATGCAGAACCCGCGCACGGGCACCGTGACCGTCTCACCGGGCGCCAGCTTGATCGTGTACGGCGCGGGGAAGGCGGGAGCGGCCGCGGCCTGGGGCAGGTCGAAGGTGACCGGCTGGGAGGCCGCGGCAGCACCGTCGGCGCCGGTGGTCTGGGCGGTCAGACTGTGGCCCCCGGCGGCGAGCGCGGGCAGGTCGAGCGTCCACTTGCCGTCCGGGCCGGCGGTGGTCTCGCCGAGCAGCTTGTCGCCGTCGAAGAGCTGGACCCTGGCGCCGGGCTCGGCCGTGCCGGTGAGGGCGACCGGTGCGCCGGCCCGGAGCCCGGCCACATCGGGCGGGGTGATGGCGGGCGCGGCGGGCAGCTTGGCCTGGGGCAGGTCGAAGGTGACCGGCTGGGACGCGGCGGCAGCACCGTCGGCGCCCGTGGTCTTGGCGGTCAGGCTGTGGCTCCCCGCGGCAAGCGCGGGCAGGTCGAGCGTCCACTTGCCGTCCGGGCCGACGGTGGTCTCGCCGAGCAGCGTGTCGCCGTCGAAGAGCTGGACCCTGGCGCCCGGCTCGGCCGTGCCGTTGAGGGTGACCG
>CAZYGI010000075.1:0-2070 GCA_964647255.1 uncultured Anaerolineales bacterium | reverse complement strand
CCGTCGAAGAGCTGGACCCTGGCGCCCGGCTCGGCCGTGCCGTTGAGGGTGACCGGTGCGCCGGCCCGGAGCCCGGCCACATCGGGCGGGGTGATGGCGGGCGGGACGGGCGTGTGGGGTGCGCCGCGCAGGGCCAGCAGGAGCGCCAGGAGCGCCAGAAGCGCCGCGATCAGCAGGTTCCAGCGGTCAATCCGCCAGAACCAGTAGGGACGTCGTGTAGGATCCATGCTGTCATCCCCCCTGGCTCGCGGTTGGCGCCGTCCGGCTGCGCAGATCTGCCAAATCGGCCTTCAGCGATGTGATATGGGCGGTCACGTTCTTGACCTGGGTCGCGCGTTCGTTCAGAAGCGCCTCGACCTCGGCCAACCGGCGCTGGCATGCCAGCCGGCGCAGCCGCCAACTGAACAGCTCCAGCAGCCATTCCATGACCCAGCCAAGCAGAATGCCCAGGACCAGGCCGACCCATGGGCTGAAATGAAGTGACATGAGATCTTCCCCTTCCTTGAATGTGAATGTGAGAACAGCTTTCGCAGCAAAAACATTATAGTCAAACGCGTTGGCAGCGTCAATGCAGTGCCCCGGTGGTCAAGAAGCCAGGGTCATTGAATTCTCGTGAAAAGTCATGCTGAGCTGGTCTGCGGCGCGATCCTCGTTGCCGGAAAACACCAGCAAAGCATCTCGCGCACCGGAACGAGACCCTTCGCTGGCCATTCGCGGTGTCAAACGTCTCCTCGTTAAGCCGCTCAGGGTGACAAGCTCAGAGAATTGAATGACCCTGATCAAGAAGCCGGGTTAGCTTGCTTCGGAGCGCTTCCGGTTGTATGATACCCCTCGCTCGGGCGGCGTCACCCCGAGGACTCTCGAAAGATCCGGCAAGAGGCAACCGTCATGAAGATTACCGTAGAACGACTAGAACCGGGCGATATGAAGCCGTTCCCGACCGATTTAGGCTTCGGTCGCAACTTCAGCAACCGCATGTTCACGCAGCGCTACTCTCCGGAGCAGGGCTGGCATGACGCCCGCATTGGCCCGTATCGGCCCCTGGTGCTCGACCCTGCCACCAGCGTCCTGCACTATGGGCAGGAGATCTTTGAGGGGCTCAAGGCGTATCGGCGGCCGGACGGCGACATCAACCTGTTCCGTCCCTGGGAGAACGCGGCGCGCTTCAATCGTTCCGCGCTGCGGATGGCGATGCAGCCCGTGGACCCGGAGGAACACATTGAGGCTGTTGTCCGGCTTGTTGGCCTGGAGCACGAGTGGGTGCCGGCCCTGGCGGGCGCCTCCCTCTACATCCGCCCGGCCCTGATCGCGACCGACGTCGGTTTGGGCGTGCACGCCGGCCACAACTACCTGCATTTCATCATCGTGGGACCGGTGGGGCCGTATTTCGCTTCCGGGTTCAAGCCGGTGGCGGTGTACGTCTCGCGGGAGTACGTGCGCGCGGTGCGCGGCGGCACGGGGGAGGCCAAGACCGGCGGCAATTATGCCGCCAGCCTGTACGTCGCGGAGCGGGTGGCGGCGCAGGGCTATCAACAGGTGCTTTGGCTGGATGGGGTGGAGCGGCGCTATGTGGAAGAAGTCGGCGCCATGAACATCGCGTTTGTGTACGAGGGGAAGCACATCGCCACGCCCGCGCTCTCGGGCAGCATCCTGCCCGGCATCACCCGCGACTCGGTGCTGAAGCTGGCGCCCGATCTCGGCTACACCGTGAGCGAGGAACGGCTCGACGTGCAGCAGGTGTTCGCGGATATCCGTTCGGGGCGGATCACGGAGGCGTTCGGCATCGGCACGGCCGCGGTCATTGCGCCGGTGGGCAAGCTCGGCGCTGAGGATGAGGCGATGATCTTGAACAACAACGAGCCGGGGCCGGTGGCGCAGCACCTTTACCGGGCGCTGACCGATCTGCAATACGGTCGCGCGCCGGATCCGTATGGCTGGACCCTGACCGTTAAGGCCCAGGATTGAGGTTTTGCCGGATTTGCGCCATCGGGGGCTTGACCGGGCGGCGCCGCCCGGTCAAGCCCCCGATGTTTATTCCGATTATGGCGTGAAGCCATCATGGATCGCGGT
>CAZYGI010000074.1:0-17196 GCA_964647255.1 uncultured Anaerolineales bacterium | reverse complement strand
CGGCCTGCCAAGCGCCGATAATCCGCAGACCGACCGGCTGCCAGCACCTGCCGGTGACGACGCAGCCAACCAACCGTACGTTGTAAAGATGCTGCGGCCCTGTAAACCGGAGTTTTTCAGGGCACTTCTAGACCGGCTGCAGACCGCCCAGGCCAGCGGGACCACCGCACTGGGTGGTTACGCCAGCCAGCCTTTCAACTACGATGCGACCGGCAACCTGACGCATTTCGTCAGCGCCACGCAAAACCAGTTCTACCTGGATGCGGCGCACAAACACGCGGTGACACACATCGGCGGCACGGCCAGCGGCAACCAGAAGTACTGGTACGACGCCAACGGCAATGCGACGCGGCGCATCAACGGGACGCAGGACATCACGCTGAGTTACGATGCGGAGAACCGGCTGACGAGCCTGAGCGGCGGGGTGACGGCGAGTTATGTCTATGACGGCGACGGCAACCGGGTCAAAGAGACGACCGGCAGCGTCAATACGGTCTACATCGGCGCCTACTTCGAGTGGACGGGCAGTACGACGACCATGAAGAAGTATTACTCCGCCGGGGGGACACGCGTGGCCATGCGGACGGGGAGCAGCACGCTCAATTACCTGCTGAGCGATCATCTCGGCTCGCAGGCGTTGACGCTGACCAGCGCGGGTGCGCGGCTCGCCACGAACACGGAACTGCGCTATTATCCCTACGGCGTGGTGCGTTACACGGCCGGCACGACGCCGACGAGCTTCAATTTCACCGGTCAGCGCAAGGACTCAGGGTCGGGGCTGCTGTTCTACAACGCGCGGTGGTATGATCCCCAGGTCGGCCGGTTCCTGCAGGCGGATACGCTCGTGCCGAATCCCGGCAATCCGCAGGCGCTTAACAGATACCCCTATACCCGCAACAACCCGCTACGGTACACGGATCCGACAAGACATGGCCCGGAATGCCGGGCGATTTTCATGCATGTCTATCGGCAAGGAAGCGCCGGAGTGGCTCAAAAAACTACCTTGTTGATCGTATTCTTTGGCGGAAGCGTGCAAGCGAAGTATAATCGCACGGGCGCATAGGCATGCGTCTCGATCCGCTGCCTGCCTGGAGGCTGATGGATGCTTCGCACGAGAATGGCCTTGTCGTTGCCGCTGCTGCTGCTCGGCCTGTTGGCTGCTGCCTGCGCCGGCGCGCGCCAGCCTGCCCCCGCCGCGCCGCCGGCGGCCGCGCCGACACCGACGGCGGTGTCCGTAGCCGTGACGCCGACCGGGCCCATCACCGTCACGTATTGGGAGACGGACGCTGCTGATGCGGATGTGCTGCTGGATGAATTGGCGGCGGAGTTCCAGAAGGCAAACCCGACCGTCCATGTTCAGCGGGTGCACATGGGGTACGACGACCTGCGCAATGAGTTCCGCGCCGAGGCATTCAACGGAAAGCCGCCGGAGCTGGTGCGCGCGCCCGGTGAGTTCGCTGGACCTTTCAGTGAGCTGAGCATCATCTGGCCCCTCGATGATATCTTCTCCCGCGATTTCCTGGACCAGTACTTCTCCGGCGCGTTGGCCGGGGCGACAGTCAAAGGCAAGGTGTGGGGGCTGCCCGACAACTACGGCAATCACCTGATGCTATTTTATAACAAGGCGCTGGTGCAAACGGTTCCGCCGAATACCGACGCCTGGCTGCAGCAGCTCAAGGGCCTCACCGACATCGCAAACAGCCAGTACGGCCTGGTCTATCCCCTCAGCGAGAGCTACTGGCTGATCCCGTGGCTATCCGGGTACGGCGGCTGGCCCCTCAACGCCGCCGACAAGCCCGCGCTGGACACCGCGGAGATGACGAACGCTCTGCAATTCGTCTACGATTTGGAGAAAACCCACCGCGTGATCCCGGAGCAGGTCAACTACGACGCCTCCTTCGATTTCTTCCGTCAGGGCAAGGCCGCGTACATCGTAGACGGTCTGTGGAACCTGGAGAAGTACCAGGGCTTGGGGATTGAGGTGGGCGTGGCTTCGTTTCCGGTGGTCAGCAGCACGGGGATCATCCCGGCGCCGATGGCAACGGGCCGCTATTGGATGATCAGCAAGCAGGCCCAGAGAGATGCCCTGGACGCTGCGGCCCGCTTCGCGGAGTTCATGACCTCGGTGCAGGCGCAGCGGCAATGGCTGGAAAAGCTGAAACGCCTCCCCAGCAACAAGGAGGTCGCGCAAAGCGACTTGATCGCTGCCGATCCGATCCTGGCCAGCGCGATGGCTCAGCTCAAGACCGCCCGCGGGGTGCCGCCCGCACTCGATATGGCGTGCGCGTGGCAGGGGATAGATGCACACCTCGGCGAGGTGGTGTCGGGCGCCCGGACGCCGGAGAACGCCGCCGCCGCCATGCAGGCCGACGCCGAGGCGTGCATCGAGGAGATGGGTGGCTGAGTCGCGAGCCGGTTTTACCGCTTCAGAGCCGCTTCGAGCGCGGCGCACGCTTCTTTGACCGCGTCTGCGGGTTTCGCCTTGCCCCCGACCACCTGTCCGATCATCGCATCCCCCGCGGCCTGGATCGCATCGGTGTCGGCCCCATCGGGAAGATAACTGACGGACTGCATCTGTTTCTGGAACGCGGCCAGCAGCGGGTCGTCCGCCTTGACCTTCGAGTTGGCCGGAACGAGCCCGGCCTGGGCGAAGAGGCGTTGGACGTCTGCCTGTGACACGAAGCTGAGGAAGTCCAGCACGCGGCCGCCGCTGCTGTTAGCGCTCAGGAACAGGTTTTGAGTGTCCAGCAGGGGCGCATATGTCCCGCCGGGCTTGCCGTACTTCAGCGCAAGCGGCGCGGCCACGGCCAGCTTATCGGCGCCAAGCGCCTGTTGGAAGTCCGCTGCCGCTTCCGTTCCGGCGAAGACCAACGCGACCTTGCCTTCCATGAAGGCCGCGCCGAGCGTGTCCGCGCCGGCGTCAGCGGTCACGCCTGTGGCCGCGGCTGCTTTCTGGATGAAGGCTAACGCATCGGCTGCCCCGCCCTGTTCGAGCGCACACCGGCCCTGATCGTCAAGTAGTCTGCCCGGCAGCAGGCCGGATGCCAGGTTGAAGCTCGTGCCCAGGCCCAGCCCGGCCCCTTCGGCCAGCTTTAGCAGCTCATCGGTGTCTTGTGGGGCCTGTTTGACCTTGTCCGTGCGATACCACAGCACGGTCGTCCGGCGCGTGAGCGGGAATGCCCAGGCCTTCCCCTGGCTTCGCCCGGCGTTGATCGCGGCCGCGTCAAGGTTATTTAAGCCGATCTGGCTGCCTAGCTCGTCGAGCGGCTGGATCAGATTGGCTTGCGCGAATTCGGCGCCCCAGGCCAGCGGGCCGAGAACCAGGTCAGGTCCGCCGCCGGCCTGCGCATCGGCCATGAACTTGGACTTGAGTTGATCCTCCGGCACGGCCAACATCTCGACAACGATGCCCGGGTTCGCATCCTGAAAGGCTGCGGCGATCTTGTCCAGCGCACCCGCCGCGCTGCCGGTCCAACCGTGCCACACCGTGACCTTCTTGACGGCGGGCGTCAGCGTCGCGGTCGGCGCCGGGGTGTCCGTGGGCGCCGGCGCCGCGGTGGGGGGCGCCTGGGTGGCGGCCGCGACCGTGGCGATCGGTGGCTCGGCCGTCGGGGTGGTGCGGCCGCAGCCTGTGAGGATCAGCGCCAGAACAACCAGCCAACACAGCGCAATTCCTGGCTTTCTCATGGTCACTCCTATCGTTTGGGGTGCGCCGCCGTTCGTAAGATCGGCTATGCGGCGCATCTGAATGGGCGGAGCAGTCCGCGGTGCTCGACGATCTGCTGTTATTATCCATGTAACCGGGCGCGTGTCAATGCGCGGCTGGGCGGCGGCTTGCGCGTCGCGCCCGGATCAGGTCGCGGTAGAAGGCAAACAGCGAGCGATCCTGCTCCGTGCCCCAGGCCATCGGCACGCGGTTAACCTCCAGCCCCACGCCCGCGTCCTTGCTCAACCGCTGTTGCAGGCCGATCTCTGTGCCCTGGTAGATGATCGGCGGCCCCGGTTGGCGCATCTGCACGGCGGCCGCGCGGCGCAGCGCGTCCTTGTCGCCGCCTGCAAGGAAGAGGAACCGATCCATATCGTGGTTGTCCAGGAAGGTCGGCATCAGGAAGTCGGCCGGAAAGAACGCTGCGTGGCGCGGCAGGAAGCGCGCCAGGTCGGCCTCGGTGCGGGCGCCGAGCGCAAAGGTGCGGCGCAGCATATCGCCCAGGTGGAAATCCAGGCAGCCGTCCAGCCGGCCGACGTAGCGGCGCTGCACATCCGGCGCATCAATCACCTCGCCGAAGCAGAAGCTGTCGGGCTTGACCGCCTTGCATGCCGTCCAGAAGTCGGTCCAAAAGTCGGGGCCGGGGCCGTTGGCGTAATCGAGCCGGTAGCCGTCCACGTCGAACTCCCGCAGCCAGTAACGCGCAATGTCAATGAGCCAGTCGCGCGCCGGCGGGTAAGCGTGGTTGAGCTGCGGCATGCTCGGCACGCCGAAGAAGGTGCGATAGCCGATCTTGCTGTCATCAAACGTGAACCAGGCGCGATAGGGGCCCTCCGGCTCCGCCAGCGCCGACCGGAAGATCGGATGGTCGTTGGAGATGTGGTTGCAGGCGTAGTCGAGCAGGATGCGGATGCCGCGCTTGTGGGCAGCATCCACCAGCGCACGGAGCGCGGCGTCGCCGCCCAGCCGCGGCTCGACGTGGCGCAGGTCGGTGGCATCGTAGCCGTGGTGCGACGGGCTGACGAAAATCGGGCTGAGCCAGATGCAGTCGGCGCCCAGGTCGGCGATGTAGTCCAGCTTGTCCCGCACGCCCCACAGCGTGCCTCCGCAGATGCCGCGCAGATCGGTTGTTTGCTGCCACGCCCGGCCATCCCCCGGATAGAAGCGATCCACGAACACCTGGTAGATGACCGCATCGCGCGCCCAGGCCGGCGGGCCGAACGCATCCACGTGGTAGGCGAAGGTGTGCCCGCGCGCCGGATCACCGGCCGGCGCATCCGGCAGCGGCTGGCCGGCGAAGAACGCGGCCGCGGCCTGCTCCGCGGCGAGCTGCACTTCGGGCCAGTCCGCGAAGACCTCCATGCCGTCTGTAGTGACGACTTCAGTCGCCCGCCACGCACCGATGCGGTAGCGCACGGTCACGCCGTCGGGCTGCGCCGGCAGCACCCCGCGCCATGTCTCCACGTAGCCCCAAACCAGCGTGTCCCACGCGACGCCGGCCCGCTCCAGGGGCAGCATCCGGCCGTTCTGCGCGACGCCGCGCGTCCCGACAGGCTCCGAGCCGTCCAACGTGTAGTAACAGCTCACCTGATCCGCCGCCAGATCTGGGCCGAGCCGGACCGTGATCGTCACCGGCTGGCCGGGGAGCGGGTCCGCGGGGGCCAGGTCGTGGCTGTGTTGCAGCCCGCGGCGCGCGGTCCGATGGTGTACGACCTTCAGTTCGTCGGTCGCCAGGGTGCCGAAGGTGAATTCTTCCATCGTGGGAACTCCTGATCCGTGACTATTCGGTCCCAGCGAAGCATCCTTCGACTACGCCGGGGGGTCCTACCCCGGCTCCGCTCAGGATGCTCGCGTTGGGATCGCAGGCTGAATAGTTGCCCTGCTCCTTTATGTTAGGGCGCCAACTGGATCACGTAGCCCGTGCGCGGGGCGAGCTCGGCAACCGGCTTGTAGCCTGAGAAGCCGCCTTGGGCGTCGAGCGTTGGCGGGACGGCTTGCGCCGCGTTCAGCAGTTCCGTGGCCTTCAGCGCGCCGGTCAGCTTGCTGCCCTTCAGCGCGAACGTATAGTCGCTGACCGGCTGCTCGTCCAGGTTGATGACCACGAGCAGGTTTTCGGCTGCGGACTGGCGCAGGAAAGCGATCAATTTGCGGTTTTCGCCTTCGAGCGGTGTCATGTCGCCGAGCCGGAGCGCCGGGTGTGCATTGCGCAGGGCGATCAACTTGCGGTAGTGGTTGAGCAGCGACATCGGGTCGGCCGTTTCGGTCTCGACGTTGGCCTGTTCGTAGCCGGCGTTCACCGCTTCCCAGGGCGCCGCGGCGGAGAATCCGGCGTTTGCGCCCGGCGTCCACTGCATCGGGGTGCGCAGCTTTTCGTCGGGTTTCATGCCGGTCATGCCGATCTCCTCGCCATAGTACAGGAACGGCACGCCCGGCAGCGTCAGCAGCAGGGTGGCGGCGAGCCCGGCCCGATCGGCCTGCTGCCCCAGCACCGACATCGCCCGGTTTTGATCGTGGTTGGTCAGGAAGGTGGCATACTGGCCCGCCGGGAAGCTCGCCAGGATGGTCTCCATTTTGGCTGTGACCGGCCCGCGCAGCCGGTTGTTGATCGCATCCGCGATGCCGGTCGCGAGGTCGAACATGAACGCGGTGTCCACCTGGTCGGGCACGTAGGTGGCGGTGGTCGGGATGTCCTTCCAAACCTCGCCGACCGTGAACGCATCCGGGTTTGTCGCCCTGACGGTCTTGTGGAAATTGCGCAGCCATTCGTGCGTGTCCGGGAGGTTCTCCTTGACCGGCCCTTTTTCGATCAGGTACGGGATCGCGTCGAGCCGAAAACCGTCGGCGCCCATGTCGGTCAGCCAATAGCGCGTGACCTTCAGCATCTCCTCGGTGACGGCCGGCGTCCGGTAGTTCAGGTCGGGCATCCCCTCCCAGAAGACGCCGTAGTACCACTGGCTGCCCAATTGATGCCACGCCTGCGCACCCCACGGCCCAAGCTCGCCGGGGTTCGCGTCTGCCCACAGGTACCAGTCGCGGTGTTTGGAGCCGGGCTGCGCGGCGTCTAGGAACCACGGATGCTGGCTCGACGTGTGGTTGAGCACCAAGTCAATGATGACTCGGATGCCGCGGCGGTGCGCTTCGGTCATCAGCCGCTTGAAGTCCTCGTTGGTGCCGTAATCCTTCTCGACGGTGGTGTAGTCGGTCACATCGTAGCCGTGGTAACTGGCCGCTTGCATGACCGGCATGAGCCAGAGGCCGGTCACGCCGAGGCTCTGCAGATAGTCCAGCTTCTCGATCAGCCCTTGCAGGTCGCCGATGCCGTCGTTCGCCAGGGGGCCAGTCGTGGAATCGGCAAAGGAACGGACGAAGACTTCGTAAAAGACGGTGTTATTCCACCACGGCAGCCCTTCGGCGCCCTGCGGCAAGGCCATCGTGATCGGCGTGGGCGCGACCGTCGGCGGCGCTGCTGTGGGCGTCGGCAGCGGTGTCGAGGTGGCCGGCGGGATCGTCGGCGCAGGCAGCGGCGTCGCCTGCGGTTTGCAGGCCGCCAGCACCAGGGACAGCAGCAGAAGAAGTGCGATACGCTGAGAGGGTTTCAAGGTGGTGATCCTTTCCTTCGGAGGAGAAAATAGAAGATCAGGTCAATCAAGCCGATCTACGTAATTTGCGTCCCATTCTCGGCTCGGAATCAGTTTTCCAGCCGCAGGACGTCCACGCCGGCGGTCTGGGTTCCGATCCACAGCCGTCCCTGGGCGTCGAGCGCGAGGGATAGCGGTTCCGCGCCCGAATAGCCGGAGTTGCTGGACGTGTACCATCGCCACGCGTTGCCATCGTAGGCCGACACCGTGCCGCCCACATCCGCCGGCAGCGCCGTGCCGATCCACAGCAAGCCCGGCGCGCTCTCGAAAATCTCTTGCACCGTATTGTTCGGGATATCCGAGTTGCTGGTGCGAAACCCGCGCCAGCTTGCTCCGTCCCAGCGGCTCAGCCCCCCGCCCAGCGAACCCGCCCATACCTGGCCCGCCGCATCCACGTACAGCGACCCGATGCCGCCCGGGCCGAGATCGGCGGCTGCGGCCGTGAAGCTGGCCCATTGGCCGGTCGCTGCATCGAGCCGGCTGATCGCGTCCAACAGGCCGAACCAGAGGACGTCGCCGCCGGATCGTCGCTCAATCGCCAACGAGAGCACATAATCGTTCGCCAGGCCCGAGGTGGCGGCCGTGTATGCCTGCCAGCGTTTGCCATCGAACACCGCCGCGCCGGCATCCGTGCCGATCCACACGCGGCCGGCGCTGTCCACGCCCAACGCGTTCACCCGCTCGCCCCGCAGGCCGAAGTCAGCGGCCCGATAGGTGCGCCAGGCCGCGCCATCATAACAGCCCAGGCCGCCCGCTGTGCCGGCCCACAACCGGCTCGATCCATCCTGCGCCAGCGCCAGCACCTGGTCCTGCGGCAGATCGGAGCTGCTCGCGGTGAAGATCGTCCAGCGGTCGGGCAGATCGGTGGCGGCCGGCGGCGCCCACACGGCCAGGCCCCGGTCGGTGCCCACCGCCATACTGCCTGGCGTCATGCCATTCGACAAGGCCAGCAGCGCGTGGACGGTGTTGTTCGGCAGAGGCGTCGTTTGCGCCGTCATGTGCGACCACCCGGCGCGTCCGGCCGCGGTGCGGAGCGAATTAGCCGTCAGCCCCAGCAGCAGCGCGGCGGCGAGCAGGCCCGTGACGAGCCAAAAAGAGCGCGATGGCATGGGGAAGATGTTGCCCAGGACGTGCCAGCGTTCCTCCCACTCGCGCACGCGGCCCACGAGCCAGCGGAGCCCCGTCGCCGCGGCCAGGCAGAGCGCGGGCACCAGCACGAGCGTGTACTGGGGCCACTTGGTGCGCCACAGGAGCAAGACGGCCATCCCGCCGATCAGCCAGGCCAGCAGCCAGGGACGGGTGCGGCGTTCCAGGACTGCGCCCAGGGTCGCCAGCCAGAAGATGATGCCGTCCGTTCCGACATAGAAGAACACTTGGGGATGCCACGGCGCCGGCCGTGACAGCCAGAGCCAGGGCTGATACCAGGGATAGCCCGCGGCCTGGACGTTCGAGCCTTGCGAATAGCGCACGTGGAAGAGAAGCATATCGGCGAGCCGCGATAGCGGCGCGTGCCAGAGCGCGGGATTCAGCGCCCAGAAGACGGCTGCGGCGACCCCCAGGTAGAACAGCAGATCGCTCCAGCGGCGCCGCTGCCGGACGACCGCCAGGTAGAAAATGGGGAAGATGACGGGAAAGTAGGTGAACTTGCCGGCCGCAGTCACGCCTGCGGCAGCCGCCGACAGCCAGAACCAGCGGTCGCGCGGCGCGCGGGAGCGCGACAGCGCCAGCACGGCCGCCAGCCCGGCGCAGAACGGCAGCGCCTCCAGGTAGGCCTGGCTGGTGTACTTGACGACCAGGCTGTCGGCCGCCAGCAGCAGGCCGGCCAGCGGATCAACCAGGGCCAGGAGCAGCACGGCCAGCACGCCGAAGGCCGCGGAGATCAACCGCGCGGCGTACAGCGCGTTGTTCCAGTTGGCGCGTTCGCCCAGGGCGAGGATCGCCAGGCCGTAGGTCAGCTTGACCAGCGGCGGATGCTCGCGGTTGTTGGGGTAATCAATGACCCTGTCCAGGTCTCCGGCCCGCATGGCCGCGGCATAACCGTAGCCGGCCTGGACATAGTCCGGCTCGTCGAAATCGGTGGGCAACTGGGTGGCGGCCGACAGGCGCAGAATCGCGGCCAGCAAGACGATGCCGAGGATCGTCAAGAAGCGCGTGGCAGGCGCCTGCAAACGAGGTGTGCGCATAGGTCTGAACAAGAAAAAGTAGCCGGATGGCTCTCTTTTCCAGCGCATCCGGCTACCGGGAACTCTCTAGCTGTCGGTGGCTGACAGCCGCAGTCAGTCATCTGACCACTGAGCACTGACCACTGACTCCGTCTACCCCTTCACGCCGCCCATGGTCAGCCCGGATTCGAAGAAGCGCTGGAGGTACAGGAAGACCGCGGCGACCGGCAGGATGACCATCACTGCGCCGGCCGCGAAGTAGCCCCACGGGATGCTGATGCTGTTCGCCATGGCGTACATGGCCGGCACCAACATCTTGGCGCTATCCGGCGCGGGTACCAGCACCGAGGCGAAGATGAAGTCGCCCCAGCCCGCCAGGAACCCGAAGAGCGCGGTCACGGCCAGCGCGGGCCGCGCCAGCGGGAGCGCGATCAACAGGAACGACTGCACCGGGCCGCAGCCGTCAATCATGCCCGCCTCTTCGAGATCTATTGGAATCGTGTCAAAGTACCCCTTCAGGTTCCACGTGCAGAAGATCAGGGTGCCGGTGGTGTAGGCGAATACCAGGCCCAGCTTGCTGCCGTAGAGGCCCAGCGCGGAGAGAAGCTGCGCCACGGGCACCAGCGAAAGCACGCCGGGGAACGCCTGCAGCGCCAGGAAGATGATCAGGCCCAGCTCGCGGCCCTTGAACTTGAAGCGCGAGAACGCGAACGCGGCCGACGTTGCGATCAACATGGAACTGGCCATGGTGATCGTGGCGACGATGATGCTGTTCTTCAGCCAGGTCAGGAAGGGCTTGTCGAACAGCATGACGCGGTAGTTTTCCCAGGTCCATTCCGTGGGCAGAAACATACCCGGCAGGTTCAGCGAGTAGAGCCGGCTGCCCAGGCGACCCGACGCCAGGATGGCGAACCAGATCGGATAGAAGGCAAAGAGGGCCGCCGCAATCAAGACGACGTACTGCAGGGTGATGTAGATGGGAGCGGGGCGCCGTTTCATTCGTACGCTCCTTTCGTGATGCGCGTGATCCGCAGGCTGTAGAGCGTGGCTGCGAACAGCAGGATGAAGATGATCACGGCGAACGCACCCATCTTGCCGTAGGCCTGGGTCTGGAACACCTGCTTGTAGGCATACACCATGACGAACTCGGTGAAGCCGGGCTGGCCGGCGCCCTTGACCGGGCCGCCGGAGGTCATCGCATAAGCCGTGCCGAACATCTGGAACGACGAAATCGAGGTGAGCACGATGGCGGGCATGATCGCCGGCCGCAGCAGCGGCAGGGTGATGCTGGTAAACTGCTGCCACCAGGAAGCGCCGTCAATCTCGGCGGCCTCATATTGGTCGGCCGGGATGGACTGCAGCGCGCCCAGGATGATCGTCATCAAGAAGGGGTACGAGAACCAGATGTCGGCGATCAGGATCGTAAACAGCGCCCACCAGTTCTGGGTCAGGTAAGCGGGGCCTTTGATCCCGAAGATGGCAAGCAGCAACTGGTTGATGGTCCCCTGCTCGCGGAAGAAGAACTGCCAGATCAGCGCCAGCAGCATCGCCAGGGACGAGGCCGCCCAGGGGATGAACACCACCACGCGGAAGAATGCCCGCCCCTTGAGATAGGTGCTGTTCAGAATCATCGCCAGGGTCATCGCCACCGCGAGAGTGATCGGCACGCGGAGGACCACGAAGAGCACCGTCTGGACGATGACGCCGACGAAATCCCCGGAGTTCAGCAGTGTCTTGTACGCGCCGCTCAGGTTCAGGGCCAGGGCCACGACACCCAGCCCTACGATGCCGGCCAACCAGACAACCCCGGAAGAAACTGGACGCGTCAACTGGCGGTCGAGCCGCTTGTTGACCTGGGCAGCGATGATCAACGGCACGATGCATGCGATGATGCGTAACAGATTGAGCAATGACGCACCGGTAAAGAACTGCCCCAACAGGCCGGTGTAGTTAGCGTAAAACGGATCCAGCACTTTGAAGGGGCTGCCCAGGCCGGTCTGGGCCTTCGTCAGACCCCAGCATGTGGGCTCCAGGATGCGATTAGCAAGCGCGGTGCAGTCGGGGAACGGGTGGAACTGGTTGCGGTTGGTGAGCGAGATGTAGGTGCTGAAGACAATCGGGTAGACGTTGAAGATCAGAAGCCCGAGGAGCATCGGGCCGATGAACGCTAGGATCGTCAACGTTTTGCGGCGTCCTGACCAACCTATCATGGTGCGGCCTCCTCTCTAGGCGCCATCCTTGGCGGTTGACTCAGATGGGGTATTCGAAAGTAAAAGACGGGGAGAGATCTCTCCCCGTCTTTTACTCAGCAGCGATTACTGCATTTCTTTGACTTTGGCTTCGATGGCCGTCTGAGCGGCCTTCATGGCATCAGCCGGGGTCTGCGCGCCGGTCCACACCGCCACGCTGGCGTCACCCACCGGGCCCCACTGCGCGTTCGCGAAGGGGGTGTTCGCCATCGGCACGCCCACGTTCAGGGCTGCGCCGAAGCCGGCGATGGTGCCCAGCTTCTGCACTTCGGCATCCTTCAGCGCCGCGGTGTTGGCCGGGATGGTCTTGTTGGTCAGGGCCAGCTTCTTGGACACATCGGCGCTCGTGAAGAACTTGATGATGTCCAGCGCCGTCTCGGCGGTGCCGCGATCCACAGCGTTCTTGCTGATCATCAGGGTCTTGATGCCGACGAACGGCCGGTCCACCAGGCAGCGATCTTGCCTTCCTTCAGCGCGGCCTTGCAGATGTCGTAGCTGTTTTCCTTCAGCGAAACCTTGCTGAAATCGGCCAGCCACTGCGCGGCCTTCAGCGCCTCGGGGGTGTTCATGTAGACCTTGCCGGTGTCATCCACGTAGGTGGGCACGCCGGAGCCGAAGTAGATCGGGGCCACATGGTAGGCATCGGAGCCGCCGAAGCCCTGGTTGCAGACCAACACCTTGCCGGCGTTGTCCTTCTGGAAGGCCGTGGCCTTGACCAACAGGTCATCCAGGCTCGTCGGCATGTACTTGTCGGTCAGCAGCGCCTTGTTGTAGACCAGCGCGATGCCTTCCTGGGATTCGGGCAGCGCCCAGATCTTGCCCTGCCAGATCACGCCCTTGACCGCGGCCGGCTCGTAGGTGCTGCTCAGGAACGCCTCATCCACGCCGAGGTCGTTCAAGGCGACGATGCTGCCTTGCAGCGCCTGGGTGCCGATCTGGTCATTGGCCCAGCCGATGATGTCGGGGCCCTGGCCGGCCGGGATGGCGACCTTCAACGCGTTCGAGGTGTCTTCCGGCTTGCTCAGGTCAATCGTGACGCCAGGATGCGCCGCTTCGTATTCTTTGAAGGCCGCGGTGATGGCATCGAGGTACTTGCCATCCCATTGGTGCCAGACGGTGATCTTGACGGCCTTCGCCTCAGGCGCAGCCGTCGGGGGCACGGCGGTCGGCTCGGGCGCCTTGGTCGGCTCAGGAGCTTTGGTCGGTTCGGGGGCCTTGGTCGGCTCGACCGCGGCCGCAGGGGCCTTGGTCGGTTCGGGGGCCGGGGTTGCTTTGGCGCCGCAGGCCGTCAGGACCATGGACAGCACCACCAACAGGCTCAAAACTGCGAACAACTTCTTCATTGTTTCTCCTCCATGAGATTTGGGTTGTGACCACCAGAAACGGGCATCTTCAGAAAACGATCGGTTACACCACAACGTGAGCCGGCACCACCTCCTTTCGAAGGCTAGAAACGGATGCCAAATTCGACGTACAGGCGACAACGATATGTAATCCTATCACTTAAGATAGTCGCTTGTCAAAAAGTCAGGCAGCGTATTTGCGCGTGATCGAGCCTCGGCCAGGTTGGTCTTGTGCGCCGCGAGGCGCCGGCCTTTGCCGCTTTTGCAAAAGCTCCGTCGTGGTGCTAGAATCACGACCGTGTCCGTGCACGGCAGAGCGCAGCGTCTTCGGACACCCACCCTCAAAGATCGGTCGCCGCCATGCATATTTATCGAGCCGACCTCCACGATCTGACTACCTGTTTACAGTTGGATGGCTCCTATGAGACCGACCACGTCTGGCAGGTGGTCCAGCAGCAGAGCGGCGATGAGGTCGTGACGCATTTCCGCGAAGTGCATTTGCCGCGCACCGTAACCGTGCGGTATCCGGCATGGAGCGAGGCGTTGCTGCTCCACCAGCAGCGCGGCGATTTGATCCTGGTGGCATCCGAGGCGACCGTAATCCGCGGGTATATCAATCTGGAAAACCAGCCGGATCAGGGGATCGCCTGGATGCACCATTTGATCGTGGCGCCGGATTTCCGGCGCAAGGGGATCGGCACGGCGCTGTTGAATCGGGGGATCGCCCATGGCCGCCAGAGCGGCTTGACACATCTGATGACCGTCGTGCAGAGCAAGAACTATCCGGCGATCAGGTTTCTTGGGCGGCATGGGTTCAGGTTTTGCGGCTATAATGAACAGTTCTATCGGAATCGGGATATCGGGTTGTATTTTGTGCGTGGGTTGGCGTTATGACTGAGTGGTCGGGCCTGACCTGGTCCGTGATATTTAGCTTCGTCAATTTGCTCTTGTCCTCCGCCATCGTCATCACTGCGTTTTCCTTGTTGGGGTACATGCTCACCCACAATCTGCGCAGCTCGGTGGCGCAGTCCTTCAGCGTCCTCTTGGCCTGCGTTTTGATTGCCTTCGCCGGTGACATCATCATCCCGCGCACGACCGGCTACCACGCCGCCGTGGTCTGGTTGCGCGTCCAGTGGATCGGGATCGGGCTGGTGCCCGCCGGGTACCTGCACTTTTCGGACGCGGTGCTTCGCTCGACGCGTCATTTCTCATTCCGGCGGCGCGTCGTGGTGGGCCTCAGCTACGGCGTCAGCTTTGTGCTGGTGGCGCTCGCCTTGTTCAGCAATCTCCTGGTTTACGACGGCGTCTTTTCCCCGCCGGTCAGCCGCCTGTCCGCCGGCCCACTTTTCACGGTGTTCGTGATTTACTTCGGCGCGACGGCGCTTTCCGGCGCATATAACCTCGTGCGGGCGCGGCGCCGCTGTCTGACCCCCGCCGCGCGCCGCCGGATGACGTACCTCACGCTTTCGTTTGCTGCGCCGGGGTTGGGCGTCTTTCCGTACCTTGTGACGGTTGGCCTGACGGCCGGGTTGGTGGACCGCATCCCCACGCTGCTGGTCTTGCTGATGGCGATGGCTGCCAATGTCGTTGTGGGCACGATGCTGGTGTTGATGGCGTACAGCGTCGCGTACTCCGGCGTCCTGTCCCCCGATCGTGTGGTCAAGCATGACCTGGTTCATTACTTGCTGCGCGGCCCGATCGTGGGCATCCTGGTGATCGCCGTGATGCTGGTGATCCCGCGCGTCGAGGTAATCCTGGGCTTGCCGCGCGATACGGCGTTGATTTTTGCGGTGGTCGGGGTGATCGTGCTCGGCCAGCTCGTCGTCAACCTGGCAAAACCATGGATTGACCGGCTCATCAACCCACAGGATCAGGAGGAGCTGGCGTGGATTCAGACGCTGGATCGGCGGTTGCTGACCAGCAGCGACTTGCATCAGCTTCTCGCGAACGTCCTGATCGGTCTGTGCGAGCTGCTGCGGGTGGGCGACGGGTTCGTGCTGGTGGCCGGGGAAAACGGCCTGCACCTGGAGGCCGCAGTCGGCGACCGCGCGGCCGCGGATCGCTATGCCGCCAGCCCGGAAGCCGCGGAAATCTGGGCGCGCCTTGAAGGCGAGCAGGCGGAGGCCGTCGGTTTCGATTTTCTGCCCACCGACGGTTACTGGTTCTGTCCGCTGCGCAGCCAGGATGGTGAGCAGATGTTGGGCTTGCTGGCGGTACGGGCCCGCAGCCCGGAAGTCGTCATGGAGGAAGCTGAGGCCGACGCGGTCGGCGCGCTGCTCGGTCAGGCGGCTGCTGCCATCGCCGACCGGCACGTGCAGCAGGCGGTCTTCGCCGCGCTCCAGCGGATCTTGCCTGAGCTCGAACGGATTCAGGAGTGGCGCAGCGCGATCCGGTACGCCGCGCCGCTGCCCGCGCCTCCGGCCGCGGTGGACGCTCAACGCATGGTGGACCCGGATGCCGCCGCGCTGGCGACGCAAAGCACCTGGCAGCAGTGGGTGAAGGACGCGCTCAACCATTACTGGGGCGGCCCTAAACTCACCGAGAGTCCGCTGTTGGAGCTGCGGCTGGTGCGGCAGGCGTTGCGCGTCAACGACGGCAATTTGACTCGCGCGCTGCGCACCGTGCTGCATGAGGCGATCGAGCGCCAGCGGCCGGCCGGCGAGCGGAAGACCAGCGCGCCCGAATGGCTGGTGTACAATATCTTGGATTATCGTTTCGTGCAGGGCCAGCGTGTGTTCGACCTGGCGCGCAGGCTTGCCATGAGCGAATCGGATTTGTATCGAAAGCAGCGTGCGGCTGTGGCCGCGGTGGCAAAGACGTTAGCCGAAATGGAAGCACACGCGGCGGACGAAGACGCGACCGGTGAGTCGTAATTTGTAGCGAGGAGGAGCGGGTCATGGATGATGGCTATTGGGAAGCGTTGTTGCGCGACGCGGAAGATGAAACGGACCCGGCGTGGTTAGGCGATGACACAGATGAGTTGGCCAGGGCGATGGCTGCCGCGGCGCAGCCGATCGGCTTTCGGCGGTGGAACACCAGCAGCGCGGATCTGGACTGCGAGGATGACTGGCGCCGCGCCGAGGCATATCTCGCATCTGAGGAACCGCTGGAGGTCAAGATCTCCGGCTTCAATCGGGGCGGGCTGCTGACGGATTTCGGTGCGATCCAGGGGTTTGTGCCCTCATCGCACCTGTTGCAGCCCATCCCCGGCCATTCCCCCGAGGAACGCGCCGCGGCGATGGCGACGCGTATCGGCGAGACGCTGACGGTGCGCGTCGCCGAGATTGATCGCGACCGCTGCCGGTTGATCCTGTCCGAACGGCTGACGCGGCAGAACGGCCATGTCGAGGAGATCCTGGCTTCCGTGCAGCCGGGACAGCGGCGCCAGGGCCAGGTCACCAGCCTCTGTCCGTTCGGCGCTTTTGTGGACCTGGGCGGCTTCGAGGGGCTGATCCATATTTCCGAGCTGTCGTGGGGCCGTGTGGGCACGCCGGCCGAAGTGCTGCAACCGGGGCTCCAGGTGGAAACCCTGGTGTTGGAGGTGAACCCCGAGGCCAAGAAGATCGCCCTCAGCTTGAAGCGCCTGCAGCCTGACCCCTGGCGCGGGGTCGAGGCGCGATATGCTGTGGGGCAGATCGTCGAAGCGATCATCACCAATGTGGTGAACTTCGGCGCCTTTGCGCGGCTGGAAGACGGCCTTGAAGGGCTGATCCATGTTTCCGAGCTGGCGGAGGGCAGCTTCATGCATCCGCGCAATGTGATCCACGAGGGCGACCGGGTTCGTGCGCGTGTCTTGCAGGTGGACGGCGGCAAGCGGCGCATCGCGCTCACCCTCCGCCCTGCGGAGAGTGCGCCGCATGGCCGCACAGAGCTGGGCGAAATCGCGTGAAACCATCTCGCAACGATCTGATCGGCGTTGTTATCGCCCTTATCGGGCTGGTCGCGGCCGTGCTGCTCCTGCCGGGCGTGGCAACCTTGCGCGGTCCGGCGCCGCTGCGGGTGCTCTTCGGTTGGGGCGCGTACTTTGCGGTCCCGGCTCTGATCCTCGGTGGCATCGCAGCGGCGTTCGCCGGCCCGCTGCGATGGACGGTGCGCTGG
>CAZYGI010000073.1:10998-17436 GCA_964647255.1 uncultured Anaerolineales bacterium | reverse complement strand
CTGCCACCGTGCCGCCCGCCGAGTTGCCGATCAGGATGGCCTGCTGCACGCCCAAGAAGTCCAGCAGCCCGATAAGCAGCTCGACCTGGGCATCCGGGCCGTAGGGGCTGGCACCGGTCCAGTCGCCGGGCAGCGGCCGTTCGGTCAGGCCGGACGATGGCCGGTCGTAGGCGACCACCGTGCCCAATTCGGCCAGCGGGGCCATGACGGCGTGCCAGGAGAAGGTGCTGGCCGCGAAGCCGTGCAGCAGGATGATGGCCGGCTCGCTGCTGCCCGCGACCTTGTAGTGCAGTTTGACGCCATTGATCACCGCAAAACGGCTGTCCGCGTCCGCCAATTGCTCCGGCGGGACGGTGTCTTTCAGCGGCGGCACAGGCACCAGGAAGGGGCCGATCAGCACTGCGGCTGCGCCGAGCCCCACGGTCCCCAGCAGGATGCGGGTCCAGCGGTTCATAAGCCCCCTCAGCTCCATGAGCTCCATCAGCAAAGATGGATCATGCCCGACTACATTTACTGGCCGCCCAACTCCGCCAGCAACGCGAGCGTGGCCGCCACCACCTGGGCCTGTTGGTCCTCGCGACTGATGGTTGCTGTGCCGTCGCCGCCTTGCGGGCCGTACCAGCCCATCTGTGCGTGGTTTCCGCCTTCGATCGAGACGTATCGGGTGTCGGCGGGAAGCAGCGCACGGGTTGCACCCACCTTGAATTGGGACGCCAGCCCATCGTTGGTCCCGTAGATCGAGACTACCGGCAGCCTGCGGTCGGCCAGGCTGTTGTTGTCCGCCGGGTACGCCGCCCAAAGCACCAGCCCTTGCACGCCAGCGGGATGCGTATAGACGAAGTTCGCCGCCATTGCGCCGCCCAGGCTGTGCCCGCCGACCGCCCAGTGCGTGATCTCCGGGTGCGCGGCGATAACCGCGCTGGCTGCGGCGGGTTTGAACACCGCCAGGTTGAACGGCGCCGGCGTAATCACGACCAGGTAGCCTTGCGCGGCGATGGCGCGCGCCTCGGGCGCGTAGCTGCGCGCGTCCACGCGGCCGCCGGGGTAGAAGATGAAGCCGGTCGTCGGCGGCGCGGCGGTCGGCGTGAAGGTCAGCCACGGCGCCGTGGCAACTTGAACCGCCGCGTCGGATCGGAGCGCAGCGAGCGCTTCGGGCAGCGGTCCGAGCGGCGTGTACGCCCACGCGGCGAACCCGGCCACGGCCAGCACCAGGACGATCAACAAGACCAGAAGAACTCGTTTCAAGATGCGCATAAAACCCCCGATGCGTCAGTCCGGCGCGCCGGTTTTCGTCAGTCCCGGAGGACCCGGCGAGCAAACAGCGTGGTGGCCAGAAACACGACGCCCAACATCCCGGTGATGGTCGGCACAATCCACGGTCCGACCGCGCTGTCCGTGGATCGGATGCGCACCGTCTGCGGCTGAAGCGGGTCATAGGCGACCGAGACCGCCTGGTCAACCTCGTAGGCGGTGTCGGTGCGCTCCTCGCTGGCCTGAAGCGTGCGGCGAACGCCATCCGGCAGCACGACTGCCACGACGGGCCGATAGAACAAGGCGCCATCCGTTGCCTGCCGGATCGCCACATCAACCACGGCGCCCGGCAGCACGATTTCCCTGGCCAGCGCCCGCGCGCTGCCGACCGCCGAGTACGCGGCAATCGCGAGCATCAAGATGGCGACGGCCAGGAAAATCGCGGGGATGACTCCGGCGAGACGAGATGGCCTGTGCTCCACGTCCGATCCCTATGCCTGCGCCTGGGTCCACTGCGGCTCGCTGCGCGCCGGCAGCGGCGGGTCAGGGTTGACGATCAGGCGCCGATAGACGAAGGTGACCAGCCAGGCCATCAACAGCGCGCCCAGGACGCCTGGCGCCCACGCGCCGATCCGGCCGAGCAGCGCGCCGCCCACCGTGGGCGCGATCACCCGCGAGAGGCTTTCCAGGGATGCGGAGAGGCCCAGGGTGCCGCCCACTTCCTCCGGGTGCACCGACTTGGTGATGGCGCTGTTAATGACGGTGTTCATGATGCCGGTGCCGAGCGACATCGGGATCAATACCACCAGCAACACCGGCAGGCTTGGCGTCAGCGCCCAGGCCACAAACGAGAAGGTCAGCAAGATTGTGGCGGCGAAGATCAACTGCCTTTCGCTGAAGCGCGCGGTCAGCCGGCCGATCAGCCCGGCCTGCACGATGACCACCAGCAGGCCGACGTAGCCGAGGACATAGCCGGTGGCTTGCGAGTTCAGCCCGAGGCGCTGCTGCGCGTACAGCGCGAAGATGCTCTGGAACATGCCGCTCGCCAGCGCAAAGAAGAGGCGGATGTGCAGCAGCGGCCCGACCCGCGGCCGGTTGAGCGCCTCCCACAACGCCTTGACATTGAACGCAGCCCGCGGCCGCCGGGAAATCGCCAGGCGCATCTCATCGGTCAGCGACTCAGGCAGGAAGAAGAAGACGGCCAACCAGTTGACTGCGGCGAGGCCGGCCGCCACAAAGGCTGGCAGCGCGTAGCCCCAGCCGCTTAGCACGCCGCCGACCACCGGGCCGATGATGAAGCCCAGCCCGAACGCCGCGCCGATCATGCCCAGCGCCTTGGCGCGGCTCTTGAAATCGGTGATGTCTGTGATATACGCCTGCGCCACGGTCAGGTTGCCGCCGGTGAGGCCGTCCAGGATCCGGCTGAAGAAGAGCACGGCGATCACCGCAGCGTTCGCGCCCGCGATCAGCCGGCCGAGTGGCTCGGCAAAACCGAGGAGCACAAAGCCCAGCACGGTGCCGGCAATGCTAACCAGCAAGATCGGGCGACGGCCGTAGCGGTCGGACAGGCGGCCGAGCAGCGGCGCACCGATCAACTGCGCCAGCGCGTAGGAGGCGACCAGCAGGCCGACGATCGTGGCGGTGGCGCCGAACTTCTCGGCGTAGTACGGCAGCAGCGGAAGGATCAGGCTGAAGCCCAATAGATCAACGAAGACGATCGCGAAGATGGTTGCAAGACGTTTGTTTTTCATCAATTTACCTCAAATAATTTGATGTAATGCGTCGTAATAGGTTACAGTTTTTCTCCTAGCGCGGGGCCGCGGCGCGTGGGCAGCGGCAGCGCGGCGGGAATGATCGCGACCTTCATGTCCAGTGGCGGAGCGGGCCGGCGCGTCACCCGGCGCAGGCCCTCACGCAGCGCACCGCCGAGCATCTGCGCCGGCCCCATCTGGCTGAGCGACAGCCCGGTTTTGCCGTCGGTCGCGCTCGACGCCAGCCAGATGACCTTCTGCGCGGGCGTCTCAGGCGGAGTCGCCCACATCCGAATGATGGTCGGCAGGGTCTGCAGCCGCTTCTCGTAGCCCGATACCGCTTGCAGATCGGTCAGGAAGTCGGTGCTCATCATGCCGGGGTTGATCGCGAAGATGCCGACCCCGCTATCTCGATATTCTTTCGCCAGCCCAAGCGTGAAGCTGCGCACCCAGGTCTTGCTGGCCGCGTAACCGTTCTGCAGGGGGACCGGCCGGCCGTCGGAGCCGCGCCCCAGGATGTTGATCAGTTTGCCGCGGCCTGCGGGCAGAAAGGTGCGCAGCGCCACCAGCGAGCCGTGGTAGGTGCCGATGATGTTGGTCTGCACCGCAGCCATGAACGCGGCGGGCGGCACGTGCATCGTCGGGCCAAACGGCGGCGCGTAGCCGGCGTTGTTGATCCACACGTCGAAGCGGCCATAGGTGCGGACGGCGAAATCGGCCAACGCCTCAACCTGGGCCAGATTGCTCACGTCGCAGGTCGTGCCGTTGGCCTCGCGGCCGGCCGACCGGAGACCGGCGACGGCTTGCGCGACCGCGTCGGCGGTGCGGGACGAGAGGACGACTTTCGCGCCCTCGGCCGCAGCCGCCTGTGCCACCGCCAGGCCCAGCCCGCGGCTGCTCCCGGTGATGACGATGACTTTGTCTTGCAGTTGTCCCATACCAACCTCTACTTACCTCTCAAGGGTGACAGTCCAGACCTGGTTCAGATAGAGACGAGTGTACAAGAGCGCGGTCTGAAGCATCAGTAAGAACATATACAAGAATCCAATCAAGTGGCCGCTATGGAGCAGGGGCAAGGACGCGCGATCAAACCCTCATTTTACAAATGAGCGAAAGCGCATATAATTTCATTATAATAGATATTTCACTAAAGTAAAGCATTATTGCATGGACAATTGCGAAACCACACAAGCTATCCTGAATTGGACCGCCGTCTTCATATGGCTGTCCATGAGCAGTTTCTTGCGTTATGTGCATACCTCCGGCCTGTCCCTGGGGCAGATGGCTCTGTTGATGCACCTCTACTACCATGGGCCGCGCGAGGTGATGGCGTGCGGTGAGCTCATGCAGCTCTCGCCCGCGGGCGCCAGCCAGATGATCGAGCGGCTGGTGCAGCAGGGATTGGTGCAGCGCGGCGAAGAGCCGGGCGATCGCCGCGTGCGATTGGTGCATCTGACCGCGGCTGGCCGGCGCGCCATGGATGAGAGCATCCTGGTGCGGCAGGATTGGATCGAGCTGCTGGTTGCAGCGCTCACCGAAGAACAGCGCACGGCCGTCGGTCAGACGCTAGATATGTTGACTGCGCAGGCGGCTGTTCTGGAAACACCAGAGTCATAAGGGGAGACCAAATGATCCGCAACCAATGGTACGCGATTCTCGAATCGAACGAAGTGCCCCGTAACAAACCCATCGGTGTAACGCGCATGGGCGAGAAGCTGGTCGCCTGGCGCGATAACGGGGGGAAAGTGACGGTGATGCACGACCTGTGCCCGCACCGTGGGGTGGCGCTCAGCATCGGCGAGGTGCACGGCGACTGCATCTGGTGCCCGTTCCACGGCTTCGAGTACGACGCCAGCGGCCGCTGCACGCTGATCCCGGCCAACGGCAGGACTACCCCGGCGCCGAAGGCCTTCAAGGTGCAGGCTTACCCGACCCATGAGATGCACGGGTTGATCTTCATCTATTGGGGGCAGCCGGAGGGTGAGGTGCCGCCCCCGCGCTGGTTCAGCGATCTGGACGAGAGCTTCAGCTACGGTGCAGTGCGCGATCCGTGGCACGCGCACTATTCGCGCGTCGTCGAGAACCAACTCGACGTGCCGCACGTGCCCTTCCTCCACCACAACACCATCGGCCGCGGCGGCCGCACCGTGATTGACGGCCCGTGGGTCGAATGGCAGGACCCTGATCGCTTCTTCGTCCGAACGTCCATGCGCCTGGACGACGGCACGCCCGCGCGGCGCGCGGACGAGATGGCCGCGCCGGACAAGCCGTTCCATCTGGACTTCATCTTCCCCAACCTGTGGCAGAACTGGATCAGCGCCAAGGTGCGGGTCGTCGTCGCGTTTGCACCGGTGGACGATGAGAACACCGTGATGTATCTCCGCTTCTACCAAAACTTCATGCGGACGCCGGTCTTGCGGAGCCTCATCAACCGGTCGGCGATGATCTTCAACACCATCGTCGCGCATCAGGACCGCCGGGTGGTGCAGACGCAGCGGCCCGTGCGCAGCGACCTGCGGATGGGCGAGAAGCTGATCCCGGGCGACTCGCCGGTCATCGCGTACCGGCGAAGGCGGCAGGAATTGATTGAGGCGGCGAAGAGGTAAGGTCAGGCCGCGGCGCTGATCGCTGCGGCCACCCGCATCCCGCCCAGTGCGGTCGCCAGCACCGATTGGCCGGGGAAGATGCTGTCGCCCACCAGCCACAGTCCGCGCCCCAGCCGCGGCCCCCAGGCCCGAAACAAGCTTGTCTGCGGGAAGCCGCCCACCCAGCCCAGGCTGCGATGCGTGAATCGCTGGAAGCTCACCGGCGTGCCGGGCAGGATCAGCCTGGCTGCCCTGCGCAGGCCCGGCAAGGCCACTTCGGCGGCGGCGAGCACGCGCTCGGTGAGATCGGCTTTGCGCACTTCGTAGGCGTCGCGGTCGGCCTCGAACAACCGCCACCAGGAACGTAGATCGGTGTGGGTGCTGAGGGTGACGGCGCGCTGGCCTGCGGGGCTGCGGGCCGCATCTCCGGGCAGGCTGAGCGATAGGAAGATGCTGTTGCCCTCGCCGAGCGGCTCGGCCACGATCACCTGGTGGTGCAGCGGGCATCCGGCGGGGATCACGGCATCATCCAGCCCCAGGTAAACCATGAACGCGCCCCAGCCGTCGGCGGGCAGCACGGCTCGCCGCAGTTTCGGCGGCGCGTCCTCGCCCAACAGCGCCGCGGCGTCGTGCGGTGGCAGGTTGAAGATTACCTGCTCGGCGTTAAAATCGCCGTCCTTGTTGGTTATGATGCGATAGCCGCGGCCGTGATTGTTGACGACGTGTGTGACCCGCTGCCGGTACTGGATACGGCCGCCCCCGCGGCGGACCGCCTCGGCCAATGCCTCGGCCAGCCGGCCGATGCCGCCGCGGACGTGCGCCACCCCGCGGCGGGGCATGTCCAGCGCGGC
>CAZYGI010000073.1:0-10988 GCA_964647255.1 uncultured Anaerolineales bacterium | reverse complement strand
CGTAGAGCGCGTTGGCGCGGTCGGCGGTCGCCTGGGCGGAGATGAGGAGCTGTCCGTCGAGGTATTGCCGCAGCCGCGGCGGCGCGGCGGCCAGGCGCGGCGCCAACGGCCGCAGAGCATCCCGCGCCATGCCGGGAATTCGCAGCGGTCCGGCCGCGACCACGCCCAGGCCGGCGCGGGTCAGGCGGCCCAGGTCGGGGGCGCTCTGCGGCGGCCACGGTGCGCCCGCCAGCGCCAAAGTCCACATGCGGTCGGCGATCGCCTCCTGCCAGCGCCAGAACGGCTCGGCCGCCGGCCCGAACGCGGCCAGCCGCTCGGCCTGCCACGCCGTGGCATCCGTCCAGCGCGTGACCTGGCCCCCGTCGGGGAGATGGGCGCGCAGCGCAACTTGGGCCGGCTCGACCGGCCAGGTGATGCCAAGCGCCTGGCCGAGGCGCGTCATACCGCCGCCGGCGTCAAATCCGGCAGCCAGCGTCGCGCCGGCGTCGAACCGGAAGCCCTGGTGGTAGAACGTGCCTGCGCACCCGCCGGGATAGACGTGCGCCTCCAGCACGGTCACATCCCGGCCCGTTTTTGCCAGCAGCGCCGCGGCCGTCAACCCGCCGATGCCCGCGCCCACGACAACGACGCGATCCATCATTCACCGACCTGCGCGACCCACCGCAGCAGATCGGCGATCCGCACCGGCTCATCCGCGAAGCTGCGCCGGTAGCAGTGGCGTTCGCAGGGCGCCGGACAGGCGGCGCAGGTCTGGGCATGCGGCCCGCGGCGGCCCGCTTCGCGCGCCGCGCCGAGGAAGTTCTCTGCCTCCATGCGCCGCAGCACACCGGGGATGTCAACGGCTGCGGGACAATCGGCCACGCAGGCCGGATCCTGGCAGCCCTGGCATTGCGCCGCGAACAGCGCCGCGTTCTCCCCCGTGATCTCCGCGCCGGGGGTGACGGCCGGCCGGCGGTAGGGCGTCTCCACGAAGGTGACATATTGCCGCGGGAACTTCCGCGCGTCATATTCAGGCAGGCGCAGATCGCGCAGCACTCGATTCGCTGCGCCCACGCCGGAGACGACCGTGGCCGGCGCGCCGGTCGCCATCACGGTCGAGTCGCCGCACACGTACAGGTTTTTCCACTCGCTCTTGGCGTGCAGGCGCTTGAGCATGTGCTGGCCGAGCATGTTTTTGGGGCCGCCCACCGCGCCGCCGTTCTTCAGCAGGTACCGCTCGATGGTGGTGGGCGTGCCCACGATCAGCGTCTCGATGTGGCTGCCGAACCCTGGAAAATGTTGCTCGATTTGATCCAGCATCTTCTGCGCCTGGGCCTGCTTCTGTGCGAAGTAGGCAGGCGAGTGATCTTCAGCCGACCCCGGCGCGGGCCAGGCTTCCAGGTTCGGCGCGATGGCGGTGATGACCAGCTTGCCGGGCGGGCACAGCGTCTCGTCCACCAGCGCATTGACGTAGAGGGTCAGGTCGGAGCTGTCAATCAACGCACGGTTCTCGATGAAGACCTCCCACGGCAGCACGTCCGCCGGGAGCGCGGCCCGATCCACCACGAGATAGAGGGTCATGCTGGGGTAGGTGGGGACCAGGCCCTGCGCCCACACCTGCCGCTCCGGCCGGATGTGTTCGGGGCGCACCAGCTTGCCGTAGAGGTTCCACACCGTGACGTTGGCGATTACCCGCGGCGCGTAGATTTCTTCGCCGGTGCTCAAGCGCACGCCGTAGGCCTGGCCGGCGCGGATCAGGATCTCGTCCACCAGCGTGTGATAGCGCGTCTCCCCGCCCAGCCGCTCGAACGCCTTCTCGATCGTGTTGGGCAGCATCTGGCTGCCGCCTGCCGGGTAGTAGACGCCGCCGATGTGATTGTCCAGGAACATCGTCGCGGCCAGCACTGCCGGGGTCTCGTCGGAGGTGGTGTAGCAGTAGGCCGAGCAGAGCTTGTCGAAGAAGTGGATGACACTTGCACCTGCGCTGCGCTCCGTCGCAATTGCAGGTGCCGCCTCGCCCTTGAAGTAGCGGTTAAGCAGCGAGCGCACGTTGGTATCCAGCAGGCTTTGCATCTTCAACATTTGGATCGGGCCGCTGAGCAGGCTGCGCAATCCCTGGCGCGGGGAGAACTCGGACGGCGGGACGATCACCTCGTTCTTGAGGACGATATGCTCGTACATCTTGTACAGGTCGCGATAGAACGCGCGCAGCCCGTCATGCTCCTCTGGGAAGAGGCGGTCAAGTTCCTGGAGGAAACGTTCCACATCCGGCCAAAAGGTGATCGGCTGGCCCTCGAAGGTCATGCGCGCCAGCGTGGCGTGCGCCACCACCGCGATCGGCTCCTCCAGTTCGTTGAACAGGAAGCGAAACGGCTTGAAGCCGTGCTGGCCGAAGCCGTAGAGCATGGCCGTGCCCACGTCGAACGTGACGCCGTTGCGCCGGAACGAGGTGCAGGAGCCGCCGGGCTTGCCCTGCTGCTCGATCAGCAGCACTGAGAGGCCGCGCTTCGCCAGCAGGCTGGCCGCGGTCAGCCCGCCCAGCCCGGCCCCGACGACGATGACATCGTAATTGTTACGCAGAGAGGGGTTGTTGGTTGGTTTCATGTTACGTTCGGCCCGAACCGTTTCTGATTTGCATGGCAGTTTCTCCTTGCAGGCATTTTACCACAGCACGCCTGCAGCGAGTCGTTTTTAGAGCGAACACGTCGCGCCGACGAGCGGCCTCAGACCAACACAATAACGCAATTGGAAGACCGCGCACAGCTTGTTGCGCATATCTTTCATAAACTATTGTCACCGTGGTGGATGTGGTCTGGGGTGCCCTTTTTGGGCGCGCGGGCGACGCTGGCCGCGGTCTCGGCAGTGCGCCGGCTTGCGCGCGGCCGATAGCAGCAGAGGAGGAAGGTTTGAGACGATGGAAGAAGCCTTAGCAGATGCCAGCCCCGCGCCGACCGCGAACGGTGATAGCGGCCGGCTCGTGCCGCTCGACATAAACACCGTCAGGGAACTCTGGTCAAGAACCTATAACACCCGTGGGAAGCCCGATTGGTCTCACCTGTATCCGTACTATCACCCCGATGTGGTCTTTCAGGATTCCATTCAGCGCATCGAAGGGATCGAGGCGTTTGTCGGCCTCTGCGAGCGGCTGACGCAGCGGTGTCAAAGCCTGCATATGGAGATCCTCGCCATCGCCCAGGAATCGAACGTCATCCTGATGGATTGGATCATGACGATGGCTTTCACGAAGTATCCTCCCACGCCCCTGTATGGCAGCACCAAACTCACTCTGCACGAGGATGGCCGGATCATCGCGCAGCGCGATTATTTCGACCTGTGGGGCGCCATTCTCGACGGGATCCCGTTGCTCAAGAACCGCTATCGCCGCTTCATGCGCAAAGTCTTCGGCTAGAGGGAGGATCAATGGCCGCATTCAAGTTACCGGACGAGCTGATGTTCCTCGAGAACCGCCGGGCTGCCCAGAAGACCACCACGGCTTCGCTGGCCGGGCGGGTCTGTGTCGTTTCGGGGGCCACCTCGGGCGTGGGGCTGGAAGCCGTCAGGCGTCTGGCCCGCGCCGGCGCGCACATCGTCATGGTCTGCCGGAACCCGGGCAAAGCGGAGAGCGTACGAAAAGAGCTCCTGGGGCGCGCCGCTGGGCCGCTAGACATCGTCATCGCGGATTTCAGCGATCTCGCGACGGTCCGCCGGGCGGCCGAAGTTCTCCTGAGGGATTATCCCCGGATTGATGTCCTGATCAATTCAGCCGGGCTGTTCTCCACCACCCGGACCCTCACTCAGAGCGGTTTTGAGACGGTGTTCTGCGTCAATCACCTGGCGCCGTTTCTCCTGACCCACCTCCTGCTCGAGCGGTTGGTGCAGAGCGCGCCCGCCCGCATCATCCAGGTGAATTCTGAGGGCCACAGGTTCGGCGGGCTGGATCTCGATGACCTGAACTGGGAGCACAGGCGCTATGGCGGTTACCGGAGCTACGGTGCATCCAAGATCGCGCAGCTTCTGACCACGTGGGAATTTGCCGACCGGCTGCAGGGCTCCGGCGTCACCATCAATGCCATGCATCCGGGCGACGTGCGGACCAACATCGGCATGAACAATGGGCCGCTGTATCGGTGGTTCCAGCACAACGTCATCTGGCACACCTTGAAGGACCCGGTTATCTCCGGGGAGGCGCTCTATTATCTGGCCGCCGCGCCCGAGATGGCGGATGTCAGCGGTCGCTTCTTCCACCTGACCCTGGCTGAGAACCCGGCGGCGCCCGCACTGGACCGGGCGATGGGCCGCCGGGTTTGGGATGTGAGCATGCGGTTGACCGGCCTCACGCCAGGTCCTTGAGGACCCTGTCCGCGGCCAGCTTGCCGGTTAAGATCGAGATGGGCAGCCCCGATGGGCTGTACGTCCATTGCCCGGCCTGGTAGGTATCCGGGATGGGCGTCAGCACCGACTTGGTCACACCCGGCAGGCTGCGCACAGCCGGCATGACGTCATTGGTGAAGGCCCAGCCGGTGATGGCGCCTTCGGCGTTTCCGGCGATCCTCTCCAGGGTGAGCGGCGTTGAAGTGATGCTGTCGCTGATCGCGGCCTTGAGACCCGGGTAGATGCTGGCATCCAGCACCCGGATCATGTGATCCGCCGCGAGCTGCTTGAATTCGTCATACCAGCCGAGCGCCGCGATGTGCTTCGTCAGGCCATAATCGAACAGCGTGCTGACGATGAGCCCAGTCTTGCCCTCAGGCGCCAGGGCGCGATCCCTCAGCACGGGCGCCGATATTTCATAGGTGGTGTATTCCAGATAGCGGTTGAGCCAGTCTTCGATCCGCGGCCTATCACTGGTCAATCCGGTGGCGTCCAGCGGGCCACCGTCCCGCAGTTGGCCCAGGCTGACCTGGGAGAGACCGACCGGGGAGGGCGTGTAGAAGAAGTGCGGGCTGGAGATGCGCGCAAAATAGTCGCTCGCCAGATCCACCGCGAGAAACAAGGTCAAGACCGAATCCCCGCCGACTTTCCCCGCCAGGGCTGCCCTTCGGGCCTGGATGCCCTCAATCGCCTCCTTGTCCGTCAACGCTGCCAGGTCAACGAGCCGGTAGAGCGTCTTTTGGTCCGCGGCCCAGATCAACTTTTTGTATCGGTAGACATTCCCGCTGGCATCCGTCACCTGGCTGCGGCCGGGGGCGACGCTCGTGATCGCCGTCTCGCGCCGGATTTCGCCACCGTGATCCAGCACAAACCGCTCAAGGGCCTGCGGCAGCACACCGGTGCCTCCCTTGGGGTAGCGGTAATCGAGGTAGAGGCTGAAATAGCTGAGGGCGAAGTGCGTCGGGGTCTTTTGGAAGAAATGCTGGGCAACCATGTCAATCAAAGCCTGATTGGCCGACAGGCCGGCCAGGTGCTCATCCACCGGCCCCTGCAGCTTCGTGATCTTCGGCGTGGTCAGGGCATATTTGAGCATCCACGGCAGGATCGTCCTGAACACATAGCGCGGGTTGCTCTTCAAATCCAGGAATAGCGGGTTGTCAATGCCATAGAGAACATCCATGTAGCCCATGATCTTCACGATTTCCTGGATGATGTTCTCGATGTCGCGCGTGTTGTCGGGAAAGTGTCTCTCCAGCAACGCGCGGTACGCGCCCACGCTTTCCTTCGATTCAATTCGGATCACGTCCTCACCGATGCCGATCGAGACAGTGCTGGGCAGGAAATCAATCTGCAAGCCCAACTGACTGAGCATGGGGGCGACGATCCCCGAGTTCTCGATCGCCCTGATCCCGCCATCAAAGACGAAGCCCTTGTACTCGAACGAATTGACCAGCCCACCGGTCTTTTTTTCTTTCTCGCAGAGAAGCACCTTCAGGCCTGCCCTGGCGATGTAGGCCGCGGCCGTGAGGCCGGCCATGCCGGCGCCTACAACGATCACATCATAGGTAAGTGGTTCCATGATCACACCTTAAGTATCTTTAGCTTTCGACCGCCAACAGCCGCCGCGTCCGCCAGCCGCGATAGGCAAAAAGCAGCGGCAGCCCCAGCCACATCAGCCCGCCGATCAAGCCCCAGAACGGCCGGTGTTTCAATTCCGCCGTCACTTCATCCACCACATCGGTCTCGGCCTCGGAGACGCGCACGAAGCTGTGGCGGTGCTGCCAGGCCGCGAACGGCCCGGTCACCTGCCGGTCGGTGAAACCGGCGGGCGTGGCATCCTCGACGCGCGCCGTCCAGCGCAGCGGCAGCGGTCCCGCCCACAGGGTGAAGGCCATCTCATCGCCGCTGCCCAGCATTGCGGGCGCACGGTGGATGCGCACGATCAGCGGCGGCGGGGTGATCGCAGCCATGCTGGCGGCTTGGCCGTGGAACTGGGCCACGCTCGCCAGCGGCGCACGCACCCGGAAGCGATGTTGGTATCTCATGGCCGGCACCTCACGCGGTCGTACGGGCCGGGCCGGCCGTCAACCGGAGCGGCCGCACGGCGCTCCAGAGCAGCAGCAGGCCAACGAGCGCGGTCGCGACCCACGCTGCGGCCATGACCGTCGGCGTGGTCGCCTGCTTGAGCGCGATGCCGATCAGCGCCCAGACAAGCACGCCAAGATAGGCCACATCGCGGCGCGTCAGCGCCACCAGGCCGGCGACGACCACCGCTGCGGCCAGCATGACGACCGTCCAGACGACCGGCGCGATCCCGAAACCGTTCCAGCCCAGGAAGAAGAGGAGCTGGGAGGCGTTGGCGATGGTCGCCACGGTGATCCAGCCCAGGTAGATGCTGAACGGCACGCGCACCGCCCACGTCTCGGCCGCGCTGACACGCGTCCGCCCCGTGCCCAGGCGCAGGTAGATGCCGATGAGCGCGGCGAGCAGGACGAGCATCACCGGCAGGGTGAGCGGGAACTGCTCGTAGTGCCACAGGAAAATCCAGGCGATGTTCGCCAGGCTCGACAGGGCAAAGAGGCCGCCGATGCTCCGCAGCCGGTTGTTATCCCGCTGACGGGGCAGCGCCTGGAAGACTGCGAAGGCGATCAGGCCCAGGTAGATCAGCCCCCAGATTGAGAAGACATAACCCGCGGGCACGAAGTAGATGGCGAACCGGTCCGAGATGGCGCCGGTCTGCTGGCCGTTGATCGGCAGGATGTTGGCCAGCGCGTTGACGACCAGCGTCGCTGCCACGCCGATGACGGTGATGACTTGACGTGAAAGATTGCGACTCATAATAGAACTCCTTGGTTGAATTGCGCCGACCTGATCAGGCCGGCGTCCTTCGCGGATCGGATGGCGCCTTAGTTTATCGCTCCGTTCAAATCGCCACAAGTCTACAATAACGTCCCGCCGGGCATCCGTAGTGTCACATACAGGTCGGGCCAGGCAGCGGGCCAAAAACAGGGGAAATTGACTCTTGCCAGCGGGCGGATTTCGGTGCAGGCGTTGCGGGCGCAGACGCCGTCCTGCTGGTGTATAATAGCTCCAACTTCTCACCGCGAGGACAAGACGATGGATTTTTCGGCCCTGGTCGCGTTTCTTTCTGAACTGGCGCTGCATAACGACAAACCTTGGTTCGATGCGCATCGTCCCACCTATGAACGCCTGCGCGGGGAATGGCTGGCGTTTGTCGGCCAGGTCATCGCGAGTATTGCCCGGTTCGACCCCGGCGTGGGCATCGTGGCCCCAAAAGAAACCCAGTTCCGCATCAACCGCGATGTTCGTTTCTCCCGCGACAAACGGCCCTACAAGACGACCTTCAGCGCGGTCATTTGTCCGCAGGGGCGGAACAGTGGGCTGCCAGCCTACTACTTCCAGATCAACGAGACGGCCGCGCTGATGGTCGCGGGCGGCGTCTACATGCCGGAGCCGGGCACCCTGGGCCAAATCCGCCGGCGGATTGCCGAGCACCCGGAGCGGCTGGCCGCGGTGCTGGCCGATCCGGCCTTCGCGACCACCTTCGGGGGGATCGCGGGGGAGCGGCTCAAGCGGCCGCCGCAGGGCTACGACGACGCGACGCCGGGCATCGAGTTCATCAAGTTGAAGAGCTTCACCGTCGGCGTCGAGCCGGCGGGCTGGTTGGCGCGCAGCGACCATCTGGCGGATGAGATCGCGACGACGTGCCGTGCCATGTTCCCGCTGATCCGCTGGCTGCGCGAGGCGCTTGCCGGCGGCGACGACCTCGGCTACCTGTCGCCGCAGGAGGTTGACCGGTTGGCCTCCTCGGTCTGAACGGCGCCGGTTCGCCCCTGGTCTCGCCGCCGGTCAGGGTCCCGGCGGCGGATGAATCAGAGCTCGCCGTTCAAGCAGGCTCTGCGACGCGAAGGCCGGCCGTGCGCAGCAAATGTCCGTAGTAGACGAAACTCGACAGGAACAGCCCACCGCCGATAGCCGCGTACAGGATCGCCAGGTGCGGTTTCGGGATGGCCGAGTGACGGAGCAGCACGCCGCCGGTGATCATCACCGCGACGATGGCGTAGCTTTTCCAGGCCAGGAACGAGAACAGGCAGGCCCGGTCGCCCAACTGCCGGATGCGCTCGACGTTCCGCCGCGCCAGCTTCCCGAAGCCCAGGCGATAGATCGGCACGGCCGCCGCAACGCCGGCCAGGCCCAGCCCTGTGTTCACCCATGAGGGCGAGCCGGCCAGCCAGACGAAGGCGTAGCGGCCCAACATCACGCCCACCGCGGTCCACATCAGGCCCGCCAGCGCCATCAGCCAGTGCCGGGGCAGCGCCGGTTTCAAACGGTGCCATTGTATCATATTCAACCTCGCATCCCCATGATGATGCCGGAAAAGTACGGGATCAACCAGATCGCCCACACCACGATGCTGAACTTGTGGAAGTTGATGAGCGCCCGCTCATCCTTGCGCACCCACACGATGGTCGCCCAGAGCGCATGGATGATCATGAGCAGGATGGCCGTCACGCCCGTCACGCCGTGCAGGTTGGCGGTCAACTTGCCGGCGAAATCCATCATAATCGTCGTGGCCGTGGTGTCACAGACCAGGCCCAGCCAGAAGAAGATCAGGTGCCAGCCCCTGAGCCGCCCCGAGAACCGCTCGCCCCACACACCGATGGTATAGAAGACGAGAGCCAGGGTAATGAGAATCGTGCCGAAAACCATGATTGCAGGCATGGGGTATCCTTTCCTTATTTGAGCGTTCCGTGTAAGAAGTAGTTCGTCAGCTTTTGCGCCAACTCAGGGTGAGACAGCCCCAACTGAGCGCCCCGGCCGATGAAGTTGTTGATGGCGCCCAGGAAGAACAGGGCCAGGGTGGCCGGATCATCGGCCTGCAGCTCGCCGGCCGCCATCCCCTCCTGCATCAGCGCGGCCAACGGCGCGAACAGCTCGCCGCGAAACGCGTTGCGCACCGCGTCGAGGTTCTCCGGTTGTTTGAGGTGCTCGCGGTCGCGCAGCAGCGAGGTGTAGTCGGTCGCAAAGCTCTCCAGGATCGCCATGATCACGCGCGCCAACCGCTCCGCCAGTGCGCCGGGCTGCTCGATCACCTCACGAAATCCATGCAGTTTGCGGCGCAACACCTGCACGAACAGGTTCTCCTTGTCCCCGAAGTAGTAATAGAGCGTGGGCTTGCTCAAGCCGCATTGTTGGCACAGCTCATCCACCGACACCCCGCGGTACCCTTTCTGTTGAAACAGCCGCCACCCCTCGTCGAGGATCCGGCGCGCATTCTCGTGCTCCAGGAAGTCCGTTGCATCCATCGTTTGACAGCTCCCTCTGTATACTATCTGGTATAGAGTATACCAAGCAGTATACAATCTGTCAAATTGCGCCCGGCGCGCTGTGCAATTCGGATTGGGGGAAGAGGAAACCGCCTCGGCGCTTCAGCGATTCGAGGTGCGGTTTGGTGATGCCATCGGAATGGGTTCGCGGAGGGCTCGCTTGGCGTTTATGCGGTTTCAGGCAACGCTTCCCCGGCGACCGCCCGCAGCCGTTCCACGTCGCGCATGGGTGGCAGGCCAAAGAGGCTTTTGTATTCCCGGTTGAAGTGCGAGGCGTCGTAGTAACCCACGCGGTAAGCTGCGCTCGCGGCGTCGAGGCTCTCGCCGAGCATCAGCCGGCGGGCTTCTTGGAGCCGCAGCCGCTTTTGGTACTGCAGGGGGCTCATCGCGGTGACGGCCTTGAAGTGATGGTGAAAGCCTGATACGCTCATGCCGAGATCACGAGCGATTTCATCCATTCGACTTGGCTGGTCGAGCTCTGTGCGGAGTCGCTTGATCGCCTTGACGATGCGATCGGTGTGATCGCCCGGGGTGGCAATCTGATGAAGCCGATCACCCTGTTCGCCCATCAGGAGCCGATAGACGATTTCCCGCATGATCAGCGGCGCGAGGAAAGGCGCCTCGCCAGGGGCATCCAGGAGCCTGACCAGCCGCACCACCGCGTCCAGTAGACCGGCGTCCAGCGCGCTCACGTCAATGGCGCGCACGCCGGTGTGCCTTTGCTCGTCGGGCTGCGCCGCCTCGACCATCACGGCGCTGACGAGGGCCGGGTCGAGCTCCAGGCGGAGGCTGAGGTAGGGCCGCGCCGGCGACGCATCGAGAACATGACCCACGATGGGCAGATCGGCCGTCACCAGCAGGTAGTGATAGGGGTCGTACTGGTAGCGCTCGCCGCCGAGGAAAATCTCCTTGCTGCCTTGGGCGATCACGCAAAAGGCCGGGACGTACACGCTGTGGACCGGCTCCTTAGGAAAGGATGAGCGATTGAGGTGCAGACCCCTCAGCGGTTCAATCGTCCCATCGGCGTGCATGGCGCGGGCGATCCGCTCGGCCAGCTCGTCCCGGTTGGCCTGCGTCCTGTGCGCCTCACGCCCTGCCTGCTGGGCTGCCTGTGGCTCCGGTGCAATTTGTTCACTCATACCGCACAGTCCTCTCGATGGTTTGCAGAATTATACAACGCTCCACGAGAATCATTATACCATCCCGCGCGCCAGGGTGTTATACTGGCCACGATACTGATGATTATCCATGAGGAGTTCACAGATGCAGAAGCGTACACTTGGCAGCAGC
>CAZYGI010000072.1:0-17524 GCA_964647255.1 uncultured Anaerolineales bacterium | reverse complement strand
ACCCGTCCCGGGGCCATGTTCGCCTTCGCCGTCGGCACGATGAGCGACAGCATGGAAGGCGGCCTCATCAACACCCTGTTCCCGGTCATCTCGAAAGCCCTCAACCTCAACGTCGGCGACCTGGGCACGCTCTCCAGCATCAGCAAATGGGCCCGCATGCTCTTCGGCACGATGTGGGCGATCGCGGGCGACAAGTTCGGCCGCAAGATGCTCATGGTTTGGATGACCGGCGTCTGGGGCATCTGGACCTGCGCGGCCGGCCTGGCCAAGAATTTCACCCAACTGATGATCCTTTACGCCATCGGCGCCATCGGCACCGTGGCCGCCGAACCGATCCAGAACGGCCTCATGGTGGACATGTTCGACGAAGATGAGCGCGGCAAGGCGTACGGCACCCTCCGCACCATCGGCGTGGTCGGCAGCCTCGTCCTGACGCCCCTCATCGGCCGGCTGGCCAACGTCCAGGACGGCTGGCGCATCGGCATGTACATCATGGGCGGCGTCAGCCTCTTGAGCGGCATCCTGCTGCAGATTTTCCTCAAGGAACCGCCCCGCCGCGTCGTGGCAGGTGACCCTGATGCCGGCAAGTTCAAGATCGCGGACATCAAAGAGATCGTCAAGATCCCGTCCTTCTGGCTCATGGCGGTCATGCTGCTCTTCGTCACCTCGATGGTCTTCTTCGCCTTCATGGTGACCTACTTCGTGAAGGTGCGCGGGTGGGAGACCGCCGCAGCGGCCATCCTCTACACGGTCTTCATGGCCGGCTTCGCGGTCGGCGGCCTGACCGGCGGCCTGATCGGCGACTGGTTCCAGGCCAAGTTCGGGGACAAGGGCCGCGTCATGTTCATGCAGCTCTATCTGGCGAGCTGGGCGGTCGCGACTTACCTGTTCACGCAGGTGGACTGGGGCAAGGGCATCGTGGTCTACATCGTGGCCTTCCTGTGCGGACTGATCGGCTCGTGGGGCTTCTCAGGCGCGGTGCTGCCGATGGTCGGGCAGATGGTGGAACCGCAGTATGCCGCCACCACCTTCGCCCTGCTCTTCTCCTTCATTCAGGGCGCGATCACGGCCATCTACCTGATGTTGATCAAGCCGCTGGCCGCGAAGCTGGGCAGCCTCGACCGGGTCTTCCTCTTCATGGTCTGCCTGCCGTACGCGGTCAACGCGGTCTTCTGGACCTTGTTCTACTTTACCTATCCCAAGGACGTAGCAAAGCGGAAGGCCCGACAAGCCGCCCGCGCTGCCGGCCAGAAAGTCTCATAGCGCGACGTGGGGGCGACTCTAGGGGGTTGCCCCCATCCAAAAGCCAGACTGGCGCCAGACCTTTAGGGTCTACGAGACCCTAAAGGTCCAACGCACGCACACCAAATCGAAAACTACCAGGCCCCACTCGCGCAACCACCCGGCGGTGACTGCCCACGCGTGAGCGACCTGCGCCATAATAATCAATTACATTTTCAGCGTCCTGATATACGCGGCTATTAGGCCTTCAACCTGAAACCTATCTCAAGGAGGCGATGGTGCTTTACCCAATTCAAAACAACGTCCGCAACAAGCTCGACCTCTCGGGCATCTGGGACTTCAAATGCGACCCCAATAACGTCGGGGAGGCCAACGGCTGGGCCAACGGCCTGACCGGCAGCCGGCCGATGGCCGTTCCCGGCAGTTGGAACGAACAGTACGATGACCTCTTCGGCTACCTGGACCTAGCCTGGTACGTCAAGAAGGTCTACGTTCCGTCGTGCTGGCAGGGCCAACGGATCTTTGTTCGCGTCGGCTCGGCTGTCTATCTCGGCACCGTCTACCTGAACGGCGTCAAGATCGGCTCGCACGAGGGTGGTCACCTGCCCTTCGCCTTTGAGATCACCGACCAGGTCAAGTGGGATGAGGAGAACGTCCTCGCCATCAGCGTCGAGAACGTGTTGAAGCCCGAGCGCGTGCCCTCCGGCAATATGCCGGGCGATGAGATGGGCATGTTCATGGCCACGCCCAAGACCACGTACGATTTCTACCCGTTCTCCGGCATCCACCGGCCGGTGGTGCTCTACAGCGTCCCGCAGGACTACATCGAAGATGTCACCGTCGTCACGACCCTCGATCCGGAGGCTGAGGTTAAGGTTAAGGTTAAGCTGAACGCTGCTGTGGACGGGACGGGTTCCGTGGAGCTCAAGGGCAACGACGCGGTCATCAAGGCCGACTTGACCTTCACCGGCGGCGAAGCCGAGGCGACGCTGAGTGTCCCCTATGCGCATCTGTGGTCGGACAAAGACCCCTATCTCTATGACCTCACTGTCAAGAGCGAGACAGACCAGTATGCGCTCAAGATCGGCATCCGCACGGTTGCAGTGGACGGAGGCCGGATTCTACTCAATGGCACGCCGGTTAAGATGAACGGTTTCGGCCGGCACGAAGATTTCCCCGCCACCGGCAAGGCCCTCAACCTGCCGCTGATCGTCAAGGACTACCAGTTGATGCACTGGGTCGGCGCCAACGCCTACCGCACCTCGCACTACCCCTACAGCGAGGAGGAGATGCAGATGGCGGACCGCGAGGGCTTCCTGATCATTGACGAGATCCCGGCCGTCAGCCTGCAGATGTCCGACGAGGCCAATGCGCCTGAGCGTTTGCGCATGTGCCTGCAACAGATCGGGGAGATGATCACCCGCGATAAGAACCACCCGGCCGTGGTGATGTGGTGCGTGGCCAACGAGCCGATGCCCAAGGGGTTCGCGGTCGGCGCGCTGGGCGAAAGCAAACTCTCTATCGAAGATGCCAACCTGCCCGGCAAACAGTTTCTCGACACAGAGATCGCCCGCGTGCGCGAGCTGGACCCCACGCGCCTGGTGACCATCGTGACCATAATGGGCGGCCCGCAAAACTGGATGGAGCAGTGCGACGTCATCTGCATGAACCGTTACTGGGGGTGGTACACCCTCGGCGGCCAACTGGACATCGCGCGACGGAAGCTCGAAGGGGAGCTCGACCAGGTGTGGGAGCGGTGGCATAAGCCGATCATCATGACCGAGTTCGGTGCGGACACCATCGCGGGGTATCACGGCAAGCCCAACGTGATGTGGACGGAAGATTACCAGGCCGACTACATCCGGTTCCACATGGAAGTGGCGGCCGAGCGGCACTTCGTCGCCGGCATGCAGGTTTGGCAGTTCGCAGACTTCGCCGCGGTGCAAAGCGTCATGCGGGTGGGCGGGCTGAACCATAAGGGCATTTTCACCCGCATCCGCACGCCAAAGATGGCCGCGAATGTGCTGCGGGAGTTCTGGGTGAAGTGATTTCAGGCCGTAAATGTCTTGCAGACCTTCAGGGTCTAGTGTATGCCGAACTCAATCCCAAGGAGATCGCAATGGCTAAAGTTGCAGCAAAAGTCCCCGAAGCAGCCCATATCTTGATCAATTTCAAGCCTCAGCACAACTTCTTCGTCGGCATTGACTCCGACGGTTGTGCGTTCGATGCCATGGAGCTCAAGCACAAAGAGTGCTTCACTCCCACGATCATCAAAGTTTGGGGCTTGCAGGCCGTCTCGAAGTATGCACGCGAGACATGCGAGTTCGTCAATCTCTACTCCAAGACCCGCGGCCTGAACCGCTGGATCGCACTGACGCGAGTCTTCGATCTGCTGCGGGAGCGCCCTGAGATCAAGGCCCGCCACGCGAAGGTGCCCCAGGGTGACAAGCTCAAGGAGTTCATCGCCTCCGGCTACCCGCTCAGCCACAAGGGCATGGTCCAATACGCCCACGACCACCCGGACCCGGAGCTGGAGCAAGCCGTGCAGTGGTCACTGGCGGTAGACGAAGCGATCGCCGACATGGTGCACGGCGTACCCCCCTTCCCCTGGGTGCGCGAAAGCCTGCAGAAGATGCAGGGCAAGGTTGATCTGATGGTCGTCTCGGCCACACCGGTCGAAGCACTGGAGCGCGAGTGGGGCGAGCACGGCATCGCCCAGTATATGAGCGTGATCGCCGGACAGGAGATGGGCACGAAGAAGCAGCACCTCCAGTTCGCAGCCAAGGGCAAGTATGACGACGACCACATCCTGTTGATCGGCGACGCGCCGGGCGATCGCGACTCGGCCAAGACGGTGGATGTCCTCTACTACCCCATCAACCCGGGCGCTGAGGATAAATCCTGGAAGCGGTTCTACGATGAAGCGCTGGGGAAGTTCCTCGAAGGCACGTATGAAGGCGCCTACGAGGCATCGCTGATCGCCGAGTTCGAGAAGTTGCTGCCGGAGACCCCGCCGTGGCAGAAGCTGGAAAAAGTTGAATACGAAGACTAGCCCAGGCCGAGGCTAAGGCTAAGGTTGAGGTCAAGGTTAAGGTGCAGACCGGGCAGGCCCTGCGATCTGGCCTGAGCCATAACCTCAACCTGAGCCTGAACCTAGGAGCAAATACCATGCCCAGACTTGTAGATCTAACCGCCAAACCCTACAACCTGTCCGCCGAACAGATCCAGTGGGTCGAAGACACCCTCGCGGCCATGACGCCGGAGGAAAAGACCGGCCAACTCTTCACCAGCCTGTTCTGGTTCGGGGCAGACACCTTCAGCGGGAATGCCTTCACCAACGAGCAGATCCTGGAAAAGTACCACATCGGCGGCGCGCGCTGGCAGGGCGGCGATGCCAAGGCCTGCCAGGAGCTGTTGAACAGCTTGCAGAAAGCCTCGAAGATCCCCTTGCTGATTGCAGCCAACTGCGACTCGGGCGGCGACAAGGTGTGTTCAGACGGCACCTACATCGCGTCCGGCGCGCAAGCCGAGGCCTCGGGTGATCCGTTGGTCGCCTACAACGCCGGTTATGTCTCGGCCCGCGAAGCGGGCGCGCTGGGCGTCAATGTGAACTTTGACCCCTGCGTGGACATCCTGTTCAACTGGCGCAACACCATCGTCAACACCCGCGCCTACGGCACGAACGCCGATGACGTGATCAAGTATACCGGCGCGTACATTGACGGCTACCGCGCCGGCGCCAGGGGCGACATGGTCACCTGCATCAAGCACTTCCCCGGCGACGGCACCGAGGAACGGGACCACCACCTGGTGCTGGGCGTGAACGAGCTAACTCCTGAGGAGTGGGACGCCTCCTTCGGGCGGGTCTACAAACACCACATTGACAACGGCGTCGAGATGTTCATGGCGGGCCAGATCGCAGTACCGCACTATCAGAAGAAGCTCAATCCGAAGCTGGAAGACAAGAATATCCTGCCCGCGAGCCTGGCCCAGGAACTCGTCACAGACCTGCTGAAGGAACAGCTCGGCTTCAACGGCATGGTGATCACCGACGCCAGCCACATGCTGGGTATGCGATCTGCGATGCGCCGCCAGGATTATGTGCCCGGCGCGATCGCCGCCGGCTGCGACATGTTCCTCTTCTTCAACGATATTGACGAAGACTTCAACTATATGCTCAACGGGTACCGGAAAGGCGTCATCAGCGAAGAACGCTTGAACGACGCCGTCCGCCGGATCCTGGGGCTCAAAGCCAAGCTGAACCTGCACGTGAAGCAGGCCGAGGGCACGCTGCTGAAGACCGAGCAAGAACTGGAAGTTGTGGGTTGCGCGGAGCACCTGGCGATGCGGGCAGATGCCGCCGACAAGGGCATCACCCTCGTTAAAAACACCCTGGACCAGCTACCGATCCGGCCGGAGACTCACCGGCGCATCCGCCTTTACCACCTGACCGGCGAACAAGGCGGCATCTACGCTGCCGGGAAATCGCTGGAGACCTTCGTGGCGGAGCTGACCAGGCGGGGCTTTGAAGTCACGGTGAACGACGGCTCCACACGGGTGATCGGCCCCGTTGAGGAGTATCGCAAGAACGTTGATGCGGCTCTGATCGTGGCCGACATCGTCGGCTACGGCGCGCAGAACAACTATCGCATCCAATGGAAGACCGCCCTGAGCAACGAGTGCCCCTGGTACGTCTGGGAGGTGCCGACCGTCATGGTGTCGCTGAACTTCACGACCCACCTGCACGACGCGACGATGGTCAAGTGTTACATCAACGCCTACCACAGCAACCCGGACGTCATCAGGCAGGTGGTGGACAAGATCATGGGCGAGTCCGAGTTCAAGGGCAAGCCGAACGACCTGGTGTGGGCCGGCAAGTGGCAGGCGAAGCTGTAGCGAAGGTACAAGGTTGTAGGTGCAAGGTTGTAGTTGCCACCTTCAACCTGTAGCCTTTTAACCTTCGACCTTCAACCTGTAACCTTCAACCTGTAAGGAGAAAGTATCATGCCAAGACTCGTGGACCTTACCGCAAAGCCCTATAACCTGTCGCGAGCCCAGATCCAGTGGGTCGAGGACACCCTCGCAGCCATGACGCCCGAGGAGAAGACCGGCCAATTGTTCACCAGCCTGTTCTGGTTCGGCGTGGACGCCTTCAGCGGCAACGCACTGACCAATGAGCAGATCCTCGAGAAATACCACATCGGCGGCGCGCGCTGGCAGGGCGGCAAGGCGAAGGCCTGCCAGGACCTGCTCAACAGCCTGCAAAAGGCCTCGAAGATCCCGCTGTTGATCGCGGCCAACTGCGATTCCGGCGGCAACGGCGCCTGCGCGGACGGCACCTACATCGCCTCCGGCGCCCAGTCCGAGGCGGCCCGCGACCCGAAGGTGGCCTACAACGCCGGTTATGTATCCGCCCGGGAAGCCGGCGCGCTGGGCGTTAACGTCAACTTCGACCCCTGCGTGGACATCCTCTTCAACTGGCGCAACACCATTGTCAACACCCGCGCCTACGGCACGAATGCCGACGACGTGATCAAATACACCAGCGCGTACATCGAAGGCTACCGCGCCGGCAGCAACGGCGAGATGGTGACCTGCATCAAGCACTTCCCCGGCGACGGCACCGAAGAGCGCGACCAGCACCTGGTGTTGGGCGTGAACGAGCTCTCGCCCGCGGAATGGGATGCGTCCTTCGGCCGGGTCTACCGGCACCACATCAACAACGGCGTCGAGATGTTCATGGCCGGCCACATCGCGCTGCCGTATTACTCGAAGCAATTGGACCCGTCGCTGTTGGATGAGGACGTCATGCCCGCGACCCTGGCCCCGGAGCTTATCACGGGCCTGTTGAAGGAACAGCTCGGCTTCAACGGCCTGGTGATCACCGACGCCAGCCACATGCTCGGCATGACCTCGGCGATGCGCCGCGAGGACTACGTGCCCCGCGCCATCGCGTCCGGCGTGGATATGTTCCTCTTCTTCAACGACATTGACGAGGACTTCAACTTCATGCTGAACGGATACCGGAAGGGCGTCATCACCGAGGAACGCATGAACGATGCCGTCCGCCGGATCCTGGGGCTGAAGGCGAAGCTGAACCTGCACGTGAAGCAGGCCGAGGGCACCCTGCTGAAGACCGAGAAGGCGCTGGAGGTCGTCGGTTGCGCGGAGCACCTGGCGATGCGCGCCGATGCGGCTGATAAAGGCATCACCCTCGTTAAAAACACCCTGGACCAACTGCCGATCCGGCCGGAAACCCACAAGCGCCTCCGCGTGTACTACCTGGAAGGTGAAAAAGGCGGCATCCAGGCCGCCGGGTCGAAAACGCTTGAAAATATCGTGGCCGAGTTGGAGAAACGCGGCTTCGAGGTCACAGTCAACGACGGCACCACCCGTGTGAAAGGGCGCACGCTGGACTATCGCAAGAACGTTGATGCGGCGCTCGTCGTTGCAGACGTTGTCGGCTACGGCGCGCAGAACAACTACCGGATCGTGTGGAAGACCGCCATGAGCAACGAGTGCCCCTGGTACGTCTGGGAGGTGCCGACCGTCATGGTCTCGCTGAACTTTACGACCCACCTGCATGACGCCACAATGGTAAAGTGCTTCATCAACGCGTACCACAACAACGGGGAGATCATCAAGCAGGTGGTGGACAAGATCATGGGCGAGTCCGAGTTCAAAGGCAAGCCGAACAATCTGGTCTGGGCCGGCAAGTGGCAGGCGAAGCTATAAGCCCGCGGTGTGGCTGCTTCGTCTCGGGGAATCGAATCGGCCGCGACACACCCCGCGAGAAGACGGGAGACAAACATGGGAAAATTAGTCAACTTGGCTGCAAAACCGTACTACCTGAACGCCGAGCAGATTCAGTGGGTAGAAGAGACCATCGCCGGCATGACGGTGGAAGAGAAAATCGGTCAGCTTTTCATCGTTCACAACCACAATCTCAACATCGAGACGGCCAGGAACGACCTGCGCAAATACCACTACGGCGGGCAGCGCTACAAGGACTCCGGGAGCACCATCGAAGAGGTCTACGAGTTCCTCAAGGCCGTCCAGACCGAGAGCAAGATCCCCCTCTTGATCGCTGCGAACTGCGACAGCGGCGGCGACGGTGCGGTCGGGGATGGCACCTACATTGCGTCGGGCGCCGCGATCGAAGCTTCCGGCTCCGAGGAAGTGGCTTACAACGTGGGATACGTGTCCGGCCGCGAAGAACGGGCGATCGGGGTCAACTGGAACTTCGACCCGTGCGTTGACATCCTCACGAACTGGCGCAACACGATCGTCAACACCCGGGCCTGCGGCACGGACGCCGATACGGTCATCAAGTACGCGCGGCAGTACATCAAGGGCCTGAAGCAAAGCGGTATTGCCGAGTGCGTGAAGCACTTTCCCGGCGACGGCACCGAGGAGCGCGACCAGCATCTTGTGCTTGGCGTCAACGAGCTGAGCCCCGAGGAGTGGGATGCCACCTTCGGCAAGGTCTACAAGACGCTGATTGATGACGGGCTGATGTCCATCATGGCCGGGCACATCGCGCTGCCGTATTACTCCTACAAGCTGGCGCCGGGCCTGAAGTACGAGGACGTCCTGCCCGCGACGCTGGCGCCTGAGCTAATCAACGGCCTGCTCAAGACGCAACTCGATTTCAACGGGCTGGTCACCACCGATGCTTCGCACATGATCGGCATGGCGGCCGCAATGCCGCGCCGCGACTTCGTTCCCGGCGCGATCGCTGCCGGTTGCGACATGTTCCTTTTCTGGCGCGACGCGGACGAGGACTACGGCTACATGCTGGACGGCTACCGCCGCGGCGTCATCACCGAGGAACGGCTGACCGACGCGCTCCGGCGCATCCTGGGCCTCAAGGCCGCCATCGGGCTGCCCTGGCGCCAGCAGGAGGGCACGTTGGTCCCGCCGAAGGAAGGTCTGGCGGTCATCGGCTGCGCCGAGCACCTGGCCCTAGCCGAGGATGCGGCCGACAAGTGCATCTCGCTCGTCAAGAACACCCGGAACGAGCTGCCGATCCGGCCTGAAACGCACAAGCGCATCGAACTCCACGTGCTTAAGCTCGAGGAGGCGCACGGCATCTACAAGGCCAAGGCCGGCATCGAAGATCTGATCAAAGAGGAGCTGGAGCGGGTGGGCTTCGAGGTCACCCTCGCCAACGGCGCCGCGCGCATCGGCGGCAAGGTCGAGGAATTCAAGGCCAACTTCGACGCCGTCCTGGAGTTTTCTGACATTCGGGGCTATGCGGCAGAGAACAACTACCGGATCAAGTGGCTTGCGCCGATGGGCGCCGACATCCCGTGGTTTGTCGCCGAGAAACCCACGGTGTTTGTGTCGCTCAACTTCACGACGCACCTGACCGATGTGCCGATGGTCAAATGCTACATCAATGCCTACAAGAACACCCGCACCGTGATCCGGGCGGTGATCCAGAAGATCATGGGCGAGTCTGAATTCAAGGGCCAGCACTTCAATGAGCATGTCTGGTGCGAGAAGTGGGAAACCCGACGATAAGGCGCTCCCGGTAGGTGGTAGGCTGGTACTCAGCAGACTGGCAGACTGCAGTTGGTAGATCGGTAATCGGGGCGTTGGTAGGCTGGTAGATCGGTGGATTGTATCCGACCTGGCTGATTTGCCGGTACAGCAATTTACCAGTATACCAGTTTACCAATACACCGATCTACCAATCCACAATTCATCGGTCTGCCGATCTGCTAAAATGGAGGATTTATGCAGGCTAAACATCCGCTCTTGGACCCGGATCGTTTCTTCTCGCCCGACCCTGGGCAGCGCCGCGTGGCGCGCGAGCTCTACGAGAGCATCGCGGGCCTGCCCATCGTCTCACCGCACGGCCACGTGGACCCGGCGTTGTTGGCCGACGAAAACGCGACCTTCGGCACGCCCGCCGACCTGTTCATCATCCCCGATCATTATGTCTTCCGTATGCTCTACTCCCAGGGCGTCCCCTTGGAGGCGTTGGGCATCCCGCGGCGCGATGGCGGCCCGGTGGAGACGGACCATCGGAAGATCTGGCAGACCTTTGCCGAGCACTTCTACCTCTTCCGCGGCACGCCCAGCGGTGTCTGGCTGGCGCATGAGCTCTACGAGATCTTCGGGATCAAGGAAAAACTGACGGGCGCCACCGCGCAGGCGACCTATGATGAGCTGGCCGCCAAGCTGGCCACACCCGCCTACCGCCCGCGTGCGCTGTTCGAGCGGTTCAACATTGAGGTCCTGTGCACCACCGACGGGGCCGCCGATTCGCTCGAGCAGCACAAGAAGATCAAGGAATCCGGCTGGAAGGGGGTCGTCCGGCCGACTTTCCGGCCCGACGCGGTGACCAACATCGCGCTGCCGGCCTGGAAGGCGAACCTCGAGGCGTTGGGCAAGGTCGTCGGCCGCGAGATCATCACGGCCAAGGGGCTGATCGCAGCGTTGGAGCAGCGGCGGAGCTTCTTCAAGAAGATGGGCGCCACCTCCACCGACAGCGGCGTGGAGACCCCATACACCGAGAATATGTCCTCCGCCGATGCCGAGGCGATCTTCGCCCGCGCGCTGGCGGGGATCGCGACGGCCGACGACGCGCGGCGCTTCACGGGCTACATGGCTTTCGAGATGGCGCGCATGAGCGTGGAAGATGGGCTGGTGATGCAGTTCCACGCGGGCTGCTATCGCAACCACAACCCGCTGGTGTTCGAGCGGTTCGGCGCGGACAAGGGCCACGACATCCCGGTGGAGACCGAATGGGTGCGGAATCTCAAGCCGATCACCGATGCCTTCGGCAACGACCCGCGGCTGACGATGCTGCTGTTCACCATGGATGAAACCAGCTACTCCCGCGAGATGGCGCCGCTGGCCGGGCATTATCCCGCGCTCAAACTGGGGCCGCCCTGGTGGTTCCAGGACAGCCTGAACGGCATGGCGCGCTACTTCGACCAGGTGATGGAGACCGCGGGCATCTACAACACCATCGGTTTCATTGACGACACGCGGGCCTTCGTCTCCATCCCGGCGCGGCACGACGTCTGGCGCCGCGCGTCGGCCAACTGGCTGGCCGGGCTGGTGGTGCGTGGGCTGATTGACATGAGCGATGCCGCCGCGATGGCGCCCGACCTGGCAAATGGGCTGGGACGACGGACGTTTAAGCTCGGATGACAGCTCAAGGGTTGCCAACTTTTCGAAAGTTGGCAACCCTTAGCAAAGGATAGTCTGATGATCGGCCTCGACCTTGGGACGACAAACTGCAAAGCCGTGCTCCTGGACGCGGACGGCCGCGTCAGGGCCACGGCTTCTGAGGGCTACCGGCTGCAAGTTCCGCATCCAGGCTGGGCCGAGCAAGATGTCAGGCATGTGTGGGAGGCCGCGAAGACGGTGCTCCGCGCGGTGGTCGAGTCCGCACCGGCCGATGTGCCGCCGGGCGGCATCTGCTTCAGCGGCGCAATGCACAGCCTGCTGCCGGTTGCTGACGATGCCGGCACGCCCCTCGCGAACGCCATGACCTGGGCCGATGCGCGGGCGACCGCCGTCTATCGCGGCCTGATCGCCGACACCGACACCCATGCGCTTTATCGGCGGACGGGCTGTCCGGTGCATTCGACCTACCACCTCCAGCGGTTGCGCTGGTGGAACCGGCTCGACCCTGAGACGGCAGAAGGCGCCCACCTGTGGGTCGGGCTGAAAGACTGGATCCTGCACGCGCTGACCGGCGTCTGGGCGTCCGACCTGAGCCTGGCCTCCACCACCGGGCTGCTCAACCTCCAGTCGCGTTCCTGGGATACGGGCGTCCTGCGGCTGGCGGGAATTCACCCCGAACACCTGCCGCCGCTGGTCTCGCCGTCGGCAGTGGTGGGCGAGCTCACCGCCGAGGCTGCGGCCGCGACCGGGCTGCCGGCCGGGCTGCCCATGATCGCGGGGGGCAGCGACGGCGCCATGGCGAGCTTCGGCACCGGCCTCGCACGGCCCGGCCAGACGGTAATCACCGTTGGCACCAGCGGCGCGGTGCGCAAGATCGTCGCGGAGCCGTGGTTCGATCCAGGGGAACGGACGTTCTGTTACTTGCTCGACGATGGCCCCGAAAAACCGCTTTGGTTCATCGGTGGAGCTATCAACAACGGCGGGCTGACACTGCAATGGGTGCGCGAAAAGCTCTACCCCGAGCTGGCTGGCGCGGCCGGCTTTGATCAGCTAAAATCGGATGCGGAGTCCGTGGCGCCCGGCGCGGAGGGCGTCTTTATGCTGCCCTATTTTGCCGGCGAGCGCAGCCCGCACTGGGCGCCCAAAGACAAGGGAATGCTGTACGGCCTGGGGATGCAACACACCCGTGCGCATATCGCGCGGGCGGCCATGGAAGGGGTCGCGAACTGCCTGACTGACGTGTGGGACGCTCTGTACGGTTCAGAAACGGCCCGCGGCGAGATGGTGCGCCTGACCGGCGGGATCACCCGCACGCCGCTGTGGGCCCAAATCCTGGCCGATATGCTCGGCGTCCCGCTCATGGCGCTGGAAGTCGCCGACACCTCAGCGACCGGCGCGGCGCTGCTGGGCATGCGCGCGCTGGGGCAAATCGGCCCCGATCAGGTGGCAGCCACAGTTGAGGCCGGCCCGGTTTACACGCCCGACCGGCGCCGCCACGAATTCTATAAGCAACACCATCGTGAATACAGAGCCTTACGCCGCGGCATGGTGGCGATGGGCGAAACACTGGAGAACCTCAAGGAGAGCTACGCATGAATCTGCAAGAGATCACAGCCATGTACGATTTCACCGGCAAGACCTTCCTCATCACGGGCGGCACCGGCGTCCTGGGCGGTGAGCTGGCGGGCGCGCTGGTGGGCCTCGGCGCTACGGTGATCGTGCTCGATCGCAGCGGGGATCCGGCGAAGGGCGTCTACGATTACACCTCGAAGACCGGCTGGCAGGCCAAGGCCGTGGCCGGCGATGTGGTGGATCGCGCCAGCCTGATCGCAGCCGCGGCGACCATCAAGGCGGCTTACGGCCCGCTCCACGGCCTGATCAATGCAGCCGGCGGCAACCGGCCCAACGCGACCACCTCGGCCAATCTGAAATTCTTCGACATCCCGGAGGAGGCGTTGCGCTTCGTGTTCGACCTGAACCTGATCGGCACCATCCTGCCCTGCCAGATCTTCGGGCAGCAGATGGCCGAGGCCGGCGAAGGCGTGATCCTGAACTACTCCTCCATGACGGCGTACCGTCCCCTGACGAACGTGGTCGGATATGCGGCGGCCAAGGCCGGGATCACGAACTTCACGGCTTGGCTGGCTGTCCACCTGGCGAAGAACTATTCGGGCAAGATCCGCGTCAACGCGATCGCCCCCGGCTTCTTCTTGGGCGAGCAAAACCGCGACCTGCTGGTGAACCGGGAGACGGGCAACCTGACCCCACGCGGCCAGCTTGTCATTGACCACACTCCGATGGGGCGCTTCGGCGCCCCCGCCGACCTGCTGGGCACATCGCTCTGGCTGCTGTCGCCAGCTTCCTCTTTCGTCACCGGCATCACGGTGCCGGTGGACGGAGGGTTCTCGTCGTTCAGCGGGGTGTAAGATGGTTATCGCTCAAGCAATTGCAGAATCCGGCGTGCTGTCGCACGATGCCCTCACGGCGGTCCTGACGAAGGGCCTCGGCAACGGCAAGTTCGCGGGGCAGAAGGTGCTGGTGCTCATCCCCGACCACACCCGGGCGGTGCCGCTGCCAGAGTTGTTCCGCCTGATCGTTGAGGTGCTGCACGACGCGCGCGAGCTCAACATCATGGTCGCGCTGGGGACGCATCCGGGCTACACCGAGGCGGGCCTCAACCATCTGGTGGGCATCACCGCGGAGGAACGCGCGACGACCTACAGGCACGTCGGCCTGCTCAACCACGCCTGGGACGATCCGGCGGCCCTCACCTCGCTCGGCGTGATCGGCGGGGACGAAATCAAGCAGCTCGCCGGGGCAAGCTATCACCATTCGCTGCCTACCGAGATCAACATCCGCATCAACAAGGCCGTGCTGGAGCACGACCATATCATCATCCTCGGCCCAACCCTTCCGCACGAGGTCGTCGGCTACTCCGGCGGCGCCAAGTACTTCTTCCCCGGCATCTCCGGGCCGGACGTCATCAACTTCACCCACTGGCTGGGCGCGCTGGCGACGGTGCGCGGCACGATCGGCATCAAGGATACGCCGGTGCGGGCCGTGATCCACGCCGCGACGCGGCACCTGCCGACGCCGGCCACGCTGGCAGCTCTCGTCACCGAGGGTGAGGAGATCGCGGCGGTGCTCATCGGCGACGTGTACGAGACGTGGAGCGCGGCGGCCGACGAGGCCGAGAAGCTGCACGTCAAGTGGTGCGATCACCCGTACCAGAGCGTGCTGTCCGGCTGCCCGCCCATGTACGACGAGCTGTGGACGGCAGGCAAGTGCATGTACAAGATGGAGTCCGCCGTGGCAATCGGCGGCGAGCTCATCATCTACGCGCCGCACTTGGATGTCGTCAGCCCCGTGCACGGCAAGTACATCTACGAGGCGGGCTATCACATCTTGCCCTACTTCCTGGCAAACTGGGATCAGTACAAACACCTGCCGCTCGGCGCGCTGGCGCACTGCACCCATGTGCGCGGCTCCGGTGTGATGGAAAACGGGGTCGAGAAGCCCAACGTCCGGCTGACGCTGGCCAGCAAGATTCCGCCCGAAGATTGCGCGAAGTTGAACCTGGGCTACCGCGATCCGGCCACCATCAACCCCGCCGACTGGATGAACCGCGAGGACGAAGGTTACCTCTATGTGCCCAGGGCCGGCGAGATGTTGTATAAGGTGAGGTAAGTGGGTGGTGAATTGGTTGGTTGGTTGGTTAGTTGGTTAGTTGGTTAGTTGGCTGGTTAGTGAAACTGGCTGAGGCAATTCGGAGAGCTTCTTTTAGGAAGCGCGGAAAGGGAGCAAGGTATGCGTTACGGTCTGAATTTAAAGTCGGAAGGCGCGTTCGACCTGGTGTCGCTGGGGGCGCTGGTGCATCGGCTGGACCCGGGAATCATCCCCTTCCGAAAGGCGACCCACTGCGATATCCATGTGAGCGGCGGCGAGTTCAACGTGGCCGCGAACCTGGCGGACTGCTTCAGGCTGAAGACCGGCATCGTGACCGCGATGGTGGACTATCCGATCGGCGACCTGATCGCGGAGCGAGTGCGAGCGATGGGCGTCACGCCGTTCTACAAGCGCTTCGAGCACAACGGCGTGACCGGCCCGAACATGGCAACGGTCTATAGCGACCGCGGCCAGGGCGTCCGCGCGCCGGTGGTGTTCTACAACCGCTCCAACGAGGCCGCTGCACAGCTCAAGCCGGGCGACTTCGACTGGGATCAGATCTTCGCGGGCGGCGTGCGTTGGTTCAACAGCGGCGGCATCTTCGCCGCGCTATCCGAGACCACGGGCGAGTTGATCATCGAGGGCATGAAGGCGGCCAAGGCCCACGGCGCCATCACCTCGATTGACCTCAACTACCGCGCCAAGCTCTGGAATCTCTGGGGCGGGCACGCGATTGCACTCAAAGTGCTCAGGCGCATCGTTGAAAACGTGGATATCATTGTCGGCAACGAAGAGGATCTGCAGATGGGCCTCGGCATCGAAGGGCAAGATGTCCACACCCAATCCAAGCTCGATCCAACCGCGTTCTTCGGCATGATTGACAAGGTGACCGCCATGTACCCGAACGTCAAGGTTGTGGCGACGACCCTGCGGGAGGTGCACTCGACCAACCGACATAGCTGGAGCGCGGTCGCCTGGGTCAACGGCAAGACCTACCAGGCGCCGACCTGCGAGCTCGATGTGGTGGATCGCGTGGGCGGCGGCGACGGCTACGCTGCCGGGTTCTTCTACGGCCTGCTGTCCGGCGCATCCGAGCAGGAAGCGGTGAACCTGGGCTGGGCGCACGGTGCGCTGCTCACCACCTTCCCGGGCGACACCACGATGGCAACCCTGGAACAGGTGCGGGCGTTCGCCAAGGGCGGGTCGGCCAGGATTCAACGGTAACTCAAGGTGAATCGCGAGCACCCTGCGCCCGCGTCGCGGCAACCACACCGGGACTCCGCTCAGGATGCTCTACCACAAATTGAAGGGAGAGGAAATCGTATGTCTCAAGCGGATATCGCCATGATTGGCCTGGCCGTCATGGGCCAGAACCTGGTGATGAACATGGCCGACCACGGGTTCACCGTTGCGGTGTACAACCGCACGACCAAGGTGGCCGACGACTTCGTCAACGGCCCCGCCAAGGGCATGAGCGTCATCGCCGCGCACTCATTGGAGGAGATGGCGGGGATGCTGAAGAAGCCGCGGCGGGTGATGATGCTGGTGAAGGCCGGCCAGCCGGTGGACGACTTCATCGAAAAGCTGCTCGGCGTGCTGGAGCCGGGCGACATCATCATTGACGGCGGTAACTCCAACTACGAGGACAGCATCCGCCGCGCCGGTTATGTGGAATCCAAGGGGCTGTTGTACGTCGGCAGCGGCGTCTCCGGCGGCGAAGAGGGTGCGCGGCACGGGCCGTCCCTCATGCCCGGCGGCTCGGCCGCGGCCTGGCCGGCGATCAAACCGATCTTCCAGGCGGTTGCCGCCAAGGTGCCCGAGGGCGATCCCAACGGCACGCCCTGCTGCGACTGGGTGGGCGGCACCGGCTCCGGCCACTTCGTCAAGATGGTGCACAACGGAATCGAGTACGGCGACATGCAGATCATCGGCGAGGCCTATGACCTGATGAAACGCGGCCTGGGGATGAGCAATGCCGAGATGAGCGCCGTCCTGGCAAAGTGGAACCAGGGCCCGCTGGACTCGTACCTGATCGAGATCACCCGCAACATCCTGGCTTACCGGGACGAGCAGGGCCAGGCCGTGGTGGACGTGATCCTGGACAGCGCGGGGCAGAAGGGCACCGGCAAGTGGACGGCGGTCTCAGCGCTGGACGAAGGCACGCCACTGACGCTGGTGGCCGAGGCGGTGTACGCCCGCTACCTGTCGGCGTTGGTGGACGAGCGCGCGGCGGCCTCGAAGGCGCTGGCTGGGGCGAGCGGCAAGTTTACCGGCGACAAGGACGCCTTGATCGCCGATCTGGAGAAGGCTGTCTACGCGGCCAAAATCGTATCGTATGCGCAGGGCTACATGCTGATGAAGGCTGCGGCCAAGACGTACGGCTGGGATCTCAACCTGGGCGGCATCGCGCTGATGTGGCGCGGCGGCTGCATCATCCGCTCGGTCTTCCTGGGCAAGATCAAGGAGGCGT
>CAZYGI010000071.1:0-18191 GCA_964647255.1 uncultured Anaerolineales bacterium | reverse complement strand
TGGCGCGGCGGCTGCATCATCCGCTCGGTCTTCCTGGGCAAGATCAAGGAGGCGTTCGACGCGGACCCGAACCTGCCGAACCTGCTGCTGGCGCCGTACTTCCAGCAGGCGATGGCGGACGGCGACGCGGCCTGGCGCCGGGTCGTATCGGCCGCGGTCGCGCTGGGCATCCCGGTCCCGACCCTGTCCAGCTCGCTGGCGTTCTACGACGGCTACCGCAGCGAGCGCCTGCCGGCGAACCTGACGCAGGCCCAGCGCGACTACTTCGGCGCGCACACCTACGAGCGCATTGACCAGCCGCGGGGCCAGTTCTTCCACACCAACTGGACCGGTGTGGGCGGCGCGGTGACATCACGCGCCTATCAGGCGTAGCGAATCTGCGAATGGCGAAGCAACGAATTCGCCATTCGCCATCGGTTATTCGTCATTCGTTTTTCGTAAAGGAGATCGGTATGCCCGAACAGTCTCTTGAGCAATTGTGCATCAACACTATCCGCTTCCTGTCAGCCGACGGCGTGCAGCAGGCCAATTCGGGACACCCCGGCTTACCCATGGGCACGGCCCCGTCGGCCTACACGATCTGGACGAAACATCTGCGGCACAACCCCGCCGACCCGAAATGGCCCAATCGTGACCGCTTCGTCCTGTCGGGTGGGCATGGCTCCATGCTGTTGTACACCCTGCTACACCTGACGGGTTACGCCCTGCCCCTGGACGAGCTGAAGCGTTTCCGCCAGTGGGGCAGCCTGACGCCAGGCCACCCGGAGTTCGGCCTGACGCCGGGAGTCGAAGCCACCACCGGCCCGCTGGGCGCGGGGCTCAGCAACGGCGTGGGCATGGCGATCGCTGAGGCGCACCTGGCTGCGGTCTACAACCGACCCGGGCACAATATCATTGACCACTACACCTACGGCATCGTCACCGACGGCGATCTGATGGAGGGCGTGGCTTCGGAGGCCGCCTCGCTGGCCGGCCACCTGAGCCTGGGCAAGCTCATCTACCTGTACGACGACAATCGCATCTCCATCGAAGGCTCCACCGAGCTCGCGTTCACCGAAGATCGGGGCAAGCGGTTCGAGGCCTACGGCTGGCACGTGCAATACGTCGCGGACGGGCTGGATGTGGAGGCCATCAACCGGGCCATCGAGGCCGCCAAACAGGACCCCCGGCCTTCGCTCATCGTGGTGCGCAACATCATCGGCTACGGCCTGCCCACCCGCCAGGGAACCGCGAAGGCGCACGGCGAACCGCCGGGCGACAAGGAGTTGAATGCTGCCAAAGAGAACGTCGGTTGGCCGGTTGAACCCCGCTTTTACATCCCAGCCGAAGCGTTAGCTGTCTTCCGGCAGGCTGTGGCCCGCGGCGCCGAACTGGAAGCCGCCTGGCAGGCGAAGTTCGAGGCCTATCGGGCCGAATATCCCGAGCTGGCCGCGGAGCTGGAGCGCCGGCTGGCCGGAAAACTGCCGGCAAACTGGGCCGATGGTTTGATCGAATTCCCGGCCGACCCGAAGGGCCTCGCCTCGCGCGCCTCCTCCGGCAAGGTGCTCAACGCCATCGCCGAGCGGCTCCCAGACCTGGTCGGCGGTTCAGCCGATCTGGCGCCTTCGACGCTGACCTGGATGAACTCCAGCCCTGGGTTCGCGCCCGACTGCCGCGAAGGCCGCAACATCCACTTCGGCGTGCGCGAGCACGGGATGGGCGCGGTCACGAACGGTCTGGCGTATCATGGCGGCATCATCCCCTTCGACTCAACGTTCTTTGTCTTTTCCGATTACATGCGGCCGGTGTTGCGTGTCGCCGCGCTGTCGCACCTGCGGCGAATCTCGGTCTTCACCCACGACAGCATCGGTGTGGGCGAAGATGGCCCCACCCACCAACCCATTGAACACCTCGCCGCGCTGCGCGCGATCCCCAACCTGGTTGACCTGCGACCAGCGGACGCGAACGAGGTGCGCGAGGCCTGGATCACAGCGGTCGAGGAAGCCCATCGCCCCTCGGCGCTGGTGCTGACGCGGCAGAATCTGCCGACACTGGATCGCACAACCTACGCGCCGGCCTCAGGCTTGAAACGGGGCGCGTATGTCCTCAAGGACTACGGCGCCGAGCCGCAGCTCATCCTGATGGCGAGCGGCTCGGAAGTGGGCCTGATCATCGAGGCCGGCAAACGCCTGGCCGAAAAGGGCGTCGCGGTCCGCCTGGTGTCTGTTCCGAGCTGGCGGCTCTTCGATGAACAAGAGCAGGCGTACAAGGATTCCGTCTTCCCGCCGGATGTCACGGCGCGGGTGGCCGTCGAAGCCGCCCTCAGCCTGGGCTGGCACAAGTTCGTCGGCTCGCAGGGCCGGGTCATCGGCATTGATCACTACGGCGCCTCCGCGCCGGCCGCTACGGTCTTCGAGAAATTCGGTCTCACGGCCGATAACGTCGTGAAGACCGCCGAAGAACTGCTCTAGGTCCATGAGTCGGGGCGGGTCGTCTCCGCCCCGACTCCTATCGAGGAGAAACGTATGAATACATCCCAACAACTGCACCAGGTCGGCCAGTCTGTCTGGTACGACAACGTCGAGCGCCGGCTGCTGAACAACGGCGAGCTGGCCGGCATGATCGCCCGCGGCGAAATCCGCGGCGTCACCTCCAACCCGACGATCTTCATGAACGCGGTGACCAAGTCGCACGATTACGACGAGGGCCTGATCCCGCTGGCAAAGGCCGGCAAGACCGGGGAAGAGATCTTCTGGGAGCTGGCGGTCGAGGACATCCGCGCGGCCGCCGATCTGCTGCGGCCGCTCTATGACAAGAGCAACAAGGGCGATGGCTACGTCAGCCTGGAGGTCAACCCCTATCTGGCCAATGACACCCTGGCGACGCTATCGGAGGCCAAGCGGCTCTGGAAGTGGGTGGACCGGCCAAACCTGATGGTCAAGATCCCCGCGACGTTGGAGGGCCTACCGGCCATCTTGCAGGCGATCGAGGCAGGCATCAACGTTAACGTCACGCTGATCTTCTCGCGCGAGCGGTACTGGGCGGTGATGGAGATGTACATCAGCGGCCTCGCCCGGCGCGCGGCCAAAGGGTTGCCGATTGATTCCATCGCCTCAGTCGCGTCCTTCTTCGTCTCCCGCGTCGACACCAAGGTGGACGGTCATCTGAACGCCATGATAGACCGCGGCGGCTTCCGCGCTGAGAAGGCGGTCCAAGCAGTGGGCCAGGCTGCGATCGCAAATGCCCGGCTGGCGTACAGTGACTTCAAGACTATCTTCGGATCAGAGCGCTTCGCGAAGCTGGCGGCGCTGGGCGGCCGGGCGCAGCGTCCGCTGTGGGCCTCCACTGGCACCAAGAACCCGGCGTACCGCGATGTGATTTACATCGAGGAGCTGGTCGGCCAGGACACGGTCAACACCGTCCCGCCGGCGACCCTGAAGGCGTTCCTGGATCACGGGATCGTGCGCGCCGGCAGCCTGGAAGAGGACCTGCCGGGAGCCTTCCAGGCCATGGCCAGGCTGGAAGCGCTAGGCATCTCGATGGCGACCGTCACCGCTGAACTTGAGGCCGAAGGCGTCAAGTCCTTTGCGAGCGCCTGGAAGGCGCTGATGGAAGCAATGGAAACCAGCCGCAAGGCCGCACTCGGCGAAGAGTGAGCGAAGCAGCGAAGCAGCGAATGCCTCCTTGGACGGTGGGGACGCGTCCCCGCGCTCGAGTCAGCCCATTCACCATTCGCTCTTCGCCGGAGGCAGGTATGGACCCAGCGCAAGCGTTGAAGCAACAAGCGGCCGACCAGGTTCTCGCGTACATCCAGTCGGGCACGATCATCGGCCTGGGCGCCGGCAGCACCGCGATCCTGGCCGTGCGCGGCCTGGCCGCAAAGCTCGCCGCAGGCGAGCTCACCGACATCCGGGGCATCCCATGTTCGAGCGTGATCGAGGCTGAGGCCCGACGGTTGGGCATCCCACTGACCACGTTGGAAGATCATCCGGTGGTAGATCTGACCTTCGACGGGGCAGATGAGGTGGACCCGGCGTTGAACCTGATCAAGGGCGGCGGCGGCGCCCTGCTGCGCGAGAAGCTCGTCGCCCAGTCCAGCCGCCGCGAGATCATCATCGTGGACGAATCCAAGCTGTCGCCGGCCCTGGGCACGCATTGGGCGGTCCCGGTGGAGGTCATCCCCTTCGGCTGGCGCACCCAGGCCGCCTACCTAGAGGCCCTGGGCGCGCGGGCTCGCTTGCGGCCAGGCGCCGATGGCGCGCCATACAAGACCGATCAGGGCAACTACATCTTGGACAGTGCCTTCGGGCCGATCGCTGACCCGGTCGGCCTGGGCGCGCGCCTGGATGCACGCACCGGCATCGTGGCCCATGGCTTGTTCCTGGGCCTGGCGACCGAGGTGATCGTGGCCGGGGTTTCCGGCATCCGGCGCCTGAAACGAGAAAGTTAGAACGTTGTTGTAGACGGGCGCCGATGGCTGGTCCCGTCACGGCAGCTCCCACACGCAACGGCAGCGTCGGGAGCAGGCTCAGTGATCCAACGTCGGAGGAGATTTCAATGGCTGAAAGAATCAACGCCCATGCCTGGACGATTGAACAGACCGCGAAAGAGCTGGGCACGGACCTGGTCAAAGGCCTGACCGCCGCAGAAGCTGCGGCCCGGCTCGCGAAGAACGGCCCCAACGAGCTGAAAGAAAAGCCGCGGCCCGGCTTCTTCGCTCTGCTGTTGGACCAGTTCAAAGACTTCCTGATCATCATCCTGGTCGTCGCCGCCATTCTGTCCCTGCTGCTGGGCGAATGGATTGATGCGCTCGTCATCCTGGCCATCGTCGTGCTCAACTCCGTCATCGGCGTTGTGCAAGAGTCGAAGGCGGAGGCCTCGCTGGCCGCGCTCAAGAAGATGTCGGCGCCCAACGCCCGCGTCATCCGGGATGGCCAGCAGCAGACGATCCCGGCGCGCGACCTGGTGGTCGGCGACCTGGTGATGATCGAAGCAGGCAACTACATGCCGGCCGACCTGCGCCTGGTTGAGGCCGTCAACCTGAAATCGGAGGAGGCCTCGCTCACCGGCGAATCGGTGCCCGTGGACAAGAACGCCAAAGTGGTCCTGGAACCCGATGCGCCGCTCGGCGACCGTGACAATTGCGCGTTCAGTTCCATGCTCGTCACCTACGGCCGCGGCATGGGCATCGTGACCCAGACCGGCATGGACACGCAGTTGGGGCAGATCGCCGAGATGCTGCAGACCAGCGAAGACGAGATGACCCCGCTCCAGATCAAGCTGGAGCAGCTCGGCAAGACGCTGGGCATCGTCTGTCTGAGCATCTGCGCGTTCATCCTGCTGTTCGGCATCGTCCGTGACACGGACCCCGCCATGATCTTCACGAAGGGGATTAACGCCTACTTCGCCGAACACGGGCGCGATGTCATCGAGCTCGTCATGACCGCCGTCAGCCTCGCGATCGCGGCCGTGCCCGAAGGGTTAGCCGCCGTCGTCACCGTCTGTCTGGCGCTTGGTATGCAGCGCATGGTCGCCCGGCAGGCGTTGATCCGCAAGCTGCCCGCAGTGGAAACGCTAGGCTCCTGCACGACGATCTGTTCCGACAAGACCGGCACCCTCACGCAGAACCAGATGACCGTGACCCGCGGCTGGGCCGGCGGGAAAGAGTTCGCGGTCAGCGGCGAAGGCTACGCGCCGGTCGGTGAGTTCTCCCAAAACGGGACGCCCCTGGCCGTGACTAGCGACCCGGGCGCCCACCTGCTCCTGCACGGCATGATGCTCTGCAACGACGCCAAGCTAGAGCAAGGCACAGACGAGGGCGGCAAACCGATCTGGAAGATGATCGGCGATCCCACCGAAGGCGCGATGGTGGTGGCTGCGGCCAAGGCTGGCCTGGCCCTCGAAGACGCGAAGAAGGCCTACCCGCGCGTCGCCGAGATCCCCTTCGACTCCGATCGCAAGATGATGACGACGATCCACGAAGCGGGCGATCTGGGTGTGCGCATCAACAACCTGAAGAACGGCAGCCGCGCACCGCAGCCCGATCCCTATGTCGCGTTCGTCAAGGGCGGGCCAGACCTGGTGCTGAGCTACTGCGACGATGTCGTGTTTGGCGACAAGATCGTGCCGCTGACCCCGGAACTGCGCCAGGGAATCCTGGACGCCAACAAGAGCATGGCGACCTCCGCGCTGCGCGTGCTGGGGGGCGCCTTCAGGACGCTGAAGGAAGTGCCGGCCGAGCCAAAGCCCGAGGAGACGGAGCGCAACATGACCTTCTTGGGCTTGCAGGGCATGATTGATCCGGCCCGGCCCGAGGTCAAAGTCGCCGTAGAGGTAGCGAAGCGCGCGGGCCTCAGAACCATCATGATCACGGGCGACTACAAGGATACCGCGGCGGCCATCGCGGGCCAGATCGGCATGTTGACCGAAGGCGGCCACGTCGTCACCGGCGCCGAAGTCAATGAGATGAGCGACGACGAGCTGGACAACATGGTGCTCCACCTGAACACCTGCGCGCGCAGTTCGCCGGAACATAAGATGCGCATCGTGGACTCGCTCCGGCGCCGCTACCAGGTTGTCGCCATGACCGGCGACGGCGTGAACGATGCGCCGGCCCTGAAGCGCGCCGACATCGGCGTGGCGATGGGCATCACCGGCACCGATGTGACCAAGCAGACCGCCGACATGGTGTTGACTAACGACAACTTCGCAAGCATCGTCTCGGCCATCGAAGAGGGTCGCATCATCTACTCCAACATCCGCAAGTTCGTCTTTTATCTGATCTCGTGCAACATCGGCGAGATCCTGATCATCTTCCTGGCGATGCTGGCCGGCCTGCCGGCCCCGCTGACGCCGACGATGCTGCTGTTCCTGAACCTGGTCTCCGACGGCGCGCCGGCGCTGGCGCTGGGCATGGAGAAGGGCGAGCCCGGCATCATGGAGCGGCCGCCGCGGCCCGTCGGGGAGCCGATTATCAACAGGGAAATGCTGATCGGCATCTCGGTGCAAGCCGTTGTGATGACGATCGCGATCCTCACGTCCTACATCATGGCGGGCGCGCGGCCGGGCGCATCCCTGGCCCATCCCGACCTGGCGACGTGGCGGACGGTGGCATTCGGCACGCTGACCCTGTCCGAACTGCTGCGGGCGTACACCGCCCGCTCCGAGCGCATCTCGGTGTTCAAGCTCGGCTTCTTCTCCAATCGGACGATGAACATGGCCGTGATCTTCTCGATCCTGCTGGTGATCGCGGTGATGTACGTGCCGTTCCTGCAGACCATCTTCAACACGGTAACCATCCCGCCGGTTGACTGGCTGTGGGTCGTTCCGTTCTCGTTGATGGCCTCAGTTGCGGCCGAGCTGACCAAGATCTACCTGCGCGCACGGGCGAGGCGGATCGAAACCACCCAGGCCGCTCAGATGGAACTGGCGTAAGTTGCGAGGCTGAGGTTGAGGTTAAGGTTAGGCACCCTGCCTTAACCTTGGTCTCAACCTCAGCCTTTGAATCCTATGGAGGCGCGTATGCCCATCCTCAGAGAATTGCCTGCCTGGCAGGCGCTGGACGAACACCAAAAAGAGATGGCCGGCCTGCACATGCGGGAGCTCTTCGCCCAGGATCCCCAGCGTTTCGAGCGTTTCTCGCTGCGGCTGCAATCGGCCGACGGCAGCGACATCCTGTTCGACTACTCCAAGAACCGCATCACCGAAAAGACGATGGCGCTGCTGCTGGATCTGGCGCGGCAGGCGAAGGTGGCGGACAAAATCGAGGTCATGTTCAGCGGCCAGAAGTACAACAACACTGAAAAGCGTGCCGTCCTGCACGTCGCCCTGCGCAACCGCGCCAACCGACCGATCCTGGTGGATGGCGTGGACGTGATGCCCGAAGTCAACCGGGTGCTCGCGCACATGCGGGAGTTCACCGAGGCGGTGCGCTCCGGGGCGTGGACCGGGTACACGGGCAAGCCGATCACCGACGTGGTGAACATCGGTATCGGCGGCTCCGACCTGGGGCCGAAGATGGTCTGTGAGGCGCTAAAGCCGTACGGCAAGCCCGGCCTGCGCGTCCATTTTGTTTCCAATGTTGACAGCACCGACATCGTCGAAGCCCTGAAGCTGGTGAACCCGGAGACGGTGCTCTTCCTGGTGGCCTCGAAGACCTTCACCACACAGGAAACGATGACCAACGCCCAGACCGCGCGGGCCTGGTTCCTGGACGCAGCGCAGGATAGCGCCGCCGTCGCCAAGCACTTTGCGGCGATGTCCACCAACACAGCCGAAGTGAAGAAATTTGGGATTGACCCGAAGAACATGTTCGAATTCTGGGATTGGGTGGGCGGCCGCTATTCGCTGTGGTCGGCCATCGGCCTCTCGATCGCGCTTTACATCGGCATGGACAACTTCGAGGCGCTGCTGGGCGGCGCGCACGCGGTGGACGAGCACTTCCGCACGACGCCCTTCGAGAAGAACCTGCCGGTGATCATGGGGCTGTTGGGCATCTGGTACAACAACTTCTTCGGCGCCCAATCACAGGCCATCCTGCCCTACGACCAATACCTGATGCACTTCTCGTCCTACTTCCAGCAGGGCGACATGGAGAGCAACGGCAAGGGCGTCACCAAGGATGCCGAGCACGCCTTCTACCAGTTGATCCACCAGGGCACCAAGCTCATCCCGTGCGATTTTCTGGCCGCGGCGCAGAGCCACAACCCGCGCGGCGATCATCATCCCATCCTGCTCTCGAACTACCTGGCGCAGACTGAGGCGCTGATGCGGGGCAAGACGACGGAGGAGGCGCGCGCCGAGCTGGTCAAAGAAGGCAAGAGCGGGCCTGAGCTGGACGAGCTCGCGATCCACAAGACCTTCCCCGGCAACCGGCCGACCAACTCCTTCCTCTACCCGAAGCTGACGCCGGCAGTCCTGGGTTCGCTGATCGCGCTCTACGAGCACAAGATCTTCACCCAAGGCGCCATCTGGGACATCAACTCGTTCGATCAGTGGGGGGTGGAGCTGGGCAAACAGCTCGCCAAGGTCATCCTTCCGGAGCTCAAGAGCAACGCCTCCGTTCAGAGCCACGACGCTTCGACCAACGGCTTGATCAACGCGATCAAGGACATGCGCTAGCACGGTTGCCAACTTTCGGAAAGTTGGCAACCGTGGCAAAAGGGAGAAAACTATGGACGTACTCACCATGATTCTGGCGGGCGGCCAGGGCAGCCGGTTGAGCATCCTGGGCGAGAAACGGGCCAAACCCGCGGTGCCGTTCGCCGGCAAGTATCGCATCATTGACTTTCCGCTCTCCAACGCCGTCAACTCAGGCCTGACCAAGGTCGCCGTCTTGACCCAGTACCGGCCGCATTCGCTGATGCAACACATCGGCATCGGAGAGCCGTGGGATCTCAACAGACGCTGGCCCAACGGCGTTCAGCTCTGGCAGCCCTATCGCGGGCGCAAGGACCAGGACTGGTACCGCGGCACCGCGGACGCATTCTATCAGAACCGCAACTTTATGCGCGACAGCGGGTGCGACACCGTCCTGATCCTTTCCGGCGACCACATCTACAAGCAAGACTACCGGGACATGCTGCGGTTCCACCAGGAACAAAAGGCCGATCTGACCATCGCGGTGATGAACGTGGCGCCGGAAGAAACGTTCCGCTTCGGCATCATGACCACCGACGAGCAACAGCGCATCGTCAAATTCGTCGAGAAGCCGAAGAAGTCGGAGAGCACGCTGGCTTCCATGGGCATCTACGTCTTCAACATGGATTTCTTGCTGCGGCGGCTGGAAGAGGATGGCGCGGATCCCAACTCATCCCACGACTTCGGCAAGAACCTGATCCCCAAGATGGTCGAGAACGACCAGGTGTTCGCCTATCCGTTCAGCGGCTACTGGGTGGACGTCGGTACAATCCAGGCGTACTGGGAAACCAGCCTGGCGATGACCAAAGAAAAGCCCGAACTGGACCTGTACGACCCGAAGTGGGTGATCCACACCCGTTCAGAGGAACGGCCGGCCGTGAAGTTGGGACCGGCCGGGCAATCCCGCGACAGCCTGCTCTGCAACGGGTGCGTGGTGGACGGCACGGTGGTTAACAGCGTCCTGTCACCCGGTGTTCGCGTCGAGCGCGGCGCCCTGGTGAGCAATTCGGTGATCATGAACGACACGGTGATCCGGGCCGGCGCGACGGTGGATCGCTGCGTGCTGGACAAGAACATCGAGGTCGGCGCCGGCGCCCAGGTGGGTGCGGGTGACGACATGACGCCCAACCAGCTTGAGCCTGGAAACCTTGACACCGGGATCACCATCGCCGGCAAGGGCGCGCGCATCCCCGCCAACGCGTTGATCGGGCGGAACTGCCGCATTGACGCCAACACGACGGCGGAAGACTACGATCAACTGTCGGTGCCCAGCGGCGCCACGATCAGCCTGCGCAAATGAGGACCGGTGACGTCCGCTGACGCCCCCATCCAAAGGAGCATCCATATGGCAAGGGTAGCAATTCACGGGTTTGGTCGTATCGGCCGGTCGCTGATGAAGGTCGCGCTGAAGAATAACCTCTTTACGCCGGTCTCCATCTCCGACATCAAGGACCTGCCCACCCTGGCGGCGCTGTTCGAGGTGGACTCCAACTACGGCCGCTGGCATGAAGAGGTCAAAACGACGGACAAGGGCTTCGTCATCGGTGGTCGCGAAATCGCCTTCTTCGACTCGATGAAGGCGCTCCCCGATTGGCGGGCGTTGGATGTTGACCTGGTGATTGACTGCACCGGCCGGGCCACCACGCGCGCCGGCGCGCAGGTGCACCTGGACGCCGGCGCCAAGCGCGTCCTGGTCAGCGCGCCGAGCAAGAAGGCGGACGACTGCGATGCGGTGCTGCTGCCCGGCATCAACCTCGACACGTTCGACCCGGCGAAACACAAGATCGTCAGCATGGCGAGCTGCACCACCAACGCGCTCGCGCCGGTGGTCAAGGTCGTCATCGAAAACTTCGGCATCAAATACGGCCTCTTCTCGACCGTCCACGCCTACACCAACACCCAGTCGCTCACCGATCAGCCCATGAAGGATCGCCGCGACTCCTGGGCCGCCGCCGAAAACATTATCCCGTCCTCATCCGGCGCGGCGCGGGCGCTGGCCTTCATCTGGCCGGGCCTCAAGATCACCGGCAAGGCATACCGCGTGCCTACTCGCACCGGCTCCATCGCCGAGCTGAATCTGCTCACCGAGCGCCCGGTGACGGTCGAAGAAGTCAACGAAGCGTTCCGCAAGGCGGCCGCCGTCCCGCCGCTCAAGGGTGTGATGGGCGTGCTGGAAGATGAGTGGGCCTCATCCCGCATCGTCGGCGACCCGCATTCCTCCATCGTTGACCTGCCGCTGACCGCCGTACAGGGCGATCTGCTCTCCGTCGCCGCCTGGTACGACAACGAGATGGGCTACTCGACCCGCCTGGCCGAGACTGCGGCGTTGATCGCCGGATAAGGCGCAGCTAAGCGGGATCACCCGCGACTGAAAACAGTGATTTCCCCGCGGGGACGCTGAGGCCGTCAAGGAACCTCAGCGTCCCTGCTCGCCCGATGGCTGCTGCGCGACCAACGAGGCTGCCTGCCTGGCCCCGATGGCACAACAAACACCCCTTACGGCAATCATTTGACCAGCATCCGGGCTGGTGGTGCAACGGCTTGCGTCATCCTGATCTTATCACCCGGCGAGAGATCACTGTGAGGGACACACAACCTGTGTCAACAGAGGGAGCACTTCAAAATGAGCGCCACAGATAACCCGCATGCGAGACGAATCTCGCGGCGGTCCTTCGTGAAGGGATTGGCCGTTGTGGGCGGGACAGTCGCCGCGGAACTCGCCTTGCCCCGCACGCCGATCCTTCACGCACTCCGAGAGCTCTCCGGCCCGGCAGCGGCCGCCGCCCAAGAGACGGTCTTTCATTGCACCTGCCGGCCGGACTGTTTCGGCTATTGCCGCCACACCGTGCACGTCCGCGATGGCCGCGTGGTCAAGATCTCGCTGGGTCCCATGCCGGATCCGCAGTACAACCGGATCTGCATGCGCGGGCTAAGCCACGTCCAGCGCATCTATGACCCCGACCGGATCAAGTATCCGATGAAGCGGGCCGGTGAGCGCGGGGAGAACAAATGGGAGCGCATCTCGTGGGACGAGGCGATCACCGCGATCACGGATCAATGGAAGAGTATGCAGCAGCAGTATGGGAAGGCTGCGGTCTGCTTCCTGACCGGCGCCGGGAACGAGGCCCTGCTCAACGGCGTGCTCCCCGGCGGAGTCGGCCGCTTCCAGGCGTTGATCGGCGGCAGCAGCATCGTCAACTGCGTGGACGATGCGATCGTCGCGGGTGTGGATCGCGTGCTGTCGTACAACGGCGACTGGAGCACCACTAACGAGCCGGCCGACTGGGCCAATGCCAGGACCATTTTCCTGTGGGGTTACAACCTCACCGAAGCTAACATCCACAACTGGCACTTCGTGGCCGACGCCATCGAGAACGGCGCGAAGCTGATCGTCATCGGGCCGGTTTTCACGCAGTCGGCGTCCAAGGCCCGCATGTTCGTGCCGGTCCGCCCCGGTTCCGATCCGGCGCTGATGCTTTCGATGATGCAGGTGCTGATCAGCCAGAAGCTCTACGATACAAAGTACCTGCTTGAGCACACGGTCGCGCCGTTCCTGGTGCGCGAGGACACCAAGCTTTTCCTGCGGATGAGCGACCTGGGGATCGCGCCGACGAAGAACGGCGATGCCACCGTTGACCCGGTCGCGGTTTGGGACCCGGCCACGCAGACCGCCGTGGCTGTGGACACGGTCATCGAGCCGGCGCTCGAAGGCTCGTTCGAGATCAAGGGCATCAAGGTGCGCACCGCGTTCGATGCGCTGAAGGAAGAGGCTGCAAAGTATCCACCTGAAACAGCCAGCAAGCTCACCGAGGTTGACCCTGACACGATCGTCGAACTGGCCAGGCTGGCCGCTGGCAAGCAGGTGATGCACCTGGCCGGCTTCGGTCCGCAGGCCTTCACCAACGGCATGATGGTCGGCCACGCGATGGCTACGCTTGCCGTGCTGGCCGGCAATGTCGGCGTTTCGGGCTCGTCGGCAGGTATTTACTGGAACTGGTACGAAGGCATCAACTGGGGCTTCTCCTCGCCGGAGGGCGCAATCGGCGGCGGGCCAGCGGTGCCGTTCCTGGTGCTTCGGGACGTGCTTAAGTCGGGCCAGTTCAAGGGCCAGCCCTTGGCGATCAAGTCGCTGCACGTCATGGCCTCCAACCCGCTCAGCAACCAGGTCGAAATGAACGTCTGGATCAAGGAGATCCTGCCCCAGATCGATCTGATGGTGGTGCGCGACATGGTCTTCACAGACACGGCGCGCTATGCCGACATCGTGCTGCCGGTAGTGCACTGGTATGAGACCGAGGACATCATCGCCCTGGGCGCGCAGCATCCCTACATGCAGTACTCGGAGAAGGCGATCGAGCCGCTCTACGAGGCCAAGACAGACATCGAGATCTTCCGCCTGATGGCGCAGAAGATGGGGGTCGGCGAGTACTTCACCAAGACCGACGCCGAGATGCTGGACGAGTTGCTCGACACGCCTTTGTCGAAGGAGCGTGGGGTCAGCTACGCCACCCTGCGCGAGAAAGGCGCGATGAACATCTACGGCGGCAAGACCTTCATCGCCTACGGGGGCGGCAAGTTCCTCACCCCATCGGGCCGGGCGGAGTTCTACGTCGAGAAGCCGCTGCCGCGGGTAGATTACGGCCAGACGTACGACGCCGACCGCGAGCGGCTGCCGCGCTTCTTCCCGCCGCAGGAGGCCTGGCCGGATAATCCGCTCTTCAAGAAGTATCCGCTGGTGCTGCTGTCGGAACGGCCGCGTTTCCGCGTTCACTCGCAGTGGTTCGGGGCGCCCTGGCTGCGCGAGCTAGATCCTGAACCGATCGTGAAGATCAACGCACAGGACGCCGCCGCGCGCGGCATCCGGAACGGCGACTACGTCGAGATCTACAACGATCGGGGGCACGCGGTGGCCAAAGCGGTCGTGACCGAAGGCGTTAAATCCGGGGTGTTAAGCTACCCGAAAGGCTGGCAGAAGCACCAGATGAAAGCGGGTCACTTCCAGGAGCTGACCGGGACGCTGGTCGATCCCGTAGGGGTGAACCAGTCTTTCTTCGATACCCTTGCTGAAGTGCGCAAGTGGAATGGGGGTGCCTGATGGCTGCTAAACATTACGTGATGGTGATCGATCTGAAGCGCTGCATCGGCTGTCACACTTGCGCGGTCGCCTGCAAATCGGAAAACAACGTGCCCGACGGCCTCTGGTGGAACCGCACCCTGACCATCGGCGGCGATGAAATAGACACGCCGGCGGGCGTCTTCCCCAACGTCAAGATGCAGTACCTGACCCTGGCCTGCCAGCACTGCGAGAACCCTGCCTGCGTCAAGGTTTGCCCGGTCGGCGCCACGTACAAGGACGAGGTAACCGGCCTCGTGATGCAGGATTACAACAAGTGCATCGGCTGCCGCTACTGCATGATCGCCTGCCCCTACACCGGCGTACGCCAGTTCAACTTCGAAGAGCCGAAACATGCCACCGGCTTCCCCACCGGCTCGGGTCTCGAGCACCAGCGGAATGTGGTCGAGAAGTGCACCTTCTGCGCGCCGCGCCTGGCTAAGGGCGAACTGCCCTTCTGCATCGAAGTCTGCCCCGCGCGCGCCCGCCACTTCGGCGATGCGAACGATCCCAACAGCGAGGTCAGCCAGCTCCTGCGCCAGCGCTCGCACTTCCAACTGTTGGCCGAGAAGGGCACGAACCCCTCGGTCTACTTCCTGACGTGAAAGGAGCGGGCCTCCTAAGGAGGGCGACATGGCTACTCTTGCACAATCTCGCACGCCGCACAGAATCGCTTCACCGGTCTGGCTCCTGCTGGCCGCCGCGCTCACGTTGGTCGGCATCGCCGCCTACATCGTGCAACTGCGCCAGGGCATCGGCGCGACGAACCTCTCGAATGTAAGCCCCTGGGGCATCTACATCGCGGGCTTCATCTTCTTCATGGGCCTCAGCGCCGGCTCGCTCGTTCTGGCCAGCTTGCCGCTGCTGCTGGACCTGCCGCGCGTCCGACCGTTCGCCAAGATCGCCGCCTTCTTGGCGTTGGCTGCCCTGGTCGCCGGCGGCCTGTTCATCATCCTCGACCTGGGCCACCCCGAACGCTCCTGGCGCATGTTTATCGGCGGCCGGCTGGGCTCGCCCATGCTCTGGGACCTCCTCCTCACCGTGGTCTACTTCGTCATCGGCGCCGCGCTGCTGCTCGCGCTGCTGGCCCCCGCCAGGGCCAAGGGGCTTCTGAAGCCGCTGGCTGTGCTCGCTCTGCTGGCCGGCATCGCGGACGGCCTGACCGCCTTCGTCTTCGCCACCCAGATCGGCCGCGAGTACTGGTACTCAGCGGTCCAGCCGCTGACCTTCTTCGTTGCCGCGCTGGCTTCTGCGGGTGCGACGATCATCCTGGCGCTGCTGGTGCTGCGGCCGAGCGGGTACGCGAAGTTCGCCGTCGGCGATCTCGATCCCCTGCCGGCCATGACCGCGGTCGCCGTGGCGCTGGGCCTGATGCTGATCGGCAGCGAGGTTGTCACCCAGGCCTTCAGCGGCGCGGCCGCCTCCCAAGAGCTTGTGCAGATCATGCTGCACTCCCCCTGGTTCTGGGTCGAAGTGCTCACCGGGCTGGCGGCGGTCGCGCTCCTGCTGCTGCCTGCGCTCCGCAAGGCGCCGGGCGCGCTAGCCCTGGGCGCTGTGCTGGCGTTGATCCACCTGGGTGTAAAGCGCCTGATGTTCGTGCAGATGGGCACCGCCGTGCCGAATATCAGCTATGCCGGTGTCAAGATCGCTCCGACGGTGACCTACAGCCCCAGCCTGGTGGAATGGGGCGTCGGCATCGGGCTGGTGAGCCTGTTCGCCGTGCTGCTGATGCTGGGCTTCCGCCTCCTGCCCCTGGATACGGCGGGGAGAGGCTGAGGTCAAGATTGAGGCCAAAGGAGAAGCTTCTTGAAGCAGACTTTTTCCGAGCAGGCCGATTGGGCGTTGGCGCATGCTAACACGTTCGGCCTGCTGGCGCTGACCTTTTTTGACCCGACCCGGGAGCTTTTGCAGCAGTTGATGGATGGCACCTACCTCGCGGCGCTGGCAGGTTCCGCCGGTGAGCTGCCGGCCCTCGCACCGCTCCGGGCGGTGCAGGCGCGCCTGGCCGAAGAGGATCCGGCCGCAGCCCTGAGGGCGCTCAAGGTGGAATACGCACGGCTGTTCATCGGCCCAGGCCGCGCGGCTGTTTCGCCGTACGAAACGATCTATGACAGCCTAAGCAAGGGGGTCCAACCGCTGCTCATGGTCAGCCCGGCAGCCCTAGCAGTAGAACAGGCGTACCGGGAGGCCGGCGTGGTGGTGGCGGCCGGGCTTGCAGAGCCACCGGATCATTTCGCGGCTGAAGCAGAATTCATGTATTATCTGGGGCAGAAAGAGGCCGAATGTTGGACGGCCGGCGACCGCATCGCCGCGGAAGGGTGGCAGGAGCGGGCCAACGCGTTCCTGGACGCGCACTTGGGCGGCTGGGGGCGGGAGTTCTGCCGGCTTGTGGAAGCCGAGAGCCGCCACCCATTCTACCGGGCCGCGGCGCACTTCGCCGCCGCCTGTCTTGCGCTGGCGGGCGATGCACGCAACGGCCCGCCGTCAGAGTCTTAGCGAAAGATACGAAACGAACACCATGTTGAGCTTGCAGGACTTGCTCCAGATCTCCGCTCGTGAACACGACCATCTCTGCCCGCGGCAGATCTTGGGGGTGCGGATCGGGCTGGCCGGCTTGAGGGCGCTCGGCTATGACGCAGCACCCGGCAACAAAGAGATGCTCGTCATCGTGGAGAGCGACGGCTGCTTTGCCGACGGCGTGAGCGCGGCCACCCGTTGCACGGTCGGTCACCGCACCCTGCGGGTGGAAGACTACGGGAAGGTTGCCGCCACTTTCGTACAGGCAGCGTCCGGCCAGGCCGTGCGAGTGGCGCCGGCGCTGGACGTGCGCGAGCGCGCGGCAGACTGGGCGCCGGACGAGCCGCATTACCTCGCCCAGATGCAGGCCTATCAGACCCTGCCGGACGATCAACTGCTGACGGTGACCGCGGTGCAGCTCGCGGCGCCCATCGAGCAGATCATCTCGCGGCCGGGCATGCGTGTGACTTGCGACCTGTGCGGCGAGGAGATCATCAACGAGCGTGAGATTGACGATCACGGGCAGACGCTGTGCCGCGCCTGCGCTGGGCAGTCATACTACCAGACGCCGGTGCACCTGGCTGCCTTGACCGTGCAGGAGCTGGCCCCCTGACGACAGCACCATCCTCACGCCAGGATGGCGGGTGTTCTTGTTGTCGCATTTTTACACTCTAAAGGAGAGATCCCATGGCAATCAGTCCATATGCCGGCAAGCCGGCGCCTCGCGAGCTGCTCGTCAACGTACCGCGGCTCATCTCAGCGTACTACACCGGTCACCCGGATCCCGATGACCCGGCCCAGCAAGTCGCATTCGGCACATCCGGCCATCGCGGCACCTCGTTCAACACCTCGTTCAATGACGACCACATCGCGGCCACCAGCCAGGCCATCTGCGAATATCGCAGGGTGCAGGGCACGATAGGGCCGTTGTTCATCGGCATGGACACACATGCGCTTTCTGAGCCGGCGCTCGCCACCGCCATCGAGGTCTTCGCAGCCAACGGTGTCGAACTGATGGTGCAGGCCGGCCTCAACTACACGCCGACGCCGGTCATCTCGCATGCCATCCTGGCCTACAACCGCGGCCGGACGGCCGGATTGGCCGACGGCGTCGTCATCACCCCCTCGCACAACCCGCCGAGCGACGGCGGCTTCAAGTACAATCCGCCCAACGGCGGTCCTGCCGACACCAGCGCGACCAAAGTCATCCAGGATCGCGCCAACGACATCCTGCGGGGCGGGCTGAAGGAAGTCAAACGAATGACGCTGGCCCGCGCCAAGGCCTCGGGCCGCGTGCACGACTACGACTACATCACCCCCTACGTGGCCGACCTGGGCAACGTCGTGGACATGGCCGCGATCGCCAACGCGGATCTGAAGCTGGGCGTCGATCCGATGGGCGGCGCAAGCCTGCCGTTCTGGGCGCCCATCGCCGAGATGTACG
>CAZYGI010000070.1:0-18670 GCA_964647255.1 uncultured Anaerolineales bacterium | reverse complement strand
CGGCGGCCTGCGGGGCGGCGAAGTCCAGCAGCAGCCACCGCACGCTGCCGTCCGCCGCGATCTCATCGTAAATCAACGTGACGTGCAGGGTTTGCTCGGCCAGATCCACGGTGCGGGTGAGGAATTTCATCACGGTCGCCCCGGTGGCGGGGTCGTGCCAGGTCTTGTCCCATTCCAGCCGGCCATCCAGGCCCGCCAGTTGGCCCACATCGGGATGGAAGACGTCCAGGATGAGCAAGCCGCCCGGCGCCAGGTGATTCCGCCAGTGCCGGAGCGCGGCCAGTTGATCGGCCTGCGTGGTGAGGTGCAGGAAGGTGTTCATCATCACGAAGGCCAGCCGGTGCGGCCCTGCGAGCGCTGCGTTCCGGTAGTCTCCTTGGATCAGCGTCACCCGGTCGCCCATGCCCACCGCTTCGGCCTTAGCCGCGGCCAAACGGAGCATCTCCGGGCTCAGGTCCACGCCGGTCACGCGGTAGCCCGCCTCGGCCAGCGGCACGAGCAGGCGTCCGGTGCCGCAGCCGAGCTCCAGCAGCGGGCCGCCGGTGCGTTGGGCATACGCCTCGATCAGCGGCAGGTCGTCCAGATAGCCGGCATAGTCGGCGTCGAAAAAGCGGGCGGCACGGTTCATCGCTTCGATCATGGGCGCCAGTGTAGCACAGGGCGGCGGCGCGGCCAAACGGCCCGCAGAGGCCGCGCCGCGGCGTTTGTTCCTGACCCCAGATCATGCTATGATGGGGACATGATCGCTGAACCTGACGTGCGCATCCTACGCAGCGACCGGCGGCTGAAGACGGTGTCGGCGCGCCTGATCGAAAATGGCAAGGTCATTGAGGTGTTGGCGCCGCTGCGCATGACCGACGCCGAGCTTGGCCCCGTGGTCGAGAACTTGCGGCGTCGGCTCTTACGGCATCGGGAGAAGGGCGAGACCGCGGATGACGGCGCGTTGGCGCGGCGCGCGGCCGAGCTGAACCGGCAGTACTTTACGGGCAAGCTGCGCTGGAGCGATATCTGTTACGTGACGAACCAGCAGCGACGCTATGGCAGTTGCACGCCTGCCACCGGCACGATTCGCATCTCGCATCGCGTTGCGACCCTGCCGGCCTGGGTGCGAGACTACGTCATCGTGCACGAGCTAGCGCATCTGTTGGAGGCCAATCACGGGCCGCGTTTCTGGAAGCTGGTGAACCGCTATCCCAAAGTCGAGCGGGCGCGCGGCTACCTTATCTGCCTGGGATTGGAAGCGGAGGACGACGAACCGGTTGAGCCGGACGTGGAGTGAAAGAGTCTTTGACACCCCTCCGGCGGTCGTGTACAATACCGCCACAAGTGAGGTGGAAACAAGAAACGAGGTTGGACATTGGCTAAGTTTTATTATGGCGGGCAGGCGGTCATCGAAGGTGTGATGATGCGGGGGCGCAAACAGATGGCTATTGCCGTGCGCGCGCCGAACGGCGAGATTATGGTGCACGAGGAGCCGCTGACCGCGGCGATCTACACGCGGAAGTGGGGCCAATGGCCGTTTGTCCGCGGGCTGGGGATGCTGTGGGATGCCCTGGGGCTGGGAATGCGGGCGCTGATGTGGTCGGCCGATGTGTCGCTCCAGGAGGAAGGCCAGGAACCGATCAAGTTCTCCGGGCCGGTGGCGTGGACGACCATTGCATTTTCGCTGGCGCTCTCGATCGGGCTTTTCTTCCTCCTCCCCACCGCGGCCGCCAAGTGGTTGGCGCCGCTGGGCGCAAACGGCCTGGTCGTGAGCATCGTCGAAGGCGCCATCCGGCTGGCGTTGTTCTTGCTCTACCTGTGGGCGATCAGTTTCATGCCGGACATCCGCCGGGTGTTTGCCTATCACGGCGCCGAGCACAAGACGATCAACGCGTATGAGGCGGGTGTGCCGCTCACCCCGGCGAACGCGGCGCGCTTCACCACCGCGCACACGCGCTGCGGCACCAGCTTCCTCCTCTCGGTGATGATCATCGCGATCCTGGTCTTCGCGCCGTTCCATTTCGACAACTTATTCCTGCGCCTGGCCTCACGCCTGGTCCTGATCCCGGTGGTGGCCGGCATCGCCTATGAATTTCAGCGTTTCTCGGCCGGTCACGTGGATAACCCCGTGGTGCGCATCCTGATTCAGCCCGGTCTCCAGCTTCAGAGGCTGACCACGCGCGAGCCGGACGCGCGGATGCTCGAGTGTGCCATCGCCGCGCTGAAGCCGGTGCTGGCCGCGGATGGGATCGAAGTTCTTGCGCCGGAGCCGCAACCGTTGCCCATCCCTGTCGGAGCGTGAATCTGAGGCTCGAGAGCGAGGCAATTTGAGCGATCTTGGGGGCTCAGATTGCTTTGGCAAGAGTTTACAGCGAGGTGCTTCGATGACATCCAGATCAAAAGTCGCCGTCTTGCGCACACAGCCGGAGACGGTGCTGCAGGATTATGCGCGCCTGTTTGAGTTGGCGGGCGGCGCGGCGGCCCTGGCGCCCAACACGACCACCATCCTGAAGGATAACATCTCGTGGCATTTTCCGATGCCCGGCGCCAACACGACGCCATGGCAACTGGAAGGGACGATCCTGGCGCTGCGGCAGGCCGGTTTCGACGACCTGGTCTGCGTGCAGAACCAGACGGTGGTGACGAATGCGTTCAAGGGCGAAGACTTGAACGGCTACGTGCCGATCTTCCGGGGGCACAACGTTCCAGCGCTGTATAATTTCCGCAAGGAGGACATGACCTGGGCGCCCTACCGGCCCCAGGCGAAGATGCTGGCGCTGGATCATATCTACCCGGAAGGCATCCGCATCCCGGATTACTTCATCGGCAAGAACATTGTGCACCTGCCGACCGTCAAGACGCACATGTACACGACAACCACCGGCGCGATGAAGAACGCATTCGGCGGGCTGCTCAGCAAGTACCGGCATTACACCCACACCTGGATTCACGAGACGTTGGTGGATCTGTTGGCGATCCAAAAGGAGATCCACCCCGGCATCTTCGCGGTGATGGACGGCACGACCGCGGGCAACGGCCCGGGGCCGCGCCTGATGGAGCCGGTCGTCAAGAACGTCATCCTCGCTTCGGCGGATCAGGTGGCGATTGATGCGGTCGCCGCCAAACTGATGGGGTTCGATCCGCTGAGCATCAAGTACATCCGGCTGGCCCATGAGCGCGGCCTGGGCGTCGGCGACGTGCGTGAGATCGAGCTGGTGGGCGACGACGTGGCCGGGGAGGATTGGGGCTTCAAGGTGGGCTACAGCACCCACACGTTCCTGGCCTGGCTGTCGTGGTACGGCCCCACCCGCGTGTTTCAAAAGTTTCTTTTCCACACCCCCTTTGTGGTGGTGCCAACCTTCATCGGCGAGGCAGAGCAGGATTACATGTACTGGCCGTTGAAGTTTAAGCGGGTGGCCGAGCAGTGGCGGACGACGACGACCTGGGGCAGGCTGTTCCAGGAATATCAACGGTCAGGGTGCCTCGCCCCGCGCGCTGCCCTTGAGGGCGCCGGTCGGTGAGCGAGGCCCATGATCTTTGGGGTAACACAGTGGTAGAGCATGTTGGGCGTGTCCTCGGCCGCTGGATCATCGTGGCCGCGGCCGTGATGTGTCTGTCGTTGACGATCTACGCGGCCGGCCAGCAGATCCTACGCCAGGGGGCCAACGATCCGCAGATCGCACTGGCGGAGGCCGCGGCCGCGACACTGGCCGCGGGGCAGCCTTATGAAGATATCCTGCCGGCGGAGAAAGTGGCCCTTGAAAGCGGTCTGGCGCCGTTCCTGGTTGTCTTCGATGCAAACGGCAAGCCGGTGGCGACGTCAGCCTATCTCGATGGCGGCGTGCCCACACTGCCGGCCGGCGTCTTCGATTACACCCGGCAGCACGGCCAGGATCGGGTCACGTGGCAGCCCCGGCCGGGCGTGCGGATCGCAGCGGTCGTGCAAAGCTACGCGGGGCAGACTCCGGGCTTCGTCCTGGCCGGCCGATCGCTGCGCGAGGTTGAGCGCCGCGAGAACCAGATGTTGAGCCTGGCCGCCCTGGGTGCGTTGGGCACGCTCGCCGTGACGCTGGTCGTCAGCGTGCTGGTCGAGGTGGGTGCAGCCCTATGCCGCAGGCGCCGTTCGTCTGCGGCGCTGAGTCAATAATCCGATCTGTCATCGGTATCCATCGTAGCCTAGAGAAGGAGTCACCCCATGAGCAAAGTGAGCATCATCGGCGCGGGTTTTGTCGGTTCGACGGTCGCCCACTGGGCGATGATCTCAGGCGGCTGTCAGATCGTCCTGGTGGATGTCGTCGAAGGGCTGGCCAAGGGTAAGGTGCTTGATTTGATCCAGGCCGGGCCCATCGCCGGCCACGCCATTGACGCTGTCGGCACCACCGATATGGCTGAGACGGCCGACTCCGAGATCGTGATCATCACTGCCGGCGTGGCGCGCAAGCCGGGCATGACGCGCGAGGATCTGGTCGCGATCAACGCCGGCATTGTGGGCGGCGTCGTCAAAGAGGTGGTGAAGTACTCGCCGAACTGCACGATTATCATGATGACCAACCCGCTCGATACGATGACCTACCTGGCCTACAAGCTCAGCGGTTTCCCGCGCGAGCGGGTGATCGGGCAGGCGGGCGTGCTCGACGGCGGTCGCATGAAGACATTCATCGCCATGGAGACGGGCCTGGATCCGGAGAACATTCATACGACCGTCCTGGGCGGCCACGGCGATGAGATGGTGCCCCTGGTGCGCTTCTCCAGCATCGGCGGCATCCCGCTGACGTATTTCTTGAACGACGAGCAGCTTGACCACATCGTGGCGCGCACGCGCGACGGCGGCGCCGAGATCGTGCGTTATCTCAAGACCGGCAGCGCCTACTATGCGCCGGGCGCGTCAGCCTGCAAGATGGCGCAGGCGATCGTCGGCAACCGCCACCATATCTACCCTGCGTCGGTCTATCTCCGGGGTGAATACGGGCTGGATGACATCTGCTTTGGTGTGCCGGTCGTCCTGGGGAAGAATGGCGTGGAGAGAGTCATCGAACTCGAACTCAATGATGATGAGAAGGCCGCAATGAAGCGATCCGCCGATCTGATCCGCAGCACGATGTCGGCGCTGAAGCTCTAGTACGACAACCGCACTTTATTCCAACTGTCATTCTGAGCGACCAACGGGAGCGAAGAATCTCCGGCGCCCGCTGGATTTCTCCGGCGAGCGACGAGATTCTTCGTCGCTCAGTTCCTCAGAATGACAACGTGCGGTTGTAATACTGGGGCAACTGCGTAATGACTTAGTGAAGTTGCGCCTGAGAAAACGCTATCATGAGGAGCATCATTGTGGCTTACGAAGTCAAGAACAAGTGTCTGACCCAGTGGGTGGAGGAAATGGCTGCGCTGTGCCAGCCCGAGCGGGTCTACTGGTGCGATGGCAGCCAGGCCGAATATGATCGGCTGATGGCCGAGATGGTGGCGGCCGGGGCGGCCACGCCCCTGGCGCAGCGGCCGAACAGTTTTCTGTTTCGTTCGGACCCCAGCGACGTCGCGCGCGTCGAGAACCGCACCTACATCAGCACAACCAACCGGGAGGACGCCGGCCCCACCAACAACTGGATCGCGCCGGACGAGCTCAAGCGCACCATGACCGAGTTGTACCGCGGCTGTATGGTCGGCCGCACGATGTACGTCATCCCGTTTTCGATGGGACCGATCGGTTCGCCGATGGCGAAGATCGGCATCGAGATCACCGACAGCCCGTACGTGGTGTGCAATATGCATATCATGACGCGTGTCGGCGCGCAGGTCATCGCTGCGCTGGGGCCCGACGACGCGTATATTCCGTGCCTCCACTCGGTCGGCGCGCCCCTCCTGGCTGGTCAGGAGGACGTCACCTGGCCTTGCGCACCAATGGAGAAGAAATTCATCAGCCACTTCCCGGAGGAAAACCTCGTCTGGTCCTTCGGCTCCGGCTACGGCGGCAATGCGTTGCTGGGCAAGAAGTGTCTTGCGCTGCGCCTCGGCTCAACGATGGCAAAGCGCGAGGGTTGGATGGCCGAACACATGCTGATCCTGCGTCTGACGAACCCTGCGGGTAAGCAGTATCACATCGCGGCCGCGTTCCCTTCGGCGTGCGGCAAAACCAACCTCGCCATGATCCAGCCGACGATCCCCGGCTGGAAAGCCGAGACCATCGGCGACGATATCGCGTGGATGAAGATCGGCCCGGACGGCCGGCTCTACGCCATCAACCCGGAGGCGGGCTTCTTCGGGGTTGCGCCGGGCACCTCCTGTCAGTCTAACCCGATGGCGATGGACACGGTGTGCGAAAACACCATCTTCACCAACTGCGTATTGACCGACGACGGCGACATCTGGTGGGAGGGGATGGGCACCCCGCGGCCGGCGCACGGCATTGACTGGAAGGGCCGCGACTGGACGCCCGAGAGCCATGAGCCGGGCGCGCATCCGAACGCCCGCTTCACAGCCCCCGCAAAGCAGTGCCCCGTGATCAGCCCGGATTGGGAGAAGCCGGAAGGTGTGCCGATTGACATCTTTGTCTTCGGCGGCCGGCGGGCCGGCGTGGTGCCGCTCGTCACCGAGGCGTACAACTGGGATCACGGCGTGTTCATGGGCGCCACGGCTTCGTCTGAGACGACCGCGGCGAACATCGGCGCGGTGGGCAACCTGCGCCGCGATCCGTTCGCGATGCAGCCGTTCTGTGGCTACAACATGGCGGACTATTTCCAGCACTGGCTGGACATGGGCGACCGATTGGGCGCCAAGGCGCCGAAGATTTTCTACGTTAACTGGTTCCGCAAGACGCCTGAGGGCAAGTGGCTGTGGCCCGGCTACGGTGAGAACAGCCGCGTGCTCAAGTGGATGTGCGAGCGCGTGGACGGGACCGCTTGCGCCACGGCAACGGCGATCGGGTTCGTGCCCTGCCCGGATGATCTTGACCTGGCGGGTTTGAAGGTATCAATGGAAAATCTCCAGGAGCTGTTGCACGTAGATCGTGACGCCTGGCGCGCTGAAGTGCCCAGCATCGAACAGCATTTCGCCCAGTTCGGCGATCGGCTGCCGGAGCGGATGACTGAGCAGGTGCGGGAGTTGTGCGAGCGGCTGGGATAGCGTGTCTGGCAGGACCCTTGCAGTCGTGCTGCATGAGTGCAAAATGAGATTCTTCCTGAAGGATCCTTCGCGACCGCGGGTATCTCGCCGCGATGAGTGTTGAGTCGTCAGCCCGCTCAGAATGACAAAGCGCACTTACCGTTTCTACGACCTGATCATGGCTCTCTTCGTGGCGGTGTTGCTTATCAGCAACATCGCCTCGTCGGCCAAGATTGTTGACTGGGGCGTGAGCCTGCCGCTGGTCCATCTGCCGCTGGCGTTCGACGGGGGCACGCTGCTCTTCCCGGTCAGCTATATCTTCGGCGATGTGCTGACCGAGGTGTACGGGTATGCTCGCGGCCGACGGGTGATCTGGGCGGGCTTCGCGATGGCTGCGCTGATGAGCGTGACGCTGTGGCTGGTGGCCCGGCTGCCGGGCGAGGCGCATTGGCAGAGTTACGCCGGACAGGCGGCGTACGACGTCATCCTCGGCGGGGTCACCGGCGGCGGCATCATCGTCGCCAGCCTGGCCGCCTACTTTGCCGGGGAGTTCAGCAACTCCTATGTGCTCGCTCGCATGAAGGTGTTGACCCGCGGCCGTTGGCTCTGGATGCGCACTATCGGCTCGACGCTGGTGGGCGAGGGGGTGGACAGCGTGCTGTTTGTCTTGATCGCCAGCGCGTTCGGCGTCTTCCCGTGGGCGGCCGCGGTGAGCATCATCACGGCCAACTATCTTTTCAAGGTGGGCATCGAGGCGCTCTTTACGCCGATCACATACCGCATTGTGGCCTTTCTCAAGCGGGCTGAAGACGAGGACTACTACGATGTGGAGACCAATTTCAACCCGTTTACGGTAGCGGTGGAGACTTAATTGACCCATGCACCGATTGACCGGTCCACCCATCTACCGGCCATCGGCACGGACGAATCGAGATGACTTTGGACGATGAGAATCTGGGATTCAGCGAACTTCCGCCCGACTTCCGCTCCGGTTTTGTGGCGGTGGTCGGCCGGCCGAACGTCGGTAAATCCACGCTGATCAACACGCTGCTCGGGCAGAAGGTGAGCATCGTCTCACCCAAGCCGCAGACGACGCGCAATCGGTTGATCGGGATTCTGACGCGCGATGACGCGCAGATCATTTTTCTCGATACCCCCGGCATCCACAAGCCGCTGCACAAGCTCGGCGAGGTGCTGGTGGAGACCGCCGCCGCGGCGCTGCCCGATGCCGATGTCGTCGTCTGGGTCGTGGATGGGGCGGCGCGGCCGAATGATGAGGACCGTCAGGTGGCCGCGGTGCTGGCGCAGGCCGCTCGCCGCCTGCCGGTGATCCTGGCGCTGAACAAGTGTGATCGGCTGCTGCCGGAATACGTCCAGGACAACACGGCGCTCTACTCGGCCCTGGCGCCGGGCGCTGAGCCGCTGCTGATCTCGGCCACGCGCGGGGACAACCTGGCGCTGTTGGTCGCGAAGATCGTGGCTGCGCTGCCGTTTGGGCCGCTGCTCTTCCCGGAAGATCAAGTCACCGACCAGCAGCTTCGCTTCATGGCCGCTGAGCTGGTGCGGGAGCAGGTGCTGTTGAACCTGCGCGATGAGGTGCCGCATTCGGTCGCGGTGTTCGTGGATCGCTTTGAGGAGCGCGAGCCGTCCGATGTGTCGCTCAACGCGTCTGACACGGCCGGCCCGGCGAGCGGCATGACCTATATCTCCGCGGTTGTCTATGTCGAGCGTGAGACGCAGAAGATGATCCTGCTGGGCAAGGGCGGTGCGATGATCAAACGCATCGGCCAGGCCGCCCGGCAGTCCATCGAGGAATTGATTGAGACGCGCGTTTTTCTGGATCTGTGGGTGAAAGTGCGGCCCAAGTGGCGCACCAACGAGGAAGAGCTGCGCCGGCTGGGTTACGCGCTGCCGAAGACCCGGAAAAGGAAAGGAGGCCGCTCCGCGCAACGACGGTAAGTGAGCTTCGGCGATGTCTAGCGCCAGTGACACACCGAATCACCCGGTGAACGGTCCTAATTTTGCTAAGGAGTGTACATCATGGACTTCAATCGCATTTTGGCAGGCATGATTCGAGCCGCGCGGCTCGACAAGGATTTCTACGAGGAAGTCGAACATGACACCAGCTATAACCAGGACGCACTGGCTGTGGTTATCCTGGCATCGCTGGCCGGCGCGCTGGGCGGCTTCCTGGGCATGTTGTTCGGCGGTCATTTCGGGGCCGCGGTTTTCGCCTTGATCGTCGGCGTGATCACGAGTGTCGCCTCGTACTACATCTGGGTCTTCCTGGTTCAGTTCATCGGCACCAAGTTCTTCAACGGCACAGGCGATTTTGGTGAGGTCGCGCGTGCCCTGGGGTTCGCCTGGGCGCCGCGCGTGCTGAACATCTTGAGCTTCATCCCCGTCCTCGGCGGCCTGATCGGTTTTGTGTCCTGGATCTGGACCATCGCGACCGGCTTCATCGCGACCCGGCAGGCGTTGGATCAGGATGACAAGAACGCCGCGTTGACGGTGATCGTGGCGGCTGTGGTGGCGTTTGTGATTAGCCTGTTGATCGGCCTGGTGTTTGGCTTGATCGGCGCGGCCCTGGGGCTGGCAGGATCGGCCATCAGCGGTGCGTTGGGCCAATAAGGGACACATCAAAGGAGGTTTCTTATGCTTGTAGGCGAGCGGATGACCCGCAATCCCGTGACGATTCTCGAAACGGACAGCATTGATGACGGTCTGCAAATCATGCGCGAGCGCAAGGTGCGGCGCCTGCCCGTGCTCGATGCCTCTGGCAAGATGGTGGGCATCGTGTCCGACAAGGATCTGCTCCATGCCGCCCCGTCGCCGGCCACGTCGTTGAGTGTGTACGAGCTGCACTATCTCCTGGCGAAGCTGACCATCAAACAGGTCATGTCCAGCCCGGTGGTCACGGTCACGCCCGACACCCCCATCGAGCAGGCGGCGCGCATCATGGCCGACCACAAGATCGGCGGTCTGCCGGTGATCGAAGGCGGCGCCCTGGCCGGCATCATCACCGAGACCGACATTTTCAAGGTGCTGTTGGAACTCCTCGGTGCGCGCAAACCCGGCGTGCGGTTGACCGTGCAGAGCCGCGATGCTAAGGGCGTTCTGGCGCAGATCACCCGGGTCCTGGCCGATATGGGCGCCTTTGTCATCAGCGTCGTGGCCTATGAGGGCCCGGTCGCCGGCGAGCCGCGCATCATGTTCAAGCTGTCCGACGTGGACGCGGCGACCGTCAGCAAGGCGCTTGAGCAGGCGGGGATCACCGTGATTGACATCCGCTCGGACTGAGCCGGTGCTCCCTGCGGGCGTTACGGCCTGCAGGGAGTGAGGCAGGCGTTGCGGCGCTCTCCATCTCGGGGAGCGCCGCCTTTTGTGGAGCTTTGCGATGCAGCCCTATCTGACCTTGCTTCGGCATCTTCTCGATCACGGCGTGGTGAAGACCGACCGCACCGGCACCGGCACGCGGTCGGCTTTCGGCTATCAGATGCGCTTTGATTTAGCGCAGGGCTTCCCACTGCTGACGACCAAGAAGCTCCACGTCAAATCCATCATCCATGAGCTGCTGTGGTTCATCGCCGGTGAGACCAACATCGAGTACCTGGTCAGGAATGGGGTGCACATCTGGGATGAATGGGCGGATCCGGCAGGCAACCTCGGTCCGGTGTACGGCGCGCAGTGGCGCTCCTGGCGGACGGCCGATGGCCGCACGATTGACCAGCTCGCCGGCGTCGTGGATCAGATCCGGCACAACCCCGACTCGCGGCGGCTGCTCGTCAGCGCCTGGAATGTCGGGGAGATCGAGCAGATGGCGCTGCCGCCGTGCCATGCCCTGTTTCAGTTCTACGTCGCTGAGGGGCGGCTCTCCTGCCAGCTCTACCAGCGGTCGGTGGACAGCTTTCTGGGCCTGCCGTTCAATATCGCCTCGTACGCGCTGCTCACCCTGATGATCGCCCAGGCCACGGGCTTGCAGCCGGGCGAGTTCATCCACACCTCCGGCGACGTGCACCTGTACCTGAACCACATCGAGCAGGCAAAACTCCAGCTCACGCGCGAGCCGCGGCCGCTGCCCCGGATGATCCTCAACCCCGAGGTCAGTTCGCTCTTCGATTTCAAATACGACGATTTCCGGCTGGAAGGATACGATCCGCATCCATCCATCAAGGCGCCGATTGCGGTTTGAACGCTGTGCTGCAAAATGGAACGCAGACACCTGCGACCACCTGCGGGGGTCGCAGGTGCGGTGCGACGCAGCTTCACCGGATTGGCCTGACGTGGACATTTCCTATGCGCTCCGTTGTTGGCTGCGTCAGGCAACACGGCGCATGAATCAGCACCATCAGCGCTCATCTGGCCTGTCAGCGTTATCTGCGTTCCGGTTTATCAGGTGCGGATTAAGTGCCGCCAACAGCCGCGCCAGTTCCGCGGCGATCTCCGGCCCCACGTCCCGGATGCTTTGCAATCCATGCACGCCCATCGTCCGATAGATCAAACCGATGTCTTGCTCCGTGTCCTCGATCGCCCACGCGGCCTTGCGATAGCCCCAGATGCGCGAGGCAGGGGCGCCTTCCAGTTCCAGCCAGTAGGCCCGGTTCGCCAACGCCTCGACGACGCGCTTGCTCAACGCTCGTTTCTCCCCTGGGATCACCGGCCGCGGCATCCGGTCGGCGATGCCGGCTTCCGCGCACAGCTCCCGGATGCGCAGGCCGATCTTGGGCCACGGCCACCCGACCGCGGCATAGCTGCCCGGCGGGTAAAGGCGTTCGTAGGGGCTCACCAGGTCGTGGAACCGCTCGCGCAGCACGCCGAAGAAGAACTCCCGCTGCTGATCGGCCAGGGTGAGGCCGCCGGCCAGCACGAACCGGCCGCCGTGAGCGGCCGTGGCCTGCACGACCGCGGCCAGGTTGGCGTCGGTGTCGCACACGCCGGGGAGGATGGGCATGAAACTGACGCCGGTCGTGATCCCGGCTGCGGCGAGCTGCGCCATCGCGGCGAACCGTTTCTCGGCCCGCGGGGCCAGACGCTCCATCGCGCGCGCGACTTCGTAGGCGGGTGAGCCCGGCGCCGAGATCGCGCTGAAGGCTACCGTCACCCGGCTGCGTTCGTTGATCGCGACCAGCAGGTCGAGATCCCGCAGCACCAGCGGCGACCGGCTGAGGACGAAGACCGGGAAGCCCAGCTCCAGGCAGACCTCGAGCATCCGCCTCGTCAGCCCGAACTTGCGTTCCGCCGGCTGGTAGTCGCCCACGCCGATCACATCGAGCGGCGCGCGAGCCAGGCCGCGGCGCAGCAACTCAGGCGCGTTTTCCTTGACTTTGATCACATAGGGGAAATCGGCGGGGTCATCGTCGGGGCAGTACTTGCGCTCGCGGCAGTAGCAGAACTCGCATCCGTGCTGGCAGCCGACGTACGGGTACGCGCTGTAGCGCGTCCAGAACCAGTGGTCGGCGCGTTTGCCCTTGTTCAGGACGGTCTTGGGCCGATAGGGGAGGAAGACGGCGCGGCGCGGCATGGTGGGCCTCGGGCCGCCTGCGGTTGAAACCGCAGGCTGATACGACGAAACCTGTTGAAACAGGTTGAGCTTTGACTCGGCTAACGGGGTGCGTTTCAACGCACTTTCCATATCAGACGGTGATTTCAATCACCGGCCGAGGCGACCCGGCAACCAGGTTTCATCCACACGCCTACACGTCAAACGTTACGGTGGCCGTCCACCTCTCGGTGGTCTCGCTGACAACCAGATCGTAATAGGTGGTCGCCTTGATCGCGGTGTGCGACGGGCTGCCGCGGTAGCCGTAAGCCACCCCGCGCAGCCCGCGGTCGGAGATTTCGTGCAGTTCGAAGCGAGTGTAGAGCGCGGCGTCGAGCTCCTGGCCCAGCAGCAGGGCGTTGAGCCACGCGACCATGAGCTCCGCCGGATCGTCGGCCGCGACCGCGACCGGCCGGGCAAGCTCGATGGGCCGCGTTGGGTCGGCGTCTTCAAGCGCAAACATCGCCGCGGCCGCGCGGGCGAAGAGCTGGCGTTGGGTGGCGCCGGTCACGCGGATGGCCCAGTCGGCCATGTGCGCGACCTCGCGCCATAGGCCGGCCTCGACGCCTTGCGCCCAGGTCAGCGCTTCGGCGTCGCCCGCCGGTCCCGCCAGACACAGCACGCGGCGTGCACTCTCCACATCCTGGTGCAGTTGACCAACGAGCGCCTCGATGCTGGGGAACCGTTGTTCTCCGCGCAGCCGGGCGATGAAGCTCAGCCCCAGCGTCTCCCCGTAAATGTCGGCGTCGAAATCCAGCAGATACGCCTCGACCGACGGCCGGCCGTTGTCGAAGGTGGGGCGCACGCCGACATTCGTCACCGCAGGGATGCCAACGTCGTCCAACCAGGCCCAGCACGCATAGACGCCGTGCGCGGGCAGCGCCCGGTTGGCCGGCGCCGCGAGATTCGCGGTCGGGAAGCCCAGACCGCGGCCCCGCTCCGCGCCATGCACCACCTCGCCCCAGATCGTATAGGGCCGGCCCAGCAGCGCGGCGACCTCGGCGACTGCGCCTTGTTCCGTCAACAGGCTGCGCACGCGGGATGAGCGCACCGGCTCCCCGTTCAGGTTGAATGGGGCGGCTACGCGCACGATGTAGTCGAGCGTCTTGCCCAACTCGGCCAACCGGGTCGCATTTCCCTCGCGCCCGCGGCCGAGGGCGAAGTCCGGGCCGATCCATAGCTCACAGAGCGGGAAATGCGCCACCACTTGCGCCATGAAGTCGGCGGCCGACAGCGCAGCAACTTCGGGCGAAAACGGCAAAACAACGATGAAGTCCAGCCCCAGCGCAGCCAGCACCTCGGCGCGCTCCTGGTTGCTGGTCAGCCGCAGCGGGACGGCGTGCGGGCGCAGCACCGCCAACGGGTGCGGCTCAAACGTCAGCAGCCCGGCCTGGCAAGCGGTCTCGTGCGCGGCCCGCACCAGGTCGGCGATCAAGTGCTGGTGCCCGCGGTGCACGCCATCGAAGTTCCCGATGGTCAGGAACGCTCGTCTGGCGAGTGGGGCGGGCGGGAAGCCGTGAAAGGTTTGCATGCTGGATGATGGGCGATGGGCGGTGGACGATGGACAACAGGCAGGCCGTGGTCAATGATCCATCGTCAATGTTCCGTCGTCGCCGTGAATACTTTATCCGGCCGCCAGGCGGCGCGGGCGGGATCGTACGCCAGGATGGCAACCACCGAGCCATCCTGGGCGGTCGCAAATCCGGTTGGAACCTGGGGCGGCACGGGGCAAGGCAGGAACTGGCCGTGCGCCAGGCGCGCCGCGTCCGCGGCATCCACGGGGACCTGGGTCAAGGCGGACAGCGCGGCCGCGATCGGATGCAGATAGCGCTCCAGGTCGCCGGCGCGGGCCGCGTCCGCCAGGGCGTCTAGCTCGACCGCGTCCGCCAGGCCGAACTGACCGCTGCGGATGCGCGTCAGCCCGGTCAGCAACGCGCCGCAGCCCAGCGCCTGGCCCAGGTCGTGCGCCAGGCTACGAATGTAAGTGCCGGGGCCGCAGGCGATCTCCAGGGTGAGCCGGGCGTCCGCCGGATCCCATGCCAGCAGCTCGATCCCGTAGATCGTGACCGGCCGCGGGGCAAGCTCAACTTCCTCGCCGCGGCGCGCCTTGCGATACGCGGCCACACCATCCTGCTTGATGGCCGAGTAGGCCGGCGGCCGCTGTTGGATCTCGCCCACGAAGGGCGCCAACGCGCGGTGCAGGTCGTCGGCGGTCAGCGCGGGCACCGCCGCGGTGGTCAGCACCTCGCCGTCAGCGTCGTAGGTGTCGCTGGTGACGCCGAGCTGCACCACCGCCCGATAGGCCTTGCGGCCGGCGGTCAGGTATTCGGCGACGCGCGTGGCCTGGCCCACACACACCAGCAGCACGCCGGTCGCCATCGGGTCGAGGGTGCCCGCGTGCCCCACCCGTTTCTCGCGCAGCACGCGGCGCACCCAGGCCACCACGTCATGCGATGTCCAGCCGCCGGGCTTGTTGATGTTCAGGATGCCGTTCATGATGTCAAAGCCCTGTCAGCGCGTCGAGAGTCCCAGCAATAAAGGCATGACGCGCGCCTCGGCGTCGGCCAGCGGGCCGGGCAGCAGGCAGCCGGACGCCTGCGGATGCCCGCCGCCGCCCAGGCTGAGCGCGACCGAGGCCACCTCGTACGGTTGGCGGGCGCGCAGGTCGAGATCTATCGAGCCGTTGTCCATCTCACCGAACACCACGGCGATGTTCGCCTCGTTGGCGTTGATGAGATAGCTCACCAGCCCGCCGTCATCCTCGTCCGGGACGCCGGCGGCCGCGCGCATCTCGCGCGTCACCTCGGTCCAGAGCACGCCGTCCCGAAGCTGCAGCCGGCTCAGCGCCAGCCCCCACAGGCGCATCACACTCACCGGCCGGCGCCCCAGGCTGAGATCGGCCAACCGATGCAGGTCGGCGCCGGCCTCCATGAGACGGGAGGCGACGCGCAGCACGTGCGGTGTGACGTTGCTGGTGCGAAAGCTGAGCGTGTCGGTCAGGATGCCGGTGAGCAGACAGACCGCCGCCTCGCGGGCGAGCGGGATGCCCAGCACATCGGCCAGGTCCACCAGGATCTCGGAGGTGGAGGCCGCGGCTGGTTTTACATAATTCAGATCGCCGAAGCCTGGGTTGGTGATGTGGTGATCAATGACGACGAGGGGCGCGCCGCTGTTCTCGACCGCACGGAATGCAGGGCCGAGCCGCACGCGGTCGCTGCTGTCCAGCGACACGATCACGTCCCACGGGCCGGCGGGCGGGGTGGTCAGGATGCGCTCTGCGCCCGGCAGGAAGCGCAACTTGTCGGGCACGGGATCGGAACAGACGAGGCAGACCTCGGTCTCGGCATCTGCCAGGAACCAGCCCAACGCCAGCAGCGCGCCCAACGCATCGCCGTCCGGGTTGACGTGACAGAAGGCGAGGATGCGGCGCGCCCGGCGCAGCGCAGCGGCGATCTCCGTTAGTTCTCTAGTGCGATGGTCCATCGGTGCGATAGTTCATCAGTCGGTTCGTGCGATACCGGAACGAAAACTCTGACCATTTTGACGATCGGGCGGTCATCAGGCATCTTGCTGGGGAGCCGCAGGCGCCTCGCGCGTGATGCTCTCCAGCAGCGCATCAATCCGTTGGCCGCGTTCGGCCGCCGTGTCAACGGTGAAGTGCAGCTCCGGCACCACACGCAGGTTCAGGTTTTCGATCAGCGCCCGGCGCAGAAACGTGGCGGAATGTTGCAGTGCGCTGAGAACCTGCCGGTCTTGTGTGTGCGGCAGGCTGTGCTCGATGTATACGCGCGCGTTCTGCAGGTCCGGTGATACGATCACGTCCGTCACGTTGACCAGCGCGTCCTCCAGCCGAGGATCGGTCAGCTCCGCACCGATCAGCAGGCTCAGTTCTTCGCGCAATAGTTCAGAGACGCGCTCCTGGCGTCGAGTAGTCATGGTTGCACCCCCGGAGAGGCGATGGATTACGGCCACGGACCAACGACGATGGACCAGCGACGATGGACCAGCGACGATGGACCGGTCATCACAGCCCCGCCCATCGTCCATTGTCCATCGTCCGCTCAGCTCACCCGCTCCTTCTTGTACGCCTCGATCACATCGCCGACCTCGAAGTCGTTGAAGTTGTGCAGGTTGATCCCGCACTCGAAGCCGGTCTTGATCTCGGGGACGTCCTCCTGGAAGCGCTTGATACTGGCGATCTTGTCTTCGGTGATCACTGCGCCGCCGCGTTTGACGCGGGCCTGGCCGTTGCGCAACAGCTCGCCATCCACGATATAGCAGCCGGCGATCTTGCCGACCTTAGTGACCTTGAAGACCTGGCGCACCTCGGCGTGGCCGGTGATCGTTTCCTTGTAGACCGGCTCCAACAGGCCGGTCATAGCCTTCTGCACATCCTCGATGATGTTATAGATGATGTTGTACTGGCGGATTTCCACGCCCTCGGCCTCGGCTTGCTTTTGCGCGGAGCCGTCCAAGTTCACGGAAAAGCCGACGATGATGGCCTTGGACGCGGCCGCAAGCATCACGTCCGATTCAGTGATGTTCCCCGCGGCCTGGTGCAGGATTTTGACCTTGACCTTCTCGTCGCTGAGTTTCTCCAACGAGTTGGCGATGGGTTCAATCGAGCCCTGGACGTCCGCCTTCAGGATCAGGTTGAGCTCTTTGGTCTGCCCCGCTTCGGCCTGGGCGAAGAAGCTCTCGAGCGTCAACGCGGGCCCGGCCGGCTGCGCGGTGGCGGCGCGGCGTTTCGCCTGCCGTTCGGCCGCGATGGCGCGGGCCGTGCGTTCGTCTGCGACGACCTCGAAGGTGTCGCCCGCCGCCGGCACCTCGGCCAACCCCAGGATCTGCACGGGCATGGCCGGCGTCGCCTCGCTGATGGGCTCGCCCTTGTCGTCATACATCGCGCGTAGCTTGGCGGAGGTCTCGCCGCTGACGATGCTGTCGCCCACGTGCAAGGTGCCGTTTTGCACAAGCAGCGTCGCCATCGGGCCGCGGGTCTTGTCCAGGCGGCTTTCGATGACGGTGCCGACGCACGCGCCGCTCGGATTGGCGCGCAGCGGGTCCATTTCTTCCACCAGCAGGATGTGCTCCAGGATGTCGTCAATGCCACGGCGGAATTTCGCCGAGACCGGCACGCACATCACGTCGCCGCCGTATTCCTCGATCAGCAGGCCGTTGTCGGCCAGCTCCTGCTTGACGCGGTCGGGATTGGCGTTGGACTTGTCAATCTTGTTTAACGCCACGATGATCGGCACGCCGGCCGCCTTGGCGTGGGCGATGGCTTCCTTCGTCTGCGGCATGACGCCATCGTCCGCGGCGACCACCAGGATCGCCATGTCCGTCACCTGGGCGCCGCGTGCACGCATCGCCGTGAAGGCCTCATGGCCGGGCGTGTCCAGGAAGGTGATCTTTCTGCCCTTCCGCTCGACCTGGTACGCGCCAATGTGCTGGGTGATGCCGCCGGCTTCGCCCGCGGCCACCCGCGTCTCGCGGATCGCGTCGAGCAGCGAGGTCTTCCCGTGGTCCACATGCCCTAGCACCGTCACGACCGGCGGGCGGAGGACCAGGTTCTCCTCTTTCTCGGCGGCCATGATCTTCTGGCGGAGCGTCTTGGGGCCTTCTTCCTCGATGACTTCCTCGACCTCCGGTTCCGGCGCCTGTTCGGAGTTCACGGTGATCCCCAGTTCCTCGCCCACGATCGCTGCGGTGTCGAAGTCAATGCTTTGCGTGATCGGCACCATGACGCCGTAGTTCATCAGCGTTTTAATGACGTCAATGGGGCTGCGGTGCATCTTCTCCGCCAGCTCGCGCACGGTGATAGAGGCCGGGATGACGATCTCGGTGACCGGGGCGGCCGCGGCTGCACTGGCTGCCCGTGCGGCTGTGACGCTGGCCGACGCCGCACGCGGCGCGCCGCCCTGCGGGTGGGAGCCTCCCTGGCCGGGCTTAGGATGCGGCTGGCCGCCGGAGCCGGCCGGCCGCTGCGGGTAGCCGCCCGCGGGCCGCGACGACTGTCCCTGTCCACCGCCGGACTGCGGCGGACGCTGCTGCGTT
>CAZYGI010000069.1:0-18887 GCA_964647255.1 uncultured Anaerolineales bacterium | reverse complement strand
GGTGGTGGTCACCCTGCTGCGCCGCAACGGTGTGCCGCTGCTGACGTTGGCCGGCGCAGCCGAGCCGGCGCGGGCGCTGCTCGCCGCGCCGGCCTTTCAAGCGGCCCTCGCGGCCGACAACGCGGCGATGGCGCGGCAGGCCGCCGCGTTCGGCGAGATCGTGAGCGCGTGGCGCGCAGCGGGCATCCCCGCGCTGTTCGTCAAGGCGATGGGGCCGGCGCCAACCTTCCCCTATGTGAGCAGCAACCTGGACATCGCGGTGCCGCGGGCGCAGCAGGACGAGGCGCGGCGCATCGTGCGCAGCCTGGGCTACGTCGAGCTGCGCCACATCGAGGAGCCGAACAAATTCCTCTTCCGCCGCTATCACCTGGGCCGGAGTGCGTTCGATCTGCACATTCACGGCCGCTTTGAGTGGCACACCGAATTCCTGGATACCCCGGCAGTTTGGGCGCGGGCCGGGTTCGCCGCAGATTGCGATCTGGCCCGCGTGCCCGCGGCCGAGGATGGCTTGCTGATCGCCCTGGCGCATGCGATCTACGAGAACAAGGCGCTGAAGCTGATCGAGCTGGCGAAGGTTGTCTATGCCTGCCGTCGCCTGGCCGTGGATTGGGACCGCGTCGCCGACGGCGCAAAGGGCAAGGGCTGGCTGCCGGGGCTCCGCTTTGCGCTGGCGCTGTGCGGCCGCTGGGAGGAGCGGCTCTACGGCACGTGCAGCCTGCCGGAGGCCGTTCGTTTGCGCGCCGAGTCCGAAACGCCGTCGTGGTTGCGCGAGACCGTCGAAGCGGTGTCTGTTGAATCGCTGCGGGCGCCCGTTCGCGTCTCGTTCGTGCGCAGCAAGCGGCTGTTTTACGCTAAAATGCTGGCCGACCCGACCTTGACCCCGCGCGCGCGGGCGCGCGAAGTCGCGATCCACACGACCTACGGCACGCACCTGCGGCTCGGCATCCACAGCCAACGGCCGATGCTGGTCGCGCTGGACGGTATAGATGGTTCCGGGAAATCGGTCCACGCCGAGCTGCTCGCCCTGGCATTGACCGGCGCGGCCGTGCGCCATCGCGTCGTATGGGCGCGCGGGGGCAGCGCCGGCCTCTTCCAACCGCTGTTCCGGCTGGGCCGGCGGCTGCTGGGCCGGGGCGCCCCGCTCGCGTTGTCTGAGGCGGCGGCGGGCGAAGGTGACGCTGCCCGCGAAGCCAATCGCGTGCGCGAATTCCGCCACCCCGTGGTGCGGGCGCTCTGGCCCTGGCTGATCGCGGCTGAGCTGGGGGTGCAGTACCAGTGGCGCATCCGGTGGCCGCTGTGGCGCGGCGAGGTCGTCGTCGCCGACCGCTATCTGTTGTCCGCGTTCACCGACCTCGCGGCCCGGCTGGAACGGCCTGAGATTGCACACACGGCCGCGGGACGGGTGCTGCGCTGGCTGGCCCCGCGGCCGCGGCACGCCTTCTGGTTCGACGTGCCGCCGGAGGTTGCCCTGGCGCGCAAAGCCGGCGCGGAGTCGCCCGTCCTGCTGGCCGCGCAGGCCGCCGCGCTCCGTCCGCTCGCCGCCGAGCTGGCCGCGACGCGCGTGGACGCGACCGCGCCCCTGGCCGAGATCAATGATCCGCTGGTGGCGATCATCCTGCGCAGCTACTTCGATGAGCACCACACCGTCCTGAACGTGCTCTTCGGAGCTAACCCCAAGCCGCTGCCCGCAGCCTGGAAAGGGGCTGCCGATCTTGAACGCTGAGCGGCCGGCCGGGGGGCCGGCGGAACCACTGCGGGTGCTGACGGTGACCAACCTGTACCCGGCGCCGCCCGACCGGCCGACGCTGGGCACGTTCGTGGCCGAGCAGGTCGCGTCGCTGCGGAAGCGCGGGCTGGACGTGGACGTGCTGTTCGTGGATGGACCGGCAAACACCTGGAACTATCTGCGCGGGCCGGCGGAGCTGTGGGCTAGCCTGCGCCGCAAACGCTACGACCTGATCCATGCGCATTACGTCTTCACCGGGCTGATTGCTCGCCTGCAATGGCGGCTGCCGCTGGTGGTCACGCAGCACGGCATCGAGGCCCAGCAGGGGTGGACTGCGCCGCTCTGCCGGTTAAGCAGCCGCCTGGCGGACGCCACCATCGTCACGTCACCGGCCGTCGCTGCGGGGTTGGGGCTGCCGGACGTGACGATCCTGCCCTGCGGCGTGGACACCGACCTGTTCCGCCCGGCGCCGCAGGCCGAGGCGCGCCACCAGGTGGGGCTGCCGGCCGATCAGCCGGTGATCCTGTTCGTTGGTGCGCCCCGGCCGGAGAAGCGGTTGCCGCTGATTGAGGCCGCGGTGGCGCGGCTGCAGGAGACGCAGCCGGCCGCCCGGCTCACCTGCGTCCACAACGAGCCGCGGGAGGTGGTCGCCCGCTACCTCAACGCGGCCGATGTGCTGATCCTGGCCTCTGTCGCAGAGGGCGCGCCGATGGTCGTGCGCGAGGCGATGGCGTGCAATCTGCCGGTGGTGTCCACCGATGTCGGCGATGTGGCCGAGCTGTTCGGCGGTCTGCCGGGACACTTTATCGCCGCGCCGACGCCCGACGATCTGGCAGCCAAACTGGCGGCCGCGCTCGCGTTCCGGGGCCGGACCGCCGGCCGGGCGCGCGTCTTGCCCTGGTCGTTGGATGCCGTCGCGGCGCAGATCGAGCGCTTCTATCGTGAGCTGCTGCAGCGTCGCAGTGCGCAACGTTTGCGTCAATGAGGGAAGCCGATGTCTGAACGTATCGCGTTTATCACGCACTCCTCGTATCCGATTGAGCCGCGCGCCCGCCGCATGGCCGAGGCGCTTGTGCAGCAGGGCCGGGCAGTGGATGTGTTCTGTTTGTGCCAGCCGGGTGAGCCGGAGGAGGAACAGATCAACGGGGTGGCGATCCACCGCATGCCGGTGTCGCGCCACCAGGGCGGCGGCCGCTGGGTTTACATCATGGAGTATCTGCAATTCTTTCTCCTGGCAGGCTGGCGGTTGAGCCGAGAGCATCTGCGCCGACGGTTCGTGTTGGCGCAGGTTTACAATCCGCCGGACGCCCTGGCTTTCTGCACCCTGTTCCCCAGGCTGCTGTCGGGGATGCGGGTCGTGCTGGATGTGCGCGACATGGCGCCGAACCTCTTCATGTCGCGCTTCGGGCTCAGCCCAGATCATCTCATCACGCGGACGCTGCGCGCACACGAACGGTGGGCGTGCCGCTACGCTGACGCGGTCACGGTCTGCACGCAGCATCAGTTTGACGTGATGCGAGACCGCGGCATCCGGCCGGAGAAGATGGTTGTTGTGATGAACACGCCGGACGAACGCTTTTTCGGTGCGGTGGTTCCGGCGGAAACGCGCGACTTCTCGCCCGCATCCGGCCGGCCCTTCACGCTGATCTATCACGGCGCGATCCTGGAACGGTACGGCCTGGATATCCTGGTGCGCGCCGTGCCGCTGCTGCTGGCCGACCTCCCGGACTTGCAGGTGGAGATCTATGGCCGGGGCGACTTCATGCCGACGGCGCAGGGCCTGGTCCAGGCGTTGGGCGTGGCCGATCACATCCGCTTCCATGAACACATGCCGCTGGAGATGATGCGCGCGGCGGTGGCGGGAGCAGATGTCGGGGTGGTGCCGATGCGCCGGGACGTTTTCACCGACACCATCCTGCCCACCAAACTGATGGAATACGCACACATGGGCGTCCCGGCCGTCGTCGCCCGCACGGCGACTACATCCGAATATTTCCCGGACGACACGGTGGCCTATTTCATGCCGGAGGACCCGGCCGATCTGGCGCAACAGGTCCTGCGGTTGCACCGGGAGTCCGAAACTGCGAGGGCCCTGGCGTGCGCCGTCCAGGCGCGTTTCACCGCGCAGCACCATTGGAAGCTGGACAAACAAATCTACACCGAACTGGTGGACCATCTGATCAGGAGATAACCTATGATTCGCATCCATCCCACCGCTGACGTTTCGCCTCGCGCCAACATCGGCGACGGCACCTCGATCTGGCATCAGTGCCAGGTGCGCGAGGGCGCGACGATCGGCGGCGAGTGCATCATCGGCAAGAACGTTTACGTGGATTTCGACGTGAAGATCGGCAACCGCGTCAAGATTCAGAACAACTGCTCCGTGTATCACGGCGTGACCATCGAAGACGGGGTGTTCATCGGCCCGCACGTGGTGCTGACCAATGACCTTTACCCGCGCGCCATCAATCCTGACGGTACGCTGAAGGGCGCCGATGACTGGGAGGTGAGCCCCATCCGCATCTGCTACGGCGCGGCGATCGGCGCCCGGTCTGTCCTGCTGCCCGGCGTGACGGTGGGCCCCTTCGCGTTGGTGGGAGCGGGCTCGGTGGTCACGCGCGATGTGCCTGCGTACGGACTGGTGGTGGGCACCCCGGCGCGGCTGATCGGTCACGTGTGCGCGTGCGGCCGGCCTCTGACACAAGCCGGGCCGGAGCGCCTGTCGTGCGCAGCCTGCGGCCGCACCTACGCGCAGGCGGCTGAAGGCCCGATCACCGAGTGTGTTGACGCACCGTAAGTTTGCCTTGTGATGTCTCCGAGGAAGAGCCGGGTTGCGCCGTTCCTGGTGCTGGCGCTTGTCTTTATCGGCCTGGCGGTGCCGCTTGTTCTCGGCCCGGACCGGGGCGTATTCGACGCGCGGGATGAACGGCTCTTCCACTATCCCACGATCCAGGCGTTCGCCCAGCAGTGGCCGCGCCTTGATCTGAGCCACTACCCGGCCGCCACAACGCCGTTCTATCACATCTGTATGATGCTGGCCGGCTTTGTGGTGGGCGCGGAGGCGACGCATCTCCGCCTGGCGAGCCTGGTGCTCAGCCTGGCGTGCCTGCTGGTCGCTTACGCGGGCATCCTCCGCCGCGGGGGGATCGCTTGGGCGTTATTGATCTCCGGCCTGCTGGCAGCCTCGCCCTACTTCCTCGGCTCCGCTGTTCGCCTGTCCACGGACAACGCGGCGCTGCTCTTTGCGTTCACGGCGCTGTTGCTGCTGGCGCCGGGGATACGCACGCCGCGGCGGGCGCTTGTGACCAGCCTGGCCGTCCTGCTTGCCATCCTCACCCGGCAGATCTACGCGTGGCTGCTCGGCGCCTATGTCCTGGCCGCCCTGGAAGCGCTGCCGGGGCCGGCAAGGGCGGCGCTTCGCACCCTGGCTGGGCGGCTCTGGCCGGGGCTGCTGCCGCTGGCGGGCCTGGCCGGATTCCTGCTCTTGTGGCGCGGGCTGACCCCGCCGGCGTTCGCCGTCCACGTCGCCCAGGGGTTGAACCCGGAAGTCCTCGTGTACGTGGTGTCGCTCGTCGGTCTGTACGGCAGTTTTTTCGGCGGTTGGTTCTGGCAGATGGTGCGGGAGCGGCCCATCCGGCCCTGGGTGGGTGCGATCATCCTCGCGCTGGCCGCGCTGATCCTGCTGGCCCTGCCGGTCTCGAACGAATATCCGCTGGCCGACAAAACCCTCGCCGACCGCGGCGGGGCGCTGTGGCTGGTCGCCGTGCGGCTGCCGATGCTCGGGCCGAGCGCGTTGGTCTTTTGGGTGCTGCTGCCGCTCGGCCTCTTTTATCTATTTATCCTGGCGCGCGATCTGGCAGCGCGCGGGGAGCTGCTCTGGGGCTTCTGTTTTCTCCTGTGGCTGCTGGCGAACCTCACGGGCACGCGGGTCTATCAGAAATACTACGAGCCATTCTTGATCTTCTGGCTTGGTTACGCGCTGGCGGTCGTGCCGGCGCGCCGCCGCTGGTTCTGGCTGGGTCCGGTGGCGTTGCTCGCCGGTCAGGCCGCCGTGACGCTGGTCCGGTTTTTTGGATAAGGTGCGCTAAATTCTGGCAGGGGTGAAGGACTAGGTACCGGATGAAACCCAGGCGAACCATGGTGCTTTTCGGCGTCTTGCTGGGCGCGGTCGCGGCGCTGCAGCTCTCGAATATCTGGCGCTTGAGCCTTTACCCGTTCACCGATCTGCCCAACCATCTTGCGGAGGCGTATCTCGTCCGGGCGTTGGCGAACCCCGCGGACGCGTTGCACGCATATTACCGCCTGAATATCACCGCCCTGACGCCTAATTCGCTGCACGCGTTGTTCTGTGCGCTTTTCCCGGATGTTGAGGCCGGAAACCGCGTTTTCTACTCGCTCTATATCGTTGGGCTGTTCGCGGGCGCGCTCCTGGTGTTGAAGTATGGCGGCGGCGACCTGTGGGCTGCGCTCCTGGCGTCCTTGTTCCTTTGGAATTACTCGGTGATGTGGGGCTTCACCGGCTACATGCTGGGCATCGCGCTGCTCTTGCTGGATCTGAGCCTGCTCGCCCGGTTCATCGAGCAGCCGACCGTGCGGCGGGCGCTGCCGCTGGCGCTGCTGACGCTGCTGCTCTTCTATGCCCATGCGCAGGCGTTCTTGCTTGCGATTGCGGTCATCGGCGTGGCAGTGGTCGCCCGGCGCGGTTTCCATCTGAAGCACTATCTTTTGGGTCTGGCGACCTTGCTGCCGAGCCTGATCGTGATGGGGCTCTGGATTGCGCAGTCGCCTTCGTTCAGCCAGGAGGAGTCCACAACGGCTTTCTTGCTGGCGTATTACCGCCACAACTATCTTGCCACCGTGCCGGGCAGATTCGTTCGTCTGCCCGGCAACGACAACCTCCGCCTGGCCGCAGGGACGATGGGCGGGGTGATCGGCGCCCTTTTTGTATTGGCCGTGATCCTCATCGGCGGTGCGCTCCTGGTGGCGGCAGTCCGGCGGTGGCGGCGGTCCGGCAATGCCCGCGCGGCCATGCGCCAGGCGCTGGGGCACTGGACATTCTTTGAGACGCCTGCCCGGGTGCGGACCGCTGCCACGCCGGCGCGCGCGGCGCGTTACACCGTGCTTGTTTTCTTCTTGATAGCGCTGGCCTGCTATTTTGTCCTCCCCGACGATCTGCCGCACCACAACGCGATCTTTGTGCGGATTTCGGTGCTGGTCTTCCTGGGGTTCAGCCTGATCATCGGCCTGATGATCCCGCCGGCCGCCCGCCGGCCGGTGCGCGCGTTGATCACGATCATTGTGCTGGCGCATGCGATGCTATGGTTTGGCTATTTCAGCCGCTTTGATCTGGCGGCCGAACCCTTCCGGGAGCTCATGTGGCATTCGCCCTGGGCGCAGGAGAAAACCCTGGCCGCCATGATTGACGCCGATCCGGCCGAACTGTACTGGCGCGCCTTCCCGCACTACCAGTCCTATCAGACGATCTGGAATCACGGGGCGACTCCGACTAAGATCGTCGAGCAACGATTCCCGCTGATCCAGGCGCAATCCGACCGGGCGCTGCCCCGCTATCGGGAATGGGTCTACACTGACACGAATTACCCCAGGCTGCTGCAGGAATATGCTGCGATGGACCTGCTGTTGGTGCACGGCGCGAACTCGCTGGCGGCCGTCCAGGCTCACGGCGGGTATGAAATGGTGGACCGCCGCGCGGAGTGGCTCCTGTTCAGGCGGGTTGTCCCCTGAGCCGGCCGCACCGGGATGGAAAAAACGTCACAGTTCCAGCGCCGGTGTTCATTTGATTTTCATTTGGGTGGGGTAGAATAGATTGTGGATTCACTATGTACTAAGCCCGTAAGTTGAGAAGACCACGCAGCCAGTTATCATCGTTTCGTTCCATGGTCGTGTTTCGCGATGCCGGTCGGATCTCCGGCAAGCCGAGGGCGAAACACACGATCCCCGCTGTTGGTCACCGATCGAGCAAGCCAGCAGGCGCATACAAGCATCCTTCTATCGCGTTGACGTCTGCGAGCTGCGCCGAGCCATCTCAACCAGAAAGGAAAAATAGGAAAAATGAGGAAACACATGCTCAAGGTGGGCACCCTTGCGTTGATTCTGATGACGGTCCTGGGATCGGTCGTCAGCGCGTCCACCCCGGCTCAGGGCCAGGTGGGTCAGGCGGTTGCGCCGTCTGCGCCCATCACCCAGCCGGGTAAAGCGATTGCCGGCAGCCATCCCGGCGTCTACTACCTGGATTACGGCTACACCGAGCTGGATCCGGCGCAGTATCCTGTAACGGGGGCGATTCGCTTTTATGACTGGTCGCAGCTTAACCCGTCCAAGAATGGCTACACCTGGTCCAGCGTGGACGCGTGGATTAGCAAGCGCGCGGCCCTGGGCCTCAAGACAGCGCTCTTCGTGCACACCTACGCCGGGGAGACCTCCGGTGACATCCGACCGACGCCCAACTATGTCATCAAGACGCCCAATGCGGTGTTGGCGGTGACGAAGAAGGACGGGACCCCGGATTATGTGGACTACTGGCGGCCCAGCCGGGCCAACGGTGGTTTCGATATGAGCAACCACAGCCTGGGCTGGGCGCTCACCGGGACGGGGACATCCATCGTGGCCAACCCGCCGACGGGCGCGGGCGGCTATGCCGGCCAGATGGGCGGCGATAACGCCAACGGCTCGCTGGGCCGCGAGGCGACCCTGGTGCCTGCGATGCCGCCGGGCCTGGCGGGTGTCACTGCGAAGATTCGCTTCCAGCTCTACATGCAGACCAGCGAGCCGACGCCGACCAACGACACGCTGACGGTGGAACTCCAGAACAGTTCAAGCACCGTGCTCCGCACTCTGGCCACCTTCAACGCGGCCGGCACGGCGAACACCTGGCAGTCTTTCGAGTACGACATCAGCGCGAATGCGCCCGAAACCTCGATCAAGGTGGTGTTCAAGGTCAACACCGATGGGGCTAATCCGACCACCTGGTGGGTGGATAACGTCGGTTTGGATGTGCGCCACCTGGTGCCCAAGTACTGGGATCCGGCCTACTTGAGCGCGTACAAGACGTTCATTGATGCGTTCGGCGCGCAGTACCGGAACGATGACCGGGTCGAGTTCGTGGCGATGGGCACCGGCGTGTACGGCGAGAACCAGCCGACGAACTCCGGCACCGACGGCATGTATGACTACTTCATGCAGCAGCAGGGCCTGACTTCGCAGAAATGGATTGATGCGGTCAATACGATCAACGATTACTATGCCAAGGCGTTCGCCGCGGCGCCGGGCCTGCCGCCCATGAAGAATCTGTTGAATCAGTATGCGCCGGTGTTCAAGAGCACGACGGAGCGTCGCGACATCACCGATCACGCGGTGGCGACGGGCGTCGGGCTGTCGGCCAACTTCCTCGCCCCGGACTGGACCTATGCCTTCGTGGACACGCGCACCGGCATGTTCGATCCGTTGGTGGGCCGCGAATTCTTGGTGCCGCTGGCGATGGAATCCTACACGATGGACCTGTGTAACCCGGTCATGGCCTATTATGCATTGGCGCAAGGCTTGGACAAGAAGTTGGACTTCTTGCGGGTGGGCGCCGACCTGGTCAGTGACCCCGACATCACGCCGCTGTATGCCTGGGCCAAGCAGTACCTGGGCAAGAACACCACGGACACCCCCAGCGTGTGGACGATGATGTGGGAGCACCGCAACCCGATCCTGTCCAACTGCCGCGGCGGCTTCGGCTACAACGGGGCAAGCACGTCCGGGCCGTGGCCGGAACTGGGCAACTACAACTTCTACCTGCGCCAGATTGATGGCCTGACCGGCGGCCAGACTGTGCCGGAGACCAACGACAAGGGCACCGATAGCCGCTACACCAAGGCGGAATGGTCGGAGGCCGGGTTGGGCGCGTGCCCGTACAACGCCATGCGCTACAACACGACCATGTTCGGGGATAACTACCCGTGCAACAAGAAGCCCTATAACCCGGACCTGCCGGCGTTGGGCGGGCAAGACAGCACGTATTACAACTTCTACAGTTGGACGGGCGTGAACAAGGAGGCGTACGTAGTGCGCCGCACCGATCAGGCCACCAACAACTCGTACATGTTCTTCGACATTGACAACGGCTACATCAGCGGCCAGACCCAGACCAAGGTCAAGATCACGGTGAAGTACTTCGACATCGGCACCGATGAATGGTCGCTGAAGTACGACAGCCTGAGCGGCGAGAAGATCGCCGGGACGATCAAGAAGACCGGCACCAAGCAGCTCAAAGAGGCGGTCTTCAACATCACGGACGGCCGCTTCGCGAACCGGTTGGCGGGCGGCGGTGCGGACTTCTACATTGACAGCCGCACGACGACGGGCGTCAAGGACGGCAACGAGTGGATCCACTTCGTGGAAGTCAAGAAGGTGGGCGATGAGCCTCTGCCGACGGCCACGCCGACGGCCACCGCCACGGCCACCGCGACGCTGACCCCGTCGCCCACGCCGACCTCGACCCCGAGCACGGGCGCTGTTGAAGGCGTCGTGTACTATGATGTGAACAACAACGGCGTCAAGGACGCGGGCGAGGCGGTGCTGGCGGGCGCAGTGATTGCGCTGAAGCAGGGGAACGTCGAGAAGTACACGGCGGTCTCCGGTGCGGACGGGATGTATCGCTTCGCGACGGTTACTCCGGGGCAATACGCCATCTCGGAAAAGACGCCGCCGCCCGGCTATCTGCACAACACGACCTTCGGCTTCTCGTTCTTCGTGAACGCGAACTACACCTGGACGGGCGCGGACTTCCATGTGGGACATCAGGCTGAGCCCACGCCGACGGCGACTGCGACGGCCACGATGACGACCACGGCCACGCCGACCCATACGCCGACGGCTACGGCCACGATGACGGCCACGGCCACGCCGACAGCGACGAACACGCCGCCCTGGCACTACACCTATCTGCCGCTCGTCCTGCAGCTGCAGTGATCGGTCTGATGACCGGCTGAACAAGAGCTGTGCCCCGTCCATCCTGCAATGTGATGGGCGGGGCACGCGCTTTGTGGCTCCCCTGCCGTGCTTCGACCCTCCGAGCCGAGAGGATAGACTCTTATGACTGCCGCTCGCCAGCATTTTCATCTCAGTGTTCTCATCATTCTGTTGTTCGGCGGCCTGATCTTGAGTTCGATGTTTGCCGTGCCCATCCTGTCGGCGCAGTCGGCGACCGCGACCCCCCTGCCGGGCACCGGCAGCATCGCTGGTGCGGCCTGGGAAGACATCAACGGCAATGGGGTGCGCGAGGCCAATGAGGTCGGCCTGCAGGGGATGTTGATCACGGCCCGCAGCACCCAGGTCACAGCGTCGGGCTTGACCGGAGCGGACGGCGCGTACCGCCTGGCCGGACTCCAGCCCGGCTTGTATCATGTCACGGCAACCCCGCCGGTCGGATACGAGCTGACCACCCAGGCCGCGTTCGATGTCTTGCTGGGCGATGGCGTGGTGCTGACGTTGGACTTCGGGGCGAAGTTCGTGCCGACGCCGACGCCTAGCCCGACGCCGCTGCCCTATCTGGACACCGACGGCGCTCAGCGCGCCTACTGTGGCGGCGTCTACCAGGGGGACACGCGCACCGCAGCCAATCACGTGAGCCGTTATCCCTGCCAGCCGGCCTGGGATGAGAGCGGCCCGGAGGCGGTGTATTGGATCGAGTCTCCGCGCAGCCAGCCGCTTTCGGTCACGTTACTTCATGCCGATGTGGATCTGGATCTGTTCCTGCTGCAATATGCGCGCGCCGACTCCTGCATCGCGGCGGGAGACAGAACGCTGTCAGCCGATCTCAGCGCCGGGGTCTACCTGCTGGCGGTGGACGGCTACCAGGGCGCGGCGGGACAGTTTACATTCCGGCTGAATTGCCCTGAAGGGTTGCAGGCGACGCCGACGCTCACGTTGACGCCAACGCCAACTTTCACCCCAACGGCCACATTCACGCCGGGCCCGACACCCACGGCGACCGCCACCCCGCGCTGGCGAGCCGTCTTTTTGCCCTTGATCCTGCGCAGCATGCCTTAGGTTTCTTAGAAAATGGAAAAATATTCATACAACTGAGGCCTTGCGTTTAGGAATCTTTCACTTCAGAATGCTAGAATACGAACAAGTCGAGATTGAGGCGGATGATTTCCGCACACCAAACTATACTGACCGCATTGCACCACCAGTTGCGATCGGAAAAGGTAGTTATCGCATGATCAACCAGCGCACTCAAACGTTGTGGTGGCAGGCGACTGCCCTGCCGAGGCCCAAGATCAGCAGGCAGGCGGCTCCGTCTCTGGTGTTTTATCTGGCAATCAAGCGATTAGTTGATTTTCTTGTCGCAGCCATCCTGCTCATCCTGTTGGCGCCCATGATGATCGTGGCCGCGGTCGCGATCAAGATTGAGTCGCCCGGCCCGGTTTTCCACATCCAGCGGCGCTCCGGGATCAATGGCCGGGTTTTCCGGTTTTACAAGTTCCGCTCGATGACTAACGGGCACGATCACACGCAGGAGCACCGCCGGTTCGCCGAGGCGTACATCAACGGTAAGGCGGTTGCGACCCTGCAGGATGAAGAGGGCCGCACCATCTACAAGCCTTCATCCAACGGCCGGACGATCACGCGGGTGGGGGCCTGGCTGCGCCGCACCAGCATAGATGAGCTGCCCCAGCTTTTCAATGTTCTCAAAGGCGATATGAGCCTGGTTGGCCCGCGGCCCACCATGGATTATGAAACGGTGCTCTTCACCGAACGACACCGCGGACGCCTGGTGGCCCCGCCTGGGCTCACCGGCTGGGCGCAGATTCACGGGCGCAGCACGCTTTGCTTCGATGAGATCGTCACGTATGATCTCGAATATATCGCCAAGCGGTCGCTGATCATGGATCTGCGGATCTTGCTGACGACAATTCCCCAGGTCTTGAGCGCCAAGGACGCGGGCTGATCCGGCGATCCTTATGCTTTTGCTGGCCCACCTGGGTTGGCGCCAGTTCTAAACCATAGCAATCCGTCCAGCCGATGAGGAGACCCTCATCGGCTGGCTTTGTTGTCTGTGGATCCCTTACTAAGGATGGAATCTCGTGAGACGCATCTTCTCTATCGGGTTGCTGCTGGTGCTGCTGGCCGGCTTCCTTGTTGGGCAGCGGGCAGCGCAGGCCGCGGCGCCGGCGGTGTTGACGACTCCCGGCGCCAAGCCCGCCGGCGTGTATGTCTTCTACGATTGGAGCAACGTGTCGCCCACGCAATATCCTGTTGTGGGCAGCCACATGGTGTTCCTGTGGGACCAGGTCGAAACGGCGCCTGGCGTCTACGATTGGTCGGGGATCGAACAGTGGCTGGCAAAGGTGGCGGCGACGGGGAAACGTGCAGGCCTGCGGATCAGCGCTTACGAGGGCGAATACTCAGGCGGCATCCGGATTCCCGCCTTCCACCAGGCGGCGACGCCGGAGATCGCGGTGAGCTGCATGAGCAGCGGCCAGGCCCACCTGGTGCCGCGCTACTGGGATGCTTCGTACAAACAGGCATACGGCGCGCTGGTGGCGGCGTTCGGCGCCCGGTTTGACGCCGATCCGCGCGTGGCCTGGGTGGAGATTTCCACAGGGGTTTTCGGGGAGACTGCGCCGGCCGACGACAAGTTCGATCCGTGTCTCACGGACGCGGGGCTGACCAGCGAGCAGTGGATCGCCTTCACGAACTGGACCACCGACGTCTATCGGACGGCATTCCCTGACAAACAGCTCTTCCTCCAGTACGCGCCGCGCTTTGTGTACCGCGGGGAGCGCCGCGAGTTCACCAATTACGCCGCCAGCCTGGGCGTTGGGCTCAAGCACAACCATCTCAGCGCGGATCTCAGCACGGATGCCTACATCACCGATCCTTCGCCGAACATCTATCAGGGGGGGCAGTACGATCCGCTGGCGCGGTGGGGCAACCAGGTCGCCACGGCCTTCGAGGGCTCCAACATTTGGTCGAGCATGCTGGGCCGCGCCAACGCCATGTGGAGCATCTACAACGCGCTGGACAAGCATGTGGATTTCCTGGTGCTGGACACGAAGGTGGTCACTGCCGCCGAGAATCAGGCTCTGCTGCGGTTTGCGAATCGCTACCTGGGCCGCACACTGGCCGACACGCCCAGCGTGTGGGTGGCATTGCGCGATACCGACCTCACTGTGACGCCGAATCCATGGTTCCCCGACGCCGGGAATTTCGAGTTCTGGCTCTACCAGGATGACACGGTCCCTGGCGGCCAGACGGTCCCGGTGTGGAATGTGGGCACGACCGCGGAAGGCCGCTACGCCCGGCGCACCGATAGCGCTTCCAGAAACCACAGCATGTACTTCGATGTGGATAGCGGCTACGGGTACGGCAGCCTCTACCAGGCCACCTTCACAGTCACCTACTACGATGCGGGCGTGGATCGCTGGGAGCTGCGCTATGACGCGTTGAGCGCGCCGGATAAAGTGGCGCGCGTCGTGACGAAAACCAACACTAAAACCTGGAAGACCGTCAGCTTTGTCGTCAACGACGCGTATTTCGCCGATCGGCTCCCCGGCGGGAGCACGCACCCAGGAAGCGATTTCCGCATCTGGAACGGCGGCGACGGTGATGAGACCATCTCCTTTGTGGATGTCGCGCTCCAGCCCGTTGCCCCGGACCGCCTCGTTCTGGCGCAGGGCAGCAACGGCTACGCCGGGCTGGCCGACACCTACCTGGATCGCTGGTACCCGGATCAAAGTTTCGGGAGCTCTTCCCGGTTGTGGGTATGGAACAAGGACACCAAGCAGAGCCTCATGCGCTTCGACCTGGCCCCGCTGCCGCAGACGGCGCGCGTGGTGACGGCCACCCTGCATCTGTATCAATACGGCAGCGCGCCGGCCTATGCTTTCCCCATGACGGTAAGCGCGTATCGGATGCTGCGGGCCTGGGATGAGAACACGGCAACGTGGAACCGCGCCTCGGCGAGCGCGGCATGGCAGCTCCCCGGCGCCGGCGGCGACGAGGATCGGGCAGCCCTCCCGGCTGCGACGACGAGCCTTAACCAGGCATCGGGGTGGGCTAAACTCGACGTGACCGAGCTGGTGCGGTCCTGGCAGAGCGCACCAGCGCAGAATTATGGGGTGCTGCTGCGCGGCGCATCGGATCGCGGGGACGGCTATTCGTTTTATTCGGGCAACTTAGCCGGTTACGATCAGCGGCCGCGCTTGGAGATCGAATACATGTTGTTCGTCCCACCGACGCCGCTGCCCACGCCGACTGCCACCTCGACGCGCACGCCGACGCCCACGCGGACGCGCACGCTGACCCCGACCCCATCGCCGACCGCGCTCCCTTCCGGCACGCCCACGCCGACTGCGCCCTTCTCGCCGACGCCGACCGTGACGGCGATGCCCACAGCTACGCCCACGGCCACGGCCACCGTGTCTCCCACCCCCTCGATGCAGCCGGCCGGCCGCATCCAGGGCCGGGTCTGGCTGGATCTGGACGGTGATCACAAACAGGGGCCGAATGAGGCCGGGATCGCCGGCGTCACTATCGCGCTGAGCCGGATTTCGGCTGCGGGGGGGAACGGCACGACTGAGGATCTGTTGCGCCAGGCCATCAGCGGGACCAACGGCGGCTACGTCTTCGATGCGCTGCCGGCCGATACCTACGGCGTGCGCCTGGTGGGCTACGGTGCGCTGCAACCGACGACACCGGTGTGGGTGGTGGTGTCCGTACCCGGGCCGGACGCAGTGTTCGAGGTATCGTTCGGCCTGCAACAGCGCCGGCTGCGCCTCTACCTGCCGCTGATCCGGCGCGAGACGCCCTAAACAGCAGGGGAGCGGGTAATCCGCCCGCTCCCCTGCTCTCGCTACCAGTTGAGATCCGTCTCGTATCCGAGATCAACCACGAGTTGCCCCCACCGTTCCTTGAAGAGATCTTTGTTGGCGCCGGTGAGGTGATTCACCCAATCGCCCGCCACGCCCTTGCGGTAGTGGCTTTTTTGATCTTCCTGCCCCTTCTGCCGGCCGGCCAGCTTCTGGAACGATTGCCGCATCATCAGACTGTGCAGATACTGCGGCGGGATGCCGGCGGCGCGGATCGGCATGTGCAGCCGGCGCAGCAGCCGGTTCGCCGTGATCTGCCCGCGCGCAAGCAGATTCGCCGCGCCTGAGGCCGGGCTGGGGATGCCGAGGAAGGCCAGGATCTTGGTGAACTCCTCGAACGGCGCCGTGGTCAACTGCTCGTAGCGCGTCTCATAGACGCGCGGGTTGTGATAGTTCCAGCCTGCCAGCGCCTCGAACTCGGCGGTGCGGCGGTCGAGCTCCAGGCGCATGCCCTGGTCGAACGCCACGGTCCCCAACTGCTCCCTGAATTGGGCAAACTGCTCGCCGTAGACGGGGTGGGAGTATTTGTCCGAGAAGTAGGAGGACACCAGGATATCGCGCGGGTCGCGGATCACGTGGAAGCCCCGGTAATCCTGCCCCGCCAGGCTTTGCACGATGCTGTCCGTTGCGTTGAGGTGCGCAAGAAAGTCGGTCTGCGCCAGCTCGGCGGGCAACTGGTGATAGCGGCTCTCCTCCGTCACCCGCAGGCCGAGCTCGCGGCCGATCGCCCTGATAATCGCCATCGTCCACATCGTGGCACAGCGGTGGTGTCCGAAGTACACGTACATCCGGTTGATCTTCCTTCCAATGAGATAAGCTGCGCCATGATACGCCAGCGCAAACCATCCGTCAAATCGTATGGCCGCGGTCGCACTTGGTTCTTTTGGATGTAATATGGTATTCTTGTGCTGGTTTTTGGAGCCATGTTGTTGCTCCTAACTGGCTGAGGATGAAAGGGGTGAGCGATGCAACCGGAGGACATCTCACCGCCCAGCTGGCTGCGTGCGCATCCGACGTTGGTCATCGTGATCTTCGCGGTGCTGGTGGCCCTGGCGCTCCTCCTCTGCCAGGTGACGGGCTTTTTCGCGCGCCCGCGCCCGCCCGCGTCGCCAACCGCGAGACCTCTGAAGACGGCGGCCGCCGGGCCCCTTGCCGGCACCCCGACGGCGCCGGCGCCGACCCAGGCCGCTGCCGCGCTCATCGGAACCCCCGGACACGGCGCACCGGTTGCCTTCATCGCCTGGGGCTCCTATCGGACCTTCGGCACCTATGTCGCCCCCACCCGGCCGCCCAGCGATCCGCGCTTCCCGGCCGGCAGCCGGTATCCCCTGGGGATTAATGTGCTGTCCTATATGTCGGCCGCTGAAGGCGGTGTGGATGCCGTGTGGGACGCATCCCCTTCCGGCTGCGGCCCGGATTGGTGCACCAAATCGAACATCAACTGGACGCCTCTGGACAATGCCATCGCCGCGGTGTCCGCCTACACCGTAACTCTGGGTTCCGGCCGGGTCATGCGTGCGCCGGTGAGCCTCAATCTGCCGCCGATGATGCTGGATCGCGAGCCGGACGCCTCCTGTGGCACGCAGGCTGATCCGTGCATCCGCATGTACGTGCCCTCCTGGATGAACCCATTTCGCCAGACCTTCCAGAACACGGTTGGCGGCAGCAACTGGTGGTACAACACATTCAAGTACGGTGATCCGGTCTTCCGGGCGCGTATCAAGCAGTTCTTGACCGAGGCCGCCGCGCGTTACGATACGGACCCGCGGGTGACGGCCATCCGGGTGGACACCGGTTTCCAGGGCGAGACCCAGCCGGTGAAGAAGGACCGCTATGATTCGGGTTCCGAGGATGACCTGATCGCTTCGCACGAGACCGTCGTCCCGTGCCCGGTCTATGTGAGCTACGTGCGGGAGATCGCAGAACACGCTTACGCCGTGTTCAAGCACAAACCGGTGTATTTGATGGCCGGCCCGGCGCCCTGCGCGAACTACCCGACCCAACGGTGGCGCTACGATCTGCTGTACACGCCGAATATCGGCTGGGAGGTCACCTCCCCCAAGAAGATGATCGGGTTTAGCATGAACAGCGACAACCCGGACCTCTCCTTTGCGGACGAGCGGTCCACGAGCCCCTATGCTGGCTATCGCTGGTGGGCGGTCGGCCCGACGATGTACGCCCTCGACCGGCCGATCACCTGGGAAACGGGCGCAAACATCAACGAAGCGGTTGTGAACGGCGATCCCTGGGCGTTCATGGTCTGGCGCGCTTATGCCGTGGCCGGCGCCAAGGGTGATTTTTTCATGAGCAACACCAACTGGTGGCCGTATGTGACCCCGCTCTTCTGGGACGTGATTGATAACTGGATGGCCCGCCAGCCGCAACGGCTTTGGATCGTCTTTCGCAATTCCGAATGGACCACCTACACCTGGACTCCGGATCGAGGCACCAGCGGCTATCTCGGCGTCTGGGGTAATTGGCTCGATCTGCAAGATCGGAATCAGTTTAAGCAGGCGTGCGCCCAGACCCTCTATCAGAACGCGCGCGCGGAGGTCAGCGCGCTGAAGGCCACATCCGGCCTGACGATCTCCCGGGAACCTTGCGACAGCCTCCTGCCCACCCCGGCGATCACCCCCCGGCCCACCGCGCAGGCGGGCGCCGACATGCTGAATCGGACCGCCGACCGGCAGGCCCTGGTTCTGGATGCGGCCGGCGCCACCAGCGAGATGCGCGTGTTGCTGGACGCCCGGCATCCGGCCTACGGCATGCAGAGCCCGCTGACGGTCACGGTGACTTACCTGGATCGCGGGACGGATCGGTTCTTCTTGACCTTCCCGGACGCCGCCGGCGCGCCGGCCCGCCTGACCGTGGTCAAATCGGGGTCGAACATTTGGCGGCAGCAGACTTTCAAGATCCCCATGGCGCGGCTGGAGAACCGGCTGCCTGGCCCCGGCGATCTTGCGTTTCTGGTCATCAGCAATGACGCCGACGCACAGCCGGAATACCTGCACGAAGTGTACGCGGATGTTGACTGGGCGTCCCTCTCGTTCATCCTGGGCGGCGGACAGCTCACACCGACGCCGACACTGACGCCGACGGTCACGCGCACACCCTCGCGCACCCCGACGCCGACGCTCACGCCGACGGCAACGAGCACGCCAACGGCGACGATCACGCCGACGCCGACGTTCACCGCCACGGCGACGCCGACCGAGACGGCCACGCCAACCAGCACGCCAACTAACACGCCAACTAGCACACCAACCAGCACACCAACC
>CAZYGI010000068.1:0-19458 GCA_964647255.1 uncultured Anaerolineales bacterium | reverse complement strand
ACAACGGTGATGGAGACCGGCTACGACATCATCTTCTTCTGGGTGGCGCGCATGGTGATGCAGGGTTTGCTGTACACCAACGATATCCCGTTCGAGACGATTTATCTGCACGGCTTGGTCAGAGACGACCAGGGACGCAAGATGTCCAAGACCACCGGCAACGTGCTGGACCCGATCGCGGTGCTCGACGGCGCTCAGCCCGACGAGCTAAGCGATTATGTCAGAGCACAGTACCCGGATGGTTTGCAGCCGATGGGCGCCGATGCCTTGCGCTTCACCCTGCTGACCGGCTCGACTCCCGGCAACGACATGAATCTCAGCCTGCAGCGCGTGGAGGGCAACCGGAACTTCACGAATAAGATCTGGAACGCGGTGCGGTTTGTGCTGTCGCAATTGGACGCTGGAAGTTGGAAGTTGGAAATCGGGGGCGCGCCCTCTAACCTCCAACCTCTAACCTCCAACCTCCAACTTCCCGAGCGTTGGATCCTCAGCCGCCTGTCCGCGACGATCGCGGACGCAACGCGGCTGATGGATACCTTCCAGTATGGCGAGGCCGGCCGGCAGATTTATGACTTCTTCTGGGGCGAGTTCTGCGACTGGTACCTTGAAATCAGCAAGATCGCCTTGTATCGCGGCGACGCGGAGGCCAAAACCGGCGCGCGCACCACTTTGATCAAGGTGCTGGACGAATCCTTGCGGCTGCTGCATCCGTTCATCCCCTTCGTGACTGAAGAGACGTGGGGGTATCTGAAGGCTGCGGTGGGCGATGCGGCGTGGCCGGCCGGCTTGATCGTCGCGCCCTGGCCGGCACCGGGCACCCGCGATGAGGCCGCCGAGGCCGAGATGAACCTGATCATGGAAATGGTGCGCGCCATCCGCAATGCGCGCTCCGAGTATGACGTGAAGCCCGGCGTGCAGATCGCGGCCACCATCGCCGCCGGCGACCGCGCGGCTCTGGTGCGCGCCCAGTCCGACACGCTCTGCGCCCTGGCGAAGCTCGACCCTGAACGGCTGAGCGTCGCCTCCGATCTGGGTTCAGCGGGGCAGGCCCCGGCTCAGGCATTGACGCTGGTGGTCGGCACTGTGACGATCTATCTGCCTCTGGCTGACCTCGTGGACCTTGACGCCGAGCGGGCCAAGCTGAACAAGGAGCTGGCCGAGGCCGAGGCCCAAATCGCACGCAGCCAGACGCTGCTCACCGGCCCGTTCGCACAGCGTGCGCCCGTCGCTGTGGTGCAGCGCGAGCGCGACAAGGTGGCGGAGCTTGAACTCCGCTGCGCCAAGTTGCGTGAGCGGCTGGCCGGGCTGTGATATGAGGTGTTTGGCGAGGCGGAGTGCGCGGATATGGCACACTGCCTCGCCAAACATGACTTTCGTCATAGAAGTGCCCGGATATTCGCGCTAAATTATCAAAAGAAGTTTGGGCGCGTCCCCATCGTCGCATCATTGCACATTGCAGTCTGCATTGACTCCCGCCCTGGATGCGCCCGCTTTGTTGAAGACGAGATCACCGTATCTCGTTACCTGGATCCCTGGGCGTGCAGGCTGAATGGCCTGGTGTCTGCCCGGGGATTTTTGTCTAGGAGGTTCTCATGACACAGTCGCTGCGCATTACCATCGGCGGGGTAGAAGTGGATGCGCTCGGCCCGGCTGCCTCCAGGCATGATCGTGTCGAGAGACCTGCGCCCGGCAGCGATGACGTGACGGTGATGGCTCATGCTCGTTCCGATTCGGTGACGGTGGCCGGCGAAGGCAGCTTGTCCCCTGCGTGCCCGATCCCGCCTGGTCCCTGGCGGCTGGTCGGCTTGATCGCCGCCGTCGCGGTGGTCTTCGCCATCGTTGCTGCGATCCGTGCGCGACCGCGCTGATCTGCTGCGGATGATCGGCTGATGGGTTTGCGGTTGACCTCTGCTTGGTTGGTTGCGTTGATCTGGTGTGTTTTATCGCACAAATCTCATAGAATGACGAGCGTCATATAGCCGAACGCAAGGCGCTAGTATACTGTCGCGCACTGTGCGTTCTTTGCGCGTTAATCGTGTGGATTCGAACCGTTAGTTTGTACAATTCGATCCCCAGTTGTCTGGAGGAGGCTATGCAGTCACTTCGTCTGTCCCGGCGACTTCCCCGATGGATTATCGCGGCAGGCATCGCCAGCCTGTTGCTGATTGTTTTCATCGGAGCGGCCAGCGCCGCGCAGGATGATAACGCTGTGTGTCTTGGTTGTCACACCACACCCGGCCTGAACGTTGTGTTGCCCAGCGGTGAACCCCTCCCGCTGACTATGGATCCGGCGGTCTTCAGCGCTTCCGTTCATGGCGGGCTAAAGTGCACTGAGTGCCACACCACCATTCAGGGCTATCCGCACCCGAAGATCATAGCCGCTGATCGGCGCGCCTTCCAGATGGATCGCTATCAGCAGTGTCGGACCTGCCACCCTGACCAGTACAAGGCATCACTTGACAGCAACCACGCGCGCGAGCTGGCGGCGGGCAATCGGAACGCGGCGATTTGCACCGACTGCCACGGCAGCCATGACATCAGCATCCCAAACCAGCCGCGCCAGAAGATCTCGACGACCTGCGGCAAGTGTCACAGCACAATCAATCAAGCCTATTCGCAGAGTGTGCATGGCGCGGCGCTGCTGGAAACCAGCAACCCCGACGTGCCGGTCTGCACCGACTGCCACGGCGCGCACAGCCAGGCTGATCCGACCACGCAGGCTTTCCGGTTGAAGTCGCCCAACATCTGCGCCAAATGCCACGGCGATGCGGCCATGATGCGCAAGTACAACATCTCGACCGAGGTGTTCGACACCTACGTTGCAGACTTCCACGGTACGACGGTAACGCTGTTCGAGAAACAACACCCCGACCAGCAGACCAACAAGGCGGTGTGCACCGACTGCCACGGCGTCCACAATATTCAAAGTGTGTCGGCCGCCAACTCGGCGGTGGTGAAAGAGAACCTGCTCACCACCTGCCGCCGCTGCCACCCGGATGCCACTGCCAACTTCCCGGATAGCTGGGTCGGCCATTTTGCGCCGACGCGGGATCGTTTCCCGTTGGTGTACTACGTCAACCTGTTCTATCAGATTTTGATCCCAGCCGTGATCGGCGGTATGGCGCTGTTTGTGTTGGTGGATGCGGGCAGCCGGATCGTCCGGCGAGTTCGCAAAGGCCGCGCGTGAGTGGTGTGGAAGGAGCATACGCCATGAGCAAAGACAAAGAGACGATCCAGGCGCAGGTGCAAATTCCCCCCCGCTTCTCTGTGCTGCAGCGGATCGAGCACATTGTTTTGTTGACGTCGTTTTCGGTCCTGGGCGTGACCGGCCTGATCCAAAAGTTCGCGATGAATTCGGCCGCGGATTGGATCATCAAAGTGCTGGGCGGTATCGAGATAACGCGCGTCATCCATCGGACGGCGGCGATTACATTTGCGCTGCTTGGGGTGTATCACATCATCGTGCTGCTGTACAAGGTGTTTGTGCGCCGCGTCGAGATGACGATGCTGCCGGGACTCAAAGACGCGACCGATGCGTTGGATGCGCTGCGCTATAACCTGTTCCTCACCAAGGAGCCGCCGCATCTGCCGCGCTATACGTTTGCCGAGAAAATGGAATACTGGGCCATGATCTGGGGCGGCGTTATCATGGGACTCACCGGGTTCATGCTTTGGAATCCGCTGATCACGACCAAGATCCTGCCCGGTCAGTTTATCCCCGCCGCCAAGGCCGCCCATGGCGCTGAGGCGATCCTGGCGGTTCTGGCGATCCTGGTGTGGCATTTCTACAACGTGCACATCAAGATGTTCAACAAGAGCATGTTCACCGGGCGGATGACGAAGCATCAGATGGAAGAGGAGCACGGCGAGGAGTTAGAGCGGCTCGTGACCGGCAAAATGCGTCCGGCGCCGATCCCGCTCGCGATGCGCCGGCGCGAACGAATCTTCATCCCGATCGCCATCCTGATTGCCCTGGTCGGCGTCGGCACGATCTACTGGGCTGCCACCGCTGAGACGACGGCCATCTCGACACTGCCGGTCACGACGGTCTTGCCGACAGTCTATGTGCCGGCGACGCCGACGGTCGCACCCGCCGTTGTCCTGCCGACTCCAGAGACGGTCGTCGCACCGATCATCCCGCACCCGGTTGCAGGCCAGGAGCAGTGTGATACGTGCCATGGCGGCTCCGGGATCAAGCCCATGCCGGCGAATCACGTCGGCCGGCCCGTCGAGTCCTGCCAGATCTGCCACAAGCCCGGCCCCACGTCAACGTCCAGCGCCGGCGGTGCGACAGGGACGACGGCCGGCGGGGCAAAGCCGATCCCGCATTCCATTGAAGGGGATACCTACAAGGATTGCACGACGTGTCACGGCGCGGACAAGATCAAGCCGTTCCCGGCCAATCATGCCAGCTTCACCAGCGATAGCTGCCAGATGTGCCACAAAGTGGCGGCGAGCACTGGCGATGCGACCGCTGGAACCAGCACTGCCGGTGGCCCCAAGGCGATCCCGCATTCCATCGAAGGGGATGCCTACAAGGATTGCACGACGTGTCACGGCGCGGACAAGATCAAACCGTTCCCGGCCAACCACGCCAGCTTTGCGGCCGATAGCTGCACCACCTGCCATCAGCCGGCTGTCGGCGGTGCGACGAGTGGCGGAAGCCAACCGGCGGTGAGCGCGCCTGCGATCCCGACCAATCATGACCTGACCAACGAGTTTTTCAAGGCGTGTTGGACGTGTCATGGCGCAGACAGGTTGAAACCGGCGCCGGCCAACCACGCCAGCTTCACCGTTGATAGCTGTCAGACATGCCATAAGGCTGCCCAGTAAACACACGTGCATCCGAAAACAGAACCCTTGGCCCCAGCAGGCCAAGGGCTCTGTTTTTGATGGGCTGCGCGGCCTGCGCTTAGGGTACGATCACCGTTCTCACGTCACCGGCGAAGCGCTGGAGCGCGTCGAGCGTCTCATTGATCGGCGCCGCTTCCAGGGGCACGGTGCGCGTGACGATATGGGAGAGATCAAGCACCCCGCGGCGTGCGAACTCGATCAGCAGTGGGAATTCCTGCAGCAGATGGTCGGAACAGCCGATGATCTCGCCTTCGTTGCCCAGTAACTCATGGTAGGAATCCACCTCGAACGGCCGATCCGCGATGCCGGCCAGCACCGCTCGGCCCTGGATCCCCAGGACCTGCACCGCCTGGCGCATAGTGAGGGGCAGGCCGATCAGCTCAAGCGCCACGTCCACGCCGCGGCCGCCGGTCAGGCGCTTGAGCTCGGCCACAGGATCACTTTCGGCCGCGTTGACCGGCAGCGCACCGAACTGTGCGGCCAGCGCCAGCTTCTCGGCGTTGATGTCCACAGCGTAGACCGCCAGGGCGCCCAGGCCGCGGGCAAGCTGGATGGCCGACATGCCCAGGCCGCCCGCCCCGAACACCGCCACCGTCTCGCCTGCTTGCAGCCGGCTCTTGCGCAGCGCATGGAACGAGGTGGCCGACGAGCACATCATGATCGCGCCGTGCTCGAACGGGATCTCGGCCGGCAGATGGATCACGCCGCGTTCGGGAACGGCGATATACTCGGCATACCCGCCGTCGCGATGCTTGCCGATCATCTGTGCCGTGGTGCAGAATTGCTCCTGGCCCCGATTGCAGTGCGCACACTGGCCGCACGTGACCAGATAATGCAGGCAGACCCGGTCGCCGGCCTTGACGCGCGTCACCTGACTGCCCGTGGCCGCCACGACACCGGCTGCCTCATGCCCCAAACTCAGCGGCAGCGGGCCGGCATACGACACCCCCGCGCGATAATGGGCATCCGAGTGGCAGATGCCCGCAGCCCTCACCTGCACCAGCACGTCTCCGTGGCCGATCTGCGGCACGGGGATTTCTTGGGCCTCCAAGGGCCTTCCGACCTGTGTCAGGCGTATCGCTCTCACAATGAACGTCTCCTTTCTCCGCGGTCATGGTGCTTCAGTCCTGATAGCTGGATTATAGCACCGCCCGGCTGATTCGTATTCGTTTGCAGCCCTGGCGGGGTGTGTCCATTCCCTTTCAGATTTGACCCACCTATTGTCTTTCTGCTATGATGCTGTGTAGTTAGTGTGTGCTTTCTGGTACTTCATGTCCCGCTTCTTATCCATCTGATCACAAACGCGCATCAGGCACTTTAGGGGGTCGCGCCGTGGCAGCGCAGAACGGGCGCAAAGTGCGCTGGGAGTGGATTGCAGGCGGCGCTATCGCCGTCGCGATCTTCGCTGTGGTGGCATTCGCCGTCTTTCAGCCGATCAAGGTGCTGCCGCGCCTCAGGCTTGCGCCGGGTTTCCTGCTCACGGATCAGGACGGAAAGCGATTCAGCAACGAAGATCTGCGGGGCAAGATCGTGCTCTACAGCTTCAGCTATTCACACTGCGGCGCCCGCTGCGACAGCACCCACGCGCTCCTGCGGGCAGTCCAGGCCGGATTGCTGCAGGTCGAGGCCGGGGGGGCGCCGGTCGAGCTGGTCACGATCACCCTGGATCCGGAACACGATACGCCTGAGGCGTTAGGCGCGTACGCCCGGTCGGTCGGCGCCGATGCTAACCTTTGGCGCTGGGCTGCGGCCGATCCCAAGCGCACCAAGGACATCGTGGGCGGCGGGTTTGAGGTTTTTTACGAGCCGGATGGACAGGGTGGCTTCAACTTCGCGCCTGCCTTTGCGCTGGTGGACGGCTGGGGCATCATTCGGTCCGAATATCGGAATCAGGTGCCCCCTGCTGAGGCGGTCCTGCAACACATCGGCGTGGTCGAGGATGAAGTGCGCAAGAGCCGGGGGGTCGCGAAGGTGGCCTACGAGGCGGCGCATTTGTTCGCCTGCTATGCCCCGTGATCCGCGCAGGTCAGGCGTGGCGAAAAGGTGTAAGCAATGAAGAAACTTCCCGCATGGTCGCTGGTTGTTCTCGTGATCCTTGGCATCGCGACGCTCTCCGCGCTGGGGTTCATGCTGTTGCGCCCGTATCAGTACCATGGCGTGCTGTTGGAGTCATCCGGCCCGGCAACGGACTTCACATTGACGGCCGCGGGCGGGAAACAGGTCAGCCTGAGCGATTTCAAGGGGAAGCTGGTTGCACTTTACTTCGGGTACACCTTCTGCCCCGATGTATGTCCGACCACCCTGGCGGAACTGACCAAGGCCTATCGGGCCCTCGGCGCAAAGGCGGCGGATCTCCAGGTCATCATGGTGACGGTAGACCCGGAGCGCGACACACCCGAACGCCTGGCCGAGTACCTGGGCTATTTCAGCCCGACCTACATCGGTCTCTCGGGCACGGCCGACCAGATCGCCTCTGCGGCGACGGCGTTTGGCGTCTTCTATCAGAAACACGAGGGCACGCCGGCCTCCGGGTACCTGGTGGATCACACGGCGACGATCAGCGTGCTGGATCGCGAGGGCCGGGTGAAGCTGGTGTGGCCGTTTGGCACCGATGGCGAGGGCATGGCTGCCGATCTGCAGCACTTGCTGAAGTGACCGGTGGTTGCTGATGAGTCTATTCCACTTTTATCATCGCTGAAGGAGGTATCTATGGCAGACTCCCAGAAGCCCGACGAGATGGAGCCGTTCCATCCGAAGGGCACGATCATCGTGATGATCTTGTTCATGATCACGTTGATCGCTTTGTGGGCATCGGTCTACTTCATCCTGCTGTCGCGGGGGGTGACACTATGACCGCAGACACCAAACCCTCTATGCATCTCGACCCGTACGAACGGGGATGGATCATCGCCACCCTGGTGATGCTGGTCGTTTTTGTCGCAGCGATCACGATCGCAGGCTTTTCGATGGGTATTCAGGTGCCGCAGCCGCAGGCGCGGGTGAACCCGCAGACCGTGGGGCAAGAAGGCCCGTTTGCCAACCCCGGCCTCCGCGAGCTCGCCCCCGGCAAATATGAAGTTTATATCCTGGCCCAAATCTGGCGTTTCGACCCGAACGAGATCACAATCCCGGCTGGCTCTACGGTGATGTTCTACGTGACCAGCAAGGATGTGCAGCACGGTTTCAACATCGAAAACACCAACGTCAACATGCAGATCGTGCCGGGACACATTTCCAAGCTGGGCCATCGGTTCGACACGCCGGGCGAGTATCGAATTGTCTGCCATGAGTACTGCGGGACCGGTCACGCGATCATGTTCGGTAAGATCATCGTTACGCCGTAGTGATAAGGCGATATTGGGAGGGAGACATGATACAACCTGTTCAGGCTTCAACCGCGCGCTACGAGCTGCCCGCCGATGACAAGATGTTTATTGGCTGGCATATGATCTTTGGCCTGATTGCCCTGGCGCTTGGTACGTTGTTCGGGCCCCTGCAGGCGCTCGAACATGCCGGGTGGTTCAATTATGCCTGGCTTCAGCCCATCATTCAGTCCTATTACCAGGGTTTGACGCTGCACGGGGTGCTGAACGCACTGGTTTTTACTACCTTCTTTATCACGGGTTTCTTCACTCTGACGATGACCTACGGTCTTCAGCGGCGGCTGCGTTATCCGGTGGTCAACAAGGTTGGCTTCTGGCTCATGGTGGTGGGGCTGGTGATCACGGCCGTGCCGCTGCTGTTGAACCAGGCGTCGGTGCTCTACACCTTCTACGCGCCGATGAAGGCGCATTGGGCGTTTTATCTTGGTCTGACACTGGTGGTGGTTGGGAGCTGGATCGAGGGCTACGGGTTCTATTTCACCTACGGCGCGTGGCGTAAGGAGAATCCCGGGGTCCGCACCCCCTTCATCGCCTTCGGCAGCCTGGTGACGATGGTGATGTGGCAGTTCGCCACCCTCGGCGTTGCCGTCGAGATCCTGACGATGCTGCTGCCCTGGTCGCTGGGGCTGTTGCCAGGCACCGATCCGCAACTGGCGCGCACGTACTTCTGGTTCACCGGCCATCCTCTGGTCTACTTCTGGCTGCTGCCGGCGTACGTTTCCTGGTACGGCATGCTGCCAAAGCAAAACGGCGGCAAACTGTTCAGCGATTCGCTGGCGCGCCTGGCGATGTTCCTCTTCCTGGTGCTATCGGTGCCTCTGGGGTTCCATCATCAGTTTGTTGATCCGGGCGTGCCGTCGGCATGGAAGTACGTCCATGCGATTTTGACCTATTCGGTGTTCTTCCCCTCGATGATCACCGCGTTCACCACCGTCGCCTCCCTGGAGTATGCGGGCCGGCAGCGCGGCGGCAAGGGGCTGTTTGGTTGGCTTACAAAGCTGAGCTGGGGCGATCCGTCGGTGGCCGCGCAGTTGTTCGCCGGGATCCTGTTCTTCTTTGGCGGCATCGGGGGCATCACCAACGCCTCCTATAACATCAACCTGGTGATCCATAACACCGCGTGGGTGCCCGGCCATCTGCACCTGACCGTCGGCAGCGCAGCGGCGTTGTCGTTCATCGGCATTTCCTACTGGCTGGTGCCGCATATCACCGGCCGTAAGCTGTGGGGGCGGAAGGTCGCGCTGGTCCAGGCGTGGACCTGGTTTATCGGCATGATCATCTTCTCTAACGGCATGCACGTGCTGGGGCTGTTGGGCGCACCGCGGCGCACGCCGTTGACCGATGCACCGTACACCCCGGCGGAATGGATCCCGCGCGAGATCCAGACCGGCGTCGGCGGCGCCATCCTGGCGGTGGCGGCGATCCTGTACTTTGTCGTGATCTTGAAGACCGTGCTGGCGAGACAGCATGCTCCTGCGGCCGAGGTGCCGGCCATCCCCGTGGCCGAAGCGTTTCATGATCCGCAGACCTCGCCTGCCTGGCTGGACCGCTGGGCACCCTGGCTGGCGGCCACGATCGTGCTGATCATCATTGCCTACGGCCCGCAATTGATCGCCCAGATCGGCGGTATGCAGTTGACCTCGCCGGGGCTGCGCGTGTGGTGAGCCCGGGTCGGTAGGACGGGACGCCAACCCGTCCTACCCCGACCCGGACAAGCCGGCCCCAAATGCCTCACGCAAAGTCGCAAAGAACGCCAAGACAATCGTCTGCGCCTTTGCGGTTTTGCGTGAGCAATTCTCCAGCCCTTGGGCAAGAATCCGACTGGTAAGGGCCTGACGCAAAGGCGCAGGGACGCAAAGATGCTGGGTCGGTTCAGGCCAGATTGCGTCTTTGCGTCTTTGTGTTTGAGGCCCAGGATTCCCACTGACGAACAGGTGCGATCATGAGCATTGACTGGCAGGCGCGGCAAGGGTCGCGCAGGAGATGCTTCCTCAACGTGCTGGAGCGTGTCAGCCTGGCGGTGGAACGGCCGATTGCCCGGCTGGTGCGCGATCCTCGCTTCAATCCCTTTTATCACACCGGGACGATCACGGTATTTCTCCTGTTGATTATCCTGGTCACCGGCGTCTACCTGACGATGTTCTATCAGTTTGGCTTCGCAGGCTCGTACCGCGCGGTGGCCACCATCGAGGCGAGCTTCGTGGGCCGGATCATACGCGGGCTGCATCGCTACGCGTCCGACCTCGCAGTGATCTTCGCGGTCTTGCACGCGTGGCGCACTTTCTTCATGGACCGCTTCCGGGGGCCGCGTTGGCTGGCGTGGGTTTCGGGGATCGCGCTCGCCGCGCTGACGTGGGGCATCGGCATCACCGGATATTGGCTGATTTCGGATGAGCGCAGCCAGTTGCTCAATGACATCCTGGTGAAAATGATCGGCGGCGGGCGCGCGGGGGCGACGTTCCTCAACAGTTTCCTCGCCACCGATGCGCGCGGCGCCGGCTGGGGGCTGACGTTCCTCATGCTTGGCCTGCATCTTGGGCTATCGGCCGTCGTAGGGCTGGCGTTTTGGCTGCACATCAAGCGGCTGAGCCGCGCAAAGTGGCTGCCTCCGCGCTTCTGGATGGCGCTGGTGGGCGCACCGCTGCTGCTGGCCGCGACCTTGATCCGGCTGGGGATGCTGCCACCGCTGACCTCGCTGCGCCTGCCGGGACCGCTCGACGTGGATGGCTTCTACCTGTTCTACCTGCCTGCCGCGGTGCGTTGGCCTTCCTTGTGGGCCGGCGTGATCGCCGTGCTGGTGCTCCTGGCGTTGCTCCCCTGGGCGTTGGGGCGCAGGCCGACCCCGCCCATCGTCGTGAGCGCCGAGCGCTGCACCGGCTGCACCCTGTGCGCGGCCGACTGCCCGTATCGCGCGATCAAGATGGTCGAGCGCGGTGAGGGCGCGCAGCACAAGTACCTGGCCGTCGTGGATCGCAAGCTGTGCGTCGGCTGCGGCGTCTGCATCGGCGCCTGCGAGCCGCTGGCGCTGACGCTGGGCCGCGCGCCGGCTGAACCGTTGTGGGCGGAGGTCGTGGAACGGGCCAGGGCCAACGGCCGGCCGGTCAAAGTCGTTTTCACCTGCGAGCGGCACCTGGCGCAAGGGGTGCGCCGTCCGGTCGCCGATGCCGCGGCCGGGGAGCCGGCCGCGGTCACCATCATCCCGCTCACCTGCGTCGGCATGGCGCATCCCGATCTGGCGACGCGCGCCCTGGCAGCCGGTGCGGCCGAGGTGCAGTTCATCGGCTGTCCGCCGGAGGACTGCGCCAACCGGGAGGGCAATCTGTGGCTGCAGCGTCGCCTCGACCGCGAGCGGCTGCCGAAGCTCGACCGGCATTCAGTGGGCGCGCCGATCACGACAGACTGGCTGCCGCCCAATGATTTTTCCCGCGGCCTGCAAGCCGAGACCCATCAGACGGCCGCCACGGCGTACCAATCCAGGATCGGCCAGGGCGCCGGGCGCGGCATCGCCGCTGCGGCCGCGCTGGCCGTCGTCATCATGACCGGGGTCATCTTTTTGGGTCGGGTCCCGTTCCGGCCCTACACGTCGGGCAAAGGCGTGGTCGAGATCGCCCTGACGCATGAGAGCGGCCGTCCCATCAAGCGCGTTTCGGAAGAGGCCATCCTCGCACCCCCATCGCAAACCGGCCAGCCTGCTGCGACGCGGCTCGTCCTACAAGTGGATGATCAGGTCCTGCTGGACCAGCGTTACGGCGCGGCCGGACAGTCGGCTCAGGTCCTCGAACGCGTTCAACTGCCGTCCGGCGAGCATCGCATACGGCTGCTGATGTTTGATCGGCTCGATCAGGCCGAGCCCGCGGTGCTCTACGACCAGACGACGCCGCTCGCGGGCGCGCAGATCTTGCCGCTCCACTACGGCGATGCCAGGACCGGTGGCGATCCGGCAGCCGGCCGCAAGTTATTCACGGAGAACCGCCGGGGCGGCGCCGCGGGCTGCCGTACGTGCCACTCGCTGGCGCCGGGCGTGACGCTGGTCGGGCCCTCGCTCGCAGGGGTGGGCACACGCGCGGAGACCCGCGTGGCGGGGCTGTCGGCCGAGCAGTATCTTCTTCAGTCCATCCTGGACCCGGATGCGTATGTCGTGGCTGGTTTTCCCAAGGGGCAGATGCTGCGGGACACGGCCAAGCGGTTAACTGAGGAGCAGATTCAGGATCTGGTGGCCTTTTTGCTGACGTTGAAGTGAGTTCACGGATCCCCGCTCCTGCCAGGAACGGGGATCCGTGATGAAGTTATTGTTTTCGGTTTGGGAACGCCTTCTCCTCCCAACCGTCCGCGACGCCATCCACCGTGCGCGTGCCGTAGAGCTCGCCCTTGTCGGTGATCGTGTACAACGTGATGCCACTGAGGGTTTGCGCCGATCTGCCGGACACACTCTGCCACGCCGCCTTCAGCTTGTTCCCCTCCACCGTGCCGGCGCCCTCCTGGATGCTTTCGTTAACGATCCACTGCAACTGATAGCTGCCGGTTGCGGCGCCGGGGCGGATGGACAGCCGGCCGCCGTATTCATTGCCTGACCGATCAACGCCGTTGACCGCGTACTCACCGACGAGGTTGGGAACGGCGGCCGGATCCGCATCGCGGCCCGTGATCTGCCCCTTGGTGGCGGAGCAGGCGACCAGGCCCGAGACCAGGAACACCACCAGAATCCCCCAAAGCAGACGTTTCAAGCTGTCCTCTCAAAGGTTTGATTTTGAGGCCAAAGTATAGCGTAATTCGTGCTCAGAGGAAAGAATCCACTGCCTGATTCCCGCGGGGGAAACATCTGGGGCCGCAGTTTGGCAATGCGGCGCTTCCGCGCTATCATCGGCCGCGGAGGCCAGCCCATGTTCGCGCTCGACCCTGCGTTCCTTCATCCATCCTACGATGTGCGCTGTTTTACCGCCATCCCGGCCAGCATCGGACCGCTGTTCGGCGCGCCCGGCACGGCGTTGCTGCCCGCTGAGTTCCTGCCGGGCCGGCCCAAAACGTTTCGTTCGGTGGTGCTGATCCTGCTGGACGGCTTCGGCTGGCGTTTTTTCGAGAAGGTGGCCGATGATTATCCTGCATTGCGCCGGTTTATCGCGGCGGAGGGTGCGATCAAGCTGACGTCTCAGTTCCCCTCCACCACAGCCGCGCATGTCACCTGTCTGCATATTGGTCTGGAGGTAGGCCAGAGCGGGGTGTACGAGTGGCAATATTATGAACCGCAGCTTGACGCCGTGATCACGCCGCTGCTGTTTTCGTATGCCGGCACCAAGGAGCGGGACACGCTCAAGCCGACAGGCATCGCGCCCGAGCGGCTCTATCCGAGCGCGACGCTCTACCAGGCGCTGGCGCGGCACGGGATCGCGTCGTATGTGCTTCAGCACGGCGAGTACACGCCCTCCACCTTCTCGAAAATCGCCTTCGCTGGCGCCACGGCGCTCGGCTATAAGACGCTGGCAGAGGCGTTGGTGAACCTCCGGCTGCTTCTGGCCGAGCACCGTGGGCCGGCCTACTACGTGCTTTACCACGATCGGCTGGACGCGCTATGCCACGAGTACGGGCCGAACTCACCCCAGGTCGAGGCCGAGCTGGACGCGTTTCTGACGATTCTCGAGCGCACCCTTCTCTCGCGCCTGGGGGAAGGCGAAGATACACTGGTGCTGCTGACCGCGGATCACGGGCAGTCGGAGACGCACCCGGCGCGGACGGTGTATCTCAACACGCACCTGGGGATTGAGCGTTTCCTCAGGACCGACCGGCAGGGCCGCGTCCTGGTGCCGGGCGGTTCGCCGCGGGATGCGTTCCTCTACGTGCGGGATGAGGCGCTGGATGAGGCGCAGGACTTCTTGCAGCGGCGGTTGGCGGGCCGCGCGGCCGTCTACCGCACCGCCGACCTGATCGCTGAGCGTTTCTTCGGCGCCGCGCCGGTCTCCGAGGCATTTCTGGGCCGGGCCGGCAACCTGGTGGTGCTGCCGTATCGCGGGGAGGCGGTCTGGTGGTACGAGCCGGGGCGCTTCGAGCAAAAGTACTTCGGTCACCACGGCGGCCTCACGCCGCAGGAGCTGGAGATTCCGCTGCTGGGATGGATCGCCTGACGCTTACGCCGCTGCTACAAGACCGTTTTGCCCTGTTCTCCTTGAAGTGATCATGAAATTAGGTTGGATTCTCAATGCGCGTACTGACACGACTCTTTCGACATCTCCGTCCCTACTGGCGCGGATTGGCCGTCACTACGGTAATCATTTTTATGCAGACCGGTCTGGGCCTGCTCCCGCCGCTGTTCCAGCGGGAGATTGTGGACGGGGTGATCACCGCGCGCCAGGTTGACCGCCTGTGGCCCCTGGTGTTTGGCCTGATCGGCGTCTATGCCCTGGCCGGGCTGACGGAGTTCGGCGACCAGTATCTGCGCCACACCATCGGTGAGCGCATCCTGTACGACCTGCGGGTGCATCTCTATGGCCATCTGCAGCGGCTCTCGCTGGCCTTTTTCGAGCGGACCTCCACCGGCGAGCTGATGTCCCGCGTCAGCAACGATGTCAATGCCCTGGAGCAGTTTGCCACCCATGGCACGATCCTGACGGCGGTGGCCGCAGTGCGGTTGCTGGCCGCGGCGATCGTGCTGCTTGTGATGGATCCGCGGCTGGCGGTGGTGGCCCTGGCCCCCGTGCCGCTGATTGTGCTGGGTCTGCGTTGGTTCAACCGCCGCTCGCGGCCGATCTATCGCCGGGTGCGCGACCGGCAGGGCGATCTGAACGCGCGGCTGCAGGATGACCTGGCCGGGATGCGGGTGATCCAGGCATTCGGCCAGGAGGGCGCCGAGCTGGAGCGCTTCAGCGCGGTGAGCCGGCGCTACCTGGCTGAGCGGGTCGCCTCGATCGGCGCCTGGTCCACCTTCTTCCCGGTCTTGGGCTTTCTCTCGTCGCTGGGCGGGGCGCTGGTGTTGGGTGTGGGCGCGAGAATGGTGCTGCAGGGGCAGCTGACGCTCGGCACGCTGGTTGCGTTCCTGTCTTACATCGTCTCGTTCTACGAGCCGATCCGGCGGCTGACCGACATTGACAACATCCTCCAGCAGGCCGTCGCGGCCGCAGACCGCATTTTTGAGCTGTTGGATCAGGAGCCGGACATCCCGGACGCGGCGGATGCAGCGGCGTTCGACCGGATCAACGGCGAGATTGCTTTTGACGATGTGAGCTTTCGGTACGGAGATGGCGATGAGGTGCTGCATGACGTCGCTTTTCACGTGGCGCCGGGGGAAGTGATCGCCCTGGTGGGCCCCAGCGGCGCAGGCAAGACAAGCATCGCCAACCTGCTCTGCCGTTTCTATGACCCCACCCAGGGCTCCGTGCGTGTGGATGGGCGCGATCTGCGGGCGGTGAAGCTCAACACCCTGCGCCGCAACGTGTCCGTTGTGCTGCAGGACACTTTCCTGTTCAACGCCAGCGTGCGCGAGAACCTGACCTATGGTCGGCCTGGCGCAACTGACGCCGAGATTCAGGCCGCAGCCGAGGCCGCCTATGCGCACGAGTTCATCACCGCGCTGCCGAACGGCTATGATACCGTAGTCGGAGAGCGCGGCGTCAAGCTCAGCGGCGGGCAGCGGCAGCGGCTCGCGCTGGCCCGCGCGATCCTCACCGACCCGCGCATCTTGATCCTGGACGAAGCCACGTCGTCGGTGGACGCCGAAGCTGAGTACCTCATCCAGCAGGCGTTGGAGCGCGTGCTGCAAGGCCGCACCGCCCTGATCATCGCACACCGGCTCAGCACCATCCGCAACGCGGACAAGATCATCGCCCTGGACGGCGGGCGCATCCGCGAAATCGGCAACCACCGTGAACTGCTGGCCCGCGGCGGGCTCTACAGCCAGTTGTACCAGCGACAGCTCGACCTGGCCGCGGAGGGAGAGGAGAGCGCCGTGGCGGGACAGTCCGTCCCCCTTGCAGTCAGCGAGATGCTGGCGGCGTGAGCACCCTCAGGTGCAACCGGCTGTGGGATGGTGCGCCTGCGGTGAGGCGCGGCCGGTTCACTTAAAGGTGTTTCAGCCTGCTGCGCCCACTGCGACATCCTAACCCTACGCCGGCTCTCCGGCGCCGCGCACCCGGCCCCGCGCGAGCGAGGCGAAGATGCCGAAGACGCACAGGACCGCGAAAATCGAGAATGCCACTCGGGTGCTGGTCAGGAACTCGCCGATGTACTGCGCCGTGATTTGGACATGGCCGATCACGAGCGAAAAGATCAGAAGCGCGATGCCCAGGCTGAGCATCTGGCCGAGGGTGCGCATGGTCGCCACGACGGCTGAGGCGACACCGTATAGCCGCTTCTCCGCCGAGCCCATGATGGCATTCATGTTAGGTGAGGAAAAGAGGCCGAATCCGATGCCCAGCAGGAGCAGGGCGGCGATGATGTACGGGAAGGGCGTGGCGGTGCCCAGGAACACCAGCATCAACAGGCCGACAGCCGTCAGCGCCATGCCCAACGAGGCGACGATGCGCGCGTCCAACCGATCGGAGAGCCGCCCGGCCAGGGGCGAGAAGACCGCCATCATGATCGGCTGGGCGACGAGCACGATGCCCGCGGTCTCGGGCGTGAGCCCTTTGACGTATTGTAGATAAAGGCTCAGCAGGAAGGTGACCGCCGTCGTCGCCAGGTAATTGATCAGTGCGGCCACGCTGGAGAGCGTGAAGGTGCGGTTGCCGCGGAACAGGCTCAGGTTGAGGATCGGCGCGGGCGTGCGACCCTCCCAGGCCACGAACCCGACCGCCCCGGCAATCCCTGCCGCCACCAGGGCGCCGCCCCGCAGATCCGGCAACAGCGAGAGGCCGTACATCACCGCCGCAATGGCGGCTGCGTAGATCGCCGTCCCGACCCAATCGAAGCGTTCCCCGCGGGCCTCGGCCCATTCCGCCGTGGTCTGCAGCGCGACCACGGCTGCCGCGATGCCCAACACCACTCCCACCGCAAACACGCTCCGCCAGCCGAGGGCCTGGGTGAGGATGCCGCCGAAGAACGGACCGAACGATAGGCCCGAATACACGGTGGCGACGTTGATGCCCAACACCCGGCCCCGCTCTTGCGGCGGATAGGCGGAGCTCAGCAGCGCCGAGCTGGTGGCGAACATCATCGCCGCGCCGGCGCCCTGGAGCCCCCGGAACGCGATCAACATGCCGCCCGACGCAGCAAAGCTGCACAGCAGCGATGTGGCCAGAAAGCTGAACACCCCCAGCGTAAAAACGCGCATCCGGCCGTGCAGGTCGGCCGCGCGGCCGAAAGGCACCAGGCAGATGGCGATCGCCAGGGTGTAGGCGGTCGCGACCCAGCCCAGCGCCACTGCATCCATGTTGAACGCCTTGCCGATGACGGGCAGCGCCACGTTCAGCGCAGACCCCATGAACGCGGTCGCAAACGAAGCGACACTCGTTGTCAGTAGAACAGATCCTCGTCGCGGTAAACGCATAGCCCCTCAGTGCTTCAGTATCTCAGATGATATCCGGTGCGATCCAGCCCTAATGCTGTTAAAATCAAAAGAAGGCCGGATCAGAGTCTTCAGGTGGTCTCTTTCCGGCCAAAACTTCGAATCCGGACTGTTGTGTGAAAGGTTTTGAACCTAGCCCCGCCGATGGCGCTCCACTACCTCGTACACAGCAAAGATGTTGTCGTCGGGCGTGCCGCAGTCCATGTTGATGCAGCATACGCCGACTTTGTCCAGAGGACCGGCGGCGCGCAGGAGCCGCTCGGCATCCTCGGCGACTTCCGCGGGGGTGCAGGTGAGCATCCGGACGGGGCTCAGCCGGAGGTTGAGAAACGTATCGGGCAACGCCTTGCGGCACACGGCCACGTCCGACCCCCAACCCACATCGGCGAAGGCGAGGCCCAGCTCAGCGTATGCGGGCGCGACCCGATGCAGGTTGTCGCCGCAGTGGTGGATGCCGAACGGCCGGATGCGGGCCGCCATGCGCTGCTCGACCGGCAGGTGCAGCTCACGGTAGCTGCGCGGCGAGATCATCTGCACCGAGCAGTTCGCGTGGAGGAAGAGCTGCGGGTCCACACGTTCGACCATACGGTTCACCGCGATCGAGCAACTCCCCGTCCGGCCCCGCACGTACAACGCGACATCTACGATCAACTCGGCGATGATGTCCAGCGCGCGGCGCACCCGCTCAGGCGCCTCGTAGAAGTCGGCGAACAGGTCCTGGCCGTAGAAGTGATAGGCGGCGTTCAGTAGCCCGTCCGTGTTCAGGTCGCCCACCAGATGGCCCCACTCCGCCTCCTGTGCATTCCACCCCTCTATTAGCGCATCCATCGGCCACAGATTGCGCCAGTCGGGGACCTCCAGCCGCTCCAGTTGCTCGATGGAGAGGTGGCAGGGCAGCGGCTGCGGCGCGGCGTCCGGCTCAAAGCGAATCTCCGCGCCCAGCAGCGCGGGGATCACGAACCCGCCGGCCACGTGGAGCGAGCCAGCCACCGGTCGCGGCGCCGGATCCGCCTCGCCGAGGCCGATGTCGCCGAAGCGTTGATGCAGCACCCGGCGCATGGTCACGTCGTTGGCGACGCGCATGGCCGGGTCGAAGTAGAACGGTCGCTCGAAGCTAATGCTCGCCGTATGATACCACCACCGAGGGTTGAACACGATTTCGAAGGGCAGGAAGTTATTCATAGGCCTCACTTCACCCCCACCGTGCGATCAGCGCGTCCATCAACGCATCCAGCCGGGCGTCCACCGTCTGCCGGGCCGGGTCGGCATCGTACCAGGCGATGATCTCCTCGACGCCGCGGGCGAAGGGGATGGCCGGCGCGAAATCGGGCACGAAGCGCCGGATCTTGCGGTTGTCGAAGACGACGCTGTGGGCCTTGTCGCCCAGCAGGGCCGCGCCCCACTCGGGATCATGCCGCGCAATGACATCGGAGGGGATGTGAACCAATCTCGGCTCACCCCCGGCCGCGCGGCCGACGAGGGTGTAAATCTGGTTCCAGGTCAGCAGCTCATCGGCGGTGATGTGGAACGCCTCACCGACCGCCGCCGGGTTGCCGAGCAGGCCCACCAGGCCGACCGCGAAGTCGCGGTGATGGGTCAGCACCCAGGTTGAGGCGCCGTCACCGTGCACTACGACGGGCTTGCCTTGCCGCATGCGCGCGACCGAAGTGTAGCCGCCGGTGACGGGCAGCTTGGTGCGGTCATAGGTGTGTGAGGGCCGCACGATGGTGC
>CAZYGI010000067.1:6226-19957 GCA_964647255.1 uncultured Anaerolineales bacterium | reverse complement strand
CCCGGCAGGTTGCGTCCCGCGCTCGAGCGCGATCTGCCCCTGGTTGAAGCCTGGATGTGGGCCTTCATCCAGGAGGCAGGCGTCGTCGGCACGCCGGAAAGCGCGCGGGAGAGCGCGGCTGCGCGCGTCGAGGATCGCGATCTGTTCCTGTGGGAAGACGCGAGCCGGCCCGTCGCGATGGCGTCCAAGTCAAGAAAGACCTCGCACGGCATCGCGGTCGGCTGGGTCTACACGCCGCCGGAGCACCGATGTCGCGGCTATGCCAGTGCATGCGTGGCTGCGCTCAGCCAGCAACTGCTGGACGCCGGTTGGGAATTCTGCACGCTCTTCACCGACCTGGCGAACCCAACATCCAACAGCATCTACCCAAAAATCGGATATCGGCCTGTAGCAGACTTCGACGAATGGGTCTTTGGGTGATTCTGGCAGGCGAAAAACAAACGTAAGGGGGTGTTGAGGCGACGGTATCGCCCCAACACCCCCTTTTCATCGGGCGGCGGCCATCAAATCACCGTCTGGTCAGGCCCCACAAGAATGCGCCCCCGGATGCCACCATGAGCCCGGTGCTGAGCAGACCGGCGCCTTCGGTCCCGCGCAGAATGATGCCGGACAGCAGCAGTCCCACTGCGATGATGCCCCAGGTTAGCCGATCCACCGCACGTTCCAGCCGGCGGAACGCCTTCGCCGCGTCCGGCGCCAACGCATTTTGGCTGACCAGGTCTCCCCGCTCGGCCTGGGTCAAGAGGCGATCCAGCCGGGAGGGGAGCCGCCAGGCCAGGCGCCCCAGGTCGCCCAACTCACCCAGCCAGAGCCGCCAATCGCGGCCAACCTCCTCGCCGGCCATGCGCTCGGCAAAGGGCAGCGTGGCGGCCCACGGGTCGAAGTCTGGATCCAGCCGGGTAGCCATCCCCGACAGGATGGCGACGGCGCGCACGGCAAACAGCATGTCGGTCGGAAACTGAAACGGCATCTCGTACACGAGGTCGCGGTACTCGATGACCAGGTCTTGCGCCTGCGCCATCGCGGCGCCGGAGAGCTTGCCGATGGACACCCCGCCGAAGCGCTTGAGCAGCGTCTCATGCAGCGCTTCGATCCGCTTCCGATCCGCGCCCGGCAGCAGCACACCGGAATCCACGTACGCCTGCACCATCAGATGCGCGTCGCGCGTGCCCACCGCGATCACATAATCGCGCAGGCTGGCGCGCAGCCGCTCCGGGATCACTGCGACCATGCCGAAATCCACGAAGATGATCTCGAAGGGCGTGGCCGCAGCCGGCTCGACACCGGGATCGCGCGGCAGCGGGTGCACGAAAAGGTTGCCCGGATGCGGGTCAGCGTGGACGAAGTGGTGGACGAAGATCTGTTCCAGGTAGATGTCGTAAAGCCGCCGCGCGACCTGGGCGCGGCTGATGCCGGCGGCCTCGATGGCCGCGATATCGTCAATCTTGATGCTGGCGACGTTCTCCAACGTCAGCACGCGGCGGGTGGTGACTTCCCAGAAGACATCGGCGATGTAGACGCCGGGCTCGTCCGCAAAGTCGTCTGCGAACCGGTCGGCGTTCCGCCCCTCGGCCACGAAATCGAGTTCGGCGCGGGTGGTGGACGAGAACTCAGCATAGAGCCGATCCAGGTCAACCCGGCGGGAGACCGGCCGGTACCATTTCAGCCAGCTCACCGCCAGCCGTAGCGCGGCCAGGTCGGTCGCCACCAGCCGCTCGATGCCGGGGCGCTGGACCTTCACCACGACTTCCCCACCACCCCACAGCCGCGCGGCATGCACCTGCGCCAGCGAGGCCGCCGCGACCGGTTCCGGCGCAAACCAGGCGAAAACCTCATCTACCGGCCGGCCGAACTCGGACGTGATCAGCGCCTGGATGTCGTCTGGGCGCTCCGAAGGCACTTCATCCTGCAAACCCTTCAGTTCGTCCGTCACGGCGGACGGCAAGACATCCACCCGGATGCTCATGAACTGACCGAGCTTGATCAAGACGCCGCCGTTTGTCACGGCCAGCCGGCGGAAGCGCCGCGCGAAGGCCCGCCAGCGCGGCATGTTCGTCCGGCGCACGTAGCCGCGGAACCCCGGCACGCGGCCCAGGATCAGGTTCCAGCCGATGAAAGAGAGGAAGGCCCGGGCGAAGAAGAATGCGACGCGCAGGTAGCGCCCGCGGTCGAGCGGCAGTTCGGCGGGGATCGCGTTCGGCGTGGCCAGCCCAGTCAGGTCGGCCAGGTTGGCCGGCCCAGCCGCCTGCGCAGAGCCGCGCCTTCGGCGGCGCCTCATGGCTTCAGGAATTGTGTGCATCCCTGTGATTCTTGTTGTCGGTGTCATCAATGCCGATCAAATAGCGCATGTTTCCTTCAGTGACAAAGAGTGAAAACAAAAGCGAAGACCATTGTACCCGCTCTGCCCCTCGTGTCAACATGCCGCGCCGGGCATGGTTTTTGACAATGGTCTATCCCTGGATATAATCGTACCGTTACAATCATACATCTTATCAAAATTTTGGAGAAACCCCATCGGCACATTCTGGCGCGGGTTGCTTGAAGCCACCGGACTCATCGGCAGCGGTGACTCCGGCCTGATCGAGATCGTCCTGTTGTCGTTGCGCGTGTCGGGGCTTGCGCTGCTGCTCAGCACGCTGATCGGCGTGCCGCTGGGCGCAGCGTTGGGGCTGGGCCGCTTCATCGGGCGCAAGCTGGTCATCGCACTGATGTACACCGGCATGGGCTTCCCGCCGGTGGTCGTCGGCCTCTTCGTCTATCTACTGTTGTCGCGCAGCGGACCGCTGGGCAGCCTCAACTCGCCGCTGGTCCCGCCGCTCTTCACGCCAGGCGCGATGGTGATCGCGCAGTGCATCATCGCGTTTCCGCTCGTCGCCGGATTCACCATGGCCGCGGTGATGGGCGTGGACCCCCAGCTCCGGCAGCAGGTGCAGTCGCTGGGCGCCACCGCCTGGCAGACGACTCTCGCGGTGCTGGCCGAGGCGCGCATCGGGGTCATGGTCGCGATCATCGCCGGGTTCGGCGGCATCATCTCCGAGGTGGGCGCGGTGATGCTGGTCGGCGGCAACATCGAGGGCCGGACGCGCGTGCTGACCACCGCGATCGTGCTGGAGACGCGGCAGGGCAACTTCGAGCTGGCGCTGGCGTTGGGTTTGATCCTGCTCTCGATTGCCTTCTTCATCAACGTGGTCATGCTGCGGCTGCAGGGAAAGACGTTCGACCAATGATCGCAGCACCGCAGTCCGCTCCCTGCTACACCCTGGCAGATGTCGCCAAATCGTACAACGGCCGCCGCGTGCTGGACATCGCTGAGCTGGAGGTGCGCCGCGGCGAGGTCCTGGCCCTGGTGGGACCGAGCGGGTCGGGCAAGAGCACGCTGCTGCGCCTGCTCAACTTCCTGGAGCCGCCGACGAGCGGCCGCATCCGCTTCATGGACGCCGAGTACGACGCGGACCGGCCCGTGCCGCTGGCGGTCCGGCGCCGCGTGACCACTGTGGCGCAGCGACCCATCCTGCTGAACCGCACCGTCTGGGCCAACGTCGGCTTCGGCCTGGGGTTGCGCGGCGAGCGCGACGGCGATGGCCGGGTGGGCGCCGCGTTGGCGCAGGTGGGCCTCGCCGCGCTGGCGAAACAGCCGGCGCGCACCCTCTCCGGCGGCGAGGCGCAGCGCGTGGCGCTGGCGCGGGCGATGGTGATCGAACCGGACGTGCTGCTGCTGGACGAGCCGACCGCTAACCTGGACCCCTATAACGTCGGCGTGATCGAGGACACGGTGCGGGCGCTGAACCGCGACCGGGGCATGACCGCCGTGCTCGTCACCCACAACGTGTTCCAGGCCCGGCGGCTGGCACACCGCGTGGCGTTGATCCTGGAGGGGCGGCTGATCGAAGTGGCGGATGTCCACGCCTTCTTCGAGGCGCCGCGTGACCCGCGCACCGGCGCATTCGTGCGCGGGGAGATGGTCTACTGATTCACTCATCCAATCCAAGGAGGAAAAGATGTCCAAACGAACGTTCTCACTGTTGACCGTCCTGCTCATCGTCGTCACCCTGGTGACCGCGTGCGTGCAGCCGACCGCGACGCCCGCGCCCGCGGCCACACAGGCCCCGGCCGCGCAGACCGAGCCGACCAAGGCGCCAGAGCCGACCACGGCCCCGGAACCCACGAAGGCGCTTGAGCCGACCAAAGCACCGGAACCGACGAAAGCCCCCGAGCCGACAAAGGCTCCCGAACCCACAAAGGTGCCGGGGGACCTGGTGCTCGCCACCACCACCAGCACCGCCGACTCCGGCCTGCTCGACTTCATCCTGCCTGACTTCGAGAAGCAGTTCGGCGTCAAGGTCGGCGTGGTTGCTGTGGGCACCGGCCAGGCGATCGAGATCGGCACGAAGGGCGATGCCGATGTGCTGCTGGTCCACAGCCGTAAATCGGAGGACAAATTCGTCGCTGATGGGTTCGCCAAGGAACGATTCGACGTGATGTACAACGACTTCATCGTCGTCGGCCCGAAGGATGACCCGGCGAAGATCGCAGGCACGGCCGCCGCCAAAGACGCCTTCAAGATGATCATGGATGCGAAGGCAGCCTTCGCCAGCCGCGGCGACAAGTCGGGCACCAACACCAAGGAGTTGAGCATCTGGTCGTCCGCCGCCATCACGCCGACGAAAGACATGCCGTGGTACAACTCCCTCGGCCAGGGCATGGGCGACACGCTGCTCTTCTCCAACGAGAAGGGCGCATACACCCTCTCCGACCGCGGCACCTATCTCTCGATGAAGGATAAATTGCCCAACCTGACCATCCTGCTCGGCGGGAACAGCCTGGCGGAGAATCAGGACAAATCACTGCTCAACCCCTACGGCGTGCTGGCCGTCAACCCGGACAAATTTCCCAATGTCAAGGCAGATCTGGCGCAGAAGTTCGTGACCTGGCTGCTGTCAGCGGATACCCAGAAGAAGATCGGCGGCTACGGCGTGGACAAGTACGGCCAGCCGCTCTTCTACCCGAACACCAAATAACGCCTATCCCGAACACCCAGGAGGAGGACATGCTCAGCGCGCGCAATCAGTTCAAAGGTACGGTCAAATCCATCAAGCTCGGCAGCATCATGGCCGAAGTCGTGGTGGCCGTCGGGGAGCTCGAATTCGTGGCCGCGATCACCCGCGGCTCGGCGGAGGGCCTGAAGCTCAAGGGCGGCGATGAGGTGTACGCGGTCGTCAAGGCGACGGAAGTGATGGTGGCCAAGGACTGAACGACGACTCGACGTTCAGCGTTGAAGCTCGACCAGGCGCTCTTTGTGCTCCCGGTCGAGCTTTTTGATTGCCCACTCGCGGCGCATCGCGGCCGCGCGGTCGGGCTGCGCTTCCTGATAAACCAGCACGACCGGACGATGCATGTGCGTGTACCGCGCGCCGCGGCCGGCGTTATGCTGGGCCACGCGGCGCGCGACATCGGTGGTCCAGCCGGTGTAGAAGCTCCCGTCGGCGCAGCGGACGATATAGACGTACGGCAAATTACTTGCTCTTGCTCTTGTCCGGCGGTGTCCGCCACTTGCCAAAGCCGAGCAGATCCCGGAACATGCCGCCCGAGGTCGGCAGCTCAAGCGCGCTCGAATCCTCATCCCAAACGCCGCGGTGATAGTCCAGGAGCCACTTCTGTCCGGCGGCCAGGCTCGCGTCGAGGTCTTTGGACACCGCCGCGTCATCGCCCTCGGCGAGGGCCTTTTGCCACTCCCGCAGCTTCTCGATGAGCTGATCCAGCCAGTAGCCCGTCTGTTCCTGGTTGGCGGCCAGGGCCGCAGCGTGTTTGCCGGTGCCTACGAGGGAGGTCCCGGCATAAAACTGGCTGCCCGCCAGCTTCCGCATGTCCTTCCAGCTCGAGCTGCCGGTGGTGACAGACAGCAGTGCACCCGCCAGCAGGCGCGGCAAATGCTCGACCGCAGCAGCCATGCCATCGTGCTCCGCGGAATCCAGGAAAAACGGCTTGGCGCCCAACGCCTCGGCCAGGTCGGCGGCAAGCTGCACCGCAACGGCGTTCGAGCTCACATCCGGCGTCAGGCAAAACGTTTTCTGATCGAAGAGATCGACGCGTGCCGCAGACGGATCAAAACTCTCCGCGATGACGATGGGGTGTCCGCCGATAAAATGGGCATCCGGTCCCAGATACTCGGCTGCGCTCGCCATGACCGGCGCCTTCAGATCCGCCGTGTCCACGATCACGCAGCCCGGCTTCAGGTCGGCGGCGATGGCCTTGAGCGTATCGCACACCTGCTCAACCGGGAGCGCCAACAGCACGCGATCCGCTTTCGCCACAGCGGCCACAAGATTCCATTCCGTGCGATCCACTGCGCCGATCTTCTTGGCATTCGCCGCCAGGGCCGAGTCGGGATCATGTCCGACGACGAACACCCGGTCGGCATGACGGTGCAACGCCAACCCGGCCGATGCCCCGATCAGGCCCAGGCCAACAATGGAAATCTGTAGTCTTTCTACCTTTTCTGCCATGGATATCCTTCCGAATATGTCATTCTGAGCGGGTTAAGGGCTCAACACATTGTGCGACGAGACACCAGCGAAGAATCCCGTCGCGGCACTTCACAGGCAGCGAGTCTCTCCCATGTGGTACATTGCGGCAAGCCTGAGATTCTTCGGCCCTATCGGGCCTCAGAATGACCTATATCGTACGTTCTGTCAATTGTCACCGTCAGCAGCCTGAAGAGCGGCTAACATCTCATCGAAGCCTCCGCCATCCCACGCCGCGCGGGGCGGCTCCTGGTGCGCCCGGATCAATGCGACCGCGGTCGGATCGCATCCTGCCGCGGCGGCCATCTCGGCGCCGAGCCGCGGGTGGTTAACATGCGCCCAAAACGGGTATCGCAGGCTGCCGCGGGCGGGCGCAGGCTGCCGCGCCAGTCGCTCCAGCCAGGCGGGCCAGAGCCATTTTAGCAGCACCACAGCCACCCGGTGAAAGAGCGTCACGCCGCTCACGCTCTTCGCCACATCATGAAGCAGCGCCGCCTGCATCAACGCGGCCTCCCCGCGCCCCTGGGACGTCAGCACGGCCAAGACGGCCAGGCTGTGCCGCTGATCGGTGCGCGGCATCGCGTCGAAGAGCGGCCAGGCGGCCTGGGGCAGCCAGCGCCGCGCCGCAGCCAGCTCCTCAGCCCGGATGGGACGCAAATAGGCGCCGACCGCCGCGAAAAACTGGCGGACACGGTAGCGCGCCCGGCCCTGCAGGGCCAACGTGCTCACAGTCCCAACAGCAGCCGGGTCAGGCTGATCACGCCCTCGTTGATCCCCCGCCCGATGAGGTTAAGCTGCGGCACCGCGAAGCCGATCATCAATAGCGCCATCAGGATCAACGGGCCGTAAGTTTGCAGCGGCGCCAGAATGGCTGCACCCCGCGCGCCGAGCAGACCGGCGAACACGCTGCTCCCGTCCAGCGGCGCCAATGGGATCAGATTGAACAGGCACAGCGCGAGATTGATCGTGATAAACACAAGCCCGAACTCGACGACGCTCTGCGTGGCGCCCCGGAACACGCCCACCCGCCACAGCGCCGCGACGAACGTCGCCATGAGCAGATTGCTGGCGGGGCCGGCGGCCGCGACCAACGCCTGCCCAACACGCGGCCCGAAACGCAGCCGCGTCGGATTCACCGGCACCGGTTTGGCCCAACCGATGAAACTGAAGACCAGCATGAGCGAGCCGAGGGGATCGAGATGCGCCAATGGATTGAGCGTCAGGCGGCCCTGGCGCGCCGCAGTGTCATCGCCCAGACGATAAGCGACCAACGCATGCGCGAACTCATGGATCGGAAACGCGATCAGCAAGATCACGATCTTGGCAAAAATGGACGATAGAGAGAAATCTGGCACGGCATTCCTTTCATCAAAGACGTGCGAGAGATTATAGCACAGCGCCGCGGCAGTCCCAAGGCCGGCCCTCCAGTCTCCTCCCAGCAGATCGCCGTGCAGGCAGCGCTGCGCTCGCCTTCCAGGGGTAGATTGACATCTCGCAGGCTCTGCGCTATCCTTTGAAATACGCAATTAACACAAGAAAATGCTGGACTATACGAATCACGCGGCGCAACTCGCAGAAATCAACCGGGGAAATTGTCCGTCGGACGCATTTTGTAGTAGTATTTATTTGCTATGCGCATCGCCATCAACGGCTGGTTCCTGGACCAACTTGCCACCGGCAGCGGGCAGTATCTGGCTGCCCTGGCCGAACGGCTGCCGCGCGCCGGCGAGGCGCATGAGTTCATCGTGGTAAAGCCGCGCGGAGACGCGGGGGCGCGTCGACGGGATCAGACGGCCATCGGCCATCAGACCTACGCCACACATCTCGCCGGCACCCCCTTCGACCGCATCAACACGAACCTCGCCAAGCTCTGGTTCGAACAGGTGACCTTTCCTCTGGCCTGCCAGCGGCTCGGGGCAGAGGTCGCGTTTGTGCCGTACTGGGGATCGCCCTGGGCCGCACCTTGTCCTGTCGTCGTGACGATCCATGACCTGATTCCCCTGTTGCTGCCCCGGTACCGCGGCGGTCCGCTCCAGCGAACCTACACCAGGCTGGTGGGCCGGACCGCGCGCCGCGCGGCCGCGGTGCTCACCGACTCTGAGGCCAGCAAGCGCGACATCGTGGCGCACCTGGGCATCGCCGCCGAGCGCGTACACACGGTTTATCTGGCCGCCGATCCGCGCTTCCGGCCGGTGATCGAGCCCGGCGAGCTGGCCCACGTCCGCGCGAAGTATCGGCTGCCGGATGAGCCGTTTCTGCTCTACCTGGGCGGGTTCGACGTGCGGAAAAATGTGACGCGAGCGATCGAGGCATATGCGCACATGGCGGGCCGATGGACCACCGGCGATGGACCCTCGGCCATCGTCGGTGGTCCGCCTCCGCTCGTCATCGCGGGAAAACTTCCGGCAACCGACACCGCGTTCGCACCCGATCCGCGGCCGGCCGCCGCGCGGCTCGGCGTGGGCGATCTGGTTCACTTCACCGGTTGGGTGGAGGAGGCCGATAAGCCGGCGCTTTACTCGCTCGCACGGGCGGCGGTGTTTGTCAGCGAGTATGAAGGCTTCGGCCTGCCGGTGTTGGAAGCGATGGCGTGCGGATAATGGAGTGTTGCTGTGCCTGATCCCGTTCGGCTGGCGCGAGCCGCCAACAATGTTTTGACCCGCAGCCTGGGCCTGCGCCGCGACCAGAACCTGCTGGTCTTCGCCGACTCAGCGTCGCTGGAGGTCGTCGAGGTCATCGTCCGGGCCGCGCGCGAACTGGGCATTACAGCGACCACGCTGTTTGTCCCGCGCGTCTTGCAGTCGGACGCCGGCGCGTTCGATGGGCTGCCGCTGCCGACCGAGGCCGCGATCCGGGAGGCAGACGCGGTGCTGAGCTTCCTGTCGGACCTGCCGGAACACATGAGCTACCGGCTCAAGGTGTTGCAGGCAAGCTGGCACCGGCGCGCCAAGCTGGTTCATGCGCCGGGCATGAGCCTGGACGCGCTCGCGGCTTGCGACACCGACTACGACGCGATCGCCGAGCGGGCCCGGCTGCTCTCGGTCGTCCTGATCCTGGGTGACCGGCTGGAGCTCGTTACAACCGACGTGCGCGGGGCCGAGCATCGCCTCACCGTCCAGATCGGCGGCTGGGATTATCCGCCGGGCGTTAGCGATGGCGTGATCCCCGACGGAGCATGGGGCAACCTGCCGCCCGGCGAAATCTATTTCGTGCCGCGGGACGGCAGCGGCGAGGTGGTGATCAACGGCGCGCTGCCCGGCAAGCTCTTGGGCGCCGGTGAAGAACTGCTGCTGACATTCCACCAGGGCCGGCTGGTCACCATGCAGCCGGAGGATGGCCCCGCCGCGCGCCACCTGCACGCGACGCAGATCGCCCACGCCGAGCGCCGGGGGGATGCCAACTGGACCAACCTGGCCGAGGTCGGCTTTGGCCTCAACCCCGCCATCCTCGAACTCACAGGCGCATCGCTCCCGGATCAGAAGCGAGCGCACACTGTCCATATCGCCCTGGGGCACAGCGCCAGCCTGGGCGGCGATGTCGCTTCGATCATCCACTGCGATCTGGTGATCCGCAAACCGACGGTCTTCGTCAACGGCCGGCTGATCCTGAAGCGCGGCGATTGGCGCATCAACGAGGCCGACTGGCGGCTGGATCACCGCACCATCACGGTGCCGACCGGCTGGTGGGATAGCCTGTCGCAAGTGCGCCGCAGCGGGGTCCGGGCGCAGCGCGATGGCGTCCGGCTGGTCTGCCCCTGGAACGCGGGCGGCGGCCGCTGGGAAAGCACCCCGGTCGGCAACGAGCAGACCGCGCGGCTGGCGGCCCGATTCTATGATCTGCTGCCCGAGGGCGGCGGCGGGGTAGACGTCGAAGCCGTGCTCGTCGCTGCCGAACGCGTCGGCATCCCCGACACGGTCCTGCCGGGCCTGGTGTGGATCATGGGCCTGTATGACCTGGTCAGGTGGTAGGGAGGTGACTCATGACCGATGGGAAGAAGTCCTGGCGTCAGGAGATGCCGGAGTTCCTCCAGTTCGTGGAGCTGTCGCTCGGCCACCGCGTCCGCTTGCACGAGGAAGTGCTGGGCTACCACGTCTACCTGGTGGATTTCTCGGCCTGGAAGCTCCGTTTCACCGATCGCACGCCGGTCATCTGGGTGACGGAGGGCGATCTGGCCGCGCTGGGGCCGCGCCAGCTTGCGGGCAGCCTGGCGGAGGTCATCCGGGCAAAATCGCTGGCCGAGCGCAACCCCATCGTGGTGCTGCCGCCCAGCAGCATCCCCGGCGTCGGCGATGAGTTGCGCAGCCAGTTCAAGCGCCTGGCGCTGCCCGCGCTGGTGTTGGATGCGCTAGCGCTGGCCGCGGTGCGCGAGTCGCGCCGGCCCTCCGGCGAGCTGCTCGACCGGCTGAACGGCCAGCTCGACCTTGCGCTCCTCACGCCCTACGAAACCAGCAAGCCGGTGATCGGTTCTCGGTTCTTCGGCCGGGAGTTCGAGGTGCGCCGCATCCTCCAGGGCGCGGACAACAACTTCGCCATCATGGGCATCCGCCGCATCGGCAAGACCTCGCTGATGCGCGAGGTCGAACGCCAGCTCCGCGAGCAGGCGCAGGAGTCGGGCGACGAGAACGCATCGGAACGCATCCTCTTCATGGATTGCAGCGCCCTTTCCACGCCGGCCGGCTTCGTCCAGGAAGTGGTGCGCAAGCTGCGGCCGCAGGAGCTGACCCGCCTGGCGTCGAAGCAGTTTCCGATCTTCTTTCCCGACTTCCTTCAGCGGATGGCGCAGCGCTACGGCGGGCCGATCATCTTCTTCCTGGACGAATTCGACAAGGTGCTCACCTGGCACTACAACGACGACACCCTGCTCAACGCGCTACGGGCATCGAGCAACCAGGGGCACTCGCGCTACGTCGTCGGCGGCTTCCGCGAAGTGATGCGCGCGTTCAGCGACCTGGAGTCGCCGCTGTACAACTTCGCCCGGCCCATCCGCCTGAAGGAATTCAGCCGCGAGCAGGCCGCCGCCATGATCCTGGACCCGCTCGAAAAGCTCGGCGTCCGCTTCGAACGGCGTAACGACGTCATCAACCGCATCTTCGATGAGACCGCGGGCCAGCCGAACCTGATCCAGTTCTATTGCAGCATCCTGGTGGAGCGGCTGGATCGGCAGGGCAGCCGCGTGATCGCGCCGGAGAGCCTCTTCGACGTGTACGGCGACGAAGATTTCCGTGCGTTCGTCCTCAGCACGTTCATGGACAACACCACGCACCTCGAGAAAGCCATCGTCTTCGCGATCATGGCCGAGGGGCAGACCGAGCACCCGTTCAGCGTGAAGATCATTGACGAAGCGCTGGAGCGCCGCGGGGTCGAAGCGCCGCTGTCGGATCTCGACCACGCCTGCCGCAACCTGGAGATGGCTGGCACCTTCACCTCACGCGGGCCGCTCTTCCGCTTCACCACGCCGGTGTTTCCGCGGATGCTGAGCGAGAATTATGATGTAAACTATCTGTTTAAGAAGATACAACAGGAAGGGGTCTGGTGATTGAGGGCATTTGCCCGGGCAAGAAACTCATGGGCGAGAGATGCTTCGGCACTTGATTCCATGAGTTTAGCGATTGTCATCCTGAGCGGATAAGCTGTTCAGGTTGATGTGTGCTTTGAGCCTGCTCGTGCCTCAGCATGACAATCCGACCTGAAAAGAATGAGCGAAGGATCTCGTCGTGAAAGAATACTCTGTTTACATCATGACGAACCATTCCGGCACGCTCTATGTTGGCGTCACCAACGACCTGCAGCGGCGCGTATACGAACACCGACAGAAGTTGATTCCGGGCTTCACCGCAAAGTACAATATCGTGAGGCTGGTCTACTTCGAAGTCACCCCTGATGTTCGCACTGCAATCGAACGCGAGAAGCAGATCAAAGGCTGGTTAAGGGCGAAGAAGATCGCCTTGATCGAATCGGTTAATCCGAACTGGGATGACTTGAGCGCCGAATGGTAGGAGACGAGATTCTTCGCTCTACGGTTGGCGAACAGGCTGAGGCGCGAAGACGCGGGTGTGCACACACGCAACATCCCGGCGCCAAGCCCATCCGCTCAGAATGACAGCAAGGGCGGCTGGTAGATTCTTCGCTCTACGGTCAGTGCGAGGCGTGTTGTGCGGAGGCGCGGGTGTGTGTACGCGCAGGATCCCTATGCTGAGCCCTATCCGCTCAGAATGACAGCAAGGGCGGCTGGTAGATTCTTCGCTCTACGGTCAGCGCGTAGACGGTTGTGCGAAGACGCGGGTGTGCACACACGCAACATCCCGGCGCCAAGCCCATCCGCTCAGAATGACAGCAAGGGCCGGTTTCGGTGGAATCGAGATGAGTACCATTCTGACCTCCTGGCAGATCGTCCCCTACGGCGAGCCCGGGCACATCAAGAAGGTGCGCGTGCGCGATGATGCGCGCATCCAGGCGGTGCTGCACCATCTGCTGGCCGACGACTGCGTGGCGCTGCTCGGCCCGCCGTTGAGCGAGAAAAGCCACCTGCTGGGCGACGTCGCGGAGGCGCTGCGAGCCACCGGCCGCTTCTGGCCGCTCAGCATTGACCTGTGGCGCAGCCAATCGCAGGACGAAGCCGCGTTCTTTACCAGCCTGGCGTGGCTCATTGCCGAAGCGCTGGCCGGTGAGGCAGGAACGTCGTATCTCCCCGCGAACCCCGCGGTTCCCGACGCGCGCGCGTTCCAGAACTTCCTGGTGGAATGCGCCAATGCGAGCGCGCAAAACATCGCCCTATTGATTGATCACCTCCAGGCGCTGCCCCACGACCTTGTCCACAGCCTGCTGCTGGCGCTGCGCGCCAGCTACATGGAACGGACAGCCGATGCGCCGCATCAAGTGGTGGCTGTGGTGGCGGGCGGAATGAACCTGGTCGGCCTCTCCACCGGCCCCACCTCGCCTTTCAACATCGCGAAGCCCGTGGTCGTCCTCCCGCTGACCGCCGAACAAAGCACCGCGCTCACGGATGCCACGCTGGCGGCCTCCGGCTGTCTCCTCTCCCCGGCCGCGCGGGCGCGCATCGTCGAGTGGTGCGGCGGCGACCGCTATCTATTACCCCGCCTCTGCGCGTGGAGCGCCGACCTGGTGCACGGCCACCGGCAGCCGCTCGTCACGCGCGTCGCGGTGGACCGCGCGGCCGCGCGGCTGTGCGCGACCCAGGCCGAGCTGGCCC
>CAZYGI010000067.1:0-6216 GCA_964647255.1 uncultured Anaerolineales bacterium | reverse complement strand
TCCGCGCCGCCATCCGCCTGGTGGAAGAGGACCCGGACACCATGCTGGACGTGCTCCACCTGCTGGACCACGGCCTGCTGCCGCGCGGCCGCTCGCGCCAGATGCCCACCCGCACCGGCACCGACCGGCTCCAGCTTTCCGGCGCGGTGGTGCTGACGGACGGCAACTACGCGCTGCTGAACGGCGCATATCGCCGCGCGCTGGCCGGCCACTTCACCAACGAGCGGGTGGCGCACGTCTTACGCATCGCGGGCCGCTGGAATGAAGCGATCGAGTACCTGGCCCCGCGGCTGAATGGCCCGGCCGAGGCGCTGAGCGCGCGGCCGCAACTGTTGGAGGCCACCGTCCAGGCCATCTACGCCGCCGACTCGATAGATCGCGCCGCCGAGCTGCTGGCGAATGGCCTGCGCCTCGGCTTTGGGCTGACCGAGGTCGGCATCTATCGCGCCCTGCCGGCCCAGGGGCGACTGGAGCGGGCCTATCCGCGGGATCCAACGCCGCTGCCGGCCTCAGTTGACCTGCGCGACCCGGCCTGCGTCGAGGCGCAGACGTACCATTACGGCAACTACGCCTTGCGCGGCAGCGCGGACGAAGCGCGGCTGGTGGTGACGCTCGCCGCGTCCGGCCGGCCCATCGGCGTCGTGATCATCGAGCGATACACCCGGCAGCGCGACCCCCACGAGCTGCCCGGCGATTTGCCCGACCTGCTGCACTTCTTGCAGCATGTAGGCAGCGCGCTCGAAAACGTCCTGTTCCGCGCCGCGTACCGCACCATCGGTCAGGCCGTGCTGGACGCGCGCGCGATGCAGCCGACGGTCGAGCGCGTGCTGGGAACCGTGGCCGAGGCGCTGGGGTGCGATCACAGTGCGCTCTACCTGGTGGACGATCACCGGCGGCGGATCGAATTGAGTGCGGGCGTCGGCATCCCGCCGGCCGCGGAGTTCGGCGCTGATGCGTCGGTCCCGCTGACCGCCGCCCATCCCGCCGCGGGCTGTTTACGGGAAGGCCGCATGTTGGCTGTGCGCGGGTCAGACGAACGGTTCGACCGGGCGGCTGTCGAGCGGATCGGACTGCACAAGGGCGTGCGCATCTTCCTCCCGCTGCGTTCCGCCGGCGAGGCGTTGGGGGCGCTGGAGCTCGGCTACGCCGCGACCGCCCGCGCGGCGCTGGGCGAGGAGCGCAAGCGGACCCTGGCCGCGTTCGCCGACCAGGTCGCGATTGCAGTGCACAACATGCAGCTCCTGCGCCGCACCGATGAGGCGCTGGCGCGCAAGCTGGCCGAGCTCGCCGTAGGCCGCGAGATCCAACTCAGCCTGCTGCCGAAGACCTGCCCCGAGGCGCCCGGTTGGGAGTTCGCCGCGGCGTACCAGGCCGCGCGCACGGTCGGTGGTGACTTCTACGACTTCTGCGAGCTGCCGGGCGAGCCCGCACGGCTGGGGATCGTGATCGCCGACGTGGCCGACAAGGGGGTGGGCGCGGCGCTCTTCATGGCGCTCAGCCGGACCATCATCCGCACCACCGCGATGAGCGGCCGCGGCCCCGCCTCCGCGCTGATGAAGGCCAACGAGCTGATCCTGAAGGACAGCCACACCGATGGCGTCTTTCTGAGCGCGGTCTATGCGGTGCTGGAGACCGAGACGGGGCGGCTGATCTACGCCAACGCGGGGCACAACCCCCCGCTGCTCTACCGCGCGGCCGGTGCGGGCGCGGACGGAAGCGTGACGGAGCTCAGCCAGCGCGGGATCATCCTGGGCACATTCGAGGGGATCACGCTCGGCGAGCAGCGGCTCGACCTGGCGCCCGGCGATGCGTTGATCTTCTACACCGACGGCATCCCCGACGCGCTCAACGCGGACGGCGAAGAGTTCGGCGAGGGCCGGCTGCGGGAGATCGTCGCGGCGCACGGCGGCGAGCCGGCGGACGCGCTGCTCGCTGCGCTGATGGCCGCGTTGGCCGCGTTCACGGGCGACACGGAGCCGGCGGACGATGTGACGTGCGTGGTGGTGAGGAGAAGATAAGATCCCCGTCGTTTCACAACCTTAAGATTACGACGCCAGTAATACGGCCATTCATGGTGACTTGTCAGGCGCAACATGATACGTATATAATATTACATTGTCAGAGTAGATGACTCAGTAGTACAAATGCTCTTTCCGATCTGACACAATCAACTCTTATCTCTCCCACACCTGGAGCCAGACATCAATGGTGAATCCTGTCAAGGCTCACAACCTCTCAAACCGCGAGTGCTACTCTGTTCCCACTAGTTTGAGCGCACAGATTTGTCATGCGTTTGCTGCTTTGTTCTCGAAGTGTGTCATCGCGTATGCACTTCTGCCAGAGTCTCTCATTCGAGACTGGAAGTATCGTCCTCTCCTTGCCCCGGTCGTTCCTCCATCCCTGATTCTGCAGCGATCAATGGATAAAGTGGCATGATGGATACCGTCGAAGTCATCGTAGTGGAAGCCAGTCGCACTGGCGTGAAAGTCCGGATCCTGGACGATGAGTATACAAATCGTCTGGGGTTTATCCGACGTCAGGAGCTGTCATGGGATCAGCGGGCAAACCATAAGCCCTCTTTGCCCGATATCGGCAAGCTGCTGACAGCCAAAGTTCTCGGTAGCAGCGAAGCGCGCTATATGCGCCTAAGCTTACGTTTGGGCGATCCTTGGAAAATTGAAAGGATAGAAGAGCGCTTTCAGAAGAATCAATTGGTGCAGGGCCAAGTCGTTCAGCTTAGCCGCTTTGGGGCGTTTGTGCAACTGGTGCCAGGAGTAAATGCTTTGGCGCGGCATCAAGCTATCCCCATGTTGCCCAACGCGCAGCTAGATACCATTCTTTCTGTTGGGGATGAGGTTCAGGCAGTTATCACCGAGATCAACTCTGAGCGGAAGGAAATTGAAATCAGTCTGACTGAGTGGTTGCGACAACTGAGTTTGTTTACGCCGAAGGAACGTAATCTTTTTCAAATTGAGCTGTTTGGCAGCATAGTGTCCACGCAAAAGCAAAACACTACAGCCGCTACTGATAAGACCAGGCACAATCTGGCAGAAGCGGAAGAAACGAGCCTGCCGGATATGCGCCTGGTTCGGCAGCAGTACCCTGTGATGACAAAGCTAGAGTCGGTCTTGATCATCGAAGACAGCGAAGCCGATCGAGGTGAGATGGGCAGGCGTATTCAAGAGACTCTTAAGATACGAGTAGACTGCGCTGAATCGGGAAAAGAAGCTTTGGGAAAGGTAAAGGAAGAGATCGGTTACGATCTGATCCTCATAGACGTCAACCTACCAGCCGAAAACGCGCTTGAGATCGTAGATCAATTGAGGACCATTCAACCTCACTCAGTGATTGTTTTCATGAGCCACGACCCTGCGGCCGATGAAAAACTGCCCGGGAACTGCGTTTTTGTGCTGAAAGATCAGGGCTTTGTATCTATTCTCCAGTGTGTAGAGCAAATGCGTGGCAGCAATGGACAGTCTCGTCAGGCGGGCGAAAAAACAGACATCCACAGGGGTGACTTCATCCGCCATCTAGGCATGGAGGCGTTCGCCCAGCGTTCATTGGAGGAAACGCTTCAGCTCATGCTCCACCGTTTGAGATTGCAGGCTCGGACATCCCAGGCCATTGTGTTCAAAGTGGATTCCAACGAAAAGGAAGTCTCTGTTGTTGCTGCAGATCCAATATTGGAAGAGAACACCCAAAGACATCTTCTGGACAGACTCTATTACAGCCCAGTTCAGAACGTGGTTGAAGATGAAGAACCCTACTACGAGATCAACACTCTGATTCGCCGACGTCATCCGCGATTCGAACGTCTTTATGAGGTTCTGCCTTTTCAATCTTGCTTTGGCCTGCCTTTGACAATTCCAGATCTGGAGACTCGCCATGCCCTGTTCTTATTTGACGAGAACAGACCTCGATTCGAGTTGGAGGATCTTGACAATGCTCGACTGGCAGTCCGGTTCCTGCAGGTAGCCTTGGAGCGATCTGCATTTTTCGATTTCATGAAACGCTACGAGGTGCGCTATTCTCGAGGGTTGTTAATAGGCAGTCTGATGCATGAACTGGCAAATAAGCTGCCTACGCTGGGGACGCTGGTTGAGTCACTGCCTAAGGTCCTGAAGGAAGCGAGCAATCCAACCAACCCCACTGAACGGTCAAGCGGGTTGCAAGAAGCGCAAGAGATTGTAGAGGAACTACGTGAAAGCACGCAAGAACTGAGCGATCTGGCGGATGCGTATCTTCAGATAGCTAAGGAAAATTGGGAAGCTGTAGATGTGAATGCTGTAGTTGAAAAAGTAAGACTGCAGCTGAACAAGCTGGCGGAAGAGACAGAAGTTGCAATCTATATTAAGGCAGGTGATTTGCCTCCTGCCCGTGCGATTTCATCTCGCCTGGAACAGATATTGCTCAACCTTGTACTGAATGCTATTCAGCAGATCGGACGGCAGCGAGAGACTATGGCCGAGCTTTCCAAACAGAGGCCGGATGAATCCGTACTGCTACAAAAGGGACAGGTCATCATCCAGACGCGCCGGCTAGAGACCAATCCCGCTTGTCCCATCCAGATTCTGGTGATAGACACTGGTCCTGGCATTCGGTATCCGGATCAAAAGCACCTGTTCGTGCTGGATGCGACAACCCGAGACAAGGGTCATGGGTGGGGACTCTTCATCTGTCGTAATCTGACTGAGATTATGCGAGGCCGACTTCGGCTTGTGGGTAGTTTGCGGTTTGTAGGCAGCGCTTTTGCATTGGAACTGCCGTCGTTCGCGTCAAGGGGAGGGGCACAATGACAGACATTCGAGTTCTTCTGATAGACGATGACCGAGGGGAGTTGAAGGCGCTGACCCGTTACCTTCGAACAGAGGCCAAGTTCGAGGTAGCGTCATTCACCAATGGCCATGAAGCAGTTGAGCACCTGAGAACCGAGCGGCAAGATTATACAGCTGTTTTGCTGGATTACGTTCTGAAAGCCGAGGAAATGTCCGGGCGCCAGGTTTTTCAGGAGATTCGGGAACGACATCCGCAGTTACCGGTCATCGTCTTCACCGGGCTGGATCCCGAGAGCGGTGTGCAAGCACCATCACAGGGAGCTTACCGCTACCTGCGCAAGCCGCTGGATCGTGTCGAGTTGGTAAATATCCTGCGTAGCTTGGCCGAGCAGGAAGCCATCTTCCGCCGAATGGCTCAAGATGTCCGCCAGATGCTGAGATCAGACATGTGTTTGGTTTGGCGACTAGACAAGCGTCAGCAGATCTTGAAAGTTGTTGCCTGGGATGGTAACAAGGATCCAACACCAGAATACCGGCAGAACGCTTTCCTGGAACTCGACAACCCAAAGACCCAGGAACATCTTGCTGGCGGACGGCCTCTGCTACTAGAGGATGTGCAAAACCCAAGACTGGCGCCACACTATCTTCACCGAGAGTATGCCAAGGAGCACGGGTGGGTATCCCTTATTTCAATCCCGCTGGTTCATGATGAGCGGACTGTAGGCCTAATAGATAGCTACACATACCAGCCTCTCCAACTTGACTCTGATGACTGGCTGCGTTGGTCCGGCGTGATTTTGCCGGCATTTGCTCGGTATGCCGTTGAGGCTTACCGAAGTGCAGAACTAGGCCGCCAGATGCAAGTATTGGGCGGCGTAAATCGAGTGCTCACCGGGACATATGAGGAGCAGGCAATTGTCCGTCAAATTCTATCGCGCGGGCTAGAATTAGTAGGGGCCGAAGCCGGGTGGTTGTACTTGATGAATATCACCACCAGGAAGTTAGTTCTGGTGGATTACATAGGATTGCCAGTCAAATCGGTTGCCAGCGTGCGGGAGATCGGTGAAGGCATCACGGGATGGGTCATTCAAGAAGGGCAAACGCAGAACATTGCGGATGTAACCTCAGATCCTCGACACCTAGCGACTGCTGGCTTTGAAACGAGATCTGAGTTGGCTGTTCCACTGCGGCGTGAGGAGCAGACTATCGGAGCTATTGTAGCAAAGAGCAAACATGCTAACGCTTTCACGGACGATGACGCGAACTTGCTTGCATCGTTAGCTAGCCAAGCGGCAGTGGTTATTGGTAGAACCGATCTTGTCAACCATCTGGAAGAATTGAGCAAACTGACCCTGACCGGGGACTACAGAGAAGTTGCGAAGTACGCTGTAGGCGGCCGCGTAAATTGGGCGCGATCCGCGTGAATTCGTCTTGAATAAGT
>CAZYGI010000066.1:17152-20112 GCA_964647255.1 uncultured Anaerolineales bacterium | reverse complement strand
TTGCCGAGGTTTTGGTAGTAACAACTTCAGTCGTTGCCGAGGTTTTGGTAGTAACGACTTCAGTCGTTGCGGTCAGCGCCAGCGACTAAAGTCGCTACTACGAACGCCGGTCGCATCTACGCCTGGATGTACCGCGTACAGCAAGGGTTGAACAGGTGTGGATAGTGAGCTTATGGAACTTCAACCTGGCGCAGTCGCCACACTGTATCGCACCTTCAGCCAGCGTGACTTCGACCGCTTTGCGGCGCTGAGCGGCGACGACAACCCGATCCATGTGGATCCGGCGTTCGCCGCCCGCACACGCTTCGGCCGCACCGTTTGCCACGGAATGCTGCTCTACAGCACCATCTGTCGTGCGCTGACCGACGCGCTCGGGCCGGGCTTCGTCCAGCGGGAACAGGAGCTGATATTCGTCACGCCCACTTACACCGGCGAGGAAGTTGAAGTAAGGCTAGAGGTCATGTCAGTCTATCCACATCATCTTCCTGTCACCCAGAGCGGGCCGAACAGTCAAGGTGGGATGCGCCACATCTCCAGCGAAGGGTCTTTCGCCGATATCAGCACCGTCATCACCCGGCCGGACGGCTCGGTCGCCTGCCAGGGGCGGACGGTGGTGAACTTCTCCCCTGACTTCCCGCCTCTCGCAGAGGAAGGGCCGGGGATGGGATCGTCGGCGCCGGCTCTAAAATGGCTGGCGCTGGGCCAATCGGCCGAGATCGTCCGCACCTTCAGCGAAACCGACCTGCAGGAGTATCGCGGCCTGTCCGGCGACACGAATCCGGCCTTCAGCGATGTCGCATACGCCGAGGCCCAGGGATGGCCTGGCTTGCGCGTGCCGGGCGGGCTCCTCGGCGGGCTCTTTTCTTTCCAGTTGGGGACGCGGCTGCCGGGCCGCGGCACCAACTGGCTGAAGCAGCGGCTGGCCTTCCCCGCACCGTGTTATGCGGGCGAGGAGGTGACGGCCCGCGTCGAGATCGTGCGGCTGCGCCCCGAAAAGGATCTCGTGAACCTGCGGGGAACCTGCACCGCCGGCGGACGGGTCGTCTGCGAGGGCGAGTCGCTCGTCTTGGTGAAGGATCTGGAACATGCCTAAAATATCATCCCGTCCGTTCGGGATCACCGCAAACGGCTGCCGGCTCTACTACGAGCTGGATGGCCCCGCCGGCGCCGACGTTCTGGTGCTGTCGAACGGCATCCTGATGAGCACGGCGAGCTGGGGCTACCAGGTCCCGGCCTTTGCGCGGCGCTACCGCGTGCTGCGCTACGACTGCCGCGGCCAGTGGCAGTCCGAACACCCCGTCGGGCCGTACAGCATGGCGCAGCACGCCGACGACCTGGCCGCGCTGCTCGACGCGCTGGGCATTCAGCAGGCGCACATCGCGGGCATCTCCTACGGCGCAGAAATCAGCATGGTCTTCGCACTGAAATACCCGGAGCGCACGCGCAGCCTGGTGCTCTCCTCGGCGGTGAGCCAGGTGGACCCGGTGCTCGCCGGCATCGCCGAGATGTGGCTGGCGGCCGCAGAACGCCGCGATCCGGAACTCTTCTTCGCCGCGACCTATCCGTTCAACTTCAGCCAGCGCTGGATCGCGGCCAACCCGGCCGCGCTCGCCCAGGCCAGAAGCCGCTATGAAACGCTCGACTTCGCTGCGGTGGCCGAGCTCTGCCGGGCCTTCCTCGCGCTGAACATCACTGCTGAGCTGCACCGCATCACCGCGCCGACGCTGTTGCTGGTGGGCGAAGAGGACAACCTCAAGCCGCGCGCCTACGCCGACCTCATCGCCCGCGAGATACCGCGCGCGGCCTATGCGATCATCCCGGGCGCGGGCCACGCAGTTTGCTGGGAAGCTCCGCTGGCCTTCAATAGCCTGGTGCTCGGCTTCCTGGAACAGCAGGGGAAAGGAGGTGGTTGAACCCCGGATACCAATTGACCCGTTGACCAGTCTACCGGTTTTCCAACTTACCAACCCAAATCGGAGGAGAGACACATGCGTACCAACAGATGGTTCATCATCAGCCTGATCGCCGTGTTTGCCATGTTGCTGGCATCCTGCGGCGGCGCGGCCACACCCGCGCCGGCGCCGGCAGCGCCCACCGCGGCCCCGGTCGAGCCGACCAAGGCTCCGGTTGAGCCGACCAAAGCCCCGGAACCCACCGCAGCCCCGGTCGAGCCGACCAAGGCCCCGGAGCCCGCGGCCGCGACCGGCAAGCCGCTCGTCATCGCCGAGCTGACCGATGATTCGGGCGGCCTGGCGATCTACGGCCCGCTGTTCGAGCGCGGCTTCGAGATCGGCCTCGACTACGCGACCAACGGCACCCGCGTCATCGCCGGCCGGCCGGTCCAGGTTGTGCTGAAGGACACCGCCAGCAAGCCCGACACGGGGTCCACGCTGGCGCGCGAGGCGATCGAGAAGGATGGCGCCGAGCTGCTGGTCGGCGTGCCCAGCTCACCGACCGCGTTGGCGGTCGGCGGCGTCGCGGCGCAGAACAAGAAGGTGTACATCGCCGGCCCCGCGGCCGCCGATGCGATCACCGGCGCCAACTTCAACCAGTACGTCTTCCGCTGCGGCCGCCAGAACATCCAGGATGCTCTGACGATGGGCGCCGCGCTGGTCAAGCTCGGCGAAAACTTCATCCAGATCTCGCAGGACAATGCGTTCGGCCAGGGGTCGGCGGCAGGCTTCTACAAGATCGTCAAGGCCGCCGGCGGCAAGTTCCCCGTGAACGGCGACGATAAGGGCGCTGGCGCCGTCTTCGTCCCGCCCGACACGACCGACTTCACCCCCTACATCAACCAGATCTTGGACTCGAAAGCCAATGTCCTGATCGTGACCTGGTCGGGCTCGGGCTTCGTGCCCATGTTCCAGCAGATGACGCAGATGGGCGTCTTCAAGCAGATGGCCGTCGCCACCGGCATGGGCGACAACCAGACCCTGGCGAAAGGCTACGCCGACGCCATC
>CAZYGI010000066.1:15884-17142 GCA_964647255.1 uncultured Anaerolineales bacterium | reverse complement strand
GGAAAACAAATACCTGACCGAGGAGCACATCAAGCGCTTCCAGGTGCCGCCGGACCTGTGGGCTGAAGCCGGCTTCAACTGCGCGGTCATGGCGAAGCAGGCGATCGAGGCGACAAAGGGCGACACCGATGGCGATAAGCTGGTCGCGGCTCTTGAAGGCATGAAGTTCAAAGGCCCGAAGGGCGACTACGAGGTGCGCGCCTCGGATCATGCGCTGCTGCAGCCCATGACGCTGGTCAAGCTGCTCAACACCACCGACAAGGACTACAAGTTCTTTGAACTGGTGACGCTCTTCAAGCCGGAGGAGACCGCCCCGCCGTGCGCCGTGCCGGCGGAGCTGAACCGCTGCAAGTAGTCATCTTCCTGCTCCCAAGATGGGAGCAGGAAGATAGAGCTCGTCATTCTGAGCGAGTTGACCGCTCAACACTCGTTATGGTGAGACACCAGCGAAGAATCTTGTCACCCATGGCCGAGATTCTTCGCTAATGGCTTACCGCGTCGTATGTTGACTCGTTAGCCCGCTCAGAATGACAGATAACGGGCAGGATCGCTATACTTGAAAGGGATGGGCCCTGAACTCCATTCCGAAAGGCGGTGCGGGCTTATGGCCGACACGATTATCGAGACGCGCCAGGTGGCGAAACACTTCGGGGGCCTCCACGCGGTGGATGGCGTGGACTTGCAGGTTGCCAAGGGCGCCATGCATTCCATCATCGGCCCAAACGGCGCGGGCAAGACGACGCTCTTCAACCTGATCAGCGGCTACCTCAAGCCGACGTCGGGCCAGGTGTTCCTGCGCGGCCGCGAGATCACCAACCTGCCGCTGCATCGCATGGCCCACCTGGGCATTGGCCGCTCGTTCCAGATCACAAACGTCTTCCCGAACCTCACGGTGCTGGAGAACGTGCGTCTCGCCAGCCAGGCGCTGGGCCGTGATAACCTCAAAATGTGGGCGCCGGCCAGTCGTTTCCGCCGCTACGGAGAGCAGGCGCTGCAGGCGCTGCAGGAAGTAGGGTTGGTGGAAAAAGCCGGCCTGCCCGCGGCGGTGCTGCCGCACGGCGACAAGCGCAAGCTGGAGCTCGCCATCATCCTGGCGGGCGATCCGCAGGTGCTGCTGCTTGATGAGCCGACGGCCGGCATGGCCTCGGAACAGGTGCCGGCGCTGGTCGAGATGATCGCCCGCATCCGCGCCCGGGGCAACAAGACGATCATCCTGGTCGAGCACAACATGAGCATCGTCATGAACATCTCCGACCGC
>CAZYGI010000066.1:1861-15849 GCA_964647255.1 uncultured Anaerolineales bacterium | reverse complement strand
GGGAGTCTCAGCATGACGAACATTCTTGAGGTCAACGCCATCCACACCTTCATCGGCCAGTTCCACATCCTCGAAGGCGTGTCGCTGACCGTGCCGCAGGGCAGCATCACCGCGCTCCTGGGCCGCAACGGTGCGGGCAAAACCACCACATTGCGCTCGATCATGGGGCTGAACCCGCCGCGCGAAGGAACGATCGTCTACGCCGGCGAGCCGATCCAGGGCAAGACCGCCTACCAGATCGCAGCCCGCGGCATCGGCTACGTGCCCGAATATCGCGCCATCTTTCGTGCGCTGACGGTCGAGGAAAACCTCAAAATCGCGGAGCGCGCCAAAGGAGATCTCGCCCGGCGCAGCGACCTGATCTTTGAGCTCTTCCCGGACCTCAAACGTTTCTACCGCCTGCCCGGCGGCCAGCTCTCCGGCGGCCAGCAGCAGATGCTTGCCATCGCCCGGGCCCTGGTGCCGGAGAATCGGCTGCTGCTGATTGACGAGCCCAGCGAAGGGCTGGCGCCGATCATCATCGAAGCCATTGTCGCCGCGCTGCGCCAGCTGGCGACGCACGCGACCGTGCTGCTGGTGGAGCAGAACTTCCGCATGGCCGCGCAGCTCGCCGACCGCTACTACATCATTGACGACGGCCAGTCGGTCAACGCGGGCCGGATGGTGGATCTGGTGCAGAATCGTCCGCTGATCGCAAAGTACCTGGGAGCAGGGTACGTGGGCACATCCCAGGCGCCCGCAAAGGAGTGACCCCATGATCAACTTCCTGCGCAAGAACCGGCCGCTCCTCGTCACCCTGCTCATTGTGGCATTGGTGCTGATCTGGATGATGAACCGCTACGAGCCAAAGGTGACAGCGAGCATCCTGCTGTCGGGCCTGACCCTCGGTGCGCTCTATTTTCTGGTGGCCTCCGGGCTGTCGCTCATCTTCGGGCTGATGGATGTGCTCAACTTTGCCCACGGCACGTTGTTCATGATCGGCGCCTATGTCGGCTTCACAGCCTACGCCAACCCGCGGCTGATCCTCAACGCGCTGCCGTTCGCGCTGGCCCTGCTGGGCGGGGCGCAGGCCGGGCGCTGGCTGGGCAGTCTGCTGCCGGCGCGCTTCAAGCTGCGTTGGCAAGACGTCGCTTTCCTGGCGCTGGCCTTCCTGCTGGCCCTGGTGCTGCTGGTGTTCGGCGTGCGCGGCTTCAACCTGGAGAAGCTGGTGGCGGCCACGGCCACTGCAACCGGCGGCGCGGTGGCAACCCAGCTCGCGCAGGAGGCAGCCGCAGCCTACCTGCCGCGCATCATCCTGCTGGCCCTCTCCGGCCTCTGCCTCGGCCTCGGGCTGAGCCGGGTCGGCGCGGCCGAGGTGCGCCAGCGGACCCGGTGGCCGACCGCGCTGGTGGGTCTCATCCTGGCCGCGGCCGCCTTCCTGCTCATCCCCCTCCGTACGCCGGGCGAGGCCTTCCTGCTGGGCATCTCATCCAACCTGCGCTTCGTGCTGGCGCTGGTGATGGGCCTGTTGGCCGGCGCCGGGTTGGGCGCACTGGTCGAGTCCTCGCTGATTCGCCCGCTCTATGGCCGGGTCTACTACCAGCTCTTGTTGACCCTGGGCCTGAGCTACGTCGGCAGCGAGCTGGTCAAGAGCGTGTGGGGAACGGTCGGCTTTTACATGGACATCCCGGCGTTCTTCAACGGCTCAAGCAAGGATTGCCCGTCGCCGACCCTGTGGTCCTGGTTCAACGATCACTGCCAGTCAATCAACGTGCTGGGCCGGCCCTTCCCCAGCTACCGCCTGTTCATCATCTTCCTCGGCGTGGTGATCTTCATCGCCATCGCGCTCCTGCTGCAGAAGACGCGGCTTGGCATCATCATCCGCGCAGGCGTGCAAGACAGCGAGATGGTGCAGGCGTTGGGGATCAACGTGCAGCGGGTTTTCACGCTGGTCTTCGCCATCGGCTGCGGGCTGGCGGCGCTGGGCGGTGTGGCCGCGGCGCCCTTCCTCGGCGTGAACCTGGGCCTGGGCCTTGAGGTCCAGCTTCAGGGCTTCATCTCAGTGGTCATCGGCGGCATGGGCAACTACGTCGGCGCAGCGGTCGGCGCGCTGCTGGTGGGGCTGGCCCGCGCCTTCGGCGACCAACTCGTCCTTTCCGGCATCCACCTGCCCTGGATGGACGGCGTCTTGCGCATGTCGCCCTCGATCGCCCGGGCTTCCACGGTGCTGATCATGGCGCTGGTGCTCCTCGTGCGGCCGGCGGGTCTGTTTGGGAAGAAAGATTAGGAGGATCGCCCGTGAACAAAATCCGCTCTCTGGCTTCCCGCAACTGGCTCGGCCCGGTCGTCCTGCTGCTCCTGGCCGCATTTCCGTTCATCCTGGCGCTGTTGACCGGCCAGCCCGTGACCGCGGGCACACCCAAGTTCTGGCAAGGGATGCTCATCCAGGTCTTCATCCTGGCCGTCTATGCGATGAGCTACGACTTGCTGATGGGTTACACCGGCATCCTGAGCTTCGGCCACGCCATGTTCTTCGGCGCAGGCGCTTACGCCGCCGGCATCCTGCTCAAGCACGCGGGGTGGTCGCTGGGGCCGACGGTGCTGGCAGTGATCGGCGTCGCCGTCGTGCAGAGCATCCTGATCGGGGTGGTGTCGCTGCGGGTGAGCGGCGTCTACCTTACCATGGCCACGCTGGCCTTTGCGCAGATGTTCTTCATCCTGGTGCAGGCCACCGACCTGCGGGACATCACGGGCGCCGAGGATGGGCTGCACGGCATCCAGGTGCCCGCGTGGATGAACCCCACGGACCAGCGCCTGACCTTCTACTTCCTCGCGCTGGCCTTCTGCGTCATCATGTATCTCATCGCGCGCCGCGTGGTGGAGTCGCCGCCGGGCCGGGTGATGGTGGCGATCCGCGAGAACGAGGCCCGCGCCCAGATGATCGGCTACAACACGTTCGTGTACAAGCTGGTGGCCGTCACCCTGTCCGGCGTCATGGCCGCTTTGGCCGGGCTGGCCAACGCGCTATGGAACCTGAACGCCACCCCGGATGTACTGAGCGTCGAGACGACGATCAGCGCGCTGCTGATGACGATCATTGGTGGCGTTGGAACCCTGGTGGGTCCAATCTTGGGGGCAGGCGTCATTCAACTGCTCGGCTACTGGCTGAACGACACCTTTGGGCCGCGCTGGCCGCTGATCATCGGCGCGGTCTACATCCTGCTGGTGCTCTTCCTGCCCTACGGCATCGTCGGCACCTGGCAACTGCGGCGAAACAATCTCCGGGCTGGCTGGCGGCGCTTGCTCCAACCGCTGCGGGTTCCTCCTGCCGCCGGGGCCGACCGCAAAAAGTAACTGCCGCGACCGGGTTCCCGTCACGCGATGCAGGGTTTGGGGCCGCCACGCGATCCCAAACCCTGTTTGTTTAGCCTCAGCCCCGTCCGGAAATCTCGCTGCTTTGGAAGTAGGATTCCAAAATATCATTGACTTTAGCATAAAATAGCGGTATAGTACGCGCACAAATAACGAACTAACCCATCCGAGCGTAGGTACGTCCAGGGCTCGTAGTAACGACTTTAGTCGTTCGGTCCAGCGCCAACGACCGAAGTCGTTACGACCAAAGCCCAGGCGGACTTCAGACGACGTGGACTGGAAAAGTCGTTCGACTGCCAGACAAACATTACATCACGCTCATTCATCGCTGCCAGCCTCCTCCCGCGTACCAGCTACCGGCGCGCCAGCCCCGGGTCGTGTTGTCCACCCGATTCTGATCTTGTGTTTGCCGTGTATCGTCCGCACCGCCAGGGGAGGGACGATCGGTGGAACATTACGGCTCATCGCAACAACATCTGCTTGCCGAGTTGGCGCGCCTCGATCTGCTGATCCAGGCCGAAGTGCAGCGCGCACGCCAGCTCCACGGCGGCGCCGACGAATTTCAGGGTCTCTACATCCCCGAACAGGAGGTGGACGCCCTTCTGGCGCGCCCCGCCGGGCTGCCGGCCTGGGCGAGCGCCCCGTTGGCCTCGAGCCGGGCCGATGTCCGGCGAGCATTGAATCGCATGGCTGCGGAGATCCGCCAGCGTTCGACTGACAGCGCCCGCCGCGGGATCGTGCTGCGGCTCGATGAATTGTCCCGCCTCTTCGGCCTGACCCCCTTCGACCGCGATGCCCTGCTCCTGTGCCTGGCGCCCGAGCTGGATCTCCGCTACGAGCGGCTGTACGCCTATCTCCAGGATGACGTCACCAGGAAACGGCCCAGCGTTGATCTGATCCTCAACCTCCTTTCCGCCACGTTTGCAGAGAAGCTGGCAGCGCTTGGCCGCTTTGCCGCGCCTGCGCCCCTGATCGCGCATCGGCTGGTGGAGCTGTTCGATGATCCGGCGCAGCCGCGACCGCCCCTGCTCGCCCGGTATCTCAAGGCCGATGACCGCATCGTCCGCTATTTGTTGGACGCGGACGAGCCGGACGCGCGGCTGCTCCCCTATGCGCAGCGGATCATCCCGGCCGCCCGGCTCGAAGATCTGTCCTTGCCCCCGGAGATCGCCCACCGGTTGGCAGCACTGGTGCGAGATCCGGCCCGGTCCGGGCATCGCGTGCTTTACTTCCAGGGGCCGTACGGCGTGGGCAAGCAGACGCTGGCCGAGGCGCTGTGCCGCGAGATCGGACTGAAGCTCCTCGTGATGGACGGTCCGCGCGTCCTGGACGAAGCAGCGAAATCCTTCGAGACGCTTGTCGAGCTGGCCCTCCGGGAGGCGTCGCTCCAGGGGGCCGCGCTGTACTGGGAGGCGCTGGACGCGCTCCTGGCCGAGGATCAACGCCGCAACCTGGCGCGCTTCCTGGCCGCGCTCGAGGCGCACGGCGGGATCATCTTCCTGGCCGGCGAGGCGACCTGGGAGCCAGCGGACGCGCTGCGAGACACCCCGTTCCTGCGCCTCGAGCTGCCGCGGCCGGCCGCGGCCGAACGGCTAGGGTTGTGGCGCGCGGCGCTGGGGGCCGAAGCGCCCGCCGAGCTGCCGGCCATTGCGAGCCAATTCCGTTTCAGCGGGGGCCAGATCCGCGACGCGGCGGCCACGGCAGCCAACCTGGCCCGCTGGCGCGATCCTGCCAACGGACACATCACGTCCCGCGACCTCTATGCGGCGAGCCGGCTGCACTCGAACCGCAAGCTGGCTTCCCTGGCGCAGAAGATCACGCCGCATTACGCCTGGACCGACATCGTGCTGCCCGCCGACCGGCTGGCGCAACTGCGCGAGCTCTGCAACAGCGTCAAATACCGGGCGCAGGTGTACGACGACTGGGGCTTCGACCGCAAGCTGGCGGTAGGCAAGGGCGTCAACGCGCTCTTCGCCGGGCCATCGGGCACGGGCAAGACCATGGCCGCCGAGATCATCGCCGGTGAGCTGGGGCTGGATCTGTACAAGATTGACCTCTCGGGCGTGGTCAGCAAATACATCGGCGAGACCGAAAAGAACCTGGCGCGCATCTTCGCCGAGGCGGACACGAGCAACGCCATCCTCTTCTTCGATGAGGCCGACGCGCTCTTCGGCAAGCGCAGCGAGGTGCGGGACGCGCACGACCGCTACGCCAACATCGAGATCGCCTACCTGCTGCAGAAGATGGACGAGTACGAAGGGGTCGTGATCCTGGCGACCAACCTGCGCAAGAATATGGACGACGCGTTCGTGCGGCGGGTGCACTTCACCGTGGAGTTCCCCTTCCCCGCGGCCGCGGACCGCCGCCGCATCTGGGAGCAAATCTGGCCGGCCGAGACCCCGCGGAGCCCGGAACTGAATCTGCGCCTCATGGCCGAGCGGTTCGAGATCGCGGGCGGGAACATCCGCAACATCGCGGTCGCCGCGGCGTTCCTGGCCGCGGATGATGGGCAGGCCGTGACGATGAGGCACTTATTTCACGCGACCAAGCGGGAGTACCAGAAGATGGGCCAGGTCGTAGCGGATGACCAGTTCAGTGAGCGGATCAGATGAGCCGTCTTGCTTTGGAGCAGCACGATTTGATGGGGGCCGCGGTTCAGCGCCGGGAGATGGCGCCGCCGGGCCGCGCGCCGGTCGTTGCGCACCCGATGCTGCAGTTACAACAAGTTTGGGGCAACCGCCGCGTCCAGCGGTTAGTGGATGACCCGGCCACGCTGCAAGACGCGGCGCGCGGGGCAGAAACGCAGCCGGCGCAGGCACGCGACCTGTCTGGGGTCTTGCCGGACAACGGCGATGGCAAAACGGCCGAGGCGCCGCCGACGACCGAGGGCAATCCGCTGGTCGGCCTCACTCGCGGGGATGGCCTCGACTACGGCACCTGGGAACGCCGGCCGCGGGTCAAGCTGCTGCAGACCAAGCTGAACGAGAAGATGCTGGCGGGGCTCAACGTGGACGGCATGTTCGGCCCGAAGACAGACGGCGTGCTTCAGGAATACCAGGCCAGCATCGGCGTTCCGCCGCAATCCACCGTGGACCCGGCCACGGCGGATGCGCTGATGGATCGGAAGAAGGCCGAGAAACCGCCGGAGAAGAAAGATGAGAAGAAGGAGCCTCCCGAATTCAACCAGGCGTTGGAGGATACGCTGGATGCGGTCTGGCTGCAATATCAGATCATGCTGCTGAACCAGAACGATGCGCTGAATCGGCTCGAAAAGGACCTCGGCGTGCCGGAAAAGCCATCCAACCTGGTCGCAAGCATCCTGGCCGAGGTGACGTCCGCGGTGATCGGCCAGCTTTTCGGCCCCCTGCTGCGCGACCCCATCAAGAAAGCGATCACAGGTGATCCAAGCCTCCCTGCCGACGACAAAGTCAAGCTCCTGCAGGATGGTGTGGATTTGATCTTTGACAAGGCGAAATCTTCCGGCGACGACGAGGCGAAGAAACAGGTGGGCAAGCTCACCGAGGTGAAGACGCCGGCGGTGGACACCTTCATCGAATCGCAGCGCGCTGCGATCAAACGCGCCAGCGCCGATGCGCAGGAGACGTTCCTGACGGCGACCAAACCGGAGCTGCGCAAGCCGTCGGCATCTGCGCCGGCCGCGGCCGGCGAGGCCGACCCGCGCATCAAGCGGGCGCAAAAACTACTGAAGGAAGTCAAGGCTCAACAAGAAGCCGCCTTTGACGGACAGTACCGGGAATCCACGGAAAAGTGGGCCTTGTACCAGGCGCAGGCGAAGCTGGGCACGATCGCTCCGACGCCTGAGGATGTTGCCGCCGGCAAAGAGGGGACCAATATGAATCTGGTCGAGCCGGAGACTGCCGGCGTCCTCGACCTGGAGATTAAGATTGATCCGCAGCGGCCGGAGAACGATGTCAAAATCGAGTCGGCGCATATCGTCGGCTTAAGCGAGATCGTGCGCAACAAGCTGCTGAAGGAAAATCCCAGCATCGGCGCCCTGAACTTCCCGCGGCTTGCCATGACCAGCAGCGGCTTCCTGGGCCTGGGCAGCCGCGACATCATGATCGCGGAGAACGAGAACGGCCTGGTGGTGGATCGGAACAGCACGGCAGACGGCCGGCACTGGCTCAAACAGAAGGCGGCAAAGAAGATGGGTTGGCTCCCGGACAATCCGGTCAAGCCGAGCGTGCTCGAAGGCGCGCGAATCGTCTTCAACGAGGAGATTGACCCGAAGGCGCTGAAATCGGTGCCCGGCGGCCTGCAAGGGCCGTGAGGCCCGGCAGGGTTGGCCCGCCTTTCCGGCGGCGGCATGGATTTGAGGTGCGCGATGGGCGTCCAAAGCTATCCTGCGGGGGAAATCAGCAAGGTGCGGCAACCCGGACCGGCGCGCCCCCAACATGCCGAGCTGGCCGAGGCGACGCCATCGGGCCAGGGGTGGGAGCGCAGCCACGCCTTGCTCCATCTGCAGCGGCAGATTGGGAACCGAGGCGTGCAGCGGCTGCTGGCGCGGGCCGGAGAAGACGCCGGGCACGGGCTGGTGGCGCCGGAGACCGCGGCCGCCATCGAGGCGGCGCGCGGCGCCGGCCAGGCGCTTGATCGAGAAGTCCGCAACGGCGCCGAGCGCGACTTTGGCGCCGATTTCCGAAATGTGCGGGTGCACACGGATCGTCAGGCCGATCACCTCAGCCAGGCCCTGGCGGCCCGTGCATTCACCGTCGGGCAGGATATTTTCTTTCGCCAGGGCGAGCACAACCCGGCCAGCGCACGCGGCCAGGAGCTGCTGGCCCATGAGCTGACGCACGTGGTGCAACAGTCCGGTGCGCAGGCCGGCCGTGCGCTCACCGTCAGTCGGCCGGATGACCCGGCCGAGCAGGAGGCCGAGCGGGTGGCGGCGCGCCTCCGAACAAAGCCGCAAGCCGGAGACGATGACAGATCGCCGTACCGGGAAATTGAAGCGCCTGCGCCGGCCGTGAACCGCTCGATGCTCCTGCGGTCTCCGCCTGCGGTCATGCGCGAGGAGGAAGAAGAGAAGGAACCGCCCCCCAAGATTTCTACGCCGCTGCCTGAGGATGTCACGCGGAGTGAAAGCGGCGCCGCCGCGCTCCAGGTCGGCGAGATCCCGGTAACTGTGTTACCGGATGGTCAGACCGAGGACAAGGCCCTGACGGGCAAAGCGGAAACTAAGTTTCATCTCCAGTGGGAGACTCCAAAATACAAGTACAAAAGCAGCAAAGTCACGTCAGTAGACCCTGCACCAGCGCCGAAGGCGGACATCCAGACCACCTATGGTCCAGGCGCCAAACCCGAAGACACGTCAGGCTATGGCAAGGGCACGACACCGGAGGACGTCGCGGCCGGCAAGACATCTCTGGAATATCACGAGGGCAGCCATGGCGCCGACATCCTGAAGCGACTGAAGGAAAAACCGCCGCCCAAGTTTACAGGAAAGCCAGGGATGACCCTCAAACAATACGAAAAAGCAGAAGCCGCCTACAAGACCACGATGGACAAGTACGAGAAAGATATGCAAGAGTACACCGAGAAGCTGACGGACTGCGTCGGGAAGAAGGCCAGCTTCTGCAAGGAACCGAAGAAACCGTAATCCGGCGGAGCGACTTGAGCCGCGCAAACGAAGGCCGATCAGATGATCCAAGATCTCGACAAATCCCTGGAAGAACTCCTGAAGCACGAGTTGCCAGCGAGCATCGTCAGCCAGGTGGCAATCAGCTTCGCCACGCCCGACGATCAATTCCCGCCGCCCGCGGTCAAACTGCCGGCGCTGGACCTGTTCCTCTACGATGTGCGGGAGAACCGGGAGCTGCGCAGCACCGAGTGGCTGATCGAGCGGCGGAGCGACGGCACGGCGACCCGGCAGCGCTCACCCGCACGGGTGGATTGTTCCTACCTGGTCACCGCCTGGCCCAGCCAAAGCGCGCAGAACCCGGCGCAGGACGAGCACCGGCTGCTGGGTGAGGTGATGGCGGTGCTGCTGCGCCACCCGACGCTGCCCGCGGAGATCCTGCAGGGCAGCCTGGCCGGGCAGCAGCCGCCGTTGCCGGCCAGCGTGCTGCAGCCGGGCCTACTGCAAAGCGTGGGAGAGTTCTGGCAGGCGATGGGTGGCAAGCCGAAGGCCGCGCTGCACCTCACGGTCACAATCGGCGTGGCCGCGGCGCCGCCGGTCGAGACCGGGCCGGTGGTGACGGACAAGCAGCTCAAGTTCAGGCAGGGAGTGGAATCGTAAGGCACAGAATCATTGGGTTGCGCCGAGATCCTTCGGCCTGACACCCTGAGCCGTTGACTACGACCGGGGACTCGGCCTCAGAGCTTGCCCTGAGAGCAACGAAGGAATGACAGCTTCGAGGAACAGATGACACAATGGGAAATCGTCCGCCACCAGGTCGCCGTCACCGGCAAGGTCACTGATCTGCGCACGCGCGCGCCCCTTGCCGGCGTGCGCGTCGAGATCACGGTCGCGCCCGCCGCATTTACCACGTGGCTGGCGGCCTACGCGCGGCAGTACGGCGACCGCTGGGCAGCGCTGGCCGAGCGGCCCGATCGGACGACCACGGCAGCCGACGGGCGTTACCGCTTTCTGGACCTGCCGGACGGCCAGTACACGTTCAGCGCCTCCCTGCCGGCCGCGGGCAGCCGCTACGGTGCGGCGCAGGCGCAGGTGACCGTGACGCGCGACAGTCAGGGGCGGATCGCCCTCGCCGCGGCGGATATGAGCTTGCCGCCCACGACGCTCCGCGGCCAGGTCACCGGGCAAGGCGCCGGAGCGTTGGTCCTGGCCGAGGTGCGCGTGCAAGGTAGCGGCGAGCGCGCCTTCACCGACGCCCAGGGGCGCTATCTGCTGGCGGGCCTGGAGACCGGCGCCCGCCACCTTGCGGTATCTGCGCGCGGCTTTGCAACAGCCACGCGCACCGTCACGCTGAGCCCGGCCGGCGTCGAGTCCGTGTCGGACTTCGCGCTGGTGCCTTAGTCAGTCATGTTCGCACCCAACTGAAGGAGGGACACGATGCCACAGTATTTGTCACCTGGAGTCTACGTCGAGGAAGTGCCTTCGGCAGTCAAGCCGATCGCGGGGGTCGGCACCAGCACGGCCGGGTTTGTCGGGATCGTGCCGGATTCCGTGCAGCTTCCGGCCCCGCTAAAAGGCCAGCCGGGCAAGTTCACGACGGTGACAGTTGCCCCGGCCCCAGCCGGCGAAGTCAAGCTGATCACGAACTGGTCCGAATACGTCAAGACATTCGGCGATCTGGTGGGCGCGGAGCAGGCGACCGGCACGGCGGCGGCCGCACCCATCATCATTGACGCCGGTTACCGCGCCCTGGCGCATGCGGTGTTCGGCTTCTTCAACAATGGCGGCACGCGCTGCTACGTCGTGCGAGTCGCCAGCGATGTCGGGCTGAGCGCGGCGCTGCAAGCCTTCGCAGCCGTGGACGAAATCGCCATCGTCGCCATCCCCGGCGTCACCGTCAAGGCCGACCAGGAAGCGATCATTGATCACTGCGAAAGCCTCAAGGATCGGTTCGCCATCCTGGACGGCGTGCAGACCGCGGCCGACTTCACCAAGCCCTCGATCCAGACGGCCAAGGACAGCGTGTACAGCGCCATTTACTTCCCCTGGATCAAGGTCTTCGATCCCAGCGAGAAACTGATGAACCCCACGGGCGATGGCGGCATCTTCGTCGGCCCCAGCGGCCATATCGCCGGGGTGTATGCCCGGGTGGACACCGAACGCGGGGTGCACAAGGCCCCGGCCAACGAGGGGATTCGCGGCGCGTTAGATCTGAAGTATCGTCTGACGAAGGCCGATCAGGATGGCCTCAACCCCAGCGGGGTCAACGTCATCCGCGACTTCACCGGCAACATCAAAGTCTGGGGCGCGCGCACCATGGGCGGCGACGCCAATCTCGACTACAAGTACGTCCCCGTCCGGCGCTTGCTGATCTATCTTGAGGAGTCCATTGACGAGGGCACCCAGTGGGTCGTGTTTGAGCCGAATGATCCCGCGCTGTGGGCCAAGATCACCCGCAACGTCGGCGCGTTCCTGACCAACGTGTGGCGGGCCGGCGCGTTGTTCGGGACAACGCCGGAGGAAGCATTCTTCGTCAAATGCGACGCGGAGACCAATCCACCGGAGCTGCGCGACCTGGGCCAGGTGATCACCCTGATCGGGGTCGCGCCCGTGCGGCCGGCCGAGTTCGTCATCTTCCGCATCAGCCAGTGGACCGGGCCGAGCAAGTAGGCGTGGAGCGTGGGCTGACGGCGATTGAGGAAAGCCGTGCGCCATCAGCGATACGCTGTGCGCCAAGAGGCCATACACCAGCAGGGGGGCGCGATGGCGACATATCAGACGCCGGGGATTCGCTGGGTCAACGAGTACCCCGCGCCGCCGAGTGAGCTGCGCACGGGGACGCCCGCGTTCCTGGGCTATGCGCCGAGTGGGTCGCTGGACAGCCCGGCGGCGCTGACCGAATGGGCGCAGTTTCCCGCGCGGTTCGGGAGTGCGATGCCCGGCTGTCTGGCCGACGCGGTGCGGAGTTTCTTCAAGAACGGCGGGGAGCTGTGTTATGTCGTGCGCCTGGATCCTGCGCTCGACGCCGCACAGGCGTTGGCGCGCGGCCTGGGCGAGATCGAGGCGCTCACGGACGTGGATCTGGTCTGTGCGCCCGACATCGTCGGCCTGAACCTGGCAGCCGGTCCGGCGCAGGTGACAGCGCTTCAACAGCAGGTGTTGGACGCGTGCGCGGCTTCGGGAACACGGTTCGCCATCCTGGATGCGCTGCCGGCGGCCGACATCGAGATGGCCCTGGCGCAGCGGCAGGCGCTCGACGGATTGAACGGCGCGCTGTACTACCCCTGGATCGCTATCCGAGACGAAGCGGCAACGGGAACCCGCCTCGCACCGCCGTGCGGTCCCGTCGCCGGGGTCTTCGCCCGCACCGACCGGCAGACCGGCGTCCACAAAGCGCCGGCAAATGAGGTGCTGGAGGGCGTGCTGGATCTGGAGACCCGGCTGACCGACGCCGACCAGGCCCGGCTGAACCCCGCCGGGGTTAACTGCCTGCGCGCCTTTCCCGGCCGCGGCATCCGCGTGTGGGGCGCCCGCACGCTCAGCGCCGACCCCGCGTGGCGGTACGTCAACGTGCGCCGCCTGTTCCTGACCGCGGGCCGCTGGATCGAGGCCATGCTGCCCCAGATCGTCTGGGAGCCGCACGACCCGGCGCTGTGGGCGCGGGTGACGCGCAGCCTGACGGCGTACTTCAGCGATCTGCACCGCCGCGGCGCGCTGGCCGGAGGGACGCCGCAGGAGGCGTTTTACGTCAAGTGCGACGCGGAAACCAACCCGCCCGAGACCCGTGACGCCGGGATGGTCGTCACCGAGATCGGCCTGGCGCCGGTCGTCCCGGGCGAATTCATCGTCGTGCGTGTGATCCATCGCACCGGCGGGCTGACGCTCAGCCAGCCCGGCGCCGCCGGAACCGGCACGGCTGCGGTGCGCATCGCCCATATCGTCTACGACCCGGCCGGCGAGGACTTGCCGGGTGAGGTCGTATTATTGCGAAACCGCGGCGATGCCGGGCAGGAGCTGGCCGGTTGGAGCCTCAGCGACCTGGCGGGCAACCGCTTTATCTTCCCCGCGCTCCGGCTGGCGCCGGGCGAAACGGTGCGCGTCTGGACCGGACGGGGTGCGAACACCGCGACCGACCTCTTCTGGGGCCGCGCCGGGGCCGTCTGGACCAACATCGGCGACCGGGCGCGGCTGCACAACGCGGCCGGCGTCCTGGTGGACGAATACGTGTATCATCCGCTGGATGACTTGCTTGCGGCCAGAGCGGGCGCCGGACGGGCGAATGCCGTCGCACAGCCTGCCAACCGCTGACTGAATCCGAAGGAGGCATGAACATGGCAGTAGGGTCTCGCAACGATCCATATCGCGGCTACAACTTCCGGGTGGAAATTGAGGGCGTCACGGTTGCGGGCTTCCGGGAATGCTCCGGGCTCGACACCAGCCAGGATCCCATCGAGTACCGTGAGGGCGCCGACAGGGCCACGACTGTGCGCAAGCTGCCGGGGCTCGTCAAATACGCCAACATCTCGCTCAAACGCGGGGTGACCGATGCGAACGAGTTGTGGCAATGGCGCGCAAAGGTGATCGAGGGAAAGATCGAGCGCCGATCCGGTTCGATCATCCTCGCGGATGACACCGGCGCGGAGATGAAGCGGTGGAACTTCTTCGAGGGCTGGCCGACCAAGTGGACCGGGCCCACCTTCAACGCCACCGCCAACGAGGTTGCGATCGAGACGCTCGAAATTGCGCATGAAAGGCTGGAGCTGGCTTGATGCTGCAAACTGAATTCGCGTTCACCCTGCCGCGCGGCTACATAGACGGCGATGGCGTCTTGCACCGGGAGGGCGTGATGCGCCTGGCGACGGCCTTGGATGAGATCGCGCCGATGAAGGATCCGCGCGTCCAGGCCAACCCCGGCTATCATGTGATCATCCTGCTGTCCCGGGTGATCGTCAGGCTGGGCGACCTGGAGCGAATCAACCCGAAGGTGATCGAGGGGCTCTTCGCCGGCGACCTGGCCTACCTGCAGGACTTTTACCGG
>CAZYGI010000066.1:0-1851 GCA_964647255.1 uncultured Anaerolineales bacterium | reverse complement strand
CAACGACACCGGGTACGATCGGATCACGGTCACCTGTCCGCACTGCGAGGGGCAGTTCGAGGTGGAGCTCGGCAGCCCGGGGGGGTGATCGGCTACCCCTCGGATCGGTTGTTCGAGGAGGTAGCCTACGTCGCGTACCACTTCCACTGGCCCTATGAGCAAGTCATGGGACTGGAGCATCGCGAGCGCCAGCAGTGGGCCGCGGAGATCGCCAAGATCAATCAACGGCTGAATGAGGAGTAGTGCAGCATGCCGCCGGGCCAACGCAGCGATCCGTTCCTTGCCTTCAACTTCCTCGTCGAGCTGGACGACCTGGTCGTCGGCGGCTTCAGCGAGGTCTCCGGCCTTCAGGCGGAGATTGAGGTTTACGATTACCGGGAAGGCGGGCTCAACGAGTACATTCATCGGCTGGCAGGGCCGACGCGCTATCCCGTCAACCTGACCTTGAAGCGCGGGCTGATGGAGACCGATGCGCTGGCAGGCTGGCTGGCCCAGGTGACCCAGGGCATCGTGCAGCGTCGAAACGGCTCCATCGTCCTGCTGGATGCGGCCGGGCAGGAAGCAGCCCGGTGGAATTTCGTCGCGGCCTACCCGGTGCGCTGGCAAGGCCCGAACCTCCAGGCCGTCTCCGCAGCGGTCGCGGTGGAGACGCTGGAGCTGGCGCATCACGGCCTGGCGCGCGCGTAACGGACTAAGAAGGATTCAACCGTGACAGCTGAAGCCGAGACTCCGACCGAAAGCCCGGCCGGCGCAGCCAGCCAAGCGCCGCAGGCAGGCTTCCCCCTGGCGCGAACGATCTGGCGCCGCTACGGCAGCGCGCCCGGCGTGCTCCGGCTCGCCGCGGCGGCTGCGCCGGTGTACCGGCTCGGCGGGGCAGCGGTCGGCGCGTGGCTGGAATCGGACGAGGTGCGGGCCCGGCTGGGTGGGGTGCTGGCGAGCTACGCCTCCGCCCCGGCGCTCATCTGGCCCCGGGGCCCGGCGCAAACCCCGGCAGCTTCTTCGACGGCGCTGTTGAGGAAGACGCCGGGGCAGCCGCCAGGCGGAGAGCCGGTCGCGCCGGAGCCTGGCGGGGTGCTCCCGGTCGTTCATCCAAGCTCGATTCCAGCAGGTGGCGTCGCGGCGGTTGCCCCGGCGCTAGATTCCGCGCCAAACGGGCCTATGGCCGCTCACGCGCCGGCCGCGGACCGCGGGATCACCGCGGCGCGACCGGCCGCCACGCCTGCTCCGAAGATCGAGGCGGGCGTCCCGCCGCGGGGCTTGGGCCGCGGGGTCCTGCGGCGGATCATGGAACTCAGCCCGGACAGCAAGCCGACGGCCGCGCCGCCTTCTGCGCCGCGCGCGTCGAGCGTGCGTATCAGCCGGATCGAGGAGAAGCTGGCCGCGGAACCGGCGGAAACGCAAGGGCGCAAAGACGCAAAGGCGCAACCTGGGCCCCAGGAGAAGATCGCCGCGAACCCAACCCCTGGAATCGAGTCTTCAGGCGGTCTGGCTGCCCCGCGGGCTGAAGCGTCGCTTCATTTGCGCCGGGCGGTTCCAGAGGCAGCAGATGTCCATGCCGCGGGCAATGCCGCCGCCCATGAAGACGCCCGTCGTAACGGCTTCAGTCGTTCGGCGCCTCACGGCGCGGCTGAGGCCGCCACAACGGCCCCGCCGGGTCTGAGCTCAGTTCCGCAGGGTGGGCAAGGCGCCGCAATCCGCGAAGCCGCCCATAGTAACGACTTCAGTCGTTCGGCGGCGCACGGCGCGGTTGAAGCCGCCCCGCCGACAACGCCTCGTAGTCACGACTTCAGTCGTTCGGCAACTCACGGCGCGGCTTCGGCCGCGCCGGCCCCGTCTCGCAGTCACGACTTC
>CAZYGI010000065.1:18766-20250 GCA_964647255.1 uncultured Anaerolineales bacterium | reverse complement strand
CAGCATGCCCAGCGTGGCGATGAAGGGCGGCAGCTTCGCCTTGGAGATCAGAAAACCGTTGATGAAACCGGCCAGTGCGCCCGTCGCCAGCCCCGCCAGCAGCCCGATGGGGATCGGCAGGCCCCAATCCGTAATGACCTTTCCCATCATGACCGTCGTCAACGTCATCACCGTGCCAAGGGAGAGATCAATCCCGGCGGTAATAATCACGAACGTCACACCGATGGCCAGGACGCCGTTGACGGCCGTAGCGATCAGGATGCCGCTGATGTTGCTGCCAGTCAGGAAATACGGCGATAGGAACCGAAAAACGACGAAGATCAAGATAAGTGCACCGAACGCCAGCACGCGTTGCGCCGCGTCGGAGCGTAAGATGGACATCTTCTTGACCGGTTGGGACTGGATGGCCTTAGTTTCCATGTCGGACAACCCCCGCTTAAGATTTGACGGCCGTTGTGCCGTTGGTGTTGACGACCTGCCCACGCTGTGTGGCGTAGGCCATGATGCGTTCCTGGTTGGCCTCGGCAGCACCCAACTCACCGGTGATCCGGCCTTCGCACATGACGAGGATGCGATGGCTCATGCGCAGGATTTCCGGCAACTCCGAGGAAATCATGATAATTGACTTGCCCTGGCGCGCTAACTCATTCAACAGCTTATAGATCTCGCTCTTGGCGCCGACGTCAATGCCGCGCGTCGGCTCGTCGAAGATCAGGACGTCGGTGTCGGCGGCCAGCCATTTGCCGACAATGACCTTCTGCTGGTTGCCGCCGGAGAGATTCTTGACCTTTTGCGTCAGCCCAGGCGTCTTGATGGCCAGCGATTCCACCTGCGCCTGAGCCATCTTGCGGGTGAGCGGCGTGTTGACCCAACCCAGCGCACCGACGAACTTCTGAAGCGTGGCCAGGACGATGTTCGTTTCGATGTCCATGCCCTGCACCAAGCCGTAGCGCTTGCGGTCCTCCGACAGGTACGCGATGCCCGCGGCTACGGCGTCACTGGGCGCCCCAATGTGCGTCTTCTTGCCGTTGACCCACACCTCACCGGAGTCAACAGGATCCGCGCCGAAGATAGCCCGTGCAACCTCCGTGCGGCCCGCGCCCACCAGACCGGCCAGCCCCAAGATTTCGCCTTTTCTCAGCTTGAAGTTCACGTCCTTGATGGCGTTGCCGCGGTTCAGACCCTTCACCTCCAGCGCGATCTCCTGGCTGGGCGCCTCGGGCAGCTCCGGCATGGATTCGTAGATCGTCCGGCCCACCATCATGCTGATGATGCGGTCAATGCTGATATCGTTGGTGTTGACCGTGTCAATGGTGCGGCTGTCGCGCATCACGGTGATGCGGTCGGAGATCTGCTTGAGCTCTTCAAGACGGTGGGAGATGTGGACCACGCCGACGCCCTGGTCGCGCAACTGGCGCACGATGCGGAACAGCTCCACGATCTCCACATCGGTCAGCGCGGCGGTGGGCTCGTCCATAATCAGC
>CAZYGI010000065.1:0-18756 GCA_964647255.1 uncultured Anaerolineales bacterium | reverse complement strand
CAGCACATCGGAGTTGAACGACAACGCCTTGGCGATCTCCACCATCTGCTGCTTGGCGACGGTGAGGTCGGCTACCTTGGCGCGCGGATCGAGCTTGAGGCGCATCATGTCGAACAGCTTGATCGCCGCTTCGTTGATGCCCTTCTCGTCGAGCACGAAAGGCATCCCCGCGCGCGGTTCACGGCCGATGAAGATGTTCTGCGCCACCGTGAGATGATTCATCAGGTTGAGTTCCTGGTGGATCATGCTGATCCCCAGGTCCTGCGCCGCCCTTGGGGTCGAGATCTGGACTTCTTTCCCCTTGTAAAAGATGTGCCCGGCGTCCTTGTGGTAGACGCCCGATAGCACCTTCATGAGCGTGGATTTGCCGGCGCCGTTCTCGCCGACCAGCGCGTGCACTTCACCGGAACGGAGTTCGAAGCGCGCATCGCTCAAGGCATGGACGCCGGGAAAGCTCTTTTCGATGCCTTCCATCCGAACCAGGACATCACCCATAGTTCCTCCGTCATTGAGTCGGGTGATTCAAGACCCACGCCCGCTGTGCACTTGAGGCCCGGCTATCACGCCGGGGCTGCGGCCTTGATCACGCGTTCCGGGTCTTGTGCTATCCGAACCGCTGGACAGCCTCGACCAGTGCGATGAAGTTCTCCGCTCGAATCCGCTCCGAGATGCCAGTCGCCGAACCAAAAACAAACCCGGTGGGGCCGGCGTCCTGGCGGAGTTGGCGCACCGCCGCCGCGATCTCACCCTGCGAACCCGTGCACAGCAAGGTCTCCGAGATGCCGCCCATGAACACCAACCGGTGCAGCCAGGCACGTTTCAGTGCTGGTAAGTCATTATACTCAGGTTCAAACCCGTAGACAACTCCAAACCCGGCCGCCTGGATGAATGGCAACGCCGACGCAAGCGTCCCGCCGGAATAAAACGCGGTCAACACACCGTGTTCCAGGGCCGGCCTGACGAGACGCTTCATCCGCTCCGGGAAGAAGCCGGCAAGGAGGTCCGGCGGCATGAGCATCTCCGCTCCGATGGCAACCGCATCGCGCACCATGACGAACGCCAGATCGGCGGCAAAGCGATCACACACGGCCTGCATCAGCCGCTCGATCTGCGCCAGCGCCAGATCCATCGCCTGCTCGGCCAGCGCCAGGCGCTCCGGCCCGGCAGCACGGACGCGCTCGCCGGTCCCGCAGCCGACCGCGCGCAAGGCGGTGGCGAAGAAGGAATCGAAGCTGGCGAACACGCCGACCCCGGCGCCCTGCGCCGCGCGCAAGTAGCGTTCCAGGGTGCTGAGCTGGGCGGCCAACACTGCCGGCTGCTCGATCCGTGCCAGATCGGCGACCGAGCGCACGGCGCCTTCGCTCAACATTTCGGGCAGCCAGGAAAACTCGCAGGCGATCGCGTCCAGCCCGATCCGCTGGGCAAATTCAACCTGGACTTCCGGCGGGATCGCCGGGATGCCCAATCGGGCGTCAGGTGCTTCCGGCTTCAGCTCACGTTCGAGCACGGACTCGTACAACGCCCGCCCCGCCACGCGCAGCTCGACATGCGGGATGCGATCCGCCTCGCCGAACTGCAGGACGCGCCGCAGCCGATTCACATCCGGCCGGGATGATGCTGCCAGCCCCGGCTGGCCGGTCATCTCGACGCTGATCCGGCTGGCCTTCACGCCGTTGAGCGCCGGCTGGCCTTCGAGCATCGTTTTCACGAGGATCACCTGCGAATCGGCCAGGCAGTCCAGCGGCAGATTCAATGGGCAGGCCATCCCGCTCGACAGGGCAGCGCCGCACGAGTAACGTGTGACCAGACGCACCGGCAAGATGACCCGGCGCGGCTTCAACGGCGCCGACGCGTCCAAACGGCTCAACAGGAGCTGTGCGGCATTGGCCCCCATGTCGTACGCGGGCTGGGCGATCACCGTGAGAAACGGGAAGAAACTGGTGATCGGCGGAAAATCGTCGAAGCACACCAACGCAATGTCCCGTGGGATGTGCAGCCCGCGCCCGCCCAGCGCCTCGATCACACCGAGTGCAATCGCATTGTTCGCGGCAAAGATCGCGGTAGGCGTCAGCCCTTCGCCCAGCAGTTGCCCGGTCATTTGTGCGCCCGCAGGCTTGGTGAACTCGCTCCGCCGGATCAGCCGCGGATCGGGTTCGATGCCCGCGCCGGCCAGTGCCAGGCGGTAGCCGGCGACGCGATCCTCGCCGGTCGAGGTGTCTTCAGGGCCGGAAAGCATGGCGATCCGGGTGTGCCCCAGGCTGATGAGGTGGCGGGTCAGCGCATACGCCCCGGAAAATGAATCGGCGTACACCGTGTCCACGTCCCACCCCGCGACCCGACGATCAATTACCGCAGTGGCGATATCGCGCTCGCGCAGCGCGGCCAACTGGCCGGCATCCGCGTTGCACGGTGCGATGATCACACCGTCTGCCCCCTGGCTGACGATCAGATCCAGGTAGCGTTGCTGCTTGTTCAGGTCTTCGTCGGTGTTGCACAACAGAACGGAATACCCGTCGCGTTGGGCAGCGTCTTCCACGCCGCGCGCGACGGTGGTCCAGAAGGTGTTAGTGATGTCGGGGACGATGAGTCCCAAGGATCGCGTGCGCTTGGAGCGGAGGCTGCGCGCTGCAACGCTCGGCACATAACCGAGCTCCCGGATCGCCCGCCCGACGCGTTCTCGGGTGGCGCTGTTGACGTTCGGCGCGGCATTGATCACCCGTGAAACGGTAACGGTGGAAACCCCTGCCCGTTTTGCCACATCGGTGATCGTTGCCACAGGTCGCTCCCCGAACGCGTCGCTGCCGGTGGAAATCCCTGAATCCGCCGTGAAACCCTTACCATGATAAGGTTATCATGGAATCGTTTCCACAACGAAATCGTATCACCGGTTCATATAGTTGTCAAATCGGTCAATCGGCCGCGGGCGCGTCATTCCCTGATCCACTGCTGTGCGACCGCCCAATCCTCCAGCGTGTTCACGTTGAAGAAGGACCGGTGATCGGGGTCGAACCGGCCGATTTCATCCGGCCCCATTGCCCGCACCCGCACCTGGGGATAGAAGCTGACTATCCGATGATCGCCGGCCGCGAGCCGGGCCGCGACCGCGGGGAGACAGGTCCGCCGATAGAGCGCATGCAGCGGCTCGCGCAAAAGCTCGCCGGTCAGCGGGTGCGGCGTCTCCGGCACCACCGCGTCGAAGCCCGGGGCCAGCGCGATCATGCGCGCGACCAGCGCCAGGTTGACGAAAGGCATGTCGCCCCCCAGCGCCAGCAACAGCTCGCCCGACATGGCGCTGAGCCCGGCGCGCAGCCCGGCCAGCGGACCGGCGCCGGGGTGCGCATCGGATACGATGCGCACGGGAATCGGCAGTTGGGCCGCCAACGCGGCGAAGGGTTCGACCGCGTTGGCGCTGAAGAGCACTTCGCGCGCCAGGGGCAAGATGCTCTCGGCGACGTGCTGGATCAACGGCTTATCGGCCAGCAGCATCCACAGCTTGTCCTGCCCCATGCGCCGGCTGCGGCCGCCGGCCATAATCAACACCGATATGCGCTCGTCGCTCATCGCCGGGAGCCTTTCCTCATCAGAAAAACCTTGGTAACCGGCCTATTCTAACATAAAAAGCCCCCCGGTTCTTGCCCCGGAGCGCCGCAGCGTGGTAGACTCCTCGCGTCTGCCATCGGTGTGCAGGCGCAGCTCCTCCAGGACGGTGATCTGCTGGCGTTGGGCGCCCGTCTCTTCAACACAGGGGCCAGCCGGCGTCCCGGGCGATGCGGCGTTGCTCGAAGCGCACAAACTTGAGGTATACTGAGGCTATGAAACACCCGGTGAACGCATGATCGCGTTGGCTGATCTCCTCGCCGCGACCGGCGGCCACCTACACGGGCCGATCGGCGCCGCAACCTTCGATTCCTTCTGCTTTGACTCCCGCCTGATCCGGCCAGGACAGCTCTTTCTCGCGGTCAAGACCGAGCGCGCCGACGGCCACGACTACATCGTCGAGGCCTGCCGCGGCGGCGCGACCGGCGTGCTCTGCGAGCGCGCCGTTGACCTGGCGGGGGCCGCGGTCACCTGCCTCATCGTGCCGGACACACGCCAGGCGCTCCAGGATTGGGCGCGCCACGTCCTGGCGAAACAGGGCATCGAGGTCATCGGCGTCACCGGGAGCGTAGGCAAGACGACCACCAAGGAAGCCATTGCCGCGGTGCTGGACGGCCGGACGATCTTCAAGAACCGCGCCAATTACAACGGCCTCTACGGTCTCCCCATCGCTCTGGGCGAGCTGCGCCCCGAACAACGGATGGCCGTGTTGGAGATGGCGGCCGATCACACGGGCGAGGTGGCCCGGCTCTGCCAGATCGCACCGCCCCGCATCGCCGTGGTGACGACGGTCGAGCCTGCGCACCTGGAGACCTTCGGCTCGCTGGAGGCCATCGCCCGGGAGAAAGGCGAATTGGTTGCGGCGCTGCCCCCGGATGGGTTGGCCGTGCTCAACGCCGACGACGCGCGCGTCCTGGCGATGGCCGCCCGGACGCCGGCTCGTGTCATCACGTTCGGCGCGTACGAGCCGGGCGAAGATGCGACGGCGGTGCCCTGCCCTGACATCCGTGCGACCGACATCCTGGTCTCCCGTGAGGGCGTGCGTTTCACCGTTGAGACGCCGGCCGGACGCCGGAAAATTCGCATCCCGCTGCTGGGCCGGCATCAGGTCTATGCCGCGCTGGCCGCGATCGCCGTAGGCCTGGCGCATGACATGGCGCTCGATCTGATCGCCGCCCGACTCGCCGCGCTTCCCCGCGTCCCCGGCCGGCTCAACCCGCTGCCGGGCCGCCGCGGCAGCCTGCTCCTGGATGATTCGTACAGCGCGAGCCCGGCTGCGGTCGAGGCCGCGCTCGACACATTGGCCGCGCTCGACGCGCGCCATCGGATCGCGGTGCTCGGTGACATGCTGGAGCTGGGCGACTTTGAGGCCGCGGGCCACACCGAAATCGGCCGCAAGGTCGCGGGGATCGTAGATTTGCTGGTCACGAAGGGCAATCGCGCCCGGCGCATCGCGGACGCGGCGCGTCCGGCGGGGTTGGCCGCCGACCAGGTGGTCGTCACCTACACCGCTGAGGATGCCGCGCGTGCCGTGCTCGAACGGCTGGGCCCCGGCGACGTGGCGCTGGTGAAGGGGTCGCTGGCGACGCGCATGGAACAAATCGTCGCGCTGCTGATGGCCGAGCCGCACCTGGCCCCCGAGCTGCTGGTGCGCCAGGACATTGCCTGGCAGCAGACCGTCACCCTCTCGCCCGACCGGCCCACCTGGCTGGAAATTGACCTGGGCGCCATCGCCCACAACGTCCGCCGGCTGAAGCAGATCGCCGGCGACGCCCGACTGATGATCTCGCTCAAGGCCGACGCGTACGGCCACGGCGCGGTGCAGGTGGCCCAGACCGCGCTGCTCAACGGCGCGACCTGGCTCGGCGTGGCCTGCTTCAGTGAAGGGGTCGCGTTACGTCAAGCCGGCATCGTCGCGCCGATCTTGATCCTCGGCTACACCCCGGCCTGGCAGGCGCGGGACGTGCTGCGCCACGACCTCACGCCGACCGTCTTCGACCTGGACGTGGCGCACAGCCTGTCGCGGGCAGCCCTGATGCTCGACCGGCCTGCGCGCGTCCACGTCAAGGTGGACACCGGGATGGGGCGCCTGGGCGTCTTCCCCGCGGACGCGGCCGGCTTCGTCAGGTCGCTAGCGGCGTTGCCCGGCGTGACCATCGAGGGCATTTTCACCCACTTCTCGGTCGCCGATGGCGCGAGCGAGTGGGAGCGCGACTACACCGTCGAGCAGGCCGCCGCCTTCGACCAGGTGCTGGCCGAGCTGACCGCAGCCGGCATCCACGTTCCGCTGGTGCACGCCGAAAACAGCGCCGCGCTGCTGAGCCGACGCGCTCCACGCTCCACGCTTCACGCTTCACGCTCCACGCTCGTCCGCACCGGCATCGCCGTCTATGGGTTGGATCCGTCGCCGCAGGTGCGCTGCCCCGCCGACTTCCGGCCCGCGCTGGCGTGGAAGACGCAAGTGGCGCAGGTGAAGGAACTGCCGGCCGGGAGCGCAGTCGGCTACGGCGCAACCTATCGCACCGCCGGGACCGAGCGCATCGCCGTCATCCCCGTGGGCTACGCTGATGGATTCCGCCGCAGCCCGCAGCATTGGGGCGAGGTGCTGGTCCGGGGCCGCCGCGCCCCCATCGTCGGTCGGGTATGCATGGATCAAACCATGATCAACGTCACGGCCATCGCCGGCGTGCGGCAGGGGGACGAGGTCGTGCTGATCGGCCGCCAGGCCGACGACCGGATCACCGCGGAAGAGGTCGCCGCGCGACTGGGCACGATCAACTACGAGGTGGTGTCAGCCATCCTGGCGCGCGTGCCGCGCGAGACGTTCGCATGACAGGGAGTGCGCCATGATCACGCGCCTGCGTTCGGCTGCGGCCGATTATCCGTCCCAGTTCTGGACGCTCTTCTGGGGCCAGTTGATCAACAGCATCGGCGGGGGTATGGTGTGGCCGTTCCTCACGATCTTCGTGCGCGAGCGGCTGGGGGTGCCGCTGACGACCGTCACCTTGCTCTTCACATTGAGCTCGGCCGCCGGGCTGGCAGCCATGTCCGTCGCCGGCCCGGCGGTGGATCGCTTTGGCCGGCGGTTTGCCATGATCGTCGGCCTGGCGGCCAACGGAATGATCCTGTTGGGGATGAGCGGCGCAGCCACGCTGCCGCTCTGGGCGATCCTGATGCTGCTGCAAGGCCTCGCCGGGCCCCTCTACCGCGTGGGCAGCGATGCGATGGTCGCCGACATGATCCCGCCCACGCGCCGCGCCGACGCGTATGCCCTGCTGCGGATGATCAACAACCTGGGCATCGCCATCGGCCCGGCCATCGGGGGGTTCGTCGCCAGCCTGTCGTACAGCCTGGCGTTCTACACTGCGGCGGTCGCGAACCTGCTGTATGTCGCGCTGATCGTGCTGCGCGTGCGGGAAACGCTGCCCTCAGGCCCACCTGTCATGGCGAGCGCAGCGAAGCCATCTTCCGCTGCCAGGCTGGGCTTGCTTCGCCGCGCCGCGGCTCGTAGCGACGGTGAGGGCGGAACACCCCGTAGCACGGGTTACGGACCGGTGCTGCGCGACCGGCCATTCGTGGCGCTCACCGGCGTCTTTGTGCTGACGTGGATGCCTACCTCGCTGCTGATGATGCTGCTGGCAGTCTACGTTAAGGAGAACTTCGGCGTGCCGGAGAGCCAGTACGGCTTCATCATGGCGACAAACGCGGTCATGGTCGTGCTGCTCCAGTACGTGGTCACGCGGTGGAGCCAACGCTATTCGGCCTGGCGGATCTTGACACTGGGCGCGCTGTTCTACGCGGCCGGCGCGGGGAGCGTCGCCCTCTTCCACAGCTTTTGGGGTTTCTGGACCAGCATGGTGGTGCTGACGCTCGGCGAGCTGCTGCTGGCGCCGACGGGCAGCGCCATCGTGGCGAACCTGGCCCCGCCCGATATGCGCGGCCGCTACATGGGGCTGTACGGCATCACCTGGAGCGTGAGCTACGGCATCGCGCCGGTCATCGGCGGCCTATTGAACGACCACGTGGCGCCGGCCGCGACATGGCTCTTTGGCCTGGCGGTCGGCGTCGTCGCGGCCATCGGGTTCACGGCGCTGGGGCGCCGGCTACGGAATCGCCCATTGATTTCAACACCTGAACTCTCTGAGAACCTGGCATAAGGAGCGCTTCTATGTCGCACTTGAAATGGTGGCAGACCGCCCTGTTCTATCAAATCTACCCGCGCTCGTTCGCCGATGGCAACGGCGACGGCATCGGTGACTTTCCGGGCATCATCGCCAAGTTGGACTATCTCCGCGACCTGGGCGTGGACGCCATCTGGCTCTCGCCGCACTTCCCCTCGCCCAACTGGGATTGCGGTTACGACATCAGCGACTACTGCGGCGTCGCGCCGGAGTACGGGACCCTGGCCGACTTCCGCGCATTTCTGGCTGGCGCGCACGGCCGCGGGATCCGGGTGATCCTTGACCTGGTGCTGAACCACACCAGCGACGAGCACCCGTGGTTCCAGGAATCGAAGGCCAGCCGCGACAACCCCAAGGCCGACTGGTATATCTGGCACGACACGCCGCCCAACAACTGGCAATCGTGCTTCGACGGCAGCGCCTGGACCTACGTGCCCGACCGGGATCAGTACTACTACCATTACTTCATGAAGCAGCAGCCCGATCTCAACTGGCGCAACCCCGCGGTCAAGCGGGCCATGTGGGACGCGGTGCGGTTCTGGCTGGACCTGGGGGTGGATGGCTTCCGGCTGGACGCCATCGGCACCATCTACGAAGATCCGGCGCTGACCCCGCACACCGTTCCGCTGACCCTGGCCGAGCTGCGCCACCTCAGCGAGACGGCGGCCACCCCCGAAGCACGGGCGCAATGCGAACGCTACTGGCGCGCCATGTTCAGGTACCAGTGGGGCGGCCCCGGCCTGCACGACCTGATGAAAGAACTACGGGCGATCCTGGATGAATATCCCGGCGACCGCATGTTGGTGGGTGAAGACGACGACATCGCGTACATGGGGAACGGGGACGACGAGCTGAACCTGGTGTTCAATTTCCCGCTGATGCGCACGGACCGCTTGAGCCCGGCGCACATCCGTAAAAATCAAAGGGTGCGCCTGGCCCGGCTGGACGCGCTGCCGATCCGCGGCTGGGGCTGCAACACGCTGGGGAACCATGACTCCTCACGCATGCTCAGCGCCTTCGGGGGCGACGGGGGCCACGCGGCCGAACTGGCGCGGGTCAACGCGGCGCTGGTGCTGACGCTGGCCGGCACGCCGTTCCTCTACAACGGCGAGGAAATCGGCATGAGCGACCTGATCATCACCGACCCGGGCCGGCTGCGCGACACGATGGCGGTCTGGTACTACCGCGCCGAGGTGGACGACCTGGGCGCCGATCCGGCCGCGGCCGCGGCGCGCGCCGGGAAGATGAGCCGGGACAAGAACCGCACGCCGATGCAGTGGTCCGCCGGACCCAATGCCGGCTTCTGCCCGCCGACCGTGGCGCCGTGGCTGCCGGTCAACCCGAACTATGCTCAGGGCGTCAACGTCGCCGACCAGCAGGATGACCCGGCTTCCATGCTCACCTATTACCGCGGCCTGATCCGGGCTCGCCGGCAGCTCCCCGCGCTGGTGGCGGGCGCATATCGGCCCCTCCACGAGCGGGCGCGCAGCTATCTGGCCTTCCTGCGCGAGACGCCGGAGCAAACGGTGCTGGTGGCGCTCAACTACTCAGCCAGCCGCCGCGCGTTGCGATTCGATGTGCCGGGGAAGACGGCCGGCCGGATCCGCTTCTCATCGCATCCCCGCGCTGAGGAGTTCAGGCTGGACGGCTTGCGCCTGGAGCCGTTTGAGGCGGTCATTGCAGAGCTATAGAGAGCTTCAACGCGCAGGAAATGGTCAAACTCGCCAACAACCGGCAGATGATGTGAAAAGCCGCCTGGACTGTCCGAACAGTCCAGGCGGCTGGGTCAGCTCTTAGCGATTTAGCTGCTTGGAGTCTCGCTTAGTTGCACGCCTCAAACGCAGGCAGGTGGCTCTTCAGCAAGGTCGCTTGCAGGTTAGCGAAGACCTGCAGGCTGTTCCGACGCCACCCGGCCAGAAGCCCTTGCAGGCGTTTATACTGCGATCAGGCGAGATCGAAACGGTCAAGGTTCATGACCTTATTCCAGGCCGCGACGAAATCGTGCACGAATTTCGCCTGTGCGTCGTCCTGGGCGTAGACTTCCGCCAGGGCCCGCAGTTGGGAGTTCGAGCCGAAAACCAGGTCAACCCGGGTGCCGGTCCACTTGAGTTCGCCCGTGGCGCGGTCATGACCCTCAAACACATCGGCGTCCGCCGTGGTCGGGTGCCACACTGTGCGCATGTCGAGCAAGTTCACAAAGAAGTCGTTGGTGAGCGCCCCTGGCCGCTCGGTGAAGACGCCGTGTTGGGACCCGCCGAAGTTGGCATTCAAGGCGCGCATGCCGCCGACGAGCACCGTCATCTCCGGCGCGGTCAGCGTCAGCAGTTGCGCCCGGTCCACCAGCATTTCCTCGGCTGTCACCGAGAACTTCGCCCTTTGATAGTTGCGGAACCCATCTGCGGCCGGTTCGAGCACGGCGAACGACGCCACGTCGGTCTGCTCGGGCAACGCATCCGCACGACCCGGCGTGAATGGCACGGTCACAGCGTAACCGGCGTTCTTTGCGGCCTGCTCGACCGCCGCGCAGCCGCCCAGGACGATCAGGTCGGCCAGCGACACCTGCTTGCCGCCGGACTGCGCGGCGTTGAACGTGCCCTGGATGCCGGCAAGGACGCCAAGCACCTTCGCCAGTTGCTCAGGCTGGTTGACTTCCCAGTCCCGTTGCGGCGCAAGACGAATGCGCGCGCCGTTCGCGCCGCCGCGCTTGTCGGAGCCGCGGAAGGTGGAGGCCGACGACCAGGCCGTGTAAACCAACTCGGAGGCCGACAGCCCTGAAGCCAGGATCCGGGCCTTGAGGGCGACGATGTCGGCCGCGTCAACCAGCTCATGGTCAACGGCCGGGACGGGGTCCTGCCAAATCAGCGCTTCCGCCGGGACCTCCGGGCCGAGATAGCGGGAGCGAGGCCCCATGTCGCGGTGCGTCAGCTTGAACCACGCACGGGCGAAGGCGTCGGCGAACTGGTCGGGGTGCTCATGGAAGCGCTTGGCAATCGCCCGGTAGGCCGGATCAATCCGCATCGCCATGTCCGCCGTGGTCATGATGGTCGTCACGCGCTTAGACGGATCGTGCGCGGCCGGCGCGAGATCCTTCTCAGCCGGAGCGACCGGGACCCACTGCCAGGCGCCGGCGGGGCTCTTCACCAGGTCCCACTCGTAGCCGAACAGCATATCGAAATAGCCCATGTCCCACTGGATCGGGTTCGGCGTCCAGGCACCTTCGATGCCGCTGGTGATGGTATCATCACCCTTGCCGCTGCCGAAGCTGTTCTTCCAACCGAGGCCCATCTCCTCGAGGGGCGCGCCCTCCGGCTCAGGCCCCACATGCGACGCAGGGCCGGCGCCGTGGGTCTTGCCGAAGGTGTGGCCGCCGGCGACCAGCGCGACTGTCTCCTCGTCGTCCATCGCCATGCGCGCAAAGGTCTCGCGGATGTCGCGGCCGGAAGCCAGCGGGCTCGGTTGGCCGTTCGGCCCTTCGGGGTTGACGTAGATCAGGCCCATCTGCACAGCAGCCAACGGGTTCTCGAGGTCACGATCGCCGCTGTAACGCTTGTCGCCCAGCCACTCGCCCTCGCTCCCCCAGTAGATGTCTTCTTCCGGCTCCCAGATGTCCTCGCGGCCGCCGCCGAAACCAAAGGGTTTGAAGCCCATGGATTCCAACGCGCAGTTGCCGGCCAGGATCATCAGATCGGCCCACGAGATCTTGTTGCCGTATTTCTTTTTAATCGGCCAGAGCAGCCGGCGCGCCTTGTCAAGATTCGCATTGTCGGGCCAGCTATTGAGGGGCGCGAAGCGCTGGCTGCCGGAACCCGCGCCGCCCCGGCCATCGGCGATGCGGTACGTGCCCGCGCTGTGCCACGCCATGCGGATGAAAAGCCCACCGTAGTGACCGTAATCGGCCGGCCACCAGTCCTGTGAGTTGGTCATCAACGCGTAAAGGTCCTGCTTCACGGCATTGAGATCGAGCTTCTCGAATTCTTCGGCGTAATTGAACGCCTCGCCCATGGGGTTAGACGAGGCGGAGTGTTGGTGGAGGATCCCGAGCTTCAACTGGTTCGGCCACCAGTCCCGATTCGATGTGCCGCGGCCGGTCATGGGTTGATGCGTCTGGCCCGTCACTGGGCACTTGCTATCTTCACTCATCCTACCTGCTCCTTTTGTTATGTAAGTTTTCTGCCTGACCCCGCCTGATGCCTGTGTTGACAGGGCAGGCGCCAGGGACATCTCAACTCAATCTAGCTGAGCACAATGGTTTCGTCTGTATGGTATTCTACTTTCATCGGATCATGTGTTTGATCGGATCGTCATTATCGCATTGACTTATAAAAGACCGCCGGAAAGCTGCTACTGGCAAGGTCGGCAGTCGCCGCGCTTCGACAGGCTCAGCGGTCGTATTCTGCCTGGCTGCTCCCAACGTGAAACACACCCTGAGCACCCCACGCCTACGAAAGCCGTCAGGGCCACAGAAAGGCGTTGCGCCACCGGTGCGGTGCCGGTGGCGCAACGCGTCTATCTGTGCGGCGATGGGTTCTTGTCTACGCCGCTTCTAGCTGGTTCATCAACCGCGCGATGGGCCGCAGCTCCAGCCACCACTGTTCCAGGGGCCGCATGTGCGCCAGATCTGCCTGCTCAGCGATGGTGTCCAGGTCGAGGATCTGCACGTGGCCGTTTTTCAGCCCGATGACCGTACCGCTCGCCTGGGCCCTTTCGGCGTCTTCCACCAGGAACGTCACGCAGCGCGCCGCCAGGCGGGTGGCCTGGATGCGGTCGAACGGCGAGGGATCGCCGCCCTGCTGCACATGGCCCAGGATCGCCTGCCGCACGTCGAACAGCCCGTCGCTCTCCTGCTCGAACAGCGCCGAGATGAAGTCCACGGTGTAGAGCGGATTCGCCTTTTCGTTGCGGATCATCACGCTCTTGCGCTGCCCCCGGCGGAAGCGCTGTTTCATCTCCGCCAGATCAACCTCCAGATCGTGCAGGGTGATCCCTTCTTCAGGCAGATAGGCGCGCTCGGCGCCGGTGGCAATGCTGCCCATCAGCGTCAAATAGCCGCACTCCCGGCCCATCACCTCGACCACAAAGCAACGCCGCGTCGCCACCGCCGACTGTTTGATCTTGTCCACCATCTCCACGATGTTGTTGAGCGCGGTGTCTGCGCCGATGCTGATCTCGGTGCCGGGCAGGTTGTTGTCAATCGCCGCGGGCATGCAGATGATGGGAATGTTGAGCGCCTCATGTTGATCGCGCGCCGCGTGCAGCCGATGGGCCGCCTCATAGGCCGACCAGCCGCCGATGACCAGCAGGCCGTCTATGCGGCGCCGGCTTAAGACGTGCGCGATCGTCTCGATCTCCGGGACGGTGGGCATTGTGCGGCTGGTGCCGAGTTGCGAGCCGCCCAGGGAACCCCAGCCGTGGATGCTCATCCAGTTGAATTCCTCGATCGTGTCCTCGATCAGGCCCCGGAAACCGTTGTGCACCCCCAAGACGGTGTGTCCTTGATCAATCGCCAGGCGGGCCGCTGCATGGACAGCCGTGTTCATGCCCGGCGCCGATGCCCCGGCGGTGAGGATCGCGAGGCGCAAGTGGCGCTGGTCGGGCTGCGGCGGATGGGGCAGCGCCCGGCTCAGGGTGCGGAACGTCCGGTGCGCCTCATTGAAGCTGTTGCCGCGCAGGGCCATGGCACGCTCGTAATCCTGGGCCGCGATGGCCTTGGGCACTTCCCGCGTCTGCTCGACGCATTCCATCAGCGGGTGGCGCCGGATGCGGTTGTAGCGCATCCCGATCATCTGCGGCTCGCTCTCCGGCCCGGCTGCCAATAGCTCATCCACGGCCGCGGAACCTACCAGCGTGCTCATCCAGCGATCGAAGGCGCTGGGCGCGCCGCCGCGCTGGACGTGACCCAGGATCGTGGACCGCACATCCTCGTGCAACCGCTCCGCCAGCACCTGACGGACATGCTCAGCGGTGATCGGGTTGCCGAGTTTGTCTTTGGCGCCCTCCGCGACCACCACGGTGAGGTCGCGGCGGCCCGCGGCCCGGCCGGCCTTGAGCAGATCGCACATCTGGGTCTCCCAGTCATCCACGCTCGGCGGGTGCTCCGGGAAGAAGGCGTAATCCGCACCGCCAGCCAGCGCGCTCATCAACGCCAGGTAGCCGCAGTTGCGCCCCATCACTTCGACGACGAAGCTGCGCTGATGGCTGACCGCCGTGCTGCTGATTTGATCGAGCGCGGTGGTGATGCGGTGCAGCGCGGTGTCCGCACCGATGGTCATATCCGTGCCGTAGAAATCGTTGTCAATCGAGCCGACCAGCCCGACGATGCTCAGGTAGGCGTGGCGTTCCGCCATCTCACCCGACACCTGGCCGGTCTGCACCAGCTCGGCAAGCAGCGAAGACCACTCCTGGCGGAACAGGTTAGCGCCGGTCAGGCTGCCGTCACCGCCGATCACCACCAGGCGATCAATGTCGCGTTCCAGCAGATGCCTGGCCGCGGTCAGCCGGCCCTCGCGAGTGCGAAAAGCGGCGCAGCGCGCCGTGCCGATCACCGTGCCGCCGCGCTGCAGGATGCCGCTGACGTCGTCCCAGGTCATGTTGCGGATGCGGTCGCCGCCGTCCACCATCCCCTGATACCCCTCGTAGATGGCATATACGGCAACCCCCCGGTTCAGTGCGGTCCTCACTACTGCCCGCAGCGCAGCGTTCATGCCTGGCGCGTCGCCGCCGCTCGTGAGCACGCCGATTGCTGTCACAAGTTTGTCTGGCATCTTTGTGCCTCCTCAAGGATGTTCTCGAGCACCGTTCCGGTGAAAAACTGCGTGGTTTGCAGCACTATGCCGATCGAAGCCCGCAGGCTGTCCTTGCTGATGTGCCGAGGTTACTGGTAAGCCAGTATAAGGCGCGGGGCCTACGGCGGTCAAATTGCGTCCGACCCGTTCGGCATTGTAAGCCGGTGTTCCAGGGCTGTCAAGCGAATTCCCGACGAGAGATGCGATTTGCATTGGAGATAGATCTGATCGGAACGTCGCAAAGATTGAAACCGACGGCCATTCTCGTTATTATCTTGTAACATAATAGTACGATGCACATCTATTCATTAGAGCGATTCTAAACGCAAGGAGGGGTAAAAATGTTATTCCAGAACAAAGTCATCGTGGTCACAGGCGGCGGCAACGGTATGGGGCGGGAATTGGTCCTCAACCTGCTTTCCAAGGGCGCCCGGCTCGCCGCAGTGGATCTCAACGAAGCTGCGCTGCAAGAGACCGCCAAGCTCGCCGGGGACAAGCGCGATCGGCTTTCCCTACATGTCGTCAACATTACCGACAGGAACGCGGTCGCCGCGCTCCCTGAACAGGTCATCGCCGCGCATGGCGCCGTGGATTGCCTGATCAACTGCGCCGGCATCATTCAGCCCTTCGTACGGGTCAATGACCTCGATTACACCGCCATAGATCGGGTGATGAACGTCAATTTTTATGGCACCCTGAACATGGTCAAGGCGTTCCTGCCCCACCTTCTCAAGCGGCCCGCCGCACATATCGCCAACGTATCGAGCATGGGCGGTTTCCTGCCCGTGCCGGGGCAGACCATTTATGGCGCGTCGAAGGCAGCGGTCAAGCTGCTGACCGAAGGCCTCCACGCCGAGCTCACGAACACCAACGTGACGGTCTCCGTCATCTTCCCGGGCGCGGTCGGCACCAATATTGCGGCCAATTCCGGGGTGGGGAACATGGTGCCCGCAGGGAGCGAGGCCGCGCAGAAGCAGTCTATCAAGCCGTTGGCGCCGAGCGAAGCAGCCGAAATCATTCTTAAGGGCATCGAGAAGGGCCAGTACCAGGTCTTCGTCGGCCGTGACTCCAGGATGATGGACCTTTTCTACCGCATCAGCGCGAGACACGCGGCGCGGACCATCACCAGGCAGATGGCCTCGCTGCTGGCGGACTAAAGCACGGCGGCAATTGCTATCACCTTGATTGCCTGTACGAAGAACCCCGTGGAGTTCAGGGCCACCGCGGCAGGCAATTCTGTGCGGTCCACAAGATCGGGGACGCTGGCCTGCCAGGCCGGGGCATCCAACGCGCTACCCAGCCCCATCAGGAAGGTCAGCACCAGCAATGTCCAGGCCGATACATGTCCTGTCAGGGCCAGCAGGCCGAGGGTCAGCGCGCCGAGGAACAGCCACGTCTCAGTCGCCCGCAGCAGCTTGCGGCGGTCAACGATGTCGGCCAGCGCGCCGGCAGGGAGGCCGAGCAAGAAGATAGGCAGGCTGGCGGCCGTCTGCATCAGCACCACCAGGAGCGGCGAAGGCGTGAGCGAGGTCATCAGCCAGGCCACGCCAACGCTCTGCATCCAGGCGCCGACGTTGAACGCGATCGAGGCGATCCAGATTGTGCGAAAGACCGCCTGTTGAAGCGGGCTCTAAGGGGAAGCTTCAGATTTGGTCGCTTTCATCTTGTTCACACATGCCCGACGATGCGATGCGGCTCATACGGCTCTTCCAGGTAGGCGACCTCGTCCGGGGTCAGCTTGACGGCTAGCGCGCCGACGGCCTCTTCCAGGTGCGCAATCTTGGTCGCCCCGACGATGGGCGCGGCCACCGGCTCCTTCTGCAGCAGCCAGGCCAGCGCGATGTGCGTGCGCGGGACGCCATGCTGTGCCGCGATCTCCGCGACCCGCTCCACGACCCGGCGGTCGGTTTCGGCTGTCGAGTCGTACTTGCTCTTCTGGATTTGGTCGGTTTGCGCGCGCAAGGAGCTGTCCGGCGACCAGTCGCGCGTGAGCCTCCCCGATGCAAGTGGGCTGTACGGGGTCACCCCGATCCCCTCGGCGCGGCAGAGCGGCAGCATCTCCCGTTCCTCTTCGCGGTAAATGAGGTTCAGGTGATCCTGCATCGAGACGAAACGGGCCCACCCGTGCATTTCGGCGACGTGCAGCGCCCTCTGGAACTGCCAGGCGAACATGGCTGAAGCGCCGATATAGCGGGCCTTGCCCGCGCGCACCACATCGTTCAGCGCTTCCATCGTCTCCTCGATGGGCGTTTCATAGTCCCAGCGGTGGATGATGTAGAGGTCCACGTAATCGGTCCCCAGCCGCCGCAGGCTGGCGTCAATCTCGCTCAGGATCGCCTTGCGCGATAGCCCACCACCGTTCGGATCTTGGCGCATTCTGCCGTGCACCTTGGTGGCGATGACGACCTCATCGCGGGGCGCGAGGTCCTTCAGCGCGCGGCCGAGGATCTCCTCGCTCCTGCCGATGGAATACACGTTGGCCGTATCGAAGAAGTTGATGCCCAACTCGAGGGCCTTCTGGATAATCGGCCGGCTGTGCTCCTCGTCGAGCACCCATTTGTGGACCCAGCGCGCCGCGTCTCCGAAGCCCATGCAGCCCAGACAAATGCGTGAGACTTTCATGCCGGTCGAACCCAAGCGAGTGTATTCCATTTTCCCTCCTTTTCAAACGCTCGTTCATCCTTCGAGCCCAACCCATTTGGCGGGTTCTGCGGGTGGAAAGAGATCCCCGATGGCCGAAAAGATCTATCAGGCATCGCTTCATGTGCCCGGGGCCCACCACGGCGGTGTGGGCCGGTTTGATCGCGCTTACCCTCGTTGTCGCCAGTTTATTGTTTGAGCCGGTACGACACGAACGCCAGCATTCGGCTGTCCGGCGACCATGAGTTCACATTCATCGTGCCTTGTCCGCCGAACAGCTCGACGATGGTTCGGGACATGCCACCAGCCGAAGGAACCAGGCGAATCTCCACGTGCTTGTTTGCCGGATGATCGCCCGGCGCCACATCATCTTTGCCGTAGGCAATGTACGCCACCCACTCGCCGTCCGGTGAAACGTGCGGGAACCAGCAGTTGGCGTCTTCCTTGACCATGTGAACCGGGCTTGAGCCATCCGCCTGCATACGCCACACTTGCATCAGCCCGCTGCGCACCGAGTTGAACCAGATGTGCTGACCGGTAGGAGAATACTCAGGGCCGTCATCCAGCCCGGGTGTATTCGTCAGTTGTGTTTCCGGGCCTCCCGCAACCGAAATCGTGTAGATATCATACTGACCATTGCGCTCAGCACAATACGCCAGACATTTGCCATCGGGTGACCAACCGTGCAGATAGCTGGGCCCGCTTTCAGTCACCAGCACCGGGTCGCCACCTTGAAAGGGCAAAGTGTAAATCCTCGATATTGCGTCTTCGTAGGTAAAGTGGCTGACAGCGATCTGCGTGTTATCCGGCGAGAGGACGTGGTCGTTATTGCAGTCCACTGCAAAACCGGTCTCTATCTGTTTCACGCTCCCCGTCGCTACCTCATAGGTGAACATACATCCGCGGCTGTTGTAGACCAGATACCGGCCGTCGCGCGTCCAGTTTGGCGCTTCGATGACATGATCAAATTCCTTAAGTACAGACCTGACGCCCGTGTCCGCATCAACAGTTTCCAAGCGGCTGATCGAATCGCGCTCCGCCAGAAACCGTCGGATGGTCTGGATATCCATAGGCTTCCATCTCCGTTCTAGTACCGGTCGCCGACCACCATGATCTGTGACATGGCCTGATTGATGTCGCCGAGATCACCTGGCGTCAATGCGACGGCGGCTGCTCCGATGTTCTCTTCCAGGCGCTCGATCTTGCGGCTGCCCGGAATGGGCACGATCCACGGTTTCTGCGCCAACAGCCAGGCCAGCGCGATCTGCGCCGGCGTCGCGCCTTTCGCCGCAGCGATCCGCTCAAGCAGATCAATCACGACCCGGTTGGCTTTGATGGCCTCCGGCGTGAAGCGGGGGTTGCGGCTGCGGATGTCCGAGCTGTCGAAGGTCTTGCTCTCGTCAATTTTGCCGGTCAGGTAGCCCCGGCCCAGCGGGCTGTAGGGGACCAGGCCGATGCCGAGCTCCTCGCAGGTCGCCAGGACATCGTTTTCTTCGATGGCCCGCCACCACAGCGAGTATTCGCTCTGCAGGGCGGTGACCGGCTGCACCGCGTGG
>CAZYGI010000064.1:19275-20919 GCA_964647255.1 uncultured Anaerolineales bacterium | reverse complement strand
GCTGAAGATCCTCTTCCCGGAAGAGCCGCTGGCCCTCGGCCTCGTGCTGCGGATCGTGCGCTACGGGTTGGCGATGCTGTGGGCCATCGCGCTCTGGCCGTGGCTCTTCGTGCGGATCGGGTTGGGCCGCATCGAATGATCCCCTGACGTGCGGTGCATCCCAATCGTGCATCGCACGTTTGCTGTCACCCCCTATCCACCATCAGCCCCGGCTGGCACGCCCGGCAAAAGTGCGTGTCGCGGCGGTCGCGCGAGACTTCGCTGATGGGGCTGCCGCAGCGGGGACACGGCTGGCCGGGCTTGCCGTGCACGGCCAGGAAGTCGCGCACTTCGACGTCAATGGCGTCCCCTACCCGGCCGCGCAGCGTCTCCACCGCCTCCGCCAGCACCGATCGAATGGCGTCGTAGAGCCGGCCTGTCTCGGCCGCGTCCAGGCTGGCGCAGCGCCGGAACGGATACAGCCCGGCGCGCCAGCAGATTTCATCAGCGTATGCGTTGCCGATCCCCGCGACGAACTCCTGGTTGGTCAAAATCCCCTTAATCTCGCCCGGGTGCCGGCGCAACCGCCGGAGGAAGCCGTCGAGGGTGAGCTCGGGGTCGGTCGCCTCCGGCCCCAGGTCAATGAAGGTGGGCACCTGCCCCAGGTCAAGGGTCAGGTAGATCTTCCCCATGTCCTCGGCGTCGTGGTAGCGCAGCTCACGGCCGTCGGCCAGCCCCAACACCAACGCGTCCCGCGCTCGATCTCGCCGGAGCGGCTCGCCGTAGCGGAGCCGGCCGGCCAGCATCGGGTTGATCACCAGCGCGATCCCGTCGTCCAGGCCCAGCAGCAGGAACTTGCCGCGGCGGCGCACGTCGGCGAACTGGCGCCCGATCACGTGCGCGGCAAAATCGCCGCCGAGCAGGTTGCGGACGATGAGCGGCCGGCGCACCGCAGCGGTTGCGATCGTCGTCCCCGGCAGCCGCGCTGCCAGATATTCGCAGATGACTTCAAGATCTGGGAGTTCAGGCATGAACCGTCCTGCCCTGCCAGGCGAGGGTCCTTCGCGCCATGCTCCACCGGCGGATGATCATGCTGAGGCGCAAACCGACGACAGAACAGATCCTTCGGCCTGACGATCTTGCGCCGTTCACCGCTGTCAGGGACTCGGCCTCAGGATGACACTCCCGGGGTCTTTTGGGATTACGTGCCGAGGCACCGTCACGTCGCCACCACAAACGCCAGTGCCAGCCCACTCTCGTGCGCCAGGCTGAGCGCCCACTGCGTGAGCTTGCGCTGCACGGCCAGCTCGGCGGCGCGACCGTGCAAGCACAAACGCGGCTCCCCGGCGTCGCCGCGCACCACCTCAATCTCGTGGAAGGCAACCGGGCCGATGCCGGTTCCCAGCGTCTTGGCAACCGCCTCTTTGGCTGCCCAGCGCGCGGCCAGCGACTCGGCCCGCCCGCCGCAGTCGGCCAGTTCGCCCGCCGTGTAGACCCGATCGAGGAACCGTGCGCCGTGCCGCTCGATCACGTCCGCGATGCGACGGATTTCGACAAGATCAACACCTGCAGCGAGGCTGATGACTGATGACTCAAGGCTCATGGCGTATAATTGCTTATGGCTTATGGCGCATCGCAGATCCGCTTCACGCTCTCCGCTTCACG
>CAZYGI010000064.1:0-19175 GCA_964647255.1 uncultured Anaerolineales bacterium | reverse complement strand
ACGTACCGGTCCGGGTCGAGGTAGGTCTGCACCGCGGCCTGCACCTGCTCAGCGGTGAGCGCGTTGATGATTTGGATGTAGCGCGACAGATAGTCCAACCCAAGCTCGTGCCACTCGATGTCCACCAGCAGGCTAGCGACGCCATCGTTGGTCTCCAGTTGCAGCGGCATCGAACCGGTCAGGTAGCGCTTCACATCTTCAAGCTCGTCGGCCGGCACCAACTCATCGCGCATCCGCCGCACCTCTGCCCGGATCGCGTCAATAGCACGCTCGACGTTGGCCGGATTGACGCCAGCATACGTCACCCACGTGCCCGGCTCCCGATCGGCGCTCAGCCGGCTGGCGGCGTAGTACGCCATGCCCTGCTTTTCGCGCACGTTCGCGCCCAGGCGGCCCATCATGCCGAAGACGCCCAGCACCGTGTTCGCCAGACGGGCCGCGTCGAAGTCCGGCGCGGCGCGGCGCATGGCGGGCCAGCCCAGCACCAGGTCGGATTGCGTCTTGTCGGGCATGCTGACGCGACGCTCGCGCGTAACTTCCGGCCGGGGCACGACCGGCAGCGCGACATGCGGCGGCCGCGTGCCGCGCCAGTCGCCGAACGCGTCCGCGATGGCCTTCACCGCATCCTCGGCCCGGATTGCGCCGACCACAGCGACGGTCATCCCCTGCGGGTGGAACCAGGTCTCGTAAAACTGCACCAGGTGATCGCGGGTGATCGCGGCCACGGACTTCCGGTCGCCCAGCATGTCGCGGCCCAACGGATGCGCGCCGAACATCGTCTCGCGGAACGCGCGGCCGGCCATCTGGCGCGTGTCGTTCTCCCGCTCGGCGAGAGAGGTCATGCGCAGGCCGCGCACCTTTTCGATGTGCTCCGGCGGAAAGATCGGGTTGCGCAGCTCGTCGGCCAGCACATCCAGCACCAGCGGCAGGTCCTCAGCCAGCGACTTGGTGGAGAAGCTGGTGATGTGCCGATCCATGCCGTAGCCCAACGACGCGCCGACCGACTCCACCAGCTCGTTGATCTCCGCGAAGGAGCGCCGCCGGGTCCCGCGGCTGAGCATCCCGGCCGTGAACGACGCCACGCCGGGCATCCCCTCTTGCTCATCCAGGTTGCCGGCCAGCAGATACCCCTCGATGACGACCGATGGTGCGCTCCAGTTCTCCCGCGCCAGCACGGTGATGCCGTTGGGCAAGGTCGTGCGGAGAACGTCGGTCGGGCCGGGGAGCGCGGACGGGGCGCCGAGGAGACTCAGGGCCGGGGCAACGCGGCGACGCGGCGACGCGGCGAGCTTACCGGGGTCATTCTGCTGCAACATCGTCATCCTCCATCTCCGTGTCACCCTGTTCCCCCATCTCCGTGTCATCCTCTCCGTTGGGCACGTACCACCCGATGTTGGCGAACTGCGGCTTGAGATAGGTCTGCGCCACGCGCTGCACGTCGGCGACGGTGACCGTTGCCAGGCGCTCCATGAAGCCCTCGAACCAGTTCACGTCCGCGACGATCTCGCTGAAGCCGAGCCAGTAGCCCTGGTCGGTCACGCTTTCCGATGAATAGGCGAACTGGGCGCGGGTCTGCTTGATCGCCTTCGCCAGCTCCGCCTCACTGACCGGTTCGGCCACCATCCGTTGAATTTCCGCCATCATCGCGGATTCGACCTCGGCCAGGGTATGGCCGGGGCGAACCGTGGCGGAGAAGCTGAACAGGTAAGGATCCACCGTGGAGGAGAGCGCACAATCGGCGTCGGAGGCCAGCTCCGTCTCGACCAACGCCTTGTAAAGCCGCGAGCTACGGTTGGCGGTTCCGCCGCCCCACATGGACATGCTCTTGGCGCCGGCCAGGATCGTGTCCAGCACCACCATCGGGTAGTAATCCGGGTGGCCGGCCTGGGGCGCATGATAACCGAGCTCGAGGTACGAGATCGCGCCGGGGCCCTCGACCGTGATGCGCCGCGCCCCGCGCTGCGGCGGCTCCTTGCTGGTCATCGGCGACAACGCCGGCCCCGCCGGAATCCCGCCGAACAGCTCCTGGACGCGCGCCAGCATGGCCTCGGCCTCGAAATCACCGGCGATCGCCACAATCGCATTATTCGGCGTGTAGAAGGTCCGGTAGTAGTTGTAGAGCTGGTCGCGCGTGATCGTCTCGATGTCGCACTGCCAGCCGACTACCGGATGATGATACGGGTGCGCCTGGAACGCCGCGGCCTGCAGGGCCTCGCTCAGCAGGTAGCTCGGGCTGTTCTCGTTGCCCTGGCGCTCCGAGATGATCACCGTGCGTTCAAGCTCGGTCTCAGCCGGATCGAAGACGGCGTGCGCCATCCGATCGGCCTCGACGCGCAGCGCGAGATCAATCCGGTCAGACGGCAGCGTCTCAAAATACGTCGTGAAATCAATCCAGGTGAAGCCGTTGAAGAGCCCGCCCTCGCGCGAAACCGCCTTGTCGAACTCCCCCTGCGGATAACTCGGCGTTCCTTTGAAGAGCATGTGCTCCGTCCAGTGCGAGATGCCGGTGATCCCGGAGCGTTCGTTGCGACTGCCCACGCGATACCAGATCCAGAAGCTGGCGACCGGTGCATGATGCATCTCGCGCAGCAGCACCGTCAGTCCATTGTCCAGCACCACCCGCCAGATGCCGTTAAGTTGTGTCACTCGGTTGCCTCCAAACACGCACGTCTCGATCCAATTGGGTGCCTGCGAAGTTGTTACGCGCCGGGCTGATAGCCGCGGCCGACGCCATGATAGATAAAGCCCGCTTCCCGCATCGTATCCGGCTCATACACGTTCCGGCCATCAATCAGCACAGGCGTGTGCATCAACGTCCGAATCCGGGCGAAGTCGAGGTGCTTGAACTCGTTCCACTCCGTCATCAGAAGCAGCGCATCGCACCCCGCGGCCAGATCATATGGGTCGGACGCCTGCCCGATTTCCGGGATGAGCCGCTCGGCCACCTCGCGCGCCACCGGGTCATAGCCGTACACCTTGGCGCCCTCGCGCAACAGCATGTGGGCGATCTCGACGCTCGGCGCATCGCGCATGTCGTCGGTGTTCGGCTTGAACGCCAGGCCCAACAGACCAATCTTCTTGCCTTGCAGCATCCCCACCGCTTCGCGCAGCTTCTGCACCAGGCGCCGGCGCTGATCGCGATTGATCTCCATGACGGTGCGGAGCAGCGCGGGGTGCGCGCCGTGGAGCAAGCCCATGTACTCCAACGCCTTCACGTCCTTGGGGAAACAGCTCCCGCCATAGCCGATCCCGGCGTCCAAAAACGCCCGGCCGATCCGCTTGTCGTAGCCCATGCCCGCGGCCACTTCTTTGACGTCCGCGCCCAGCCGCTCGCAGATGGCCGCGATTTCATTGATGAAGGAGATGCGGGTCGCCAGGAACGCGTTCGAGGCGTACTTGATCATCTCCGCGGTGCGCAGATCGGTCAGCACGATCGGCGCGCGCAGCGGCAGGTGGAGCTGCGCGACCTTCTCGGCCGCGTCGCGATCCAGCGAGCCGAGCACCACCCGGTCCGGGTTCATGAAGTCGGTCAACGCCGAGCCCTCGCGCAGGAACTCCGGGCACGAGACCACCGCAAACTCGATGGCGCGCGGCTGGCTCTGCCGGATGATGTCGGCCACCCAATCGCCGGTGCCCACAGGCACGGTGCTCTTGTTGATGATGATCAGCGGGTGATCCATCGTCTGGGCGATCGTCTCGGCGGCCGCGCGCACGTACTGCAGATCCGCCTCGCCGTCCACGCCCGACGGCGTGCCGACGGCGATGAAGACGAACTCGGCGGTCTTTAGCCCTTCGGCATAGGAGGTGGCGAACGTGAGCCGGCCCGCGGCCACGTTGCGGCGGATCACTTCCTCCAGCCCCGGCTCGTAGATCGGCATGCCGCCCTCGCGGAGCACCGCGATCTTGCGCTCGTCAATGTCAATGCACGTGACCCGGTTGCCCAGGTCGGCGAAACACGTCCCGGTCACTAGCCCGACATAGCCCGTGCCGATCACTGCGATGTTCTTCATAGAGCAAAACCTTTCTCAAGAACGATTTACATTCGTCGCATCAAAATCCTGCCACTTCACCGCCTTGCGCCACATGTAGAAAGCGCCTAGCACAGTGATGGGGAACCAGAGTGCGGCGTGAAGCACGACGGTGTACGCCAGGGCCAACTGCGGGTCAATGCCCAGCGCCGCCAATACCTTCGCGCCGATCTCAAATGTGCCGACGTAGCCCGGCGCGGATGGCAGGGTCGTCGTAAGATTCACCACGCCGTTCATCAACATCAAGCCGATGAAGCTGACGGCGAACCGGAAGGCATGGGTCACAAACCAATACTTGACGGTCTCCAGCAACCAGATGAGCACGGAAGTACAGAACACCATCAGGACGTCACGGCCGCTGCGGAGGAATTTCAGCCCCCCCATGAACCGCTCGATGAAACCGTCCAGCGGCTTTCGCACACGGACCGGCACCAGACGGTCCGCGAAGACGCTGTAGATGCGAAGCACGCGCTGCGGGTCGAATGCCATCCACAGGAACACCGCCAGCGCGGCAAAGAAGAGCACGCTGGCAACGATCACCGTGGTCCGGTAAATGGGCGGGATGTGCTCCGCACCAACGAAGGGCAAGGCAAAGAAGACAAACAGCAACATCACCAGCCCGTCGAAGACCCGCTCCACGATGACGATGGCGAGGGACGCGCTGACGCTGACCCCCTCATCACGCTTCAGGACGACCGCCCGGATCACCTCGCCGGCCCGCGCCGGATAGACATTGTTGCCAAAATAGCCGATGCAGACGGTAGGAAACAGTCGCGGAAGTGGGACCGCCTTGATGGGGCGCATGAGATAGTGCAGGCGCCAGGTGCGCGCCCATACCGCAACAAAATAGACGAGCACGCCCGGCACGATCCACCAGTAATTGGCCTGGCGGATGTAAGTCCAGACGTCCTGCAGCTTCAGCCCGCGCAGGCTGATCCACAGAAAGAAAATACTGATGACGATCCCGGCAAGCAATTTCCAACGTTTGCGTAAAAAGCTCTTCATGGAACTCCGAATCTCATCTCGCTGACAAGAGATCGGGCGGGCCGTCGTCCCTGCCAGTGTTGACGCGCCCGCCCGATGGGTCATTCCGGGACATCTGCGCCGTTACGGCTGCGCTTCGGGCTGCGGCAACGTCATGCCGGTCCGCCCAAGCACCTTCTCCACCGCCATCGTATGGCTGCACACTCCACGCTGGCCAAAGAAATCACACCCGCACTGCCACTTCCCTTGATCGAACATGACGATATACGTGTCGTGTTTGCCGTCGAAGCGCACCGTGAAGCTCTGAAGGGTCATGCGTTCCGGCTCTTGTGCATATTGCTGCGCCTTGCTGATCTTGCCGTACATTGCCGAATCCATAACCTGTGCCTCCTTGGGGCGGCAAGCTGCGCCGATTCAGGACGGAACACAAAAAGCACCGCAGCGCGACGCGCTTCGGTGCCTCAGGCCGCTCAGAAATCGGTTGTCCATCGCAGCTTGTAACATGGGTTGGTGTTCCTCTGCCCGAGGATAACTCCAGTTTTGAACACGCCCAGTATACCCTCGGCGCGAGGGAATGTCAAACGATCTTGGCCTACGTCTAACCTGCGATTGCTCTACCCGATCGGCCACGAGAATTGCACCCGGAATCCACCGCGCGCTGTGCCTGCCGAGAGGCCGACGATCTTGCGAGATCATCGGTCGCGCTTCGTCCCGCCCGAGCCCAGGCCGGGAGCCCGGCGGCTGCGGCGTTTACGGCGTCTTCGTTGCCGGCTCGGCGCCGGAGAGCAGATAGAAGCGTTGGCCGTCCACCGTCTGGCTGAAGACCATCAGCCCGGCATTGCCCTGGCGCAGCCACAACTGGCGCGAGGCCTCGGTGAGCTGATCGCTCAGCGTCTGCTCGGCCGCGGCGTCGCCGAAGAAGCCGAGCCGGATCCAGAGGACCCCCTGCCGGAGCAGCTCGACGCGCGCCTGCAGGGCCTCCGTGGCATCCAGGGTGTCCAACTGTTGGCCGTAGCCGTTCACGAGATCGGTGAAGGCGCCAGCGAGCGCGGCCTCGATGTCGGCTGTCTGCGCCTCCCAGTCGGGGACCAGCGAGAGGCCGTAGCCGCGCTGCGCCACGCGCGACTTGACTGCCAGCCAGGCCAGCTTGTCGTGCCACAGCGCCAGCCGGTCGGGCAGCGCCAGTTGATCGGCGGTGGCATAGAACGCATCGCGGGCCGCATCCTCCGCCAGCAGCGCCTGTCCCAGCGCCTGGCTCAGGCTTGAACGCGTCCCGCTTGCGCTCGTCAGCCAGCGCGCAGCCAGGTCAGCCGCGGCAGTCTGGCGCGCAACGAGGGCCGAGGCCACCGCATCGGGCAACACCACGCCGCCGCGCAGCGTCGGCAGCAGCGGCTCGGCCGCAGGGACGGTGACGCCGGGACCAGCCGCATCGGCAGCGAGCCGGGCCGCGACCTCCTGGCTGGCCGCGGCCTCCCCGCGCTTACGATACGCCTCGCTGACCTGCATCAGCAGGGTCCGCCGCTGCGCGGGCAGGAGCGTCACGCTGTGCCGGGCCACATCCGCAGCCTGGGCAATCGCCAGCCGGCCGACCGCCGGAGCATTTTGGCCGTCGAAGCCGGCAGCCGTCTGCAACGACAGATCGGCGCGCGCCATATCGTTGAGCGTGGGGCCCAACGCCGCCAGATCCAGTGCGGATTGATAGGCGATGCGCGCCCGGGCCGGATCCTTCTCGGCGAGCTGGCCCGCCAACAACAGCCAATTGCCGCTCCGCAACTTATCGGACAGCAGGAGGCTGTTCGCCAGGGTGGCGTAGGCCGTCTCAAGCTCCCTCGCATCCAGCGCGGCGCGGATCACGCGTTCGTCCGGCTCGCCGGCCAGCGTCAGCACGGCCAGATCGGGGGCGATGGCAGCGGCCTGCACCGCCGTCTGCGGGTCCCGCCAACTATTTTGCGCGGCCGGCGATCGGCCCAGCAGAAAATAAGTCACCAGCAGGGCAATCCCGGCCACCGCCAGCACGATCACGGCGATGGTCAGGGCGGTGACAAGCCACTTGGGTGAATGGGTTCGCATCATAGGGGCAGAGTATAGCATATCCGCGCCGTAAGCGGGAATTCGCACCCAAACACCGCGCAAAACAAGCGCTGTTTGCCAAACTCCACCCGGTATGCTAGAATGGCGTCGTTTTATGGCGGTCACTCACTTCGCCCGAGGCGCGCCATTGCGCCGCGACCTCGGGCGAAGTCTTGTCCGATCAGACGAGCCGACAATTCCGCATTCGAACCTGGCCTTTCCGGGGCGTCTGCCGGACAACACTTCCCACGTAGGAGCACGAACAAGCCTATGACTGCGACTAGATCTGCGGCGGGGCAACCCCGCTTGGTGCGCTGGCTGGATAGTAGAAGCGGCTCGCGCACCATAGATTTCGTGGTGATCCCCCTGCTGGTCATCGCCCTGCTGCTGCTGCCGCCGGTTTCGGCCATCCAGCGCGTCGGCGACCTGGGCACAGCACAGGTCACCACGGCCGGCGGCACCATCGGTGACCCCGACGGAACGCAAGTTGTCTTCCCCCAGGGTGCGGTGAACAAGGCGTTCCGCGCCGACATCAGCTCCATCCCGCGCGTTAATTTCCTCGAAGGCAGCGCGGGCAAGGATCTGCTGGCGGCAGCGAAGGCGATTCCGACCACGCTCGTCGCCAAGAGCCCATACTATCAGCTCAAGTTGCGCGGCGAAGCCCCCAGCCAATCCACCTGGGTCATGCCGATTCCAAACGACAGCGAGCCGTACGAAACGCTTGACGTCTACACCTGGGAGCCGCAGGCGCAGAGCTGGCAGTGGCTGCCGCACAAGATCATCCGCGAGGATGATATGATCGAGGCCTCCTCGAACGCGACGCCGCTTTCGGCGATGGTGTTCCAAACCAACCCCGAACCGGCGCTGGTCACCGCGGACGTCAGCCAGGCCAAGGACCTGTCCGCCGAGAGCCAGGGCGCACTGGGCCAGGTCCAGCCGAAAGGCCTCTACCTGGGCGGCAACGGCGCGATTGACGGCGCGGTGGATGCGACCTTCGATCAAGCGGCCGGCGCCTACGCGGTGATGCCGGTGATCCGCAACTACGACGGGCCCATCGTTCGCACCGACCTGTTGGCAAACCTGCTGGTGGACAGCGCGCAGCGCCAGGCGCACATTGACAACCTGGTCAATCTCGCCGTCACCAACCTGTACAAGGGCGTGGACATTGATTACCGCGGACTGGACACCAACCTGCGCGGAGAGTTCAACCAGTTCGTCAAGGAACTGGCGGACAAACTCCACGCGCAAGGCAAAGAGCTCAGCGTCCGCGTGGATCGGCCATCTCAGGTGGCGGAAGACCGCTGGGAGACCGGCGCTTACGATTGGCAGACCCTGGGTCTGCTGGCCGACACGGTTAAGGTGCCGGCGCCGGAGGATCCTCAGGCCTATGTCCCCGACGGCCAGCTCGATGCGCTGCTCCAATACGCGGTCGGCCAGATCAACCGCAGCAAGCTCCAGTTGGTGCTCAGCGGCCGCAGCGTGGAACAGGCAGGCAGCTACCTGCTGTTGAAGAGTTACGAGGATGCCTTGAAACCGCTCCTGGGCCGCATCGCCACGGACCAAACCATCGTGGTGCCCGGCCAGCCGCTCAACTTGGCCCTTGCCTCCAGCAATCCGAACAGCGGCCTGGTGTACGATCCCAACATTGGCACCTACGTCTATCGCTATCAGGATGATCAGGGCAATGCGCGCACCGTCTGGCTGGAAAATGCAGCCAGCTTGAGCCACAAACTGGACATCCTGAAGAAATACAACCTGCAGGGCTTCACCTTGGAGAACCTGCCGGCCGACGGCCTGGACGCCGATCTCTGGTCGCTGATGAAGAACTATCAGCAGGGCCGCGTCCAGCCCATCGAGAACAACTTCGTGGTCGAGTGGACCGTCACCGGCGCGGACGGCAAGACCGTCAGCGAGGTGCGCCCTTTAGCCGATTCGAAGGTCGCGCTGGCTGCGCCGGTTGACGTTATCACGGGCAGCCTATCGGTCGAGGCGGTGGTGAAAGACCGCGGCCAGGTGATCGCCCGCCAGACCGGCGCACCGATCCAGATCGCCACGCCGACGCCGGTGTTCACTCCGACGCCAACGCCCAGCCCGACCCCGGCCTTCACCGAGGTGACGGCCAAGAGCGCGGCCAACGTCCGCTCCGGGCCCAGCACGGCTTACCCGCAGGTCGGCCAGGTTAAGGCCGGCGCGACCTACCGCGTCACGGGCCAAAGCGAGGACGGCGGCTGGTTCCAGATCTCCTTTGACGGCAAATCGGCCTGGGTGAAGGGCGACCTGGTCACCGTGAACGGCCCCACCGAGACCATCGCGGTCGTCAAAGTGGCTCCGGCGCCCACAGCGATCCCGGTCGCCGCACAGCCCGCCGCGCCGGCCGCCAGCACGAGCGGCCGGACGTACGCCGCTGCGCCGGGCAGCTTCGGCTACGGTGTGCAGATTGATCCCTGGGGCGACCGCGGCCGGGCCGTTGCGGCCATCAAAGGCATGGGCTTCAACTGGGTTAAAGTCCAAATCCCCTGGAAGACCTTTGAAGGCTCCCAGGGCCAGCGCGGCTACGCCGACGACATCATCAATGAGCTTGCCGGCGCGGGCCTCAACGTCCTCGCCAGCATCGTGAAAGCGCCGGATTGGGCGCGGCCCGGCAACACCGACCGCAGCGTCGAAGGGCCCCCGGCCGACCCGCAGACCTACGCCGACTACGTGGGCGCGTTCGCCGCGCACAACAAGGGCAAGGTCAAGGCGATTGAGGTATGGAACGAGCAGAACCTGTGGTACGAGTGGGGCCATGAGCCGCTCGATCCCGGGCGCTACGTGGCCTTGCTCTGCCGGGCCTACCAGGCCATCAAGGCGGCGGATCCCAGCATCTCCGTCATCGGCGGTGCGCTGACCCCGACGGGCGTCAACGACGGCTCGACGGCCATTGACGACGTCGCTTATCTCCAGCGCATGTACGCCGCGGGCGCCAAGAACTGCATGGATGGTGTCGGCGCGCATCCCAGCGGCTACAACAACCCGCCCGATGCGAAGTTCGGCTACAGCAATCCGGCCGAACCGAGCTTCAAGAATCATCCGAGCTTCTTCTTCCGGGACACGATGGAACGCTACCGCGGCGTGATGGTCGCCAACGGGGACACCGGCAAGCGCGTCTGGCCCACGGAGTTCGGCTGGGCCTCATCAGGCAGCCCGCACCCCGGCTACGAATACGCCGCGCAGAACACCGAGGCGGAGCAGGCCGACTTCATCGTCCGCGCCTATCAGATGGCAAAAAGCTGGGGTTGGGTCGGCCCCATGTTCCTGTGGAACCTGGACTACAACGTGACGCAGCCCAGCACCGAGCTGGCGGCCTTCGGCATCATGGGCCGCGCGGCCCAGGGCGCCTTGGGCGCCATGCCGAAATAATCCTGTTGACACCACGTGCGGCGCGCCGGTGCGGCGCGCCGCACGTTATCATCCATCCGCAAGGGGAGCGGCATGAAGATGAGTGGGCATTCTGCGACTTCGCCTGTTCCAGGCGTCGCAGCGTTCCGGCTTGCGCTGACCGGCGCCGCCGTCCCGCTCGCCCTCAGCGATCCGCGTGTCCAAGGCTGCACACCCCGGCCGCCGTCCCACCTGCGGAACCCCGCGATCCGTGTCGCGTTTGTGCTGTCAACCCTAAAAGCGCCCGCAGCCCGCTTCTTCTTACCATTCCCGCAGCACCGGCCCAACGTTACCCCATCACCTTACGGAGTCTTTGAAATGGCACAGAAACGGACCCATCTCAAGGGACGCTCGTTACTGGCAGCGCTCGCCGTCTTGATGCTGGCGTTGGCCTTCGCGCCGCTCCCGGCCGCCCAGGCCCAGGCAGCCGCGCCGCAGGCCCTGGTGACCGCCGACCCACTGAACATCCGCAGCGGTCCTGGAACGGGATATGGCATCCTCGGCCGCGCGACGACGGGTCAGGTTTTACCGATCACCGGAAAAAGCGCAGACGGCCGGTGGTGGCAGATCACCGCAAATGGCAAGCCGGGCTGGGTCTTCGGGCAGTACATCCAGACCTCCGGCGCACTCGACGGCGTCGCGGTCGTCAATGTAGCGCTGCCGCCCAAAGCAGCAGTCAGGGCCGCGGCTGCTGCGGCTCCGCTGCCGTCTGCGCCGGGCTTCTTCGACTACGGCATCCAGATTGATCCCTGGGGGGATCGCGGCGCGGCGATCAACGCGGTTAGGGGCATGGGCTTCAACTGGGTGAAGTTCCAGTTGCCGTGGAAAGACTTCGAGGGCGGAGGGCCGGGGCAGCGCAATTGGCCGGATGACATCGTCAACGACCTAAGCGGCAACGGGCTGAAGATCCTGGTCAGCATCGTCAAGGCGCCCGCCTGGGCGCGGCCGGGCAACACCGACCCCGGCGTCGAAGGCCCGCCTGCTGATCCGGGCGCGTACGCCAGCTTCGTCGGCGAGTTCGCGGGCCGCTACTGCGGCCGCGTCCAGGCCATCGAAGTCTGGAACGAGCAAAACCTGCACTACGAGTGGGGCAACGAGCCGTTGGACGCCGCCCGGTATGTCCGCTTGCTGGCCGCCGCGTATCGAGCCATCAAGGGCGCCTGCTCCAGCATCATCGTGGTCAGCGGCGCGCCCACACCCACCGGGGCTAACCCGCCCGCGGCGATCCGCGACACAACCTACCTGGAGCAGATGTACCGCGCGGGGCTGCGGAACTACTGCGACGCCGTCGGCGTCCATCCTAGCGGTTACGGCAATCCGCCGGATGTCCGCTTCCAGGACTGGCAGGCCGGCAGATACGGCCAGGCCTCGCACGTCGCCGATCCGTCGTTCTACTTCCGCAACACGATGGAGCAGTACCGCAACATCATGGTGAAGTACGGCGACGGCGGCAAGCGGCTGTGGCCCACCGAGTTCGGCTGGGCGTCCAGCAGCAGCCCGGTGCCCGGCTACGAATACGCGGCCTACAACTCAGAAGATCAACAGGCCCAATACATCGTCCGCGCCTACCAGATCATGAAGGGGTGGGGGTTCGTGGGCGTGCCGTTCCTGTGGAACCTCAACTATAACCAATCGCAGCCCGGCAGCGAGTTGGCCGCGTTCGGCATCATGGGCCGGCCGGCGTACGGCGCCTTGCAGGGAATGCCAAAATAGTATCTTACGTATCGGAGCAACAACGCCATGACCCGATCTCGTTTCACCCTCCGCGCGGCCTGGCCCTGGCTGCTGATCATCGCCGTGATGGTGCTCGGCTCGACCCTGGCCGCGTGCAAACCCGCAGCGCCGGCCGCCACGCCGACGCCGACCAAGACCCCGCGGCCCGCCAGCGCGAACGCGACGGCCACGCCGCAGCCGACCGTCGCCGCGCCCACTGCAACGCTTGCGCCGGCAACCGTCGCGCCGACGGCAGCCCCATCAGCAGCGCCCTCGGCCAGCCCGACGTCCGGCCCCGCGCCAACACAGGCCAAACCGACCCCGACCGCCAAACCACCGGCCGCAACGCCGGTTGTCAGTGCGGGCGACCCGATGGCGTCACCGGATTACGGCATCCAGGCATTCCTCTGGTGGCGCCCCGAGGTGGCCGATCGCGATCTGGGGTTGGTCAAGGATGCCGGCTTCACCTGGGTCAAGCAGCTTGTGTCTTGGCAGGACGTTGAGGGCGCGGGCAAGGGACAGTACGACTGGAGCAACCTTGACCGGATCGTGGAACAGACGCAGCAGCACGGGCTGAAGCTCATCGTGCGCGTCAGCCAGGACCCTGATCGGCCGTTCTGGGCCGGCAATCCGCCGAACAATGCCGGTGACTTCGCCGACTTCCTGGCCGCGCTCGCCAGCCGCTATGGGAGCCGCATCCAGGCCTATCAGATTTGGAATGAGCCGAACCTGGCGCGCGAGTGGGGCGGGAAGCGCCCCGACCCGGCCGGCTATGCCCGCCTGCTGAAGATCGCGTACGGTGCAATCAAGGGCATCAACCCCAAGGCGATTGTCGTCACCGCGGGCATGGCGCCCACCGGCACCGACAGCGAGATCGCCATGCCGGACATCACGTTTTATGACCGGATGTACCAGGCGATGAACGGCAACTCAAACGGCTATTTCGACATGCTGGGGGTGCACGCCGCCGGCTATGCCGCGCCGCCGGAGGTCTCCCCGGATCAAACCGCGGCCGACAAGCCGAAGTACGGCGGCGAGCGCTTCTTCGCCTTCCGTCACGTCGAGGATGTGCGGGCGTTGATGGGGCGCTACGGGGATCAAGGCAAGCGCGTCGTCATCCTGGAATTCGGCTGGAGCACCGACAACCGCCCCGATTCGCCCTACTACTGGCACGGCGCGGGCGCGGGCATTGACGAGCTCAAGCAAGGCTGCTACCTGCTCGGCGCGCTCAAGTACGCCAAGGAGCATTGGCGCCCTTGGATCGCGCTGATGAGCATGATCTATATGCCGGACGTCCAGTGGACGAAAAACGACGAACAGTACTACTGGTCCGTGATCGGCCCCGGCTACCCCGATCTCTACCTGCGCGCGCCTTATGTCATCATCCAGAACTACCTGACCAAAGGCGTCGTGGACAATAACTGTCCGCAGTACAAATAGACCCGGAGATTCGGAAAAGATCGCTTGCAGTCGAAGGATGCGGCTCCGGCCCCAAGCCGCTGCGCTCCCTTCGACTACGCCGGGGCCCCTACCCCGGCTCCGCTCAGGATACTCCGCTCGATTTTCGTGCGCCGTAGTCACGTCAATCCTGATTCGCTTCCTCTTCGCTATCGCACGATCACCGGCCCCAGATCAACGTAATCGCCACCGGTCAAAACCTGCGCCCGCCCTCCATCTGCCCGGCTATAGAGACCCACGCGCCAGCGATACGCTCCTGGCTCCGGCACCGCGATCCGGTAGCGCTGCACCAACACGTCGCCCGGCCACCAGTCCCGGCTGAGAAGCGAGAGCCCATCCACCTGCGCCACGCGCTCCCCCCCAGCCGTCAGCACATGGTTGAAAGCCGTGAAATCGCGTTCCCGCACCTCGGCCGAGGGGTCCAACACGCGCCAGAGGAGCGTCACCTCCACCTCTTCCTCGGCCGGCCATGTCTCGGGGAAAGCGTAGCCGACAAGCGCCATCCCTGCATCGAAGACCGGCTCCGGCGACAGCTTCTTCAGGTCCAGGACCGGATCGGCGGATGCGGCCGGGGGCAGGAGATAGAGCCGCGCACCGGCATGGCCCTCGGCCAGCGGCTTCTCCCACACCTGCTGCCCGACCCGCGCCAGCAGCGCCTCCGTCTCCACATCGCGGATGGCCCAGAGATAGAGGCTCGGGCGGTCGTACGACATCAACAGCGACGCCGGGCGCTCCGGCGCGACGAAACGGGCCCAAGGCGGATTCCCCAACAGCAGCGCCACCGCTGCCGGCTCGCCATCATAGCCCGGATCCACGCCATTCACCGCAACGCGCACCTGGTCGGTGCCGACCTGCGCCGCCCACGCGCGCGTCGTCGCCAGCGTCTCCTGCCAGCGCGTCAGCGGCACCCCGAACGCCGCGCCGCCTGCGCCCGCCGCGACCGCCGCGGTCAGCGCGACGTAGCTGCCGATCCAGACAAGCGCGATGAGGGCTGCCAGCGCACCGGTCAAGTAATCCGCCGCGGGCGGCCGAGGTCGCTGCGCCCAGCGCAAAGCCGGCCTCTGCCGGCTTGCAAAGCGTCCAGTCGCCGGGGGGCGATTGCACAACATCTCTGTGGGACTTCGCAAGGGTCGCAGCGGTTTCAAAGCGCCCGACAGCGCAATCCTCACCCCACTGCTCACCTTTTCCCGCAGTAACAGGCGCTCCGCCGGGAGAGGGAAGGCGGGAAGAAGACAATCCAGCCCAAGCGCCAGGAGGAGCGCCGGCAGCGGCAGGAGCGCTGTCCAATACTGAGTGGCGACGGTCATCACGCCCAGGCTCAAGGCGACCACCGGACCGACCGTCCAAGCCAGCAGCAAACGCGCGCCGTCAGCCCGCGGCCCGCGCCGCGCCCAGAGGATCAACCGGATCAATCCGACGAAGATCAACAGCCCCGCCACGACGGACAGGATGCTCGCCGCCAGCCACCACGGGTTCCGCTGCGGCGTCCTGGTGACCAATCGGCTAATGCCCGAGCCGGTTGCCAGGTAGAACCCCTCGCGCCACGCGCCCCGGATCGCTGCCAGGACCGCCGCCGCCGGCTTTGCCGCCGGCGCATCGGCCGCGATCTGTGCAGCCGAGCCCACGCCATGCGTCAGCCAACGCCTGATCAGCGCCCAGGCATAAGGAGCGCACAGCGCCGCACCGGCCAACAGTCCCCAGCCGGCCGCACGAGTGCGCCAGCGCCGCGGCGCGACCGCGATCGTCCCCAACCAGCTCAGCGCCTGGACCAGCGCCAGGGTGTGCGCCAGGCCTTGCAGCGCCGCGATCACCGGAAACCAGAAGGCCGCCGGCCGCTTCCGCCGCACGACCACATCCCAGGCCAGCAGCAACAGGAGGACGCTGAAAACCACCTGGATGTGCGCCCACAACTTGCGATCGTAGACGATCAGCCACGGGTTCACTGCCATGAAGAGCGCGGTCAGCAGCCCGATCCGCGGCCCGGCCACGCGGCGGCCCAACCCGTACGACAGCGCAACGGCGATCACGCCCAGGCAGCCCAGCCACCAGACCGCCGCCTCGATGTGCCGGCCCAACAGCGCCAGCGGCAGCGCCAACAGGTACACATCGAGCGCGCCGCGCTGGATCCCCAGCGTCGTGCCGCCGCTCAGCAGCGGAAGCGCGCCGCCGCCCGCTACCCCCAGCGCCTGACGGGTGATGTTGACCTCGTCGTACTTGAACTCGACCTGGCCCGGCTGGAGCCAACGGAACGCGGCTGCAAGAAGAAGCACAGCAAGAAGGAGGATGCGCCACCGGGCCGAAGTTCCAGCCTGACCAGATCTGTCAGCGACCATATCGGCTCACTTCTCGTACAGCGCGGCCAACAGCACACCCTGCCGCTCCACCCGAGCGAGCTCGTGCTTGGTGGCTGCCCACTCCAGTTGCATCGCGTTCTCCGGAGTCGCATCGTTGAACGCGGTCTGCCGGCGCTCGATCAGCGCGTAGTCGGCGTCTTCAAGCCCGCCCAGCTCGCTGAGCACGCCCGCGTCATCATAAAAGCTGCCCCAGCCGGGCGGCCGCAGCAGAACCAAATCATCGCGCAGGAGGCCGTTACGTTGATAAAAATACAGCACGTCGTAGCTGTTCGGCATCACCCAGACCTGGCTGCCGGCCGGGAGGCTGTTCAACTCAGGCAGAAAGTGGCCGTAGGTGCTGGCGAAATAGATCGTCTCCATGTCGAGCCGCCGCGCACCCTGCGCGCCGCCGATCAGCTCGCCGTAGTAGCTCAGCTCGAACGGATGCGTACGCGCGATGCCCAGGACGCCCGGCAGAAGCAGGAGCGCGGCGAGCAAAGCCCCAGCTGCACCGGACAGAAGGCGCATCCGGCCGACGCGCGCAGCCCTGCAAAGGCACGCGCAGCCGTGTTGCAGCCAGCGAAGCAGGGCCACAAAACCCAAACCGGCCAGCGCCGCCAGATGGAACATCGCCGGCAGCAGCAGCCGATCCTGGTCGTGGATCGCGGTGAATGGCAGCATGTAGTAGCCGCAGATGACGAGGAAACCGAGCACTTGAAGACCGAGCCATTCGGGGAGCCGTGCACGAGCCGGCCAGGCGCCGTCCACCCTGAAAATGCGGCCCCTCGTCGTGGCGACTTCAGTCGCCCCGTGGCCCGCCGGACGACTGAAGCCGTCACTACAAAGGCTTTCATCCACCGTGGCGCTGCGTGCGACTTCGGCATCTCCCCCGGAGAAAAGGCCCAGGGCGGCCGTGATGAGCAGCGTCACCGGCGTGGTGATTCCCACGATAGCCAGCGGCAGATACCACGGCGTCTTGACAAAATAGTGGCCGGCGTACCACTGCCCGATGTCGAAGTGGACGCGGAAGAAGCTCACCCAACCGACCAATCCCGCGACCGGGTCCTTCCAGATCCAGGGCCAGCCCGCGATCAGCACAAGCAAAGCGACCGGCAGGCCCAGCAGAAAAGCGCGCCAGGCCGACCACTGCCGGCGGTAGAGCAGCAGCCAGAGCCCCCAGTAAGGAAGCAACAGCACCGCGTTGATCTTCGTCAGCAAGGCAAGGCCCAGGGCCAGGCCGAGGACCAGCGGCGCCCAGCGCCGCGGCCGATCGGTCACGCGCGCAAACACGAGGGTTGCCAGAAACCAGGTGGCAGCGTGAGGGAAGTCCAGCGCGGCCAGGTGCGCGTGGAAGAAGGCGCGGGGCATCGCCAGCAAGGCGGCTGCAGCAAACAATCCGGCCGCCGGCCCGGAACGCCGCGCCACCGCGGCCGCGAGGATGCCGATGGTGCACGCGGCCAGGAACATGTTGCCGGCCCGGTGGCTGGTCGGCGGCGGGAGAAAGGCGCGCGTCAGCACCCAACCAAGAGCATTCAACAGGCGGGCCAGCGGCGGATGCTCGTTAACCAGGCCCCAGCCGAGGCCGAAGGCAGTCTGCTCGAAAGCTGCGCCCGGGCCGCCCCGCAGCAGCGTGCCAAACCAATGAACCGCGTTTTCGGCCGCCTGGTTGTAGATCGGCTCATCCCAGGTGACCCCGACCTCGCCCGCGGACAGCAGCAGGATCACCACAACTGCCAGCGCAGTCAGCGCAGCGAGCCGGAAAGTGTTACTCAGCGTCATCCGACCTCAATTGCGGAAGACCGCACGGGGTGACAGGCGGAGTACACCATCACTGCTGCCTCCAGTAGACCCAATGACAGGTGGCCGATGGGTTGACGCCCACGCCGTGTGCGATCTCAACCTGAGCGCTGAGCGGCCGTCCGCTGGCATCCACGACGGTCAAAAAGAACCTGCGCGGCGGCGGAAAGAGGGGAAAGTCATAGCGTCCGGCGTCTGCGCCGGACTTCGTCATCTTGCGTTCCTGGTTTCCATATTCATCGCTCAGCAAGAGTTGAACATCGGGCAGCGGCTTTCCCGCCCGATCGCTCACCTGGCCGAGGATATAGCTTCCCGGGCAATCCCCGGCGGTGTGTTTGACATTCCCCACCAAAGCAAATTGGAACGCGGGGGTCGGTGGCGCGTCGGGCAAAACGGTCGAGGTGGGGGTGGGCGTCATGGCCGCGTCGGAAGGCGCACTGTTTTCATTCGGGGCAGCCTCGGTCGGCGAACTAGAGGTAGCCACAGCAGGGATCGGCTCGACACCGACGGGCGTCGGAACCACCAGCCCCACTCGGGTGGGGGTTCGCGTAGGCTGGGCAACAGGAAACGGCGTGACCGTCGGCGGCTGAACCACCCCGGCCGCGGTTGGGGTCGGCGGCGTCCAAGTCGCGCTCGGCCCAAAATCCGCTTGAAGCCGACGGATCAAGAAGCGACCGCCCACGAAACCACCGACCAGCGCGGCGAGCAGCACCAGCGCAAACACCACCGCATATCCGCGACGACGCATCAACCCTCCCAAACCCGGATGGCGCCCCAAAACAGTCTAGTGGAAGACCGGGGGATGTAGTTTGCACATCCAGACAGATTCTGCTATACTCTTGCTCCGTCAGGGCGAGTAGCTCAGCTGGTTAGAGCGCACGGTTCACATCCGTGAGGTCATGGGTTCGAGTCCCTTCCCGCCCACTGTAGACCTCACGGGTAGGCGATTTGACTACCCGTGAGGTCTCTGGTTAGCAAATCCTCACCACCGCAGACCACACGGTTCCTCTGTTTCTGGTCGCTCTCTGGGTCAAAAAAAACGCAGCCGCCGGTTATCGGTATTCAACCCGCTGGTTATCGGTATTGCTGTCCAGAGAGGAGACCTCACGGATGAAAAAGAGCATCACACTCAGCCAGGCGTGCGACGGGCTGGTGCGCTACAAGAGCGCCACCGGCATGAGCCCCAACACCATCCGCAATTATCGCACGACCTTCGCCAAACTCAAAGCCTACTTTGAGAGTCATCCTGAGCGAAGCGAAGCGGAGTCGAAGGATCCCCCGTTCGACGCGATCACGCGCGACCAGCTCATTGACTTCTTCGCCTGGCTACGCGACGAATACCTCAGCGAGCCGGACGGCGCAGCCCCGCGCGGGC
>CAZYGI010000063.1:0-21216 GCA_964647255.1 uncultured Anaerolineales bacterium | reverse complement strand
GGCCGGGCGCGGTTCGTTCATCTCAGCTCCTCACCGGCGCGGCCCCGCCGCGCTCCGGATCGAAGCGCGCGTCTACGAGGCGGCGGACCCAATTCGCCGCCCGGCTCAGCCAGGGCGCCAGGGCCAGCGCGGCGACGGCATACAGCGCGAACTCGAAGTAGCGCCCCCAGTTGATGACGCCCATCACCGCGGCCATCCCCGGCACGTGCGCGGTCAGGTAGTTCAGCACCCGCGCGAGGTGATACAGCGGCTCATGGAGGATAATGATTTCAAGGGCGTAGGTCCCGCAGAAACCCAGCAGCCAGACGACGGGCCGGGTGATCTTCTGCCAACGCCAGGTCTTGATCCTGGCAATCAACTGCGCCAGTAGCAGACCTAAAGGCGCGATGGCAGGAATGAAGGGAGGCCAGTAGAGGCCATAACGGCCGCGCTGTGGGTCGGTGGTCAGCAAGAAGAGCGCGGCCACCGCAATATAGCACGCAACAGTGATCGCAATTGCCCGCCGAACCGTGATGCTTTGCGTGCCGGGCGACCGGCTGAATACCCGGTATCCGATATCAATACCAAGGACAAACGCCGGTATTCGGGTGGTGAACATCAGCAGGTTGGGACGATTGATCAGGATCGGCCCGATGCCGATGAGCAGCGAGACGATGATCGCCCCCACGACGAATGCCTTCTTATCGCGCGCCTTCATGTACCCCGTGAACAGAATAGGAAACACCAGGTAAAGACCAAGCACGGTGGGGATAAACCATTCGGAAGCCAGGGGCCCCTGCTTGCCGAACCAGAAGCCCAAAGTCGAAAGACGGAAGAAGAGTTTCGACAGCCCCGGCGCCTGCCCGATCAGTGTCTCGAAGGCCGATAGCAGCACCATCACCAGGAGATACGCGGGCAAGACGCGGATGATTCGCCGATAGAGGAAGCGCGACCACGGTACCGGGTTGGTCAACCGGCTACGGACCAATCCGTACGCAGAGCAGAACAGAAGCACGTCCACGGTCACGTAGACGGAATCCCGGATCAGGAATTTGATGGGCGCCAGGAACCAATGATTTGGCCAGTAGATTCCCGAGTGGTAGAGCAGTGCGGCGAAGATCGTAATCGCCATGACCTCGGTCCGCGATTCGCTGATGATGCCGTAATCAATCGTCCGTCTCAAGGCTGTCCTCCGCTCAAATCTCTGAGATTGGCGAGCGCCATTATAGTGCGGTTCGGGGCAAACCGGAAACGGGCTCGGTGATCAAAGGCCGCGACACCGATAGAAAACACAACAGCGGGGTGGCGTCCATGCGCCACCCCGCTGCGAATCTGACGAGCTCCCGCTCAGAACGGGATTTCTTCCTCGTGGACCGGGAAGTCCTCGCCGCCGCTGCCCGTGCTCCCGGCGCCGCCTTCGCCGTCGCCGCGACCGCCGAGGAATTTGAACGTGGTCGCGGTCAACTCGAGCGTGCCCCGGGCGGCGCCCTCACGATCAATGTACGCCTGGGCCTCGACCTCTCCTTCGACCAGGAGCAGCTTGCCTTTCTTGACGTATTGAGCGGCCGTCTCGGCCAGTTTGCGCCAGCACGTGACGCGGAACCAGGTGGTTTTCTCCTGCTGCTCGCCGTTGGCGCTGGTCCATCGGCGATTTACCGCGATGCTGAAGCTGGTGACGGGGACGCCGCTGGGGGTGTAGCGCATCTCTGCGTCCTTGCCGACGTTCCCAACAATGATGACTCGTTGAAACATGTGCGTGCTCCCTTCTGATCCGGCGTGAATCTGTGGAAAGTGTAACCGGCCCACCACGGACCATGGGCAAAGGATACCCGAAGTTTGGCGATTTGTCAAGAACAAAAGTTCGTATTTCAAGACCGCGGCAGCAAGGTGAGGGCATCGGGATCGAGCCGCAGCGCCAGCGGTTCGCCCACGGCCGGCAGTGTCGCAGCGGTCGCCGAGAGCTCGCACGTCAGCACGATCCCCCCGGCGTGCTCGGTGCGGATCAGGGAGTAGCTGCCGCGGTACGAGGCTTCCAGCAGCCGCCCCGGCACGACGTTTGGGCCGCGGGCATCGGCCAGACAGATTTCGGCGGCCTCGGGACGCACCAGGAGGGTGACGGTTGAGCCGGGTGCGTGTGTGCCCTGGACGTCCTCCGCGGCCAGCGTGCCCAGGCTGGTTTGGACCGACAGTCCCTTACCCGCCTGTGCTCCGTCCACCACGCCTTCCAGCAGGTTCTTGAAGCCAAGAAACCGCGCCACATAAGCCGACACCGGGTGGCGATAGACCTCCTGCGGCGCGCCATCCTGCTCGACCCAACCACCCTCGCCCGATTCGGGCCGGGCGCGCATGATCAGCACGCGGTCGGCGATGGCAAACGCCTCGCTCTGGTCGTGGGTCACGTAGAGTGCGGTCAGCCCGATGCGCTTGAGGATCCCGCGCAGGTCGTTCATCAACTGTTCGCGCAGCGCACGATCCAGCGCGCCTAGCGGCTCGTCCAGCATCAGCAGTTGCGGCCGCGGGGCCAGGCTGCGCGCCAGCGCCACCCGCTGCATCTCGCCGCCGGAAAGCTCGATCACGCGGCGGCGCTCGAAGCCGCTCAGACCGACCAACGCCAGCGCCTCACGCACGCGTTCGGTGATCTTGGCCGCGGGCGTCCCCTGCATCCGCAGCCCGAAGGCGACATTGCCCAGCACATCCCGGTGCGGAAAGAGCGCGTAATCCTGAAACATGAAGCCGAATGCGCGCTGGTGCACGGGGATCGTGGCGAGATCGTTCCCGGCGAACGTGACGCGGCCGGTGTCGGGCGTTTCCAGCCCGGCGACGACGCGCAGCAGCGTCGTCTTGCCGCAGCCGCTCGGCCCCAGCAGGCAGACGATCTCGCCCTCTGCAACCGCGAAGCTGGCTTCCTTCAGCACCGGGAGGCCGGGGTAAGATTTGGAGACGTGCGTGACTTCTAAGAACATTGACACCTCGCGACTGGAAACTGGAAGTTGGAAATTGGAAATTAGAAGCTACTTTCCAGCCTCCAACATCAAAACTCCCCCACCTCGCCCACGCGGAACCGCTCGATCAGCACGAACGCGGCTGCACAAACGAGCATGAGCAGCGTGCTCATCGCCAGTGCCTGGCCGTAGTTGAGCGCGCCGGGCTGGCCCAGCAGGCGATAGATCACCACGGGCATCGTCGGATATTCCGGCCGGGCGATGAGCAGCGTGGCGCCGAACTCGCCCATGCTGACGCTGAAGGCAAACAGCGCGGCGACCAGCAACGCGCGGCCGATGATGGGCAGCTCGATCTCGCGCCACACGCGCCAGGGGGATGCGCCGAGCACCGCCGCGGCCTCGCGCCAGCTCGCCTTGAGGCCGCGTATCACGGGCAGCAGCGTCCGCACGACGAACGGGAACGCGACCAGCGTGTGGGCGATCGGCACCAGGAACGGCCACGCCAGCAGGTTGATTGGCGGCCGGCCCAGCGCCAGCACGTACCCGAAGCCGAGCGTCACCGCCGACGTGCCCAACGGCAGCAGCACGATGGGGTCGAGCAGCTGGGCCAGCCGCCGTTTGCCCCGCGCCAGCAGCCATGCCGTCACCGTGCCGATCGTCACCGCCAGCACGGTTGTCAGCCCAGCATAGCCCAGGCTGTTGCGGATGGCGATCCCCGGCGGCACGTAGAAGATCGAGCTTGTGCGGTTCACGAACAGCGCCTGATAGTAACGCAGCGGCTGATCCGGGGCAATCGAACGGGCTGCCAACGCGGCCAACGGCGCCAGCAGAAAGATCAGTAGCCCAGCGACCACCAGCGTCACGCCGATCACGCGGCCGGGCGTCGCGGGCCGCACCGCGGCCGATTCTGCCGGCCGGAGGTTCAGCGGCAGCGCGGTGCGCGCCTGGGCGCGGGTGTAGACTGCCATCACGACGAAGGTGATCGCGATCTGCGCCAGGCTCAGGGCCCCGGCCTGCGGCAGGGCGAACAGCGTCACGGCCTGGCGGTAGATTTCCACCTCCAGCGTGGCGAAGCGCGGGCCGCCCAGGATCAGGATCACGCCGAAGCTGGTGAAGCAAAAGAGGAACACGAGGAGCCCCGCCGCGGTCACCGCGGGCGCCAGCAGCGGGAGGGTGATCTCCCAAAAGACCCGCGGCCGGTTGCCGCCCAGCACGCGCGCGGCCTCCGAGAGCCGCGTGTCCAGGTTGGCCCAGAAGCTGCCGACGACCCGCATGACGACCGTCGTGTTGTAGAACGCGTGCGCCAGCAGGATCAGCCAGATGGTCTGCTGGAGCCGGATCGGCGGCCGGCTCAGGTCGAGCCAGGCCATCAACTGGGTGTTCAACCAGCCGCGCGCGCCGAGCAGCGCAGTGAAGCCGGCCGCCACCACCATCGCCGGCATCACGAACGGGATCGTGGTCACCGCGCGCAGGATGCTCTTGCCGGGGAAGGTGTAGCGGGCGAACACGAACGCCGCGGGCATCCCCAGGAGCAGCGTCAGCGCGGTCGAGAGCGCGGCCTGCCACGTCGTGAACCACAGGCTGCGCGCGAAGTACGGCTCGCGCCACAGCGAGGCGATCGGCGTCAAATCCAGCCGGCCGCCGGGTGCGAAACTCTCTGCCACCACCGCCGCCAGCGGGTAGAAGAAAAAGACCCCCAGGAAGGCGAGCGGCAAGAGGTAGAGCGCCGTGCGGGATGAGAAGCTCCGTTTCAAGGTGATGTTGCCCATCTGATTCTTGCAGAAAGCGATGTCATTCTGAACGGGTTAGCGGCTCAACGCCCGTTACGGCACCATGTCAGTGAAGAATCTCGTTCATGTTTCGCGTTTCGCTTCACCTCAGCACGGTATCCGTCCACGCCTTCAACCATTTCTCGCGACCGGCGTCTATCTGGTCGGGCGTGAGGCTGGCATGCTGGGCCGGCGCCGCGGCAAATTGGGTGAAGACATCGGGCAGCGGCGTCCCGGGCCGGGCCGGGTAGACCCACATCTGCAGCGGGATGTCGGCCTGGAAGGTCCCGCCGAGCATGAAGTCGGTCCACTGCCGCGCCAGGTCGGGGTTCTTCGCCCCTTTCAAGATGCCGACAAACTCGACCTGCCGGAAGCTCTGGCCTGCGGGCGCGAGGTTGCCGGTGGGCGCCTCGGCGGGCTTGGGATCGCTGAAATAGACCTCCGCCGCCGGGCTGGTGGCGTAGCTCACCACCAATGGGTGATCGCCCTTACCGCTGCCGCCGCTGAACTGGCTGTAGTAGGCGTCCTCCCAGCCGTCCGTCACGAGCACGTCGTTGGCCTTAAGCTCGCGCCAGAAGTCGAGATAGGTGTAGCTGCCCGTCTCGCCGAAGGCCGCGATGGTCGCCAGCAGGAACGCCAGGCCCGGCGAGGAGGTGGCGGGATTCTCGACGGCCAGCAGCCCGGCATACTCCGGCTTGGTCAGATCCCGCAGATCGGTTGGCAGCGGGATGCCGTTGTCCGCGAAATATTTCTTGTCGTAGTTCAACGTGACGTAGCCGAAGTCCACGGGCAGTAAGCGATTGCTGGCGTCGAGCTTCAGGTTGGCGGGGATGCCGGAGAGCGCCGGGGAGGCATACACCTCGAAGATGTCGGCAGCAAGCGCCCGGCCCAGGAACGTGTTGTCCACGCCGTAGAAGACGTCGGCCAGCGGCGCGGCCTTGCTCAGGATGGCTTTGTTCAGGGCCAGCCCGGTGTCGCCCGACTTGAGGAACTGCACCTGGCAGCCGCACTGTTTCTGGAACTCAGCGACTACACCCTCGCTGACGCTGAAGCTGTCGTGCGTCATCACCGTGAGCGTACGGCCGCCGGCCGCGGTTGGCGCCGGCGCGGCCGTTGCGGTGGCCGCAGTGATCGCCGTCGGTTGGGGCGCCGCAGTCGGCGTCGGCGCGGGCGCCGGGGGCGTTGTGCACGCGCTGAGCAGCAGCCCGACCACCGTCAGAGTCAGAACTAACTTACGCCACATTTCTACACCTCCGATTCTAGGCAACCGTTGCCGTATGAACAACCAACAGCAGGCCGCGGCGCAGGGTGATCGCGGCGCGTTCCGCCGTGAACACGTTACTGACCCCGCGCGCCTGGCCCAGGAACAAAGTCTCGTTGTCCAAGGGATAGCGCAGCCCGACCGTGCTCACTCCCGCGGCCTGGGCGGCCAGGGGCAAGAGCGAGAGCAGATCACCGGCCGCGGCGGACAGTTCCAGGCGGGCCGGCGGCTCAGCGGACCGATCGTCGCCGCGCAGCAGCCGGATCGTTTCCGGGCCGTCGGCGATACAGACGTCCAACCCTGCTAGCTCGGGCCGCGCCAGCAGCAGGATGTTCGCCAGCAGGTGGTCCGTCCGGCCGCCGAGCGCTGCGCAGAGGACGATCTCTCGCGCACCTTCGGCCAGCGCGGTCGCCAGGGCCAGTTCAAGATCGGTCTCGTCTTTGGCGACGGGCGCGGTCACGAGGGGCGTGCCCGCGGCGATGAGCGCGTCCCGCTCCGCGGCGGGCAGCGAGTCCAGGTCGCCGATGATCAGATGGACGGGCCAGCCCCAGGCCTGGGCGGTCGCCGCGCCCCGATCGGCGGCGATCACGCGGGTGTCCGGGCCGGGCCGCAGGCGGTAGGGCTGTCGCCCGTCCGGGCTGCCGGCGATCAGAAACGTGCGCATGCACTGCTCCCTTGCTGATGGCCTCGCGCGACAATAAAAAAGCGACCCTGGCGGGTCGCCCATGTCACTTTGGTTGCGTCCCTCCGCCGGCATTACCCGTCAGGTTCATAGGGTCGTCGGCATTCAACGTGGCGGACAGCATCTCGCTGCCCACAGGGCCGACCTCTCAGCCAGGCTCACCCAGCTCCCCCCAGCACGGCGCCAGCGTTCATCCCCGGTCATCGGAAACGAACCAGGCCCCGAACGTCGCTCTTGTGCGAACCGACTTTAGCATAATGATCTGTGGGTGTCAAAACTGATCCTGTGTGCGAATCGCGGATTGCGCAAAAACGTTGACGCCCGCGCGCTGTTGTGGTATGCTTGCACCAAGCATTTCAGAAATCGCGCGCACGTCTGATTTTCTATTCACGAACACTTGCCGGAGGTATCCCATGAGCAAACGTCTGACGCTTTTTGTCATGATCGTTTTGGTATTGTTGTTGAGCCTGACGCTGACCGCGTGTGAGAAGGAGCGACCTCTTGTCACCCCGGCGAGCCGTGCGACGGTCGCGCCGGCGCGGGCCACAGTCGGCCCGACTCAGCCTTCCGCTGTGCTAACGCAGACCGCGCCGGCGCAATCCGGGACGGGCGGACAGGCAACGCCCCCTGCGGCGGGCGCGACGGTGACCGCCCCGACGGCCCAGCCCGGTGCAGTGAATCCGGCGCCGACGGGCAGCGCCACGGGCGTTGCGGCGCCCTCCGGTACAGGCACCTACACGGTCCAGGCCGGCGACACCCTCGCGGCGATTGCTCGCCGGTTCGACACCACCATCGCGGAGCTTCAGCGCCTCAACAACATCACGAATCCTGATCTGTTGGCCCTGGGGCAAACATTGATCGTGCCGGGCGGCAGCGAAAACGCGAGCCCGTCCACCACGACGACCGGAGACGGGGAGACGTACACAGTCCAGGCCGGCGACACCCTGGGTAAGATCGCCGCCGAGTTCGGCGTGACGGTGCAGGACCTTCAGAAGGCGAACAATATCTCCGATCCTGACCTGATCTCCGTGGGCCAGGAGTTGATCATCCCTTGATTGCGCCGGCTGCGGGGTGAGTTCAGCGCCGCCTGCGCCTGTTTGAGGGCGGCGCTTGTATTTTCTGTCAGGTGGCCGGGAGCGAGAAGTCAACCACTGCACGCCCTGGTCTGGTATCGTGTGCCGCGGATGCATTGGCATCCGCGGTTTTTGAATTAAGATTCAGGAGGACTATAGCATGGGAGCTTTGACAACAGCGATTTTCGGCGCTTTGGCACTGGGTGTGGTTGTGGCATTTCTGATAGCGCTGGTGGTCAGCCGGCGCAGTCGAACCCCGAATTACCGCGGCGCGATCATCGCAGGTCTCGTGGCGGCCTTCGTGATCCTGGCCACCTCAGCGATCATGGACTCGTTCACCCAGGTGGAGGCCGGCTCAGTGGCCGTGGTGAAGCAATTTGGCCGCGTGGTCGGCGTCTTCTCGCCGGGCCTGAACTGGAAGATCCCGTTTATCCAGGAGACGGTCCGCTATCGCACGCAGGAAATCCTGTACGAGAGCAGTGAAGATCCGCAAGCCAGCCAGGCCGACTACCGCGATGTGGAAGTGGATACGGCCACGTCCGATGGTCAACAGATCAGCGCGCGCTATACCATCCGTTTTCGGGTTGACCCGGCGAAGGTGACGGACATCGTCAACAACCTGGGCACGGAGGCCGAAATGGTGGAACGCGTCGTTAAGGCCAACAGCCGGGTGCACGTGCGCAACATCCTGAAACAGCACACGGCCACCGACCTTTACTCCGGAAACGTCGAAAAGGCGCAGACGGACATTGCTGTGCGGCTCCAGGACGAATTTGCCAAGGAAGGTATCCAGCTTGTCTTCTTCGGGCTGCGCTCGATCCACTTCCAGGACGACTACCGCAAGGCAGTCGAGCAGAAGCAGATCGAGAAGGAGAACATCACGACCAAGGAGAACCTGGCCAAGCAGGCCGAGTACGAAAAGCAGCGCACGATCACGCAGGCGCAGGCCGAGGCGGAGCGTCAGAAGCTGGAGCGCATCGGCGTGGCCGAGGGCGAGGCGGAGTCCATCCGGGTGAAGGCCATCGCCGATGCTGAAGCCATCCGCATCAAGGCGCAGGCGCAGGCCGAGGCCAATAAGCTGATTTCGCAGAGCCTTGATTCGAACGTGATCAGTTGGCAGGCCATCCAGAACTGGAGCGGCAACTATCCCACGGTGATGGGCAGCAGCAGCATGATCCTGCCGGGCGACCTGTTCAAGACGCCCCAGCCGCCAGCCGCGTCTGGACAGTAGCTTCGCACGGGTATCTTGAGCGGCAAGGCCGCTCAAGATACCCGCCAAACGGATTTCTTTGAATCCCTTGACAGTCCTAAGCCGGAAGACTATACTGGCATTGTCAGCGAATGCCCTGTCGCGGTGGCGCAGGAGTCGGGTATGGAATATAAGGACTACTACAAGATTTTGGGTGTGGATAAGAGCGCAGACGAAAAAGAGATCAAGAAGACTTATCGGCGGCTGGCGCGCCAGTTTCACCCTGATGTGAATCCTGGCGACAAGGCCGCCGAGGCGCGTTTCAAAGAGATCAATGAGGCCTACGAGGTGTTGAGCGACGCGGACAAGCGGCGCAAATACGACGCCCTGGGCCAGGATTATCAGCGCTGGCAGCAGACCGGCGGCGCGGGCGGCTTCGACTTCAGCCAATGGGCGGGCGGGCCGGGCGGCGTGCGGGTCGAGTACGGCGATCTCAATGACCTCTTCAGTGGCGGCGGCTTCTCCGATTTCTTCCAATCCATCTTTGGCGGCATGGCGGGGGCGGCCGCGGCGGGCGGCGCCGGTCCACGCGGCCGGGCGGCGCCCGCCCGGCCGACGGCCCAGGACATCGAACACGAGGTCGAGGTGACGCTGGAAGAAGCGTACCACGGCACGCAGCGCCTGATGGATGTGGACGGCCATCGGTTGGAGGTCAAGATTCCGGCGGGCGTCAAGACCGGGTCGAAGGTGCGCGTCTCGGGCGAGGGGATGCCGGCCGGCCGCGGCGGGGCGCGCGGCGACATCTATCTAGTGATGAAGGTGCTGCCGCATGCATCGTTCGAGCGCCGCGGAGATGACCTGTACAGTGAAACCCAGGTGGATCTCTTCACTGCACTGCTGGGCGGCGAGGCCAGCGTCCAGACGCTATCTGGATCGGTGGTATTGCGCATCCCCCCCGGCACTCAATCGGGCAAAACCTTCCGGCTGACAGGCCAGGGGATGCCCAAGCTGAAATCGCAGGATCGCGGTGATTTGTACGCCAAAGTGCGCGTCATGCTCCCGGAGAAACTGAGCGACCGGGAACAGCAGCTTGTGCGTGAGTGGGCAAAGTCGAGAGGAACGGCCGTCGCGTGACGGCGCACCAGAGGAGGGGTGATCGTTCAGGCCAAGGCGGCCGCGTGGGCTGCCCCGGTCGCCGTGGTTCGTGAGTTGGTGGCAGCTCATCACCAACCCAATCCTCAGGCGGAGCACTCTGCCTGAGCCTTTACAGAGGAGCGTCAATGATGATGCAGGAACATGATCTCCACGAGCTCGCCGAACTTGTCAGCGAGCATGCGCCAGTCCTGAGCCTCTACCTGCACCTCGACCCGCAGCGTCGTTCTGGCGACGAGACCAAGCTGCTGTTGCGCCGTCTGCTGGCGCAAGCAGCCGACGCGGGCGCCTCCCCGGCGGACATTGACCGCATTGAGCGTTTCTTTGAGCATGAACATGATCGGCAGGGCCGCGCGGTCGCATGTTTTAGCTGCCAGGCGCTGAAATTCTGGCGTGACTATACGCTTTTGGCGCCTGTGCGGAGTACGGTTTTTGTCGGGCGGCGGCCCTATGTGACGCCGTTGAGCGATCTGTGGGACAACTATGGCCGCCTGGGCGTCATCCTAGTGGATCGTGAAGGCACACGCCTTTTCATTGATCACCTGGGCGCGCTGGAGGAATCGGCGGGCACCCTGGGCGAGGAGATCAAGCGCCACAAACAAGGCGGCTGGGGTGCACAGAAGCTCCAGCGCTATGAAGACAACGAAGCGCGGCATAACCTGAAAGACGCCGCGGCTTGGGCGGACGACTACCTGGCTCAGCGCAACGTCGCGCGGCTGGTGCTTGCCGGCGCCCACGAGAACCGGGTCGAGTTTCGGGGACAGTTATCGCGCGCGCTCCAGGAAAAAGTTGTGGCCGAAACTGCGCTGGATATGAACGCCGCGCCGGCCGAGGTGTGGGAGCGCGCCTACGAGGTCGCTCACGCCGCCCAGCAGCAGGCCGAGGAGGCGCAACTGGCGCAGGTGATCACTGCGGTGCGCAAGGGCGGCGCCGGTGTCCTGGGCCTGGCCGATACGCTCACTGCCCTGCACCAGGGCCGTATCTACCAACTGCTCGTCACCCCGGATCTCCATGCCGCAGGGCTGCAATGTGCTGACTGCCACGCTGTGGTGCTGGATGCGCCGGCCGGCTGCCCGTATTGCGGTGGCCGGCTGATCCCTTCGGCGGATGTGGTGAACCTGGCCGTGCATTGGGCGATTGATGGTGGCCTGAAGGTGTCGGTGCTGGATCGCTCCCCACGCCTGGCCGAGGTGGGCGGCATCGCGGCGGTGTTGCGGTATTGACGGGCGCGGTGTAAGCGTTTTGTTAGAGCGCGGGGCCATTGTAGGCGTCGCTACGCACGCAGTGGCCCTGTTGTTTTAGATTGTAGGCTGGAATCGTGAGATGGATTGCCAACTCGTGCTATGAGCAGCAGTAGAGGATAAAATGAGATGATGCGATTTGACAAGTTTACCGAGCAAGCCCAAGAGGCTGCCCGGCGCGCTTACGAAATCATGCAGCGCTACGGCCACACCCAGGTGGACGTGGAGCACATGTTCATGGCGCTCCTCGAACAGCCGCAGGGCCTGGTGGTCGAGATGTTGGGCCGCATAGGCGCGCCCCTCGATATTATGAGGGAGCGCCTGGAGGACAATCTGCAACGGACTCCGCGCACCGCGGCGGTGCCGATGTACCCGCAGGCGGTCGCCCAGGTCTTCATCACCCCGCGGCTCAAACGCGTGATTGACCTGGCGATGGAGGATGCCCGGCAGATGAAGGATGAGTACGTCTCCACCGAGCATCTGATCCTGGGCATTGTCGGCGAGCGAAACAGCTTCACCGCCACGCTGCTGCGCGAGGCGCACATCACGCGGGAAATGATCCTCAAGGCGATGGAAGAGAACCGCGGCGGACAGAAGGCCAGCAGCCCGGCCGCGGAAAGCCGCTACCGCACCCTGGAGCGCTATGCGCGCGACCTCACTGCAGCCGCACGCGAGGGCAAGCTCGATCCCGTGATCGGCCGAGACGCCGAAATTCTGCGCGTGATCCAGGTGCTCAGCCGGCGCACGAAGAACAACCCGGTGTTGATCGGTGAGGCAGGCGTCGGCAAGACGGCCATCGTCGAAGGCCTGGCGCAAAAGATCGCCACCGACGATGTGCCCGAAACCCTCGTCGGCAAGCGGCTGATGAGCCTCGATCTGGGCGCCATGATCGCCGGCACCCGCTTCCGCGGCGAGTTTGAGGAGCGGCTGAAGACCGCCATCGAAGAGGTGCAAAAGGCGGGCGGCGAGATCATCCTGTTTATTGACGAGCTGCACACCGTGGTGGGCGCGGGCGCAGCCCAGGGCGCGGTGGATGCCAGCAACATGCTCAAGCCAGCGTTGGCCCGCGGCGAGCTGCGCTGCATCGGCGCGACCACGCTCGATGAATATCGCCAGCACATCGAAAAGGACAGCGCGTTGGAGCGGCGCTTTGCCCCGATCTACGTGGATGAGCCGTCGGTCGAGGACACCATCGGCATCCTGCGCGGCGTGCGTGACCGGTACGAGAAGCATCACCAGATCGTCTTCACCGATGACGCGCTGGTGGCGGCTGCCAAGCTGTCGCACCGCTACGTCACCGACCGGCGCCTGCCGGACAAGGCGATTGACCTGATGGATGAGGCCGGCGCGGGGCTGCGGGTGGCGCTCTTCACCATGCCCGAGCCGCTGCGCGACGCCAAGAAACGGCTGGCGCAATTGAACGCTGAGGAAGAAGCCGCCAACAACAGCAACGATTTCGCGCGCGCGGCGGTCTTGAAGAGCGATCGGCTCAAGCTGGCCGGCCAATACGAGGCCGATGTCCACGGTTGGCGCCAGGCCTCCGGCCTGGACGATGTCGTCGAAGCCTCCGACATCGCGGCCGTCGTGGCGCGGTGGACCGGCATCCCGGTGAACACCATGCTCGAGGGTGAGACAGCCAAGCTGCTGCGCATGGAGGAGGAACTGCACCGCCGCATTGTAGGCCAGGATGAGGCGATCAAGGCGGTGGCCGATGCCTTGCGCCGCGCGCGCAGCGGCCTGAAGAACCCGAAACGGCCCATCGGCAGCTTCATCTTTCTGGGTTCCAGCGGTGTAGGCAAGACAGAGCTGGCGAAGGCGCTGGCCGAGTTCCTGTTCGATGACGAAGAGGCGCTGATCCGCATTGACATGAGCGAGTACCAGGAGCGCCACACCGTCAGCCGGATGTTCGGTGCGCCGCCCGGCTATGTCGGTTATGATGAGGGCGGCCAGCTCACCGAGGCGGTGCGGCGGCGGCCTTACCGGGTCATCCTGTTTGACGAGATCGAGAAAGCGCACCCGGAAGTCTGGAATTCGCTGCTGCAGATCCTGGAGGATGGCCGGTTGACCGACGGGCAGGGCCGCGTGGTGGATTTCCGCAACACGGTGCTCATCATGACCTCGAACATCGGCACCGCGTTCGTCAAATCGGGCGGCACGTTGGGCTTCCTGAAGGGGGACGCGCTGACGAGTCAGGAGCGGCAGTTGCGCGAGAACATTGATCGTGACCTGAAGCAGACCTTCCGGCCCGAATTCTTGAATCGCATTGACGATATCATCATCTTCCACGGGCTGACGCAGGAGCATGTGCGCCACATCGTAGACTTGCAGATGAAGGAGATCGCCGGCCGGCTTGCGGAGCACGGCACGAAGATCGAGCTGACGGACGCCGCGCGGAATTGGCTGGCGGAGGAGGGTTACGATCCGCAGTTCGGCGCCCGGCCGGTCCGCAGGACTCTGGAACGGTACGTGGAGAATCCGCTCGCCAGGCGCCTGCTGGCGGGCGAGTTCCGTGAGGGCTACACCGTGGTGGTGGACATCCTCCGGGATGAGGCGGGCGAGCCCATCACAGAGAAGGACGCGGACGGCAATGCCCCGCTGGCCTTCACCGGGCACCCGCCCGCGCCGGTGGCGGTTGAGCTGCCGGTGGCGCAAACGATGAACGGTTGATGGCGGTTGGCGGACGATAGACGATGGGCGATAGACGATGGTCTGCCGTCGATCGTCTATCGCCGATGGTCAACGGTCACTCTGAAGCCTCGAATCCAATTCCTCCAGATGCCCACATTGAGAACCTGATTCCCGTCCGGTGTATCCCCCGTTGCCGGCGGCAGTGAAGACGCGGGCGTTTTTCTGGCCCAGGTGCGTTTTAGTTGCACCGGGAAGGATGCTATAATGTGGTCACACCGGCGAACCCAACCTGGCTGCATAAGGAGCGTACGATGGTGCGAGAAAACTTCGATTTGCAACTCCATGGCCTTTCCGAGCGGCTTCTTGCGCTTGGGACGATGGTGGCGCGATCGCAGGAATTGTCCGTCCGCGCCCTTGCCGAACGCAACACTGAACTGGCGAACGAGATCATTGCGTCCGATGAAGCGATCAACCAGGCCCAACACGCGATCGAGGAGCAATGTCTCTTTCTGATCGCCAGCCAGCAGCCCGTGGCGCGCGATCTGCGGCTGATCTTTTCGATCTCCTCGGTGGCCTGGGAGTTGGAACGGATGGCGGATCACGCCGCGGGCATCGCCAAGCTGGCGGTGCGGCTGAGCGATCAACCGCTGCTCAAGCCGCTGATTGACGTCCCGCGCATGGCCGAGATCGGCCGCGAGATGCTGCTCGGCCAGTTGGACGCCTTTGTCCGGGCCGACGCGGACGCGGCGCAGGCGCTGGCGGAGCGCGATGCGGAAGTGGATCAACTGAATGACCAGGTCTTCCGGGAGCTCCTGGTGATCATGATGACGGATCCGCGCACGATCACGCGTGCCACCTATTTGTTGTGGGTCGCGCATAATCTGGAGCGCTTTGCCGACCGCACGACCAACATCGGCGAGCGAGTGGTCTTTCTCAAGACCAATATGATCGTTGAGCTCAATGATTGAGATGAGGGCATAAATCATGGATCTGACACAACTGAGCCAGATGGTAGCCTGGCTGGACGAGGAGCATCGTCGCGACCGCGAGGAGCTGGCAAAACTCGACCAACGCCTGCAAAGCATGGCGATCGAACGGACCGAGCAATCGCGGCGCATCCAGGACCTGGAAGGCCGCCTGGCGAGCACAGCGGCGCAACTGACGCGGTTCACCCAGATCGAGCAGGCGCTGCAGCAACTCAAGAACGAAGTGGTCGTGCTCCTGGACAAGCAGACTGAGGCGCGGCTTCAGACAGAGCGCGAGACGGATCGGGTCCGGCTGAGCGACCGGGAGGCGTTGGTCCGAAGCGTCGCGGAGCTCCGCAAGGAGCTGGGTCGCCTGGGCCCCATCGAGGAAGACCTGGTGACGCGCCGGGCCGAGGATCAGCGGCTGGGCGAGATGTTATTGGCGTTGCGCCAGTCGGTCAACAACGTCAGCAAGGACCTGGACGAGCGCACCCGTTCCCTGCCCTACATGGTGGAACAGCGCGCCCAGGATAACAAGCGCATCGCACAGCTTCAAGCCGAGAACACGGAGCTGCTCAAGCGCACCGACGCGGTGACCAGCCGGGTGCCGTTGCTTGAGGAACGCCAGCAGCGGCTGGAGAAGGAATTCCAGCGCGTTCAGCCCATCCCCGAGCAGATCCGCCAGGAGCAGCACACCTTCGTTGAAGCCCAAAAGCTGAGCGACGTCGAACGACAGCGCCAGATGACGCAGTGGGAACAGGACTTCGCGGTGCATCGCGAGGCTATCGAGAAGCAAAACCTGCGCCTGCGTGAATTCGAGGCCGGTTATGTGGCGTCCGGCCGGGCGCTCAAGGCGATCGAGGAGTTCCAGGCGCAGATCATCCACGGCCAGAAGCAGACGTCCGAGCTGCAGCGTCTGGCCGAAGAGCGGCAGCGCAAGGAGCTGGCCGACTGGCAGGCCGAGAACGAGCAGCGCTGGAAGAAGGAGACGCTCCGGTGGGACTACGCGCTTCAGGAGCAGGTCAAGACCAATCAAAAGATCCTGGATCGCTTCCCGCCGACCGAGAAGATCGTCGCCCTGCTGCAACGCGAGATCGAGAGCCTGTGGCGCGCGTATGAGCTGACCGGCACCGTGCAACTGCAAAACGCGCAGAAACTGGTAGATGCCATCGGCGGCTCGCTGGACGCTAGGCCGAAGGCGGAGTAGAGGGAAACTGGAATGCGCGTCATCGGCACTGCCGGCCATGTGGACCACGGCAAATCCACCCTGGTGCTCGCCCTGACCGGAATTGACCCGGATCGTCTGCGCGAGGAAAAAGAACGCCAGATGACGATTGACCTGGGTTTTGCCTGGCTTACGCTGTCGCCGGCCCCCGATGCGCCCCCCGGCACGGCCGGCGAACAGGTCGGCGTGATTGACGTGCCGGGACACATTGATTTCATTAAGAACATGCTGGCCGGGGTCGGCGGGATTGACGCCGCGCTCTTCGTCGTCGCCGCGGATGAAGGCGTCATGCCGCAGACGCGCGAGCACCTGGCGATCCTCGATCTGCTGGCAGTGCCCGCTGGAGTGGTGGCGCTCACCAAGACCGACGCGGTGACCGAGGAGGGCTGGCTTGATCTGGTGGAGGCCGACCTGCGCGAAGCGCTGGCCGGCACCTGCCTGGCGCACGCCCGGATCGTGCCGGTGTCGGCGCGCACCGGCGCAGGGCTGCCCGCCCTGAAGGCGGCGCTGGCCGAGGTGCTGGCCCAGGCGCCCGCGCGGCGGGATAAAGGCCAACCGCGGCTGCCCATTGATCGGATCTTCACCGTGGCCGGCTTCGGCACGGTCGTCACCGGCACGCTGAGTGACGGCCAGTTCCGCGCCGGCGACGAGGTCGAGATCGTGCCGGCCGGGCCCAAGGCGCGCATCCGCGGCATGCAGACGCACAAACGCGCGGTCGAGACCGGCCTGCCCGGCAGCCGCTTGGCGGTCAACCTGACCGGCGTGCACCCCGACGAGGTGCGCCGCGGCATGGTCATCGCTCGGCCCGGCACGCTGCAGCCGACGACTATGCTGGACGCCCGGCTGCGATTGGTGCGCGGCGACGCGGATCAGCCGCCCTTGCGTCATGGCGTCGAAGTGGACTTCTTCAGCGGCGCCGCGGAGACTCCGGCGCGCGTCCGTCTGTTGGATGTCGAGCAGCTTGCGGCCGGCGGCAGCGGCTGGGCGCAGCTCGTCCTGGAACACCCCGTCGCGGTCGCGGCCGGCGACCGGTTCATCATTCGCCAGGCCTCGCCGAGCATGACGGTGGGGGGCGGAACGGTCGTCAATCCGCATCCCCGGCGCCGGTGGCGGCGGTTGCAGCCCAACGTGATCGCCCAACTGGAGGCCCTCTCGCGCGGCACGCCGGAGGATCTGGTGCTGCACGCCCTCGAGACCCGCGAACCGGCCCCGCTGAAGCTCGCGGCCGAAGCATCGGGCCTGGACGCGGCCGGCGCGGAAACGGTGTTGGCCGAGCTGATCGGGCAGGGCGAGATTATCCCCCTGGGCGCCGCGCAGCCTCCCCTGGCGAAGAGCCAGACCCCGGCGATCACGGCTGGCGGCTGGCGCACCCTCGCGGCGCACATGGCGGAGATCCTGGCGGATTACCACAGCCAGTACCCGCTCCGCCCCGGCATGGCGCGCGAGGAGCTCAAGAGCCGCATCCAGGGCCGCGAAAAGTGGTCGCCCAAGTTGTTCAACGAGCTGGTGAGCCGCGGCGTCGCCGAAGGGGCGCTGGCGGAGACGGGCGACTTCCTGATTCGCCCAGGCTTTCGCATCACGTTCACCCCGGCGCAGCAGAGCAAGGTGGATGCGCTGCTCGCCGCGTTCCGCCGCCAGCCGGCCACCCCGCCCTCGATGGCCGAAAGCGTCGCGCAGACCGACGCCGACATCATCAGCGCGCTGCTGAGCCAGGGGGCGCTCGTTCGGCTGAGCGAGGACGTGCTGCTGCTGCGCGAGACTTACGACGAGATGGTGGCGCGCATCCTCGCGTTCATCAAGGCGCACGGCAGCATGACCGTGGCCCAAGTGCGCGACGAGTTCAACACCAGCCGCAAATATGCCCTCGCGCTGATGGAACGTTTGGATGAGCAGAAGGTCACGCGGCGCGTGGGGGATGAGCGGGTGCTGCGGTAGCCCCAGCGATGGACACTTGGTCGACGCGCTGCGGCTTGGGCCGGATTGAGCGAGTTTCGATCCAACGTCGCAACATGATGGATATCATACTTCGGTGCGAGCCTCCCTGCTAAACTCCTTCATAAGGTGAGATATGGCAATTTAGACGCGCTGTCTATCTTCCCCCTCGTCAGACAGCGCTCAGGGGTGTGACCGTCCCCGCGGTCTGCTCTACACATAAGAAGGCCTTATGTCTCGCCACCGCGTCCTGAACTCCGCCTTGCAGTTTCTCCTGTCTGTAATACATAAATCGCTTCCCCCTGTTGCCGCAGGCGCGTGTGATGCATCCGGCGCCCCAATCGAGTTGCCCGTACGCTCAAAGTGCACCCGCCGTCTGGCGCTGGCGTTGATCACTTTGGTCGTCCTGACCGGCGCCTTCCTGCTTGTCCTGGCTTACCCGAATTCCTCGGCGCAGGATGCCTCAGATCAGTGGGTTGCGGCCACCATGCTCACCCCGCGCAACTCACACACCATGACCGAACTGCTGGATGGCCGGCTCCTGGCCGCCGGCGGCTGGGACGGGACCGTGCCGCTCGCCAGCGCGGAGCTCTTCGATCCGGCGCAGCGGGCCTGGACGCCCACCGGCGCGCTGAGCGAACCCCGCGCCTACCACACCGCGGCCCGGTTGCCCGACGGCCGGGTGCTGGCCGCCGGCGGTTGGGACCTCCTGGGCCGGCCGCTGACCACGACGGAAATCTACGACCCGGCTGCGGGCGCGTGGCAACCGGGCGCGGCCGGATATGATGGTTCGACCTTCTTACGCGTCGGCGCAAATAATTACGACAAAGGCCTTCTGCGTTTCAGTGTCGCGAATCTTCCCGAGGATGCGATTATTGACGAAGCCACCCTGGCGCTCTATTACACCGGGCGCAGTAACGCCAACGGCCTGACTCTGGGCGCGCATGGTGTCCTGGCGGATTGGGCGGCAAACGCGGCGAACCGCAGCCAACGTCTGACTGGGATCAACTGGCAGGTCGCCGGCATGGGCGCGGGCAGTGACTATGCCACCTCGCCGGCTGCGACCCTTGACGTGACCGGCGCGGGGGGCGCATGGGTGGAGTTGGACGTCACCGAGCTGGCGCAGACGTGGGTGAATGATGCCAGCCAGAATCACGGCCTGCTGTTGCAGCAGGCGGCGGCCAGCGGCTACGTGGTCTACAGCTTCTGCAGCGAGTTAGGGTGGAGTCCCTGTACACCGGCGCAGGTGCCCAAGCTGACGCTGCGTTACCACCTGGCGGAGCCGCCGCCGGCGAAGGCGACCTTCCAGCGCGGGGTGAACGGCTACATGGGCAACGTCGCCACCTATTTCGATGGCTCTGGGAGCGGTTACAACGCGTCTCCCCATCTGCGGGTGGATGCGACCGGCGCGCAGAAGGCGCTGCTGCGTTTCGCCTTGCCCACCATCCCGGTCACCGCCACAGTGGACGAAGCGACATTGCGGCTGTATCAGACGGACCGCAGCAACGGCAACGTCTTAACCCTGGCCGCACACCGCGTGCTGGCGGACTGGACCGACAGCCAGGCGACGCGCCTCCAGCGGCAGAGCGGCATGAACTGGCAGGTGACGGGCCTGGGCGCGGGGAGCGACTATGATGCGGCTGCGGACGGCACGGCGGCGCTGACCAGCGCCGGTGGCGCCTGGGTGGAACTGGATGTGAAAGCCATGACACAGGCCTGGGTGACGGACCCGGCGACGAACCACGGGGTGGTCTTGCTGGCGCAGGCGGCCAGCGGGTCCGTGTCCGCCGGTTTTTGTAGCGAGTTGGGCTGGAGTCCCTGTGACCTGAGCCAGGCGCCGCAATTGACGCTCTGGTACCATTGACGAGGAGGTAGCTATGACACGCCGGGGTTTGCGCTTGCGCGGCCTGGGTCTGGTGTTACTGCTACTGGCGGTCAACCTGCGGCCGCCTACCGCCACGGCGACCCTGGCCGAGCCAGCGCGTGAACCGGTCGCCGTGAGTGCGCCGTTCGACACAGGCTGGGCGACGCAGGTCGTGACAGGGCTCCATCACACCTGTGCCCTGACGACGAGTGGGGGGGTGAAGTGTTGGGGCGCCAATAACCATGGCGAGTTGGGCGACGGCACGACGCGCAGCCATGCGCTGCCGGTGAACGTGGTGGGCCTGGCCACGGGCGTGACGCAGCTCAGCGCCGGGGTCGCGCACACCTGTGCGCTGACGACGGAGGGCGGTGTGCTGTGCTGGGGCGCGAATGAGTATGGCCAACTGGGGGACGGGGTCGGGGCGGCGCGGGTCAGCCCAACGCCGGTGATGGGCCTGACCCGTGGGGTGCGCGCGATCAGCGCGGGTGGGTGGCATACGGTGGCGTTGCTGGCGGATGGCCGCCTGGTGAGCTGGGGGCGCAACGAAGACGGCGAGTTGGGGGACGGCACGCAGGCTAACTGGCTGGCGCCGGTGGCGGTGGTGGGTCTCGTTGAGGATGTGCAGGCGGTCAGCGCAGGCGCGATGCACACATGCGCGGTGGCCGCTGGGGGCGGAGCCTGGTGCTGGGGGGATAATGAAGACGGCGCATTGGGGGATGGCACATGGACTGAACGACCGACGCCGGCGCTGGTGGTGGGGTTAGCGGGGGTGGCTACGGTGAGTGCGGGCGGCGCCCATACCTGTGCAGCGACCACGGCGGGTGCGGCCTGGTGCTGGGGCTGGAACAAACGGGGTCAGTTGGGCGATGGCACGAATTGGGACGCGAACCTCCCCGTACGCGTGGTAGGGTTACCCGTCGGAGAGATGCAACTCAGCGCTGGCGGCGTTTATACCTGTGCAGTGACTACGATGGGCGGAGTTTGGTGTTGGGGTTCGAATTCCTTTGGCATGCTTGGCGATGGCACAACGACTGACCGGCGGGTGCCGGCGCCGGTCGTGGGGCTGGGGGCGAAGGCGCGCAGCGTCAGTGCGGATACGTGGCATAGCTGTGCCGTGCTGCAGAACGGGGCGGTCTACTGTTGGGGCGACAACGAGTACGGTCAGTTGGGTGACGGCACGACGACCACGCGCCTGACCCCCGTGGCCGTTGTGCGCGATGTGCCGTATGACTGCGGGGCGGCGACGGAGCTGCCGGTCAGCGAATGCACGGCGCTGGTCACGCTCTTCAAGGCGAGCAACGGCCCACTGTGGCG
>CAZYGI010000062.1:4576-21394 GCA_964647255.1 uncultured Anaerolineales bacterium | reverse complement strand
ACCTCAGCCGTATCGAAGAAGGTGATGCCGTGGTCAACCGCCGCGTGAAGAAACGAAATCATCTCCTGCTTGTCTGGAAGCGGGTTCTCATCATGGCTCATCCGCATGCAGCCAAGCCCGAGAGCCGAGACTTCCAGGGTGCTGTTGCCAAGTGCGCGTTTCTGCATTTTTTGATCTCCTGTCCAGGTGTCTCAGAGCAGCCAGTGTATTATATGACTTCGGTGGGCAAGATGGTAGAACGATCCTTGAAGATCATTGTACAATCCTGCAAGCATCAGAAGCCTCTTTGCATTGCAGGGAGCCAGAAAAGCGAATCAAGAACCTTCCAGCCGCTTTCCGGAAAGGAGCGGTCCATCATCGGTGGCCAGCGCTGGCTGCGGAAATCGCGACGAACACCTCATTCAGCGGCAGCCGCTGTCCCGCGGTGAACGCCTCGGCGAAGCGCGCCGGCTCAAGCGCCGCGCGCACCGACGCCAGCGCCGCATCGGCCAGCCGATGTGCCGGTCCGACCGGCGCATAGTGGATACGGCTGCGCACCGCTTCCGCGGACCCGAAGAGCATGGCGGCGCGCACGGAGTCCCCTTGCGCGGCAGCCAGGCGTGCGGCCACAAAGAGGCGCTCGACCTGGTCAATCCTGATCCAGCGCGGCTCAGCGTGATGGGCCAGGCTTTTTGCAAGCCATTGCCCGGCCTCAGCCAGCTCTCCTTCCCAGAGCGCAGTCTCCGCCAGATAGGTGCAGACCCGCGCCAGGAAGACCTTGTCACCCAGATCGCTCCAAAGCCGCAGGCTGTCCCCCAACAACCGGCGCGCCTCGGGGGCGTCTCCGGAGTAGAGGGTTGCCAGGGCCAGAAAGGGCTGCGAGTTGCCCAGCATCTCCTGGTAGTTGAAGTCGCGGGCCAGGGTCACGGCTTCCTGCAGGAGCGCCCGCGCTCGGGGCATGTCGTCTTGCAGCAGCGCCAGACGCCCCAACGTGCTGAGGCTGCCGGCCATTTGCCAACGGCTGCCGCGCGCCTGAATGACCTGGGCGCTCTCCTCAAGCAGGGGCGCGGCCCGGCCGAACTCGCCCTGCTCGATCAAGCGCGTGGCGTAGGCCCAGAGATGATTGCCCAAGATGAAGGCGCGGTCGCTGGCGACGCCGAATTCCGGACCCAACCCGGACCCGGCGGGGGCGGCGCGGGCGCAGGCCAGCGAGCGCTCCCACGCAGCGACGGCCCCGGCAAAATCGGCAGAGTAGATCGCGGTGAAATGCCAGAACGCCGAATGCAGGAGCTTGTCCGGGCAGACCTCCAGGAGCGCCAGCATCTCATTGGTATAGCGGGAGATCGGCTGGAACTCCCCCGACGCGCGTGCAACGGCCCAGAAGTAGATCAAGTGGGCCAGGCGCACGTCGGCGGCGAGCGCCTCCCGGTGGGGCAGCAATTGTGCGGTCCACCCGACCCGCTCATACCAGCGCCCGGTGTGGAACCAGAACCAGTTGACGGCAAAGAGCAACCATGCCATGTCCGCGTAGCGCCCGGCGTCCAGCGTCCACTGCAAGGCGGCGCGCACATTGTTCTGGTCGGGCTCCAGGCGCGTCAGCCACGCTGCCGAATCCGGCCCGCGCAGGTGTCTATCGGCGGTGCGAAATAGCTGCAGATAGAAGGCGTAGTGGCGCTGGCGCAGGGGATCTTCTTCGCCCTCGGCCCGGCCGCGCTCCAACGCGTATTCGCGGATGGTCTCCAGGAGGAGGTAGCGCGCCGCGCCGCTCGGCGTCGTTTCAACGCGCACCAGGCTCTTGCCGATCAACGCATGCAGGGTGGGGAGCAGCGGTTGGCTGGGCCAGCGGCTGCTCCAGCCGCTGACCGCTTCCATCGCCTCCGTATCGCATCCGCCCACGAAGACGCCCAGGCTGCGGAAGAGCGCGCGTTCCGCTTCGTTCAACAGATCGTAGCTCTGCCCGATGGCGGCCCGCAGGGTGCGGTGTTGGGGGTCCAAATCGTGCGCGCCATCCACCAGCAACTCGAGCCGGCGCTCACCCAGGCGCGCCAGGAGTTGGGGCGGTGACAGAAGATCAATCTGCGCTGCGCACAGTTCGAGCGCCAATGGCAGACGGTCCACCTGTTCGCAAATCGCCTCGATGATGGCGCGATTCGCGGTGGTGAGGGCGAACGCAGCGTCAACGGCGGTGCACCGCTGAACGAACAGATCTACCGCCACCCCTAGCGGCAGCGGCGAGACATGATAGCGCTGCTCGGCGCGCAGGTGCAGCCGCTCGCGACTGGTGACCAGGAGGCGCAGACCCGGGCATTCGGCCAGCAGATCCGCCACCAATTTCACGGCCGCCGAGGGCGCGGCGAGCAATTGCTCGAAATTGTCCAGCACCAGCAGCAGCTCCTTGCGGCGCAGGTGTTCGATCAAGCGCGTTTGCGGCGGCTTGGCTGAGCTATCGCGCAACTTCAATGCCGCGGCCAGCGCGGAAGCTGCCAACGCCGGATTGCTTACAGCGGCCAGAGATACGAAACAGGCGCCGTCCCGGTAGAAGCTTTGACACTCTGCGCCTACCGCCTGCGCCAGGCGCGTCTTGCCCACCCCCGGCGGCCCGACCAGGGTCAACAAGCGCCCCTGATGCCCCAGCAAGCGGTTGCAGAGGTAGCTGATCTCTTCGTTGCGTCCGAGGATTTCGGTCGGGGGGACAGGAAAGCAGTACGCCTCAGCGTCCCCTTCCGGCGCCGGCACGAGGTGGCGCTCACGCTTGAGGCTGAAGGCGGCCGGGGGCCGTTCGCCGCGTGCCAGGGCAGCCAGCTCCACAAGCTGGGCTGCCAGTCTCGGCTCTTCCTGTAAGCTCAGCGCGGGGAGGTAGGCGTCGATCACCACCTTGGTGTCGGGCAGCCGTTGGTCGCGCTCTAATGCCCCGATCAGCGCGCGGCTGTAGCCGACCGCCGCGGCCAGATCGTCCTGGGTCATGCCGGCGCGTTTGCGCAGGCGCTTCAGGAGATCGCCAAAGGTCGTAGTCGTGGCCGCGGGGTGTTGTTGCACCGGAGCGTCTCCTAATCGCCAAGCCCGAATCTTCACTTCACTCACCAAAGCTTGCACAACCCATTATAACACGCGGAGCAGAATTTCTCAAGCTAATTGATTGCACCATTGTTGTAGCATTTTTGTAGATAATTCGCTTCCATATCGCCCGTCCATCGAGTAAGCTACAGCCATGAATCAGACCGAACAGGTCATTCAATCCAAACCTGAGGAGCGCAAACATGAAAACCCGTCTGATCACCGTCGCAATGGTCGCAGTTGTCGTCATGTTGCTGGCGGGCATCTCCGTCAGCGTTCTGGCCGCTGCCCCGCGGACGCCCTTCAAGGGCACCGTGGAGGGAACTGAAACCGGCGTAGTCAACTATCCGCATTTGATCGTGGATGGGAGCGGCTCAGGCAATGCCACCCATCTCGGCAAGTACACCGTCACTTATCACGCGGAACCCACGCTGACCCCGGACGGCGGCGGCAGCTCGACCGGAGACACGATTCACTTCATCGCGGCCAACGGAGACACCCTCGACGCCACAGGGACCGGCGTCGGCGTTCCGACCGGTGAGCCCGGCGTCAACAAGGTCACCCAAGTGTATACCATCACGGGCGGCACGGGCCGGTTTGCTGGCGCCACCGGGACCTTCACCATGGTGCGCCTGGCTAACGGACCCACGGGGGTCACCTCCGGCACGTTCGACGGGACGATCGTGCTTGCCAAGGGCAAGTAGGGGCTTTTCAGGCTCGCAGGGTCTCCAAGACCCTGCGAGCCCATTTGGAATCAGGAGTCACGATGTCAGCTCAGATTGTGTGTCGGCCGGCCGGAACAGGGCAGGCGTACTGGGTGATGGGCGATCTGTTCACGTTTCTCGTGACCGGGGCGGAGTCGGCGGGCAGCTACTTCACGCTGGAAACAGTCGTGCGCCCGGGCGGAGGCCCGCCTCCGCACATCCACCATCTCGAGGAGGAGCAGTTCTACGTCCTCGAGGGGGAGCTCACCTTCCAGGTAGGCGGGCAAACCTACCGGGCGTCGAGCGGCGATTTTGTCCACATCCCGCGCGACACGGTGCATGCCTTCAAAAACGGACCGGCGCCGGCCAGGCTGCTCGCAACATTCGCCCCGGCCGGCATCGAAGGGTTCTTCCGGGCGGTGGGCGAACCTGCGGCGGCGCGGCACGATCCGCCGCCACCGGTGACCGCAGAGACCATCGCGCGTCTCCTGGCGGCTGAGGCCGGCAGTTGGCGGGACCACCATGAGACCCTCCCGCCGCCATCAGAATGAAAGTCCTGGAAACCACGAGGCAGACGACAGAGGGCCGTTTCTGCCAGTACCTCGCCACCAAGAATTTGCAGGGTCGTAGTGGCGATCGCGCAGCATCCCGTGGGACTTTAGTCGCTTTTTGGTCGGCGACGAACGACTGAAGTCCCACGGGACGCTTCGCGATCGTTATTACTATCCAACAAGACCAACGTGGCGAGGTACTGGACGCGTTGAAGCCAAGCGCTGAGACAACCGCAGCATGAGCGGCGCGTAACTGCGCCAGGTGCCCTGCGCCAGGTTGCCGGCGGCGCCGTCGCGATGGCAGCCTTGGTCATGCTGGCCATTACTATCGGCTTCCTCAGCGGTGAAGCTGTGCGCGATGAACTCTATGGCTCCCCAGATGCAGCGCAGACCGCACCCGCCACCGGGCCAGTCGCAACTGAACCGCCCCAGACCAAGACCCGTCGCAAGTGGCAACGCCATTCCGGGCTCTTCATTGTGCTTAAACGCAAGATCACGTTGTCGAACAAGCGCCTGCGGCAACTGCAGAACCAAGTCGTCAGCGCATTCGCTGATCTCATCCAGCCACTGCCTGTCCGAACTTAGATCCGAAGCCCAGAGAACTTGGATTGACATGTCCCGCAGTTGCTGTTATGCTTTTCACCAATGCGTTTTCCTTTAAACGGGGAGGCACTGCGTTCTTTCCAGGAGGCGCTATGTTTTGCGTTCGTCGCCCTTCGTCCCTGGTTGCGGTTTCCATCCTGACGGCCCTCGCACTGTTCCTCTTTTTCACTGCGAATCTCTTGCCGGCAAGCGCTGTGAGCGCGCCGGCCCCCGGTGCGCCCGAGGCTGCCATCTCACCCGGTGCGTGGAGCAAACTGGCCGGGAACCCGGTGATGACCACCGGCGCGTGGGACAGCGGCGTCACGGCGTTCCCGAGCGTGCTGCTGGATGGCTCGACCTACAAGATGTGGTACGCCGGGTCGGGCGGATTGAACGACCCCCGCAGGATCGGCTACGCGACCTCACCCGACGGCTTCACCTGGACCCGGCGCGGCAGTCCAGTGTTGCAGGCCGGCGCCACAGGCAGTTGGGAGGCCAATTCGGTCGGCTCACCGACGGTCATCAAGGAGGGCAGCACTTACAAGATGTGGTACACCGGCCTGGATACCGCCTTGGTCGGCCGCATCGGTTACGCCACCTCGCCGGACGGCGTCACCTGGACGAAGTATGCCGGCAATCCGGTGCTGGACGTCGGCGCGGCGGGGAGCTGGGATACGCAGTACCGGGGGAGGCCCACCGTGGTCAAGGTGGGAAGCCTGTACCACATGTGGTTCAACGGCTATGCCAACAGCAGCATCGGCTACGCCACCTCCCCGGATGGCATCACCTGGACAGAATACGCCGGGAACCCGGTCATCGCGGGCGGCAGCGGAGGCTGGGACAACTTCGTCTACCGCCCCTGTGTGCTCTATGATGGGGCGCAGTATCACATGTGGTATTCCGGCGAGAATTCGGCTCACACGCTGTCCCAGGTGGGTTATGCGACATCCTCGGACGGCATTCACTGGGCGCGCAAGGGCCTGGTGCTGCCGCAGGGCGCGGCGGGCCAGTGGGACAGCGGCAGTGCTGACTACGCGACGGTGTTGCAGGTGGGCGGCACGCTGAAGATGTGGTATTCCGGTTGGGATGGTGCCTCTTACCGGATCGGTTACGCGTCCGCGGCCGCCGTGGCCGCCGGCGGCGCGCGCGGCGATGCGTTCTCATTGCCGGATGGCACAGCAGTCCAGGCGACGCTGCCGGGCCCGCGCGGCTGGCACTGGTACCAGATCAACGCGCCGGAGGCCGGCACGATCATCAGCGCCGTCCTCGACCAACTGCCGGCCGACTACGATCTGCTGCTTTACGCGCCCGAGATTGATCAGCAGACCGGCCAACTGCGCGACATCGGTCAACTGGCGGACATCGGTCAACTGGCAGACATCGGCCAACTGGCGGACATCGGTCAGTTGGCCGATATCGGCCAGCTCGCCGACATCGGCCAACTGGCGGACATCGGCCAGCTCGCCGATATCGGTCAGTTAGCGGACATTGGCCAACTGGCAGACATTGGCCAGCTCGCTGACATCGGCCAGGGCTGCGCCACCTGTGCCAGCGGCACACACGCGCCGGCTGGCACGCTGGTCGCGCTTTCCGCGCACGCGGGACGCGCTGTCGAGAGCTTGCGCTACCCGATCCATGAAGCCACAGGGTCCTATTACCTGCTCGTGAAGCCGCACAACGGCGACTACGCGGCGCAACCCTATCGGCTCCGGGCGCAGATCCTGGCGGACGAGACGCGGTCGCCGGCGATCGCGGCCGCCGTGCCGGTTTCCTTTGCCCTGCCGGCCGTTGACGCGAGCATCAAAACACTGATCCTCGTCAACTCGGCGCGCACCCAGGCTCGCTACGCCGCCAGCGACCCGACAGGCGCCGCCGCCCTCGCCGCCAAGCTGCAGGCCCTCGCCGCCCACAGTCAGGTGCACGGCAAGGTCATCGCGCTCGACAGCTACCCCGAACTGGTCGCCGCCTACGCGGTCTGGGACGCCCAGCCGACCAATCCCAACGCCGCAAATTACGTCGCCCAGGCCATCAAGTCGCTGCTCTATCACCTGGCCCCGGCATATCGTAACCTGCAGTACCTCGTGATTGTCGGCGGTGACGACCTGATCCCGTACTTTCGCGTCACGGATGAGGCCCGCGTGGCCAACGAGCGCAACTATGCAGGCGACGTTGCCGCCAATCCGCTGCTGGCCCAGTCGGCCAGCGAGCGTTACCTGCTGACCGACGATTACTACGCCGGCCTGCTGCCGATCGCTTACCGCGGCCGCGAGCTGTATCTGCCCCAACTGAGCAGCGGCCGCCTGGTCGAAACCCCCAGCGACATCGTCCGGCAGATCAACACATTCCTGGCTGCGCCGTCCATCGACGCGCCCACCGCCCTCCTGACGGGTTATGACTTCCTGACCGATGAGGCCGAGGCGATTGCCAGCCTGATGCAGGTGCGCGGCATCGCCGTCACGAAGCTTATCAACGACACCTGGACCGCGGGCGATTTGCGCAGCCGGTTGTTCGTCGCCGGCGCCGCAGCGCAGCAGCTTTCGCTCAACGGGCACTTCCGGCACGGGCTCCTCATCCCCGCGCTCTCCTCCGGCGGCAATCTGCTCGCCAGTGAAGTCTCCAGCGCGGCCACCGACTTCAGCCGGTCCCTGGTCTTCTCCATCGGCTGTCATTCCGGCCTCAACGTCCCCGGCGGAGCAGCCGATTGGGCGCAGGCGTTCGCAGCCAAGGGCGCGACCTTCATCGGCAACAGCGGCTTCGGCTACGGCGATTCCGATCTGATCGTCTACTCCGAGGCGCTGGCGCTCAATTTCGCGGCCATCGTCAATGCCGGCGGCGGGACCGCCGTACCGATCGGGGATGCGGTCCGGCAGGCCAAGCAGCGCTACTTCAACAGCTTGGGGCCGAACGCCCTGAGCAACTACGACGAGAAGGTGCTGGCGATCTGGACCCTGTACGGGCTGCCCATGCGCCGCGTGCGCGTGCCAGCGGTCGTCAATGCGAGGCCCGAGGTCGGGGCCGAGGCAGTCTCGAACGTGGCAGGAGACGATAGCGGGACGCAGGCGAGCGCGGACAAACGCGGAGAGTCTTCTTCATCCGCGTCCATCCGTGTCTATCCGCGTCCCAATGATGATTCCGGTCTTGCCGCAACGATCGCCGTCAACCATACCATCACGCCGGTATTCACCGCCGTGAACACGACCAAGGGCCGGTTCTATACGGTAGCGGGCGAGACCCAGGCCCTGGCGGGCCGCCCCGTTGAGCCGCGGCTGAGCCTCGACATCGCCGGGGTCGCCGGCATCGCCCACGGCGCGCTGCTCGTCGGCGGCCGCACGCGCGATGAGCGCATTGATCCGCTTGTGACGCGCGTGATCACCGACGATGCCGATCTGGCGGCCGAGCCGCTCTTCGACAGCCCTACCTTCTACCCGGGCCGGATCGTGGCCGTGAACCGGCTGCTGCGGGTGGAGGGGGATGTGCTGGAACGGCTGGTGGTGGCGCCGGGGCAGTTCCGCGCCACGGCCAACACGCCCCAGACGGTCGGCATCCAGCGCGTCTGGGAACGGCTGGAGGTCGTCACCTACCATGCGCCGTTCGGCAACACCGATTTCACCGCGCCGAACATCTGGCGCACGGCTGCGGCCCAGGCGGGCGATGCCGTCCGCTTCACGGTTGAGACCACGGATGCGGGCGGCGTCAGTCGCGCCGTCATCCTGTACCATCTGGTCGGTTCGCCGGAATGGCGGCTGCTGGAGTTGGCTCTCAGCGACCCGCCCGCGGGCGTCTGGACCGGGCTGCTGCCCGGGGCCGGCCGGGCGCGGGTGGAGTTTTATGCCCAGGCCGTGGATGCGGCCGGCAACGTCGCGTGGCGCGACGATTATGGCAGCCCGTTTGCCTTCGGCCGGCAAGCGACGTTCCTGCCGGTGATCGTGCGATAGGACTGCAACCGCAGTCTGCTGAAGACGAGTCCTGAAGCAAAGGATACCGATCCATGGACAGCGCGGACAGCACCCCCTTCGTCGGCCGCGAACGCGAGCTGGCGCGGCTCGACGGCTTCTTGCAAAAGGCTTTGGGCGGCAAACCGCAGATCTGCCTGATCACCGGCGAGGCCGGCGCGGGCAAATCGGCACTGATGGCGGAGTTCGCCCGGCGGGCCCAAGCCGCGCACGGTGACGTCGTGTTCGCCCTGGCCGAGTGCAACGCGCAGACCGGCGCCTCCGACTCCTACCTGCCGTGGCGCGAGGTGATTGACCTTCTGACCGGCGGCATACAGGAAAAGTCGCACCGCACGCTGACGAAGGAAAATGCGCAGCGTCTGAGCAAGCTGGTCAACGTGGCCTACGGTTTCTTCTTCGAGTTCGCGCCCGATGTCCTGACCGCGTTTGTCCCTGGCGGTGCGCTAATCGCGCGCGCGACCAAGACGCTGGTCGGCAAGTTGGACGTGGTCAAGACGGTCGAGCGGCGGATTGACGCCAGCACCGGCGCTGCGCCGGCGCCCGACCTGGATCAGTCCCGGATCTTCCAGCAATACGCGGCCGCGCTCCGGCGCCTGACGCAGACCGCCCCTCTGGTGATTGTCCTGGATGATCTGCAATGGGCCGATGCGCCCTCCATCGGTTTGCTCTTCCACCTGGTGCGGGCGATTGAGGACGGCGCGCTCCTGATCGTGGGCAGCTACCGGCCTGACGATGTCGCCATCGGCCGCGATGGTGGTCGGCATCCGCTCGAATCCACGATGAACGAGATCAAGCGCTACTTCGGGGACGTGTGGATTGACCTGGGACTGGTCGGCGCGAGCGAGGGGCGGCAGTTTATTGACTTGCTCCTGGATCAGGAGCCGAACGCACTGGGCGGCGCCTTTCGCGTTGCACTCCTGCAACACACCGGCGGTCATCCGCTCTTCACGCTGGAGCTCATCCGGGAGATGAAAGCGCGCGGCGACCTGATGCAGGACGCCTCCGGCCGCTGGATCAGCCGCCCGGATCTCGATTGGGCGTCGCTGCCCCCGCGCGTGGAGGGCGTCGTCGCCGAACGCCTGGCCCGGCTGGAACGCCAGCAGCGTGACATCCTGACAAGCGCGAGCGTCGAAGGGGTGGAGTTCCACACCCAGGTGCTCGGCCAGCTGCTGGGAACCAATGAGCGCGAGCTAGTGCGCGAGCTGTCGCGGGAGCTCGATAAGCGCCACCATCTCGTGCAGGAAGCGGCTGAAGTGCGCCTGGGACGCCAGATCCTGGCGCGCTATCGCTTCTCGCACAGCGTCTTCCAACAGTATCTTTACAACGATCTCACGCACACGGAGCAGCGCATTTATCACGGGGATGTTGCAGCGGCCCTCGAGCAACTCTACACGGGGCACGCGGCCGATATCGCGGCCCAGCTTGCCCACCACTACGACGAAGCCGGCGACGCGGACCGGGCGATCCCATACCTGGTGCAGGCTGCCGATCGCTCGCGCGGCCTCAGCGCGTTCGCCGATGCAGCCCGGTCTTACGAGCGGGCATTGGTTTTGATGGACGAGACCCGCGCCGGCGGTGACTTGCGGCCGGGCCTGCTGGTCAAGCTGGGGAACGTGCAGGAGAACCTGGGGAGATTCGAGCCTGCCCGGCTCTGCTTCGAGGAGGCGCTCAGCCTGGCGCGGCGGTCGGGAGACTGCGCGGTCACGGCCGGCGCGTTGAGCGGCCTGGGGTGGGTTTCGGTCAAGCAGGGCGCGTATGGCGAGGCGCGGCGGCTTTGTGAGGAGGCGCTGCAGGCGGCCAATGCCTGCGAAGCCCGCGCGGCTGCCGCGCTGGCGATGCGCAGGCTGGGGGTGATCGCCCGGCGCCTGGGGGACAACAGTCTCGCGGCCAGCCATTATCAGGCCAGCCTGGCGCTCTATCGGGAGCTGTGCGATCGCGAGGGCGAGATCGCGTGTCTGAACAACCTGGCCAACACGGAGACATCACAAGGTGACTTTGCCGCGGCGACGCAGCACCTGAACGATGTGCTGGCGGTTGCCCGCGAGATCGGCAATCGTTTCACGGTGGCTATTGCCCTGGGCAACCTGGGCGAGGTATCGCGGCGTCGCGGAGATCTGCACAGTGCGCAGGACAGTCTGCAACAGGCGATCGCTCTTTGTCGCGAGCTTGGCATGACCGATTTCGAGGCGCTGTTCATCCGGAACCTGGCCGAGGTGATGGCCGAGAACGGCGACAACGCCGGCGCCGATCGGGCTTACCGCAGCGTATTCCAGCAGACGTTGGCGGCGGGCGCGCTCCCCATGGCGTTGTCGGCCCTGGTGGGGCTGGCAGACGTTCAGGCGCGCGACGGGAGCCCCCTTCGCTCTGCCGAGTGGATCGGACTTATCCTGGCTCATCCGGCCTGTGATGACACCGTGACGGCCGAAGCGAACGCCGTGCTGGATCATTTGCGCGCGCGGTTGCATCCGGACCGGCTGGAAGCGGCCCTGGCACGCGGGCGCGGGTTGAAGCTGGAAGCTCTGGCCGAGTAGGGACAGCGAGCGATCCCCGTCAATCTGCGTTCCATCCTTCGGATTGGCACATCGTCTTGGGGGCAGCGAGTCACCGCCGGTGACCCTAGCGAAATACGCGGAGGATACGGCTACTGGGCTGCGCAGGCTGCGCTGAAACCAGGCGAGCGAGTAATGGGGTCCCGTGGATCGGCTGAGGAAGTTACTTGCGACTCAGGAGGCCCTTCGCTTCAAGGCCGAGGGTTTTTGCCGGTGATGGAGTTTGGCAGTCGAGGCGCCAGGTTTGGCTCCGCAAGCGAGCATAGACACCGCATCAAATCAGGAAAGGATAAGCATCATGCTTGCCGAATTGTGCCACGCCCTACAGGTCGCGGGTGACAATCACCTACCGGAAAGATGTTAGTTCGCTTCATCATCCGGGGCTCAACAACCCCAACTCGCGAGCGCGCAGCGCGGCCTGGGTGCGATCTTCCACGCCCAGTTTGTCCAGGATGGTCGAGATGTAGTTCTTGACCGTGCCCTCGGCCAGGAAGAGCTGGCCTGCGATCTGGCGGTTGTTGGCGCCCGACGCCAGGAGGCGCAGGATCTCCTGCTCGCGTTCGGACAGCGGCTCAGGGATTCGGTCGAGGGCCGGCCGGGCAGGCTCGGCCAGGCGGGCGAACTCGGCCAGCACCTTGCGCGCCACCGAAGGCTCGATCAGCGCGCCGCCGCCGGCTACTTTGCGGATAGCATCGGCCAGCTCGTGGCTCGAAACGTCCTTGAGCAGGTAGCCCAGCGCGCCGGCGCGCAGCCCATCGAACACGTACGCGTCATCATCGAAGGTCGTCAGGATGATCACCCGCGCCGCGGGCCAGCGATCGCACAGGCGGCGCGTCGCCTCGACGCCATCGAGGCGGGGCATGCGGATGTCCATCAGCACGACATCGGGCCGGTGCGCCGCGTACTGGTCGAGCGCAGCCAGGCCGTCTTCCGCCTCGGCCGCGACGGCCAAGTCGCTTTCCAGCTCCAGCAGGGTGCGCAAGCCCTCCCGCAGGATGCGCTGGTCATCTACGATCAGGATTCGGATCGGCGCCATAAATCACTCTCTCTGGGTTGGCAGTTGGATCGTCAGGATCGCGCCGCCGCCCGGCCGGTCTGCCAGGGCGACCGTGCCGTTCAGTTGGGCCGCACGCTCACGCAGGCCGCGCAGGCCAAAGCCGCTGCCGGACGAACCGTCGCCCAGGCCGCGGCCGTCATCGCTCACGTGCAGCGCCAGCCGGTCGGCCGAGCACTCCAGGCGCAGCCAGGCCTGCCGCGCCGCAGCATGGCGCTGGATGTTGGTCAGCCCCTCCTGTGCGGTGCGGTAGAGGGCCAGACGTTGGGCTGGGGTCATCTCGACCACCGTTTCGGGCAGCGCCAGGTGGACGACCAGCCCGGTCGCTTCCTGAAAACTGGCCGCCAGCCGGTGCAGCGCCTGCGGCAGCGGCAGTTCAACTTCGACCGGCTCGCGCAGCCGGCCGACCGTCCGGCGCAGGTCTTGCAGCGCGTCGCGCACCTGCTGGCGGCCGGCCCCGATCAGCGCAGCGGCCCGCTCAGGCTGGCTGGCTACCAGGCGCTCGGCCCCGTCCAATTGGACGGCCGCAGCCGTCAGCCGGTGGCCGATGGTGTCATGCATCTCCCGCGCCAGCCGGTTGCGTTCCTCGATGGCGGCCAGCGTCTCCACCTGCGCGGCGTAGGCTTGGAGTTGGCGGTTCTTCGCTTGCAGTTCGTCCAGCAGCCGGGCATTCTGGCGCTGAGTCAGCCGCGCCTGAGTCAGCAGATGGGCGACCACGCCGAAGAACAGGTAGCCGCCGGCATAAATGGCGATTGCTCGCAATCCACCGCTGAGCCCTTCCTGCTCGAAGAAGAACCAGCCGGTGAGCAGGATGAAGCCGCCCAGCCACACCAGCCCCGGACGCAGCGGGTTATGCAGCATGGCCGTCGCACTCAGGATGAAGAACAGGAAGATGAACGGAAACCCGGCCCCCGTGGTCTCGATCAACGCGACCACCAGCCCGGTCTGCAGGGCGATGATCAGGTTGGCACGGCGCCGGCTGCTTAGAGAGGGCTGCCAACTTTTCGAAAGTTGGCAGCCCTGGTCAGGCACCGGCAGGCGGCCCTGCAGCAGACCGAAGCTCACCAGCAGGCCCAGGGCGAGCCAGCGCAGGAGGATGCGGTCAATCTGCCACAAGCCGGCGGCCGTCACCCCGGCCAGGGCGAGATAGGCGACAAGTGCGACCGGGTCGAGACGTGAGAAGCGCTGCATGGGCTCACTATACCACAGAGTTGCCAACTTTTCCGCAAAGTTGGCAATTCTAATCTGGTTCTAAAGTGTTACGCCTGCACGGTGGCCGCAGCTTCGGCGGGCGCCTGGGGCGCCGGGCGGTTCCCGAAGACCGCCAGGGCGATGGCGCCCAGGCCGGCCAGGATGACTAGGAACTGGATCACGCCGCCGGCCACCGGCACGGCGAAAAGCAGGCCCAGGAAGAGCAGGCCGATCAGCAGCGGCGCATAGAGCTTGCTGTTCCACTGCGGCCGGATGCGGCTGACGATCCAGCGCCCGCCCAGGGTGGCGACGATGGCCGGGCACAGGTAGCTCAGCGCGAACACCAGGGCGACGAGCACCAGGCCCAGGGCGGGCAGACCGGCCAACAGGGTCAGGACCGTCAGGCTGCCCAGGCTCAACAGCCCGAAGAGCACCGCAACCACGATGACCACACCGAGCGCCACCAGCCAGCCGAGCGGGGCGGCCAGCAGGCCAACCAGGCCGATCCCCAGGCTGGGCAGCGGGCGTGACAGCAGCTTCTCGGCCGGGCCAGTGATCCAGCGGGGCGCCAGCCAGGCGATGAGCAGGCCGATCAGCAGCAGGGCCACCAGGCGCCGCAGTGCGTTGAACACGTAAGACGAAGTGCTCTGCCGTTGCGCCAACTCCCGGGATAGCTGCTCATCCTGAGGCGGCAGGGTATGCGTCACCTGCGCTGAAACGCGCTTGGCATCCGCGACTGTCTCGGGGCTGATGTATTCCAGGCTGCCGGCAACGCGTGCCTCGGCGCCAAAGGTCAGGCCGGCCGGGACGCCGGGCATCGCCGGCGTGTTTGGACCGTAATACATGGAAGTGGGCGAATACTGGCTGTTTGAGGCGTCAACGACGATCTTCGCGTTTCTGCCCACCGCGCTTTCCAGGCGCAGGCGGTTGGCGCCCGCCAGCAGATCCTTACTGATCTGGCCGGAGACCAGGCCCTGGCCCGCGCCGATCAGCAGCGAGCCGCCGATCTGGCTGCCGCCCCGGCTCTCCACGCTGGCGCCCGCAGTGTAAGCATTGTGCCCGATGCGGGCGTCGGCGCCGATCGTCACGGCCGCGCCGGCGGCAAAGACATCCTGGCCCACCTCACCGTTCACGGTGACGCCAGAGCCGGCCGCGACCACGTTGCCGGTCACCTTGCCGTTGATGATCACGGTCTGGCCGGCCGCGATCAGATCACCGTTGACCGTGCCATCCACGGTCACGGTCTCTCCGCCTACGAACAGATCGTCATTGATGACCTCATCCTTGCCGATCACCACGTTCCCGCCGCCGCGGCCGTCGAAAGCCGACGCCGAGGGGACGAAGATGAGCAGCGCCAGGACGAACAGTGTCAGCAGGTTCAGGACACGCGTTTTGCGATTCATTTTGACCTCCGAGTCAGGGTGCGAATGGGTTGCGATCAATTTGATCGTGGCCCCATCCTAAGCGCACCCGGTCACTTTTCACAGTGCCAAAAGTAATCCCGGCGGTCATGTGACGAGAGGTGAGACCTGCTGGCAGGTCAGGGCGTCTTGCGGCAGCGCGTCTGTGGCGCCTGGCCCCAATGTGCCGCCTGAGGCCTATTCTTCAACCTCGATGCGGTCCACCTGGATCTGCGAGCCGTTAACATCGGGTACGTTGCTCAGTAAGGTGCCCCAAAGATGCACGATCTTGCCGCTGTCGCGCAGCGCCACGATCTGGGACCGCACTGCCGGGTCCAGGGAATCAATGCCGAAGTAGAGGACCTGTCCAAGGTCCCGCCGCTCGAAGATGTCATCGAACTGTGCGCCGGGTTGGGTGCTCTTGATCACACCCCACCAATCAGCCACCGCCTCTGCGGCTTCTGGTGGCTTGTAACCGCCTGCGGCATTTGTCCCCGGGCCGCCACTTGCCTGGGCGGTTGCCTCATCGGTCATGGCGGGTGCTGGTCTCTTCTGGGCTGCCGGGCTGCACTCTCTCCGATAATAGGCCCACTCGTCACAGGCGCTGCCATCCGGAAAGATGCAGATCCCGGATTGACTGCCATCGGCAGCCGTGCGAATCTCGAGTTGGTTGCCGCCCTGCCTGCAATAGACCGATGCGGGATTGGGCAGACCCGCCGGAGGCAGGTCTGTCGCCGCGGGCGCAGGCGTCACCTGAGTCGGGAGCACTGTGCAGGCTGTCAGCGCGGTCAGTGCTGTTAGTACGATGATGAATGGTACGATCTTATTCATTTTTCCTTCCTAACGTGGGCAAATCACTTCCTTCCGGTCTGCGCCACTTGCTCGATGTACAAACAGAATATCTGCAATACGGTGTTGTTGTATAGACACTTTGGTGTTGGCGGGAGGTGTTATTTTGGAGTAGGGAAGGAGGAGTATGCCGGGAAAAACGCGTACTTGCGACTAAACTGAATCCATGATGAGAGTCGTGCTCCAAAGCGGTCCGCGACCGCCGGCGCATGTAGATTCCACTGTGGATTCAGTCCAGATAAATGGTTGGATGAACTTCTGGACTCGAGGGCTTCAGCCGGTTTCTCTAGGTCACGAGCGCAACCGGCTAAAGCCTCGAGTCCGGATCGCGAGCCTAAATTTCCTTCCGATTTGTTACAACAAGCCCAGCTCGCGGGCGCGAGCGATGGCTTCGGTGCGGCTTTGCACCTGGAGTTTGTCGAAGATCCGGCGGTTGTGCCCTTTGACGGTGTCCAGAGCCAGGAACAGCCGCGCGCAGATCTCCCGGTTCGAGAGGCCCTGGGTGAGCAGCTTCAGGATTTCCAGCTCGCGTTGGCTCAACGGCTCAAACAAAGGCTGAGGGCTGAGGGCTGAAGGATGAAATTCTTCCTTATGACCAAAGGCAGCAAGCAACTGGTGGATATACTCCTTCATCCTTCCGCCTTCCGCTTTCATCCTTCGTAACAGCTCCGCCATCGCCTCGCCTTCGTCCACAAAGATCCGAATGAGGCCGCCCGGCTCGGCCAGCGCCAGCGCCTCGCCCAGCAGTTGCACGGCCTTGTTCACTTCGCCACACGCCTGGAGCGCGACCGCCTGGAGCACCAGCACCTTGAGCCGTTCATCCAGCCAATTCCTGGCTTCCACCTGCAGGCGCAATGGCTCCAGCGCTGCCAGCGCTGCGGATGGATCTCCCTGGGCAAGGAATACCCGCGCCTGGCTGATGGGGAGATTGTGCGTTTGGGCGAGCTGCGCG
>CAZYGI010000062.1:2933-4381 GCA_964647255.1 uncultured Anaerolineales bacterium | reverse complement strand
AGGTCGTTCCATTCGTAGCAGATGCGGGCCAGGCCAATATGCTCTTCGCTGGCACTCACAGGCCCGTGGTCGCTGAGCAGTTGCAGGGAGCGCCGGTAGGTTTCGGCCGCTTGATGAAGCTGGTTTTCAGATTCTTGTATTTGCCCCAGGCTGGTCGTCGTCAAAATAGTGTAGTACATATTCTTAGATGCCTGGGCGATGGCTATGGCTTCGGTATAGACTTGATGGGCCGCGGTGCGATCCCCCTGGAGCTGGTGTGCAAACCCCAGCGTCCAGAGAGCTCTGCTGCGATAGGGCAAGTTGTCGGCGTGCAGGTGCTCCAGGGCGCGGCGCGCTTGGATGATCGCGGTCTCGGGCTGGTAGCTGAGGAGCGCCAACGTGGCTCTGATGGCGGCAATTTGTCCGATCAGGTCGCGGGTTTTGTCATCGAGATCGGCATTTTGTACGGCGGCAGCCAAAGCTGCCTCGGCCGCTTGTAGTTTCTCTTCGACGCCGGTTGTTCGTCCAGTCATCAGCGTTGATGTGGCCGACTTGACCCATAACCGGGGCCTGGCATCCATGACGGCTTTAGGCAGTGACTCCAGCCAGTCGAGTATGGCGGTCGCGACGCTGAGTGAGTACAGGGGCATCCCCTCTCCCTCGATCAGTCGCTCGGCGCGCTCGATGTCATTGGCGGCAGCCGCATGATGGAATGCTTCGACCGCCAGGCCATTGGCCTCATACCACATGCTGGCACGTGCGTGCAGCTCAACCACGCTTCCCATTTCACCCCCGGCAGCGGAGGCGGTGCTCAGGTGCAGCCGTTGGCGCAGCAATTCAGCAAAAAGATGATGATAGCGGTACCAACGCCGCTCGTTGTCCAACGGGACGATGAACAGGTTGGCGTGTTCGAGATATTCCAGGGTCCTTTGTCCGGAAGTAGAGGGGTCAAGCAGAACGGCATCACACAGCGGGCCGCACAGGCGATCGAGGATGGACGTGCGCAACAGAAAAGCCTGGACGCTGGCGGTCTGCTGCCCCAGGACTTCTTCAACCAGATAGTCCAGCACGAAATGGTGGCTTCCGGTGAAGGATTCGATGAAGCCGGAGGCATCTCGCGAAGCGTGTCCCTGCATGGAGAGCGCGGCCAATTGCAGGCCGGCGATCCAGCCTTCGGTACGGGTTTCCAGCGCGGCAATCTCTTCGGCCGAGAGGTTCAACCTCATTACCCGATTGAGAAACTCCGCCGCTTCAGCGGGCGTGAACCGCAGGTCGGCGGCACGCAGCTCGGTCATCTGTCCTCGGCCGCGCAAGCAGGCCAGGGGCAGCGGCGGATCCTCACGGGTGGCGATGACCAGGTGCATCTGCGGCGGCTGGTGTTGCAATAGAAAGGTCAGCGCGTCGTCGACCGCTGCGGCATCCACCAGGTGGTAGTCGTCCAGGACCAGGATGAAGGCGTCCGGGATGGC
>CAZYGI010000062.1:0-2834 GCA_964647255.1 uncultured Anaerolineales bacterium | reverse complement strand
CACCCCGCCCCGGCCCGCCAGCCATTCGCTGACCAACGCGGTCTTGCCAAAGCCGGCCGGCGCAGAGATGAGGATCAGCTTGCAGCCCGCGGAGAGACCCTCGTTCAGCCGCTCGACCAGCCGGGGGCGGAGGACGACTTTTGGCCGCGGCAGGGGGATATAAAGTTTGGTGGCCAAGATGGGCGCGGGCATGGATCAATTATAACACGCACCTCAAAACTTTGTAACCCTAACGAACTTGACCACCTGGCCGCCGGACGATTTCTTCCACTCAAGCTCGGTGATCTCAGCACAGTTGATGTCGCGGGCGCGCGCCTGGAACGGTGTCACCAGTTTTTGGGCTGCCAGCAGCACCTCGACCCCGCCGCGGGCGCCTGCGCCATAGAGCCGATAGGCTTGCGCGCCTGCCGCCAGCGCCCCGCCCCACTACATGCCGCATTGATAGCCGCTGCCCAGGATGCCGCCGGCAAGCTGCGTGGCGGCGGTCTCTTCAAGTGGCAACGGTTGAGCAAATGAGCGGTCAACGATCGCCATGATGGTCTGCGATCAGGCGCCTTCTCCCAGAAATGGGCGGATGGTGCCCAGCGCTGATAGGGCGCGTTTGCCGTTGGTGGACATCATTTCCCTCTCCTCGATGCGCTCCTTGATCCAAACCCACGCGATCGGGCGGTCGGAAACCGCTGCAACCATCGCAAAGCCGACCTTCGTCGGTTGATTTCAGTCGCCGCAGGGCGACTTCGCAAAGGTTGCAGCGACCTCGGTCGCCCGTGGCGTTCTAGCTGCTGTGGTCCACCGTGATCACAACCTTCCCACGGGCGTGTCCTGCGCCCAGATACCGGAGCGCTTCAGCCGTCTCACGCAGCGAGTAGCGTTTATCAATCACTGGCACAACCTTACCCGCTTCCACAAGCTCTTTGAGTACCACCAAGTCTTTCTGGTTCGCTCTCGCCGTGAAGCCACCCAGCTGCTTGCCCCCCCTTTCCGACACCATACGTCCCAGGAGCATGGCCTGGAAAATCTGCGCTGGCTTGCCGCCGGCCATCACGTAAATGCCTTGGGGCGCTAAGGCCCGCTTGTACGCCGACAATGGATGGTAGCCGTTCGCGGCGAAAATCAGGTCATAGGTCTGCCCACCCCGGGTGAAATCCTCCCGGGTGTAGTCAATGACCCGGTCGGCCCCAAGCGTGCGCGCCAGGTCCACGTTCTGTGTACTGCACACGGCCGTGACCTCAGCGCCGAACGCTACGGCGATCTGCACCGCAAACATCCCCACTCCGCCTGACGCCCCGTTGATCAGCACCTTCTGCCCCGCCTGAATCCGCCCCGCATCGCGGAGGCCCTGCAGGGCCGTGAGGGCCGCCATGGGGACGGCCGCGGCTTCCTCGAACGTTAGCGTCGCCGGTTTCGGCGCCAGCGCCGTCTCAGGCACCGCGACATATTCGGCAAAACTGCCCTCAGCGCAGGCGGCGAGATCCCCGAACACTTCGTCGCCGGGTCGAAACTGCTTGACGCTGCTGCCAACCGCTTCAATCCGCCCGGCGATGTCCACGCCGGGGATCGCCACCTTGGGTCTGCGCAGCCCCCCGCCCATCAGGCGCACCAGGAAGATGTCCGCGGTCAACAGATGCCAGTCATACGCATTGACGGAGGCCGCATGGATCTTCACCAGCACTTCATCCGCCGTGGGCGCAGGTTTTGCCACCTCTTGGAGCTGAAGCGCGTCTTCAGGAGAACCGTATCTGGTACAGACAATGGCTTTCATGCTGCTCCTCCTCCCGTTATGACTGCCTGGCAGACAGGGCGGCCACCGCCGCCGGATTGAAGCCCTTGACGATCAGCCAGACCCCCAAGATGATTTCCTGCACGAAGATCGGCGCCGCCAACGGAATGTAGCTGGTAATCCGGTTGCCGCTCAAGGTGGCCAGCACGCAAGCCGTCAGCATCGAGATGATCGCGACGACGCCGAAGCCCGCCAGCCAGCGGGGAACGAGCCGCGACTGGAAGAGCAGGGTGTAGTACATGAATGCGCCCACACAGAAGGCGAACACCGCCACCAGCCCGGCGTGGTCGCGCACGCTCACCAACAGATCGCCGATGGCCTGCAGCGCCGCACGATCGGCGGCTCCCGCGGCCGCGAACCGCTGGCCGAGTGTCAACAGGGCCAGCAGGCACACGGTCCCGACCATGTAGAAGACCGCTTCCAGGGCCCGGAAGATGACGGAGCCGAGAGCCAGGCCCACATTCCGCTCCTTCAGGACAGCATACAGCGCGATGGCGATGCCGCAGCCTGTGAAATGGCTGATGAGCCAGAGCAACACGCCGCCGGCCGCCCGGTTCATCTGTGCGGAGATCCCGGCGAGGGTGTCCGCACCGGTCGGAGCCGATGTGAGTGGCGTTGCCAGCAAAGGGCCTGTGAGGGTCGCGAGGATGAACAGCACGCCTGTGACGACTGCCGTCTTTCGAGTTGAATTCATTTTGTTTCTCCTGATTGTGATGGATTTTGGCGGATTCAAACTCCGTTTGCGGGGCGAGCATCCTCAGATGCGATTTGTGCGATGGCACCGTTCGCACTAGCGTTCCGGCAGCCGAACACGCCTGAGCAGCACGATCCCCAGCCAGACGAACCAGACGATCTGGCTCAAGCCGAAAACCCCGGTCAGCGCGTCGGTCAACCCTGGGAGCAGCGAGAGGATGCCCACTGCGCCCACCACCAACCCGATGATATTCAGGCCCTTGGGCAGCCCGCCGGCCCGCAGCGCAGCCAGGCTGACCAGCAGCGCCCACAGGCCGCCCAGGATCTCGCCGTTGCCGTTGCCCAGCCCGTTCGCCACGGT
>CAZYGI010000061.1:0-22431 GCA_964647255.1 uncultured Anaerolineales bacterium | reverse complement strand
CCCGCGTGGACAACGCGGGCGCGGCCGCCTGGCAAAAGGCCGAGCAAGCCGTGGCAGTGCCCCTCAACACCTGGGTGCACCTGGCCGGCGTCTTCGATGGGGCGCTGCTGCATCTCTACCGGGACGGACAGGAGGTTGCCGTAACAGACGCGCCGGGCGTACTGAAGCAGTGCTCCGCCAACACCACGATCGGCAGCCGCTCGTCGCAGGATCAACACTTCTTCGGCGGCCGCCTGGACGACGTGCGAGTCTTCAGCGTCGCGCTCACTGCCAATCAGGTGGCTGCATTGTATAAGAAAGCGCCGGTCATGCTGCTCCACTTCGAGGAGGCGCGCTACGCAGAGTCCTTCGCTGATGCCACCGGCAACAACAACGCTGCAGTCTGCGCCTCACCCAACTGCCCCGAAGTCGGGGAGATGGTGCAGGGGCGCCTGGGATTCGGGGGCGATTTTGACGGCCGGGGCGATAAGCTGAGCGTGCCCGATGCGGCCTCCCTGGATCTGACCCGCCTCTCGGTCGGCGGCTGGTTCTACCCGACGCGTGACAGCGACGGCACCCTACCCGAGGAGCTGATCGGCAAGTACCGTGACTATGAGGGCGGCTACTTCGCGCAGAAGGACCAGTCCAACTACCGCCTCTACCTGGCGCCCAACGCCGGGCTGACGCCGGTGTTTGAGTTTATGACCGACGCGGGCGGCCGCTATGGAGTCACCAGCGCGGTGCAGTTGACCAAAAACGTCTGGAACCACGTGATGGGCACCTTCGATGGCAACAGTCTGACGATTTACGTCAACGGCTCACCGCAAGGGACCCATGCCGGCTTATCCGCCTTCACACCCAGACAGAATGAGCATCCGGTCTACATCGGCGGCTGGAAGTCACAGTATCCCTATCGCATGGACACCTTCCAGGGCCGGATGGATGAGATCGGCATCTACCCGGAGGCGCTGAGCGCGCGGGAAGTGTACGACCTATGGCACACCCAGCGCAGCTGGGTTGAAGACCGGCAGAACGTCAACCTGACGGTGGATGCGGATGCACCCGACTCGGAAGTGCAGTCGTACGCCGACTATCTGCCGAAGACGCCGGTGCTACTGCTGATCACGGCCAGTGATCAGACGTCCGGCGTGGCGGCGGTAGACCTGGGGAGCTGCACCGGCAGTAGCTGCACTCCCACCGCCTGGGCGGCTGCGCCGGCCTGCCAGGATTCGCTGGGGGACGGCGCGTGGTGTCCGACCTTCTCGCCCGCTGCCGAGGGCCGCTACACGCTGCGCGCGCGCGCCAGGGACGTCGCCGGCAACCAGGCGGTGGGCGCAACGACCTCAACCGTGTACGTGGATGACCGCGCGCCGCAGCTAACGGCCAACTTCACCGCGGGCGCGCGGCTGAGCGTCACCCGTGACCCCGTGCGGCCCTCGGGCTGGCGGCTGAGCCTGAGCGGCACAGTCATGGATCCAGCTCTGACCGGCGGCGCGGCCGGCAGCGGTGTGCCGGCCGATGGCGTCAAGGTCTCGGTCCTGACTGCCACCGGCGGCGTGGTCGGCGGCGAGCCCTTGCTGGCGACCGTGAGCGGCTCAAGCTGGAACGTAGACTACCCCATGGGCGCCGGCGACCCGTCGGGCCGTTACACCGTGAAGGTCGAGGCGGTGGACGACATCACCCGCCTGCCTAACCTGGGCGATGACCAGATCGCCCGCCATACGGCGACGCTCGAGCAGGCATTCGAGGTGGATGCGGCTGCGCCGGCCGTGCTGCTCGATCGCGCGGCGTTGCCCGCCGGCATTGCCGGCGCCGGCACCGTATGGTCCGGCGCCGCGGCCGAACGGCCCGTGTCGCTCGTGGTCGCCTGGACCGCATCCACCCCACTGACCGTGACCCTACAGTGCGCGGGCGTAACGCTGGCCCAGGTGACCCCTGACCTGGCCACCACCCAATGGTTCGGCCAGGCCGCGAAGGGCAGCGCGTGCTCGGTAGCCGTCGGCAACACCACCTCGTCCGGTGCGGTCAGGGTCTGCGGCGAACAGGTCGCGACCTGGACGACCGGCCGAACCGGTCCCTTCGCCTTCACCGCCACGTCGGCCGGATGTGCGGCAACAACCGCGGTGACGGGCATCGAGCGGATCGAGACCGAGCTGGTCAATCTGCTGCCCGGCTCGCCGTTCATCAACGAGGTGCCGTCCGGCCAGGTGCTCCATTTGCCGTTGAATGATGGCACGATTGCCAGCGGTGCGCTGATTTTCCGTGACCTGTCCGGCCTGAACCATCCCGGCTCGTGCAGCGGCGCCCGCTGCCCGACCACCGAGGAACTCAGCCCAGCAGGCGGGGGCGTGCGCTTTGATGGCACGGACGACGGCATCACCGTAGCCGACGATCCCGACTTCGACTTTGGCTCGGGCGCATTCGCCTTCAGCTTCTGGCTGAAGCTCGATGGCCCAAATGCCTGGAAGGACCTCTTCCACTGGGGCAACGCGGCCGGCGATGACGTGGCCTTGCGGACCGATGCCGCCCAGCACCTGGTGCTCTACGCCCTGATCAACGGCAGCGGCAGCACCGTCGCCACCAGCACCGGCGTCCTCACCCCAGGCGCCTGGCAGCACGTCGTGGTGACGCGCGACGAAACGGGCTTCATCCGCCTCTACTTCGACGGCAAGTCGGCCGGTTTCGGCTTCTCGGCCTTCGACCTGGATCAGGTCAATGCTGGCACGGCGCTGTGGCTCGGCTCGAACCGGAGCCCCAACATCAACACCTCGTACTCGCCGCTGGCCGGCTGGCTCAGTGACTTCAGGCTGTTCCGCCGCAACCTGTCGCAGGCCGATGCCCTGACCCTCTATCGCGGCTCCGGCGCCCAGCTGGCGCTGTCATTCGAAGAGCGCGATCTGGCCGGCGGCGCCTCCCTCGTGGACGCCTCGGGCCGCGGCCATACGGCCACGATGATCGCCGGCGCAGGCGACGCCGGACCCAAGGTCCAAACCGGCCAGTCGGGCCTGCAAGCGCTGGCGCTCGACGGCGTAGATGACTACGTCGCGGTCGCCTCAGCGCCCACGCTCAGGCTGGACGGCGCGCACTTCACCCAGGCCGCCTGGGTCTATCCGCAGGCATCCGGCAGCCTGCCCGTCATCGCCGGCGGCGCCTACGCCGCGGCCGCCGCGTCCTATCCGTTCCTGACCGTGGTAGACCAGACCAGCCTGAGCTTCGGCTTTGGCGACGGTGCGACCGCTCTGGCCGCACAGACTGGCGCGGTGCTGGCCGCGAACGCCTGGAACCACGTCGCTGCGGTCTTCGACGGCCGTACTTATCATATTTATGTCAATGGCGTCGAGCGTTTCAGCACCGCGGCCATGTCCGGCAAGAACCCCGCGCCCGCGCAGCAGTTCGATATCGGCCGCGATGCCGCGGCCGGCGCCGCGTGCGGCCGCATCGAGCGCCTGACCCTGCTGCCGCTGGCCTGGAACCCGCGCGGCTACGTCGTGCGCTTTGCCGGCCGCGACGTCTGGTCGGGCCAGCCCGCGCCCAACACCGCGCTGACCATCAACGGTCCGTTTGACTGGTGCGGCTCGGCCACGGCGGAGGTGTTCTACAATGTGCAGACCGGCAGCAACCTGACCGCCATCTCGATGGGCACGGCCGCCATCGCAGCCACTCCTGGACCGGGCCTCGCCAGCTACGCGGGCGGCGGCCTGAGCGCCTCCCTCGCCTGGGATGTCGTCGCGGGCAGCGCGCTGAGCTACTTCAAGGGCCTGCTCGACGACGTGCGCATCTACGCCCGGGCGCTGAATGAGCTCGAAGTTCAGGACCTCTACCACGCCGGCTGGCAACTGGCCGTGCCCGCCCAGACCGGCAGCAGCGTCCTGGCGACTTCCTGGAGCGCGGCCGCGCCGGATGGGTTGGAAGGGTACTACCGGCTGGACCTGCGGGCGCGCGACCAGGAGGGCAACGTTTCCCCGACCAACCCGGATGCCTGGCGCGGCGATGTGGACACCCTCGGCCCGCGCATCTCCCTGACGCAGGAAGGCGTTGACAGCCTGACCAACCGCTACACGATGGCCGCCCAGGACTTCAACCTGGCCGAGACCGGCCTGCAATCGCCGTGCGGCGCCGCCGTCGTCACGGGCCGCCGCTATTTCGACTCATCGTGGTACCTGCTCACCGGCGCCGAGGACCGACTGTACGAGTTGGATTCCGAGTGCGCCCTATCGGTGTACGCGGCCCAAAACGAGATCGGCGCCTATGCCACCGCCGGCCTGGCGCACGGCGTGGCGGTGTCTGACACACAGGCCTACGTGGCAGCCGGCGCGGCCGGCCTCCAGGTCGTCAGCATCAGCAACCCCGGCCAGCCCGCCCTGGCCGCCTCGCTCGCCCTTTCCGGCACCGCCCGCGACATCGTCCTCGACAGCTATCCGCTGAGTGGGCGCCAGTCGAGGGGCGCAGAGGTGCGGCAGCCCGCCGCGGCGCCGGCGGCAAGCCTGACGCCAGCGGCCGGGCCCACCGCGCGCGCCCGCATGACAGGCGTCGTCATCACCTCGCCAACGCCGGCCGTCAGGACGCCCACAGCGCCGATCTCGCCACCGCCCGCGGAGAGCAGCTCCCGCGACGCCGGCAGCAAGCCGCTGCCGGCCCCGGCCTCAGCCCTGCGCCCTGAGCACGCCCTGCTTGCACGCGGAGCGTCGGCACAGGACGGCGCCCTGTTGGGCCAGGGCCAGGCCCCGACCCCGACCGCAACCCCTGTCCCCACCGTAGGAGCAGCCCTTGCGGCCGCCCCCACCACCCCCGCTGCTGCACCGGCTGCCCGCCAAAGCCTGCTGTCGAGAGCCGCCCAGGCGCTCGATCGCCTCACCGCGCCGGCGCGCCGCGCGGCCGGCGATTGGGTTCGCTCGATCGTCAGCGGGGAGCCCTCGGCCGCGGCGCCTGAGCCGGCCACCCCCGAGCCCGTGCCGCCCATGGGGGCGGGGGGGACCGGGCGGGGGGACGCCGCCCCGACAGATCTGGCGGCCGCCACAGACCGGTCAGGTGCAAGACCTGCCTCAACTGCCGGCCACGCCGTTGGCCCGCAACCACAGCGCGCTCAATCGCTGTTTGCGCCCGAAGCCAACGGCAGCACCACCTACCTGATCTCCGCGGCCCCGGACGGCACGCCCGGAAACAATAGTGTCTACACGAGTGACCAGACGCAGGCGGTCTCCGGCGACGGCCGCTGGGTGGCCTTCGTCTCATGGGCCACAAACCTGGTAACCCAGACAGCCAGCACCTCGAACGAAATCTACCTTTACGACACGCAGCTCCGGCACATGCAGCGCGTATCGGTCGCCCACGATGGTGCGCTGGCTGACAGCGGCTCTGAATACCCCTCCGTGTCGGCGACCGGGCGGTACGTAGTCTTCTCAAGCTGGGCCTCGAACCTGGTGACCCCGACGCTCGCCACCACAGACGAGCAGGTCTTCATGCTGGACCAGGGGCCGAACTTCGACCAGCACGGCATCGAATGGGTTTCGGTGACCGGCCCAGGCCAGTCTGTGGACGACGGCTGCAATACCACCAACCAGGCGGTGTCTGCCGACGGCCGCTATGTGGTGTACACCTGTGGGGGATGGAACCCGAGCACCTACAGTTGGGATTACAACGTCTGGCTGCGGGACCGGGTCGCCATGACCACCACGCTTGTATCGCGCACCCCGTGGGACGCAGCGGGCGACGACATCAGCGAGTGGGCGGTGATCTCGGCCGATGGCAGTACGGTCGCCTTCCAGTCCGATGCCACCGACCTGCTGGGCGCGGACACGAACGGAGACCACGTATGCGATACGGGCTGCGACACCAACGGCTACCAGGATGTCTTCGCCTACGACATCGCCACGGGCCAGATCACGCTCGCTTCGCCCGGCCTGAATGGCCAGGCGACCGATAGCTACAGCTATAACCCGTCCATCTCCGCGGACGGCCGCTACATAGCCTTCGAGTCTGAAGCGACCAACCTCATCGCGGGGTTCAACCCAGACGACGCGGACCAGATCTACCGCTATGACCGCTACGCCGGACGCATGCGTCTGGCCTCGGTGACCGCGGCCGGCGAGCCGGCGGACAACTACAGTTGGAATACCTCGATCTCCGGCGATGGGCGGATCGTAGCGTTTACGTCCAACGCCAGGAACCTGGTCCCGGGACTTAACTACAAGTACGTGAATCTGCACGACATGGTCACCGGTCAGAATGAGCCTGCCGCGGTCAGCGATGCCGGCATGATCGGCGACGGCCTGGTGTATTCAGCAATCAGTGGCGCGCTCTCTCAGGATGGCAGCGCCATCGTGTTCTCCTCCACCTCCGGCAACCTGGGCGACCCGAATTGGGGCCACCAGGTTTACCTGCGCCACCGCCTCCCACCGGAGCCGGTGGCGCCGACGCTCGATCTGACGCTGAACGGCCTCTCGGCGCCGGCCACGACGCGGCCGGACATGCCGTTCCAGGTCGCCATGACCCTCACCAACCAGGGCCCCGCGGCTGCCGGCCCCTTCCTGCTGCGCCTCTACGCCACAACGCAGGCCCCCACGGCCTGCGACGGTAAGGCAGCCAGTGTGGGTCAGGCCGACGTGCCCGCGCTGGCCGCCGGCGCGACCGCCGTGGTCCAGGTCAACGTGCGACTGACTACCCCAGGCGCGTACACGCTGTACGGCGTCGCCGATGCGGCCTGCGAGCTGGCAGAGACAAACGAGAGCAACAACGCGGCCGGGCCGGCAGCGATCACCGTCAGTGGCGCGGCCTACCGGCCGGACGTGGCAGTCACGGGGATGGCAGTGTCGCCGAGCTCACCGGTGCAAAACGGGACCTACACAGTCACCGTGACGGTGGCGAATGTTGGCGTTGACGACGTCCTGGCCCCGTTCGACGTCGCGCTCTACGAGACCAACCGGCCGGCCGCCTGCGATGCCAGCGGCGCCCTGACCGTCGTGCGCACGGACGCACTGGCAGCCGGTGCGCTGCGCGTCGTCAACCTCGTCGTGCCGATCGTGAACCTCCCGGGTCAATTGCAGCTCTACGCCCAGGCGGACAGTGGTTGCGAGATTCTCGACGTCGCACGAACGAACAATGTCATGGGGCCGCACACGATGACCGTGCAAAGCGGCGCCGCGTATTCGGACCTCATCATCACCGACATGAAGGTCAGTTGGTCGCAGCCCGCGGGGGCGCTGGCCCCCTACACGAGCAACCCGATGACCATCACGGCCCTGGTCCATAATCTTGGGCCGGGTGGGGCCGGTCAGTTTGACGTCGGCTTCTTCGACTCCACCGCGCCGTCGGACATCTATAGCACCCCCTGGCAGAGGACCACATTCTACACGCCCCTCGCTGCCGGCGCCTCGCTGCCGGTAGATCTAGTCCTGTCCGGCGATCCTGCGAACTCCTACGCCAACGTCACGCCCGGGGAGCATGCGTTCGTCGCAGTGGCCAACGCCTCCTATACTCGGCCTTACCTCGCCGAGTCCAATTACGATAACAACATCTCTGAGCCGATCACCGTCACGGTTGCACAAGGCGCCCCGGACCTGGTGGTGGCGTCGCTGACGCTCGAGCCGGCCGCGCCGAATTACGGCGAGCCGTTCACCCTGGTGGCGACGGTCAGGAACCAGGGCACCGGCAGCTATTGGATTGGTGACACCGGCTTCCAGCTTTGCGCGGCGGACTGCCCGCTCGGCCAGGCGTGCCGGTGGACCGGGACCGCGCGCTTCGCTGCGCCAAGCGACGCCCCCGCGCTGCTGCCCGGCCAGCGCACGACCTTCCGCTTCGACCGGGCCGGGCTGCCGGGCGGCGCCCAGCCCTTCTACGCGGCCGTTGACTGCGACTCACCGGGCCTGGTGGACGAAAGCGACGAGACCAACAATGCGCTCGGCCCGGTGATGCACACGATCTCCGGCCCCCTGCCCACCGCGACGCCGACGCCCAAGCCGATCAGCCTGGGCCAGGTCTCGCGCGTTTCCGTCGGCGCCGGCTTCGCCCAGGCCAATGCCGCCTCCTACCGGCCTGACATCTCGAGCGGCGGCGACACCGTCACGTTCTACTCCACGGCCTCTAACCTGGCCACGGACACGGACGCGGGCTATGCGGATGTCTTCCGGCGCACCCGGCCGGGCTGGGTCACCGAGCTGCTTTCCACGGCCGCGAGTGGAGACGCCCAGGAGTCTGCGGTGTCGTCGGACGGCCTGTCCGTCGCCTGGGCCGGCATGGTCACCAGCTCGAAGCGCTACGTCTATCTGACCACTTCCGGCGGCTCCGAGAACCTCAGTCCCACAAGCTGGAGCACTGTCCACAACCAGCACCCGGCCGTATCAGCGAATGCAGACGTGGTAGCCTTCGCTTCGGACGATGCAAGCCTTGTTGCGGGCGAGAGCGACAACAGCGAGAACTACGATATCTACGTTTCCTACCTCTCCGGGGCAACGCGCGTCCGCGAGCGGATCTCGATGCGGCCCGGCGGCGTCCCCACGACCGGCGACTCCTACTCGCCGGCGATCTCGGCCGACGGCCGCTATGTCGCGTTCCACTCGGCCGCGCACGACCTGGTGAGCGGCGACACCAACGGCTACCTCGACGTTTTCGTCTTCGATCGCAACACCGACACCACCGAGCTCATTTCCAAAGGGTTGGCAACTGGCGGACAGTTGCCAACCCTGGCGAACGGCGACTCGACCGATGCGGCCATCTCAGGCAACGGTCGCTACGTGGCGTTCGCCTCGGCGGCCAGCAACCTGGTCGCGGGCGACACCAACGGTGTCGCGGATATCTTTGTCTATGACCGCCAGACCCTGCAGATGCAGCGCGCCTCGGTCAACTGGAACGGCACCCAGCCGGACGGTCCCTCCTTCAGCCCGGATATCTCCGCGGACGGCCGCTACGTGGTCTACGCGTCGGACGCCGCCAGCCTTGCGGCCGGCGACGGCAACCACCGCCGCGACATCTTCCTGTACGACCGGACGACGGGTGCGACCAAGCGCCTGTCGGTGGATGGAAATGGGAACGAGGCGAACGGCGACTCGGATCATCCGGCCATCTCGCCGGACGGCGGCCATGTGGCGTACGAGTCCGCGGCTACGAACCTGGTGAGCGGCGACACCAACGGTGTGTCGGATATCTTCGTGATCGACCTGGTCTACTACAACCCGCCGACCCCCACGCCGACGCCCACGCCCACCTTTGTGACGCCGACGATGGTGCCTACGGCGACCAAGACGCCCACGCCCACCAACACGCCGACCATCACGCCCACGCCGACCATCACGCCCACGCCGACACCTCTGCCAGGCCCGGACCTGGTGGTCGAGAGCGTCTCCTTCTATCCGGCAACGGGCTATTACGAACCGGACACGAACGGCATCGTGAGGATCATGGTCACGGCCAGGATCCGCAACAACGGCAACCGCGTCGTACCGCTCACGATGTACGACTACCCCGTCAAAGTCTCCTTCTATATTGATCGCGAGCCAACCTGCGCCGACGACGGCGACATCTTCTACTACTTCATCAGGAGCGACGGCTGGTCCTACCAGCTCAGCGCGGGCGGCTACTGGGACGTACCCGCCCAGACCAAGCTCGTCGACCGGATATACGGGGCCCACACGGTCAACGTCAGCGTGGACCCCTGCAACAAGATCGCCGAGCAGCGCGAGAACAACAACACCAACAGCGGGATTTACAACATCATCCGGCCGGACTACGTCATCGACCAGCTTTCCGTCGAACCACTGGTTCCGCAGGTCAACCAACCCTTCACCTACACGATCGTCGTGCGCAACGCCGGCACGAAGGACGCCACCCAGACCGGGGCGCTGGGCATCTGGGTCTACGATATCAACGAAGACCCGACCTTCGCCCGCGACCCGGCGCTCAAAGAATGCCACGACCCGCCCGATACGGCCGGCCGGCACGGCAATTCCTGGGCGCTGGGGGCGCTGGACGCGGGGGGGACCGTCACAGTCACATGGAGCACGTACTACACCGAAACGCACAGGCTGTGGGCGCGCGCCTTCGCGGACTACCGCTGCCAGGTTGACGAGATCAACGACTTTAACAACTACTCAAACTATGCCGCGGGGCCGCTCATCTTCAACGTCGAGCAGCACCTGCCCGACCTGGTGGTTGACAGCATCGTGCCGGTGCCGACCCGCCCGCCGCTGAACACCCCGTTCAAGTACCGGGTGACGGTGCGCAATGCCGGAGAGGGCGCCAGTGCGTTCAGCTACGTGGCGATCTACCAGGATCTCTACCCGGCGCCCTCCCCGACCTACTGCGGCTCGTCCACAAACCGGGTTGGCTTCGGCTACGTGCCGGGCCTCGCGGCGGGGGCCAGCACCGCGATCACCCTGACTAGCTCCGCGCTCACCGACGCAGAGACGCATCTGATCTATCCAATGGCCGACTACTCCTGCCTCCGGGAGGAGACCAGCGAGAACGACAACTTCATCAGCGCCCAGGTCCGCGCGGCCGCGCCCGACCTCGAAGTGACTGCCATCACCTGGGAGCCGGGGCAGCTCTACCCCAACCAGTCGTTCGCCTACCACATCACCGTGAAGAACAGCGGCACCCTGGCCAGCGGTCCAACCAACCTGACCACCTACTCCGGCGCCGCGCCATCCGGCTGTAATCCCGGTGGTGCGAAGGGCACAGCGGCCGTGCCTGCGCTGGAGGTGGGGCAGTCGGCCACGGTCGCCATCGGCGACCAGTCCTTCGCCGCGGCGGGCAACTATGAAGTGTACGCGTACGTGGACTCTGCCTGCCAGGTCATCGACGAAAATCGGATCAACAACATCGCCAGCGCGGGCGTCTTCGTGAACCCGCCGGACTACCCCGACCTGCGGGTCACCGGTCTGAGCGCCGTGCCAACCCAGCCGTATGCCCAGGAGCCGTTCAGCTATTCCGTGACGGTCGAGAATGCGGGCGATGGGCCCAGCGGCTACAGTCTGCTCGGGCTGCGTCTCGACGCGGAGCCTGCCCTCTGCGGCAACACCGAGTGGGTGAACACTGTCTGGGTGCCACCGATCAACGGCCACAGCAGCACAACGGTCACGGTTGCCAGTCCGGCCTTCACCGCCGCGGGCTCGCACGACGTCTACGCAGTGATCGACGCCATTTGCGCCATCACCGAGGACAATGAGACCGACAACCGCTACGGGGGGGTCCCGATAACTGTCCAGCGGCCTCGCTGGCCCGACTGGGTGATCACGGATGTCTCACCTATCCCGGCAGAGCCCGAGGCCCGCCGTTGGTTCAGCTACACGGTGAGCATCAGCAATGTGGGAGTGGTCGCGAGCCCGCCGACCGGCGTGGCCATCTACGCGGACTATACGCCGTTGCAGTGCGGCGACTCTAAATGGATCAACGCCGCACAGGTGCCCGCCATCCAGCCGGGCGCGAGCACAGTGATCACGGTCACCAGCCCGCCCTTCCAAACGCAAGGCACCCACACGGTGGCAGCGATCGCCGACTTCACCTGTTTGTACAACGAGGAGAACGAGAACGACAACACCTACGGGCCGGCCGACATCACGGTCGCCCCGGCCGTGATGCCCGACCTGAAAGTCGTGAGCCTGGGCACTATCCCGGCGCAGCCGCGGGCCGACGAATGGTTCACCTACACCGTCGGGATCAGCAACGTCGGCGCACTCACCAGCGGCACAGACTATGTGGGCATCTGGACCGATACGCCGCCCGACTGCGGCAGCCAGAACTGGGTGAATACGGGGCAGGTACCGCCTCTGGCGCCGGGCGCGTCCGCGATGGTCAACATCAAGAGCCCGCCGGTTGGCGGCGAAGCGCGCACCATGCCCGCCTATGCCTTCGTGAACTTTAACTGCGACCTCGAGCGCGACCTGAGCCTCGGCAACAACCTGCTCGGTCCGGTGGACGTCAGCATCCAGGCGCCGCTGCGGCCTGACCTGACGATCGATGCCATCGCGGCGCATTCGTCCGGTGAGCCAACCGACAAGTACTATGTGCGACAGCCGATCAGCTACACCGTGACCGTCCGAAACGGGGGTACCCTGGCTTCTTCGACTGTCGGGCTGCGGCTCTACCAGGACAACATGCCGGCGCTATGCAACGACGACAACTGGTTCAACACGGCCCTTGTGCCGTCGATCCCGGCCGGCCAATGGTCCACCGTCACGATCGTCGGTAAAGCCATCGAAACGGAGGGCATCCACACCGTTTGGGGCGTGATCGACGCGACCTGCGCTGAGACCGAGAGCGACGAGAACAACAACCGCCACAGCCAGGCCATCACGGTGTCGTCGCCCCCGCTGCCCGACCTGGACATCCACGTCGAGCCGCTGAAGACGGTCGCCGGGGAGCCTCAGCAGGGGCAGTGGACATCCTCCGTGATCACCGTACGCAACCTCGGCGTAGCAGCCTCGGCCTCTTCGGTCGTAGGCTTGTACCGCGACCGCATCGCCGCCGAATGCCCGACGATGGACCCGGGCGACGTGGCTGCCTCTATCCCGGCGTTAGGGGCCGGCGAAACCTACACCCGGACGCTCACCACGCGTTTTGACACGCAGGGGACGCACTACCTCAGCGCGAAGGTGGACTACGGCTGCCAGCTGAACGAAATCTTCGAATCGAACAATATCGATGCGTACAACGTGTTTGTCTATCCGGCGCCCCGCCCCGATCTGGTGGTGGACAGCATCGAGATTTTGCCGTCTCCGCCGTTCGAGGACGAGTGGGCCACCGTCAGCACAACGGTGCGCAACCAGGGCAAGACCCGCTCCGGCTGGACGTGGGGCGGCCTGTACTACGGCCGCGGACCGAAAGGCTGCCCCATTCCCGCGGGCGGCGCCCCTGACGTCGGCGACAATGTATTCTATATCCCACCCCTGGAGCCAGGCGCCAGCGACACATTCGAGGTGACGCACTGGTTTGGCAAGGACGCGAAGCCATGGCTCTTCGCCTTCCTGGACTATCCTTGCGCAACTGAGGAGAGCGACGAAAACAACAACAGCCAACAGTTGATCTTCGACCTGCGGCCGCCGCGGCTGCCCGACCTGATCGTCGAGAACGTGACGATGGAGCCCGCGTCACCGGTGGCCGGTCAGCTTGTCACTTTCAACGTCGTCGTGCGGAACCGCGGCGCCGGGCCGAGCAGGACAGGAACCTGGGCGGGCCTGTACCGAGACCGGGACGCGCCGGGCTGCCCCTTCGTCGCCGGCAACATCGGCGACAAAGTGAGTTGGCTGACGCCGCTGAACGCCGGACAGAGCACTACGCTCACCTTCCAAGACACCTTCACCGAAGGGCCGCACACCGTCGCCTTCCAGCCGGACTACACCTGCTCCATCACCGAGAGCGACGAGTGGAACAATGTCCACTACCCGAGGCTGGAGTTCCAGGTTGGGCCGCCGCCCCTCCCGGACCTCATCGTCGAGAGCATCGTGCTGGACCCGCCGTCTCCGATGGTCAACCACACCATCAACTTCTCAGTGACGGTGAAAAACGTGGGCACGACGTCGAGTAGTTGGGCCTGGTCGGGCATCTACTTCGACCGGATCCCGCCTGGCTGCCCGCGCCAAGGTGACTACGTCGGCGACCGGGTCGTCCATGTCCCGCCGCTCGCGCCGGGCGCAAGCACTACCCTCGGCGGCATGCTGAAATCCTTCCCGGTCGTGGGTTATCACACCGTCTACGGCTTCGCCGACTACGGCTGCAGCCTGGCCGAGAGCAACAAGTTCAACAACTGGTTCGACGGGTTCGACTTCTACGTCGGTGACCAGGGCGGCGTTGACCTGGTCGTGACCAACCTGATGGCCGAGCCCACGGTCCCGGGAATCAATGAGACCGTCACGTTCACGGCAACTGTGAGTAATCAGGGCTGGGCTAACAGCAGCGAAGCCTGGCTCGGTCTGTTCATCGATCGCATACCCGACAACTGCCCGGCCGCGCCGGCGGCCGACCAGTACGCGGCCATCCCGAGCCTGGTCCCCGGCGGGTGGACCCGGGTGGTCCTGACGCGCGCCTTCAGCGCAGCCGGATACCATGATGTCCGCGCCTTCGCGGATTCGCCCTGCGCTGTGTCCGAAAGCAACGAACTGAACAACGTGTCGAACGCCGTGGCGCTGGCGGTCGCGCCCGATACGCTGCCCGACCTGGTGGTGACCAGCCTCACCGCGGCGCCGGCCGCGCCGGCTGCCGGCCAGCCGATCACCTTCACCGCCGTGGTGCGCAACTTTGGCTTCGCGAGCTCCGGCTGGGCCCGCCTGGGCATCTACTCCGGGAGCGCACCTATCAGCGGCAGCCGCGGCTGCAGCGGTACACCGCTCAGCTACGTGGCTGTGCCGGAGCTGGCGATCGGCGGGCAGGCCACCGTCCAAGTCGTTGGAACTCTCGCAGCCGGCGGGCAGTACCAGTTCTATGCGCTGGCCGACGATCGGTGCGCGGTGCCCGAGTACCGGGAGGACAACAATCGCTTCGGGCCGCTGGCGCTGAGCCTCGCGGGGCCGCCCTTGCCGGACCTGAGCATCACCCTCGTGAACTACACGCCGCGCCAGCCGCAGGCCGGCCGGCCCGTCACCTACACGGTGCAGATCCGGAACAGCGGAACCGCTGCGCTCAGCGATCCGGCCGCCAGCGTCGGCCTCTACGTGGATCGGGCGCCGGTGGGGTGCGCTGACGCGCCGGACCATCACGCCGCGCTGCCGGCCATCGCGGCCGGCGAGAGCAAGACCGTGATGATCGAGGATGCCACCGGGTTCACCTCCGGCGGCGACCACCAGGTCTACTTCCTGGCGGACAGCACCTGCATCGTCACCGAGGCCAGCGAAATCAACAACCGCTACGGGCCGATCCAGATCACCGCAGGCGGCCCGGCGCTGCCCGATTTGCAGATCACCAGCCTGACCGCGCTGCCCTCCAACCCTGCCGTCGGCGACACCGTGCGCTACATCGTCCGGGTCAAGAACGCGGGGACGGAGCCGGTGCCGGAAGGCGCCAACGCGCGCCTGGGCCTGTACCTCGACAGCACGCCCGTCGCCTGCAGCGCCCCGCAACCGAATCAGTGGCTGGCGGTGCCTGCCCTGGCGGTCGGCGTCAGCCAGGACTTCCTGTTCGAATATTCGCAGTTCGCGCAAGGCACGCACAACGCCTGGGCAGTTGCCGACTACACCTGCGCGCTCGGTGAGATCAGCGACGCGAACAACCAGGCCGGCCCGGCCGCGGTCACCGTGGGACCGAAGCCGCCCACGCCTACGCCCTCGCCCACCCCGACGCCGGCGCCGAAGACGACGCACGACTATGCGTTCCTGGCGATGGCGCCTGCAGCGGGCGGCGGCGGCGGCCTGCGAGTGGTCAACGTGGACGCCCCGAGCAGCCCGCAGGCCGCGGCCTTCCTGGCACTGGCCGGCGAGCCCCAAGCCATCGCCCTCGCCCACCTTGGCGCCGATCGCTATGCGTTGGTGGCCGCAGGCGCGGCGGGCATCCATGTGGTGAACATCACTACGCCGACCAGCCCGCAACTTGTCAGCACCCTCGACACAACGGGCAGCGCGGCGGGCGTGGCGGCCTACGGCAGCTATGCTTACGTAGCGGACTCGACCAGCGGCCTGGCGGTGATCAGCCTGGCGAACCCGGCGGCCCCGGTCGCGGTTTCCTCCTACGACACGCCGGGCGTGGCCTACGATGTAGCCATCTGGTCGCCTGTGGCAGGCGAGGTCTACGCGGCCGTGGCCGACGGCGCGGCCGGCCTGACCATCCTGAACGTCGCCACGCCAGCCAGCCCCGTTTACGTCAGCCAATATGACACGCCGGGCGAAGGTCTCGGCGTCACAGTTAGCGTCAGCGGCACCGGTAGCTATGCCTACGTGTCCGACGGCTCGACCGGCGTGGCCGTGATCGACATCAGCGTTCCGGCGCAGCCGCAGTTCGCTGCACTGTCCAACACCCCCGGCTCCGCCCGCGCGATGGCGGTCACCACCGATGGCTTCGCCGCCGTGGCCGACAACGACCAAGGACTGCGCATCATCAACCCGCTGACCCTCTCGCCGGCCGCGCAGGCCTGTGACGCGGCCGGCAACTGCACTTCGGCGGCGGTCACAGGTGGTGGGGCAGGGCAGCTCCGCAATGTGGCTAAAAGCCCGGCAGCCTCCCCGGCAACCGCCGGGGCGACGGCATTCATCGTCTCGGAGGCGGCCGCCCGCCTGGCCAGGGCGTCGGTCGGCATGTCTGACGCCTCGGCAACCAGTCAGGAGGGAGTGGTCAGTGGACAGGCGTCAGAGGGCAGTGGACAGTGGACAGGCGTCAGAGGGCAGGCGGCACGCGGCATCTACGGGTTCACGCTGCGCCGCATGCTGGAGACCGTGGACGCAGAAGACGCGGTTTACGTGACCATCTCCGGACTGCCGCGCGTGCTCGACAGCCTGGCGCCGGTTAACGTCGGCGGGCAGGTCGTGGCCATGACCTCTACGCTTAAGTCGCTGCGGGTCAGCGCCGACGGCGAGCCGATTCTGATCCAGGAGTGGACCGCCGGTGAGGTGGCCGATATCACCTGGTCGGTCCCCTGGGCGCCGACAACCAACGGCCAGCACATCCTGCAAGCCGTGGCGAAGGATCAGGCCGATGCGTGGGCCAGCGCGCTGTACACAGTGACCGTTGACACTGATCTGCCGGCGCTGTCGGTCACCTCGCTCGTCATCACCTCGACCCAGGTCTACCCGGTGGATCGCATTGACGTGACCGGATTCGTGACCGACACCGGCGGCGTCTCGACCGTGGAGTGGCGCACCGCGGGCGGCGACTGGGCGACTGCGCTGTTGAAGGAACCCGCTCCCGGCGAGAGCGGCCCGGTGGAATGGCGCGGACCCTGGAGCCTCGACACACCGCTCCCGGATGGCGGCCCGTTCAACCTCAGCGCCCGCGTCACTGACCTGGCCGGACATGTCACCCAGACCACGACGCCGGTGCGAGTTGATGTGGCGCCGCCCAGCGGCGCAGATCTGAGCCTGACGACCGGCGGCGCAGGCGTCGCGCCGGGCGACACCGTCACCCAGGCCGGCGCGAGCCTCGATCTGGCCTGGACGGCCGGCGCGGACGGCAGCGGCTTGATCCCCTACACCGTGCGCTGGAGCGCTCAGACCACCGCGACGTTGACCAGCGAGACGCTGACCAGCGTGCCGGTGGCCGGCCCGCTGACTGCCGCCTTCACGCCCGGCGAAGGCCAGCGGGTCCTCGTCCAGCTTGGCATGGAAGATACGCTGGGCAACCGGAGCTGGCGCACCTTCGGACCGGTTGATGTTGACAGCGAGTTGACCCCCGACTACTGCGTGCTGCCCGCTCCAGGGAACGTGATGGCGCTCGTCTGGATGAACTCCGGCTGCACCCTGCTCGGCGCAGACCGCCGGGGCGCGGCAGCCGGCCTCGGCGAACAGCGGCTGTACGCCACCTGGAACGCCGAGGCGCTGCGCCTGGCCTGGACAGGCGCCAACTGGCACACCGACGGCGACCTCTTTATCTACCTCGACGCCCGCTCCGGTGGCGCCAGCCGCGCCTACAACCCCTACCTCGTTGCGAGCGCCGGCGCCCTGGTCCCGGATCAGACGGTGATCAACCTGCCGGCCGGGATGGCTGCCGACACCCTGGTCTGGGTGCGGGACGCCGGCGATGCCGTGCTGCTGGCCTGGGATGGGAGCGATTGGAGCTGGGCGGCCACACTGGATTCAAGCAACTTCCGGACCTGGACAGGCGCCGGCATGGCGGCCGGCGCCGGCCGCGGCCAGACCGATCTCTACCTGCCCTTCAGCCTGCTGGGCATTTCCGACCCCAGCGCCAACGCGGTGAAGCTCCTCGCCATCGCCAGTGAGGAAGGCGCGCTGCGCGCCTGGGCGGTGCTGCCCGCCAGCAACGGCGTCAACAGCGCCCGGGTCCTGCCGGGCGACAGCCCGGCCGGATTGGACCTGACCCTCGACCACGCGTACCAGTGGCCGGGATTGGGGCCGGGCGTCTGCCCTAACGGCGCGGATGAGGCCAGCACGGGTTCCTACGCGGCCGAGCCCCGCATCACCCTGGAGAGCGAGCCGGCCGGCAGCGCGTTCAGCTTGCTCAGCGACAGCCTCTACTGGCTGCGCGATCTGCTGCTCGGCAGTCTCCCGGCGGATGTGGGCACCTACCTGAGCAATCTGACGCCCGGCCAGCCGCAGGTGGGCGGCGGCTCGCCGATCGCCTACACCCTCACCTATCGGAACATCGGTGAAGGCACGGCCCGCGGTGTGAATGCCGCCGTGGACGCCTTGTACACCCTGCAACTGACCGGCGGCCAACACCAGACCATCAACCTGGGCGATGTGGCGCCGGGCAAGGAAGTCTCGGTCGTTCTCCACGGCCTCGTCAATCTAGGCCTGTCGAGCGAGCCATGGGCTGCGCTCGGGGTGCGCATGTACGACGGCGCGCATCCCAGCAGCGGCCAACCGATAGACTGGCTGTGGACGCACCAGCCGGTGGACCGCGATGCGCCGCTCTTCTTCGGCGTCAACCGGCCGGCCTTCCTGCTGCGGGCCGGCGAGAACACCCTGGCCGGCTACGCGTATGATCCATCCGGCGTGCCCGGCGTCAGCTTCGATGTGGTGGGGCCGGCCGGCGCGTCCACCCTCCTCTGCCCTGACGGAGCCGCCGGCGGCGCCTGGACTTGCAAATGGAACGTGGCGGCGAGCCACGGCGACGAGCTCCGGCTGACGATGCACGCTACGGATGCCTTCGGCAAGATCGGCTCGTGGACCAGCGCGCTGCCGTTCCGGGTTGACGCCCAGCCGCCGGCGCTGACCATAGACTACGGCGCTTCGCAGGTGACGCCCGGCGGCGTGGTGCGCGGGAGCAGCGTCGTGGTGGTCGGCGCCATCGCCGACGAGGCCACCCCCGCGGACGGCGGCATCGGCGGCGTCACGGGCTGCACAAACGGTCAAAACTGCCGGCCGGCCGACCTGCAGGTCACCGGCCAGCAGGCGGTCACCTACGAGCATGCGCCCTCCGGGCCGGCCGGGGTGGGCGGCTGCGCTGCTCCCATCATCGCCACCTTCGCGGTGACGAAAAGCTTCTCGCTCGCCGAGGTCCAGGTAGGGCTGCGTGCCGAAGCGCTGCACCGCGATCTGCTTCAGGTCAACCTGACAGGGCCGGACGGCCGCACGGTGAGGCTGCTGGATGATGATGGCCGGTCCGGCGCCGATTACCGCAACTACGATGTCAACCTGTTTGACGCCGCGGCACTCTCCGTCTCGGACCTGCTGGACAACCAGCCGCTCGGCACGGCCTTGTACAGCCAGGATGCCCGGCCGGTGCAGCCGCTGCGGGCCTTCGCGGGCGGAGACTCGGCCGGCACCTGGATGCTGAGCCTGTGCGACCGGAGCGGGGGTGGAGCCGAGGCCGCCTATATCCGCAGCCGCCTGACGCTGGCGCCTCGGCTCAGCGCCGTGAAGAACAGCTCATGGCTTTTCCGCACGGCCGACATCGGGCGGGCCGACTATAAGGCGCAGACCCTCACCTTCAACGGTTGGGATGCCGCCGGCAACTACGCCACCGGGCTGAGCCTCAGCTTCATCGCCGACAATGTGCCGCCGGTGCTTGAAGTCGCCACCCACCTGCCGCAGGTGACGATGGGCGTCCAAACCGTGGTTCTGGGCGGCGCCGTCAGCGACGGTGGGCCGCTCACGACGGTGCAGATCGAGGTGCATGCACCGGACGGGACCGTCACCCTGGTCAACGCGTCGCGCAGTGGCGACACCTGGTGGTACGAAACTGCTGCGGCAACGCCCGGAACCTACGCACTGTGGGTGATCGCGACCGATCAGGCCGGCAACCGGAGCGCTCAGGGTCCCTACGGCCTGGAAGTGACCTGCGTGCCGGCCGTGCCGACCATCACCAACATCCTCGCGGAGCCGGCCACCGATGCGCCAGGCGGCGTGACAATCATGGCGCGGCTGGAGAACACCGGCAGCGATCTGCCGGCGGGCATGCGGGTGGGCTTCTTCGCCAATGATGCGCCGATCGCTGCCGCCACGGCGCCGGCGTTGGCGGCCGGCCAGGGCGTGACCCTGACCGTCGCCTGGCCCAATGTACAGGGCGGCGTCTTCGACCTCCGGGTGGCGCCGAACGCACCTACCGGAGAGGGCAACAGGCTGGCGCTGTGCACCGCGGCCCGGTCGCGGAGCCAGGCCGCATCGGCGCAGGATCTGGTCCTCCACAACGGGTGGAACCTCGTCTCCAGCGCCATTGACCCACAGAATCGGGATATCACCGTTGTGCAGCGGCCGATCAACGGCGCGTACGCCGCCATCCAGTCGTTCGACCAGGGCGCCCGCTCCTACTATCCGAGCCTGCCGCCCGAAATCAACACGTTGAAGACTTGGGGCGCGCTGCACGGCTACTGGATTCGCGTGACCGCCGCTCCGGCAGTGACGACCACCCTGGAGGCGGCCAGGCTGCTGATCGTGGGCCAGGCGCTGCCCGCCACCCTGCCGCTGAAGCTGGACGCCGGCTGGAACCTGGTGAGCTACCTGCCGCAGAGCACGTTGCCGGTCACCGTGGCCCTGGCGAGCATTGACGGCCGCTACACCGCGGTGCAAGGCTTCGATGGCGGCGCGCTGTCGTTCTACCCGGATCTTGACCCGCTGTTCAACACCTTGCAGGAGATGCGCTCGGGCCTGGGGTACTGGATTCGCACGACGCAGGCCGTCACGCTGACGTACCCCGGCACAATCACAGAGACCGCCACTGCGCACATGGCGACGAGCCAACCGCGGCTAGGCTGGCCGTGGGCGCCTCCTGTCGGCCAAGACCGGTGGGAGGAGCTGATCCGGCAGGCTGAAACCGCCGCGGGCGTCACCCCAACAGCCACCTGGGTGGATTTCTACGGGGAAGCGCTGCTGGTGGACGGCACACCACTGCCCGCCGGGACGGTGATCACCGCGCGCGACCCGCAGGGCGTCATCTGCGGAGCCACCGTCACGACGGCTGAAGGCCAGTATGGCTACCTGGCTTGCTACGGCGACGACCCCGACACACCCGGTGACGAAGGCGCGCTCCCGGGTGACACCATTGGAGTGCAGACAATCTTCGACGGACAGACGCAGATCATCGGCGCGGGCGCCTGGACGGCGAGCGGTGATCGGCAGAAGACGTCGGTGGGCGCCCCGCAGCCGTCCGTCGAGCCGCCGACGCCCCAGCCGCCCGTCGAGCCGCCGGCAAGCCGCATCTGGCTGCCAATCATTTTGAACGAGGAGCAGGAATGAGGCCGCGCAGACCACTGTTCCGGGGAGGCCGCGTAACCGCATCTCGGCCGGAGCGAAGGCCCCAGCCCTGGGCGGGCGTTGCACTGGCTGCCGCTGCCGCAGTGATCCTGTCAATGCTCGCCCTGGGCATCACACAGGGCAGCGGGGTAACGCTCACGAACCAATGGGTGGACCTGTACAGCGGCAACAGCGCGTTCGCAGGCGTGCCGATCCCGACCGGCGCCTATATCGCCGTCTTCGGCCCCCAAAATGTCCAGTGCGGGCAGTTCACGACGGCGTACGCAGGCAAGTACGGAATCATGCCGTGCTACGGCGATGACCCCGCTACCGGCGACAAAGAAGGCCCTTCAGCAGGAGAGCCCCTGAACTTCACGATCAATGGGGTCCCCGCCACCCCGCAACTGATGACACGCAACGCCACGCCGGCGCCGGCCAGCGCGCCGGTGATCTGGACACAAGACCGCGACCGTCTGGAAGTCAACCTGCGCGTGCCGCCGCGGCCGCCGGTGTCAGGCACACTGGCGTCTGCGCAAGTGCGGCTGGATTGGCAAGCGCCAGGCGCCGAGGCTGCGAGCTACGAAGTCTGGCGCGCGACGGCGCCCGATTTTGCACCCGGCGCTGCCGGCGCAGAGCGGCTGGGCACGGTGGCGTCCGGGGCTCCCCTCACCTGGTCTGACGGGGATGGCGTAGGCGATTCAAAGCTGAACTATACCTATCGGGTGCGCAGCCTGAACGCCAGCTCACAAACCATTGGCATCTCGCAGGCCGTGGGGGAGTTCGACTTCGCGCTCACAGCCGGCATAGCCAACCGTGCCTTCTCCTGTTGCTCGCTCGACCGCCCAGCGCAGCCATCCGCTGCCGGGCCGTTCGATCAGAACCGGTTAAGGGGATGGGTGAACCCCAGATCCGGGCCCCCTGCGGCATCAGGTGGTCTGGCTGATGCTCCCATGCCAGCTTGCCTCGTGTGGCCAGCAGGCTGCGCCAGTTTGCATTCTCCCCCGGCGCCCAGGCTGCCACCATGACCCGTGTTATGCCTGTGACGGGACAGGCGGAGGCCCCGGGCTCAGATGCGATTTGAGGAACCGGGCGATGTCGTCCAGCGATTCGACGGCCTGAGGCAACGCCAGGAAAAGCTGCCACACGTGCCACATGCGCGGGTACGTCTCCAAACGCACGGCGACGCCGG
>CAZYGI010000060.1:12673-23245 GCA_964647255.1 uncultured Anaerolineales bacterium | reverse complement strand
CCCCAGCACGATCTCGGTGTGCCCGACCAGAGGCGCACCGATCATTTCCACCAGAGCCGGGAGGGTGGCCCAATACTCGACGGCGTCCTGGCCGATGATCTCGGCGGCGCGCACGCCGAGCAGCGCCTCGGCCGCCGGGTTCAGATCTACGACCCGGTTGCGGTCATCCAGCACGAGCACACCATCACACATGCGGGTGACCGCGACGCCGCGCGCGGCCGGGACAAGCTCGAAGCCGTTGAACCGAAACAGCGCCAGGAAGTAGGCGATGTAGCCGATCATCACCAGCGGGATCAGGGGATCAAATGCGCTGACAGCGCTTCGGTAGCTGAAATGAAATGCAAACGCGATGCGGGTCGTGATTTGTGCGATGAGCACCATCCCCACCGGCCCGCGGTGGCGCGGAGAGCGGATGAATAGCCAGATCAGGATGGTCCAGGTGAGCAGGACCAACAGATAACCATAGCCCAGGAAGATGTATCCTGCAGGACCGCTGGCGAAGTGCATTGCCGTGCGCGTCTCCAGCCAGGCATCGCGCCAGATCCAATGATGCGTGTGGTTGGTCAGCTCCAGCAGGAGGTAAGCCGCCAGAGAGGTAACCAGGAGTGTTTGTACGGGGCGATTCAGCCATTTGCCCAGGCCGGCATATTGCAGCGCGAACCCCAAGGAGATGATCACAGCCGTCAGCGCAAGCACGTTCTGAGCGCGTTCCCAGAAGACCTTGGCGGCGAATTCGACGCTGATGAGTTGCAGCGCACCCGTCAGGATCCACAGGGTGCCGATAACCATCATCCCGACGAACGCGAGGGCGCCCGCCACCTTTCGGCGTTGCCAGGCGTGCTGGCCCAGGGTCACAGCGAAAACGATCGCGATTACCAGGATCCATCCGTAGCTTGCATAGTCGTTCGGTGATGACATGCGGCGCTCCTCGGTGAGCTGTACACGCTGTGACCGGCATGAAACTGGATCTGTGATCAGTGGCGGAAATGACGCTCCCCGGTAAAGATCATGGTCAGCCCCAGCCGGTCGGCGGCGGTGACAGCCTCCTCGTCACGCAAGGAGCCGCCGGGCTGGATGATCGCGGTGACGCCCGCGGCCGCCGCGGCTTCGATGCCGTCGGGAAACGGGAAGAACGCGTCCGATCCCAGCACTGCGCCCTTCGCCCGGTCGCCGGCCCGCCGCGCGGCCAGGTAGACCGAGTCCACGCGGTTCATCTGCCCCGCGCCCACGCCGACCGTTGCCGTGCCCTGGACGAGCACGATGGCGTTCGACTTGACATGCTTGGCTGCCAGCCAGGCGAACGCCAGGCCGCGGCGCTCTGCCTCCGTGGGCTGCCGCTGCGTCACCACCTGCCACATGGTTTCATCCACGCCGCGATCGTCGGACGTTTGCGCCAACAGGCCGCCGGCGACGGAGCGGAGCACCAGGACATTCGTAGCAACGACTTCAGTCGTTCCGGTGCGCACGAAACGACTAAAGTCGTTACTACGCGCCGCCATCACCCGGCAGTTCTTCTTGTGGCTGGCCAGCCACGCCAACGCCTCGGGCGTGTAGGCCGGCGCGGCCAGCACCTCCACGAAGAGCGCGCCGATCTCCTGCACCAGCGCCAGGTCGGCCTCCCGGTTGACCGCAATAATCGAGCCGTAGGCGGACACCGGGTCGCAGTCGAATGCCAGCCGGTACGCCTCGACCAGGCTCGCCGCCGACGCCAGACCGCTGGGGTTGGTGTGCTTGATAATCGCCACGGTCGGCTCGGCGAACTCCTGCGGCATCGCCCACGCGGCCTCCAGGTCAACGATGTTATTATAGCTCAAGTCCTTGCCCTGGAGCTGCTCGAACGCGGGCGCCGCGCCGATCCAGCGGTAGAGTGCAGCCGCCTGGTGCGGGTTCTCGCCATAACGCAGCAACTGCACGCGCTCCGCCGCGAGGATGATTTGTTGAGGCAGCTTGGGCTCCCCTGCCCTCTCACCCCTCTGCGCCTCTGTTCCCTTGTTCCCCGGCTCCTCCGCTCCCCGGCCGCCCAGCCACGCGGCAATCGCCGCATCGTACGCCGCGGTGTGCCGGAACGCCTTCAGCGCAAGGCGACGGTTAAGGTCAAGGTTGAGGTTGGGCGCCTTGTCCTCAACTTCGTCCTCAACCTCAGCCTGAGCCTCGCGCAGCGCGTCCACCACTGTGTCGTAATCTGCCGGGTCGCAAACGGCTATCACCGATTCGAAGTTTTTCGCCGCGGCGCGCAGGAGGGTCACGCCGCCGATGTCTATCTCCTCGACCGCCTCCGCTTCAGTCACGCCCGGCTTCGCCACGGTCGCCGCAAACGGGTAGAGGTTGCAGGCCACCAGGTCCACCGGCGCGATGCCGTGGCCAGCCAACTCGGCCAGGTGCGCCGGCGTGCGGCGGGCCAGGATGCCGCCGTGCACCGCCGGGTGGAGCGTCTTGACGCGGCCGCCCAGGATCTCCGGGAAGCCGGTGACCTGGTCCACCTGCGTGACGGGCAGGCCGGCCGCGCCCAACGCGCGCGCGGTGCCGCCGGAGGCGACCAGCTCGAACCCCAGCTCGGCCAGGCTGCGAGCGAACTCGACCAGGCCGGTTTTATCGTAGACGCTCAGGATGGCGCGTCGGGTCATGCTCACTCCTCTTTTCCAAGCCCCAGTTTGATTTGTTCGGCGAGCCGGTCAAGCTCCGCCCGCGCCGGCCGTGTGCCGTAGTTGGGGCCGAAGCGGAATCCAAACCCATCGCCGGCATAGCGGGGAATGATGTGCAGATGAACATGAAACACGGTTTGGCCCGCGATGCGGCCATCCGCCACAAAGAAATTGACCCCCTCACAGCGGAGACCGCTGGCGCGCAGCCGGGCGGCCAACTGCTGGGCGGTGCGAAACATGTGCGCGCCGGTCTCCGGCGGCAGGTCGGCCAGGTGAGTCGCATGCTGGTTGGGTACGACAAGCACGTGCCCCGTGGTTACTGGTTGGGCATCCATGAATGCCGAGCACAGCTCGTCACGATAGACGAAACTCCCGGCTGTGTGGCCGGCCAGGATCTCACAGAAGATGCAATCGGTCATGGTATTCGCTCCAAGAATCAGTTGCCAAGTTGTTGGCGGATCAGTGCGGCGAAGGCGCAGGCCTGCGCCGGCGCATCGCCGAGGTAATCCGCCGCGTCGAGCCAGGCGAGCACTTCGGCCCGCGCTGCGAGGCGCGTGATCCGTGCGTCTTGGCAGAGCGCTTCGATCAACGGATTCGGACGTCCTGCCTGCACCTCAGCCCAGGCGGCCATCGCATGCTTGCGGATGACCTCGTGCAATTCCTGGCGATCGCCCCCGCGCTTGACCAGCGCCATCAGCAGCCGCTCGGTGGCGGCGAACGGGCCATACGCGGCCAGCAGCCGCTCACTAGCAGTGCGGCTGACCCGAAGCCCGGCCATCAGCGTGCCACTGCGGCGCAGAATCTCGTCGGTGATCAGAAATGCTTCCGGCAGCAGGCTGCGGCGGTTGGCCGAATCGTCGAGGGTGCGCTCCAGCAGGTTGTGGCTGGCATTGTCCCACGCGACGTGCGGCAGGGCGGCCAGATAGCGCGCCAGGCTGTTGATATTCTCTGCGTTGATCGGGTTGCGCTTGAACGGCATCGCGCTCGATCCGACCTGCCGCGCCCCGAACGGCTCGGCCCACTCCCCGATCGGCGGCGATTGGAGCACACGCAGGTCGAACGCAAACTTGTAGAGGGTCGCGCCCAGCCCGGCCAGCGCGACGACGACGCGGTAATCCTGCTTGCGCGGGTAGGTCTGCGTGGCGATGGGGAAGGCCTCGAGGCCGAGCGCAGCCATGATGCGGGTTTCAAATGAGGCTAAGGTCAAGGTTGAGGTTGAGTGCTCGGCTTTAGCCTCAAGTAACTGCACATACGACGCCGACGTGCCCACCGCGCCCTTGAACCCCTTGCCGCGAATGCCGGCGCGGACGCGGCGCAACTCCTCGTAGTCGGCCAGCAGATCTTGCGCGGTTTGCGCCAGGCGGTAACCCACCGTGGTCGGCTCCGCGGGCTGAAGATGGGTGAAGGCCATCGTTGGCGCAGCGGCCCACGTCTCGATCTGGCCGGCCAGGGCCAACAAGACATCGCGCAGCCGGTGCAGGATCAAGTCCAGCGCATCGCGCAGCCGCAGCGCATCGGCGTTGTCCTCGATATCCATCGAGGTCGCGCCCAGATGGATGATGCCGCCGCCGACGGGGCACTGCTCGGCGTACGTCCGCACCTCGGCCATCAGGTCGTGGTGGATCTCCGCCTCGATGGTCTGCGCCCGCGCCAGGTCAATGTTATCCGCGTGGCCGCGCAGGTCGCTGACCTGCGCGGCGGTGACCAACCCCGCGGCCTGTTCCGCCTCAGCCAGCGCCACCCAGATGCGCCGCCACAACCGCCGCCGGTGCGCCTCACTCCACAGCGCGCGCATCTCCGGCGAGCCGTAGCGCCAGGTGAAGGGCGAGAGGTAGGTGTCGTAGGTGAAAGCGGTCATAGCATGATCAACTGCTGGCGTTCTGGCCCCACCGACACGACCTTGATCGGCACGCCGGCCAGCTCCGCAATGCGGTTGAGATACGCGCGCGCGGCGGCAGGCAGCTCATCCCAGGCCCGGGCATCTCGCGTCGGCTCGGACCAGCCGGGCCACGTCTCGTATTCCGGCACGGCGCGGTCCATTTCGGGCGGATAGGGGATCTGGTCAATGCGCCGGCCATCCAGCCGGTAGCCGGTGCAAATCTTGAGCTCCGGCAGCCCATCGAGCACATCCAGCTTGGTGATCGCCAGGCCGGTGAAACCGTTGAGCCATGCCGCGTAGGGCAGCGCGACGCCATCGAGCCACCCGCAACGTCGCGGCCGGCCGGTGGTCGCGCCGTACTCCTGGCCGACCTCGCGCAGTCGGGCGCCGGTGTCGTCGTGCAGCTCGGTGGGGAACGGCCCCGCGCCCACCGCGGTGCAGTACGCCTTCGCCACGCCGATGACTTCGGTGATGGCGCTTGGCGGCAGGCCTGCGCCCGCGGCTGCGCCCCCGGCGATCGGATTTGAGGAGGTGACGAACGGGTAGGTGCCCCAGTCCAGGTCGCGCATCACGCCGAGCTGGCCTTCGAGCAGGACCTGCTTGCCCCCCCGCACCGCGTCCCGGATCAGCGGCAGGGTGTCCACGATGCGGCCGGCCAGGGCCTTGCCCCACGCCTCGGCTTCCGCCAGGAGCACGTCGGCATCTATCGGCGCCGCACCGAGACGGTCAAGCTCGCGGTTCTTTTGCTGGACCGCCGCGGCCAGCCGCGGGTGGAGGTAGTAGGGCCGCACGAGATCGCCGACGCGAATGCCGGTGCGCGCGGCCTTATCCGCGTACGCCGGGCCGATGCCGCGCTTGGTCGTGCCGATCTGATTTCCGCCGCGCGCCGACTCCTCCAGGCCGTCCAGCAGCCGATGGTAGGGGAGCACGACGTGGCTGCGCTCCGACACCCACAGGTTGTCCAGGCTCACGCCCGCAGCGCTGAGCTGCGCCATCTCCTCCAGCAGGGCGGGCGGATGGATCACCGTGCCTGTGCCGACGACATTGACGGTGGCGGGGTTGAAGATGCCGGAGGGGACAATGTGCAGCCGGAACGTGCCGCGATCGTTGACCACGGTGTGCCCGGCATTGTCGCCGCCCTGGTAGCGGATCACCATGTCGGCGCGTTGGGCCAGGTAATCCACGATGCGGCCTTTGCCTTCATCGCCCCACTGGGCGCCGACGATTGCGGTAACGGACATGGGTCTTGCCTCCCGTTCAGAAAAACAAACGCCCTACCCAGAAACGCGATGAGCGAGGGTAGGGCGGCATTGCGCAAGATAAACGCGCGTGGGATCAAAGCTATTTTACCTGCAACCTGGAACGGTCGCAAATCCAATCGTCCGCTACCGGGCGCAGCCTTCCACCACGGCCTTCGCCAGCCCCGGCCCCGCGTAGATCAGCCCTGTGTAAAGCTGCACCAGTGTCGCGCCGGCGTCCAGCTTCTCCTGCGCATCGCACGGAGACATGATGCCGCCGCTGGCGACGACGGTCAGCCGGCCGCCGGTGCGGCGCACGACGTCACGCACGATCTGGGTGTTGCGCTGCCGCGCCGGCGCGCCGCTCATGCCGCCGGATTCGCGGGCCAGCGGCGAGGTCAGCCCTTTGCGGCTCAGCGTCGTGTTAGACGTGATCACGCCATCTATGCCCGCAGCCAGGATCGCATCCAGCGCGCCGTCGAGCTCGTCGGAGGTCAGGTCGGGCGCCAGCTTCACCAGCAGCGGCACGTGCCGGCCCAGCCGCGCCGACTGAGCCCGGCGCTCAGCGTCCAGGGGCCGGAGCAGCGCCTCCAGTGCCGGGCGGGTTTGCAGCGTGCGCAATCCCGGCGTGTTGGGCGAGCTGACGTTGATCGCCAGGTAGTCGGCCAGCGGCGCAAATGTCTGCACCAGGCTCAAGTAGTCTTCGCCCGCACGCTCCAGCGATGTGGTCAGGTTCTTGCCGATGTTGACGCCCAGGATCAGGTTGGCGGGCCGCTTCCCCTGCAAGCGCCGCGCCACGAACGCCGCGCCGCGGTTGGGAAACCCCATGCGATTGATGACCGCCCGATCGTCCACCAGCCGGAAGACGCGCGGGCCGGGGTTGCCGGCCTGCGGCCGGGGGGTCACGGTGCCGACCTCGATATGCCCGAAGCCCAGCGTTGCCAGGCCGCGCCAACCTAAACCGTCCTTGTCATACCCCGCGGCCAGCCCGACCGGATTGGGGAAGGTGAGGCCGAACGCCTGCACGGGACTGACGGTCAGGGCCGGCCGAAATGCTGCCTGCAACAGCCTGCGCGCGGGCAGTACTGCGCCCCCCGCCTGCAGCAAGGCCAGCGTCACGTGATGGGCCGTCTCCGGCGCCATGCGGAAGATCAGCGGGCGCAGGAGATCGTAGGGCCGTACGTTGCCGCGCAGATCCGAGCGGCGCAAAGTTCGGTTGATGGTCTCGACGAGAGGATAATCCACGGTCATTTGCTGAGTGCCTCCCTGTGGTTGAACGGTGATACGTTCGCGCGATCCAAGGTTCAAGTACATCCAGGCATAGGACCGACCGGGTTCGCAGTAGCGACTTCAGTCGCTGTCGGCGGTCAGAACGACTGAAGTCGTCACGACCAAACTCCCGGTAAACTTCCGCCCTCATGTACTAGCGCTCCAAAAAAGCGCGCGTCGCTGCGATCTGCTCGACAGGAACCTGCCCCGTCCGCGCCCAGTGCTCCAGCATCTCGGGCAGCGTCATGACCGCGTGCAGCCGGTAGCCGGCTGCCGCCAACGCGTCGGCAGCGCCGGACCGGCGGTCAATCAGGACAACGACATCTTCGATACACAAACCGGCCGCAGCCAGCTTACCGATGGCCTCGAATTTGCTCCCGCCGGTGGTCGCCAGGTCGTCAATGATCACGACGCGCTCCCCGGCGCGGAACGCGCCCTCAATTTCTGCGGCCGTGCCGTAGGATTTGGCCTCCTTGCGCGGATAGATCATCGGCCAGCCGCCCTGCAGGCTGACGGCTGTCCCGATGGGCAGCGCCGCATACGGCAGAGCGGCCAGCCGGTCAAACCGTAGCCCGGCCAGCAGCCGAGCGTACGCCGCGCCCACCTCAGCCAGCAGCGCCGGGTCGGCGACGAGCTGGCGCAGGTCGAGGTAGATCGGCGAGACCAGACCTGACTTGAGGGTGAACTGCCCGAACCGCACGCACCCTGCGGCGAGCAGCCGGTCGGCCAGCGCCGCGGCCGCGGGAGAAAACTTGCCGGATAAATCCTGCTGTTCAGGACGCGGACGAGCGCGGACCGGCGCGGACGAATCGGAATCCTTTTTTCCGCGTTTATCCGCGTTCATCCGCGTCCAATTCCATATGGCCGCCGCCAACTCGGAAGCAGTTTCCCTCGGATCCGTCGCGCGGGAGATCTGCCGGCTGACCGGGACGAGCAAGCCCAGCCCATCCGTTCGCAGCCCGGCGCGGAGCGCAGCGTCCAGATCGCCGCCCTGCGCGCCGACCCCGGGAGCCAGGATCCACAGATCGGGCGCGACCCGGCGGGCTGTGGCCAACGCCTTGGGGTGCGTCGCACCGACCACCAGGCCCAGGTTGTCGCGGGTGTTCCAGCCGGTCGCCAGCTCGGCCACCCGCTCGAAGAGGCGCTGGGCCGGCATCCGGTCCGCCAGGGGCAGGTCCTGCAGGTCGCTCGCGCCGGGGTTCGAGGTCTTGCACAGCAGGAAGACGCCGCGCGCCGGGTCGGCCAGGAACGGCTCCAGGCTGTCGCGGCCCAGGTAGGGGCTGAGCGTGATCGCGTCCGCACCGAGCGCCGCGAACGCGGCGCGAGCGTAGGCCTCGGCGGTCGAGGCGATGTCCCCGCGCTTGGCGTCGAGCAAGACGGGGATTTCGTCCGGCACGGCAGCGATCACCTCGCGCAGCGCGGCGACGCCCTCCGCGCCGAACTGCTCGAAGAACGCGGCGTTGGGCTTGAACGCCGCGGCGGCATCGGCGGTGGTTTCGATCAGCCGCAGGCAGAAGTCGCGCGCGGCCGCCGCGGTCGGCGCCGGGAGATCGGCCGGGTGCGGGTCGAGCCCGACGCACAGCAGCGAGTCAATCTGCCGGGCGCGGGCGCCGAGGCGGGAGAAGAAGCCGGTCATCAGAATTCCTTTCAGCACACAGAAACGGGGATCGCAGAGCCTGGTGCGCTCCGTGACCCCCGCGTCTCGGCCGTGAGTCTTCGATTTGCTGCCCGTTTCAGGGCAAAAAAAGAGAGCCTTTCGGCTCTCAGTGGTTCAAACAGGGAAAATAATACGCCCACGAGGGTCAAGACCCCGGGGCGTAAGAAACAGCAGCGGCACAAATCGTTTCATGTCAGGCGCTATTCTATGCGGCAGAGGGTGGTCTGTCAAATTGTGCGTCCAGGCCGCGGCGACCTCGGTCGCCTGTTCGGTCTGCTGCGTCCAGCACCATCGCCGCGTGCAGCGTGGCCCAGCGGTCGGTTTCCTCGCGATCCCACAGCCCACGCGGGGTGCGGAAGGGGCTGCTTCCGTCCCAGGCGCCGTTCGTCTGACGGCGCGCGGCCAGCCAGGCCAGCCCCGGCCGCGCGCCCGGATGATCGAGCGCGCCGAGCTCGGCCGCCACGCGCAGCACGAAGAGGATGTCGGCCTGGTAGAAAAGCGGGAAGTTGAGGTGGCGCCAAATCTCGTGCACCTTGCCGGGCGTCGGATAATCGGCCCGGACCAGGTGGTCGCCGTCCAGCAGCAGGCCGAGGCCGCTCGCGATGGCCGCGGCGACTTCCGACGAACGATCCTCGACCGGCAGCGCAGCCAGGCCCCACAACGCCCGCGCGGCGCCCCAGGCGCACGGCAGCTCATCGTTGTACCGGCAGCGCCAGCCGGCCTCGTTTGCATCGCGGGTCACGCGGTCGGTGATCCGTGCCACGCGTGGATCGTCGCCCAAGCCGGCGTAGAGCGCATAGCGCAGCAGGTTGCCCCAGAAGCACACCCAGCCGTGGCCCGGCCTGGCCGCGTCCACCGCCGTGTCGGCCAGCATGAACTCGGCGCCCCGCCGCAGCCGCGAGTCGGCCGGGTCCGCGGCCAGCTCAGCCAGCAACGTCATGCGCCAGTGGGTGCTGGTGTACTTGGGCGTGTAATAGCTGCGCTCGTCCGCCCAGTTGCCGCGCTCGGTCTGGCCGATCAGGAGCGCGGGGATCGGGCCGGACGCGGCCATTTCGCGCCGCGCGGCCTGGACGTCGGCGTCGTCCTCCGGCCGGCCCAGCAGGCGGCGCAGGGTCAGGGTGCGGATAGAGGGGGTGGTCGCGGCGAGTAGCCAGGGGATCAAGTTGGCGTCGTTCATCGAGAAGCTCCTTTACCACGAAGACACCAAGACACAAAGCCTCGCAGACTTTCGTGTCTTGGTGCTTTTATGGTTCTATCTCTTGTTACAACAAGCCGAGCTTCGGGCGAATCACGGCACGCACAACTCGCGCTCGGCGGTTCGGAAGTCGCCCTCAGCCTTGTCAACCCACTCAGCTACGAGTTCGTTCATAGAGCACCTTGCCGCGGGTGATGATCTCGCTCAGGAATAGATCGCCCAGCGCGATGCGCTCCGCCAACTCCTGCGGTGTGCGGACGATGATATCGAGCGGGAACGGGCGGGGCGAGAGGGCGCGGGAGATTTCCAGCCGCTACTGGCGCGACCGCAACGGCGTATCCATGATCACCAGCAAGTCCACGTCGCTCTCCGGCTTGGGCTGACCGTAGGCGTAAGAGCCGAAGAGGATGATTTTCTCCGGCTGGAAGCGGTCGGCGATGCGTTGGGCCACGGCACGAATGGCGTGCAAGGAGATGCGCCGCGGCGGGTTGCCCCGAGATAGCGCGCTCGCTTCGTCGCGCTGTTGCTGTGCCGGCACAGACAGGCCGGCGATAGCGCGCTCTAGATCTTGTGGTGCCAGCCATTCGGCGCCAGGTTCGCGAATGGCGGATTCGGACTCGGTCATGGGTTCCTCCTCTCGCCGATCTTCGCCTGCAATTGCTCGTACACGCCGCGGCCGAGCGGGTCGCGCT
>CAZYGI010000060.1:0-12663 GCA_964647255.1 uncultured Anaerolineales bacterium | reverse complement strand
ATCCGGAAGGTCATCAGGTCGAAGTCGTGGCCGGCGCTGGCGGCCTCCCACTTCTCGCCGATCAGCCGCTTTTCAGCCGTGTCGGCAGTTTGGGCGGTCAGCGCGCCCTTGTACTCCACCACCAGCAGCCGGCCATCGTTCAGTTCCGCGACAAAGTCCGGGTAGAAGCGATCTGTTGCGGTCGGTAACCAGAACGAGGCATCCGGCTGGCGTTCCAGGTTGCGCACCCATCGCGTGACCGCGGGGAACAGGTCCAGGGTTTGGGCGCACTCGAACTCTTCGCCGCTGGCAGCCAGCTCGCCGGGCGCGGGCGGGTAGAAGTGCCGCTGCCACCGGTAGCCGCTGCGACAGAAGTTATTGGCCGGGTAGATGCCCGGCTCGTAGCGGAATTCGTAATCATAGCTCGTCTCGACCGCGGCCTGCGGGCCAAACAGCACCGCTTGATACCCGCGCTGCGCCGCGTTCTCCCGACAGACGCGAATCTTATCGCCCAGCGCCCGCACCAGGATGAACTTGGCCCGCGCCAACGCCGGCAGGTCGAACCGCTTGCGGTCCAACAGATACGTGATCGCGTTCAGGAGCCAGCGTTGCAGCACTTCCTGCCGGACGTCGGGCTGGCGCAGCTCCCCGTCCAGCCAGCGCACCAGGCCGTTGACCGTCCACTGGTCCGTGACGTGGGGCAGCTCGAGCTGCTGATCCCCCTTGAACTGGTACACCACGCGGCTGCCGTCCACGTCGAACTCGAACGTCTTGGCCGCGTCGTTGAAGTGGAAGTCGGCCAGCTCCGCCGGGCAGTCGAGCAGGTTCCAGCCCGCGGCGTCGAGGAAGAGCTCGCGCTCGGCCAGCTCCAGTTCGCCCTGCACATAGACGCAGAGGCGCGGCACCGCGAACCGCGCGCGCCGCGCGGAGGCGTCCGCCTGGCCGCGGGAAGTATGGTATTCGGCCACCTGCTCACGGAGCACGGGCCGCAGCGACTCCGGGACCGCACCCTCCAGCCGCTCGGCCAGCGCCGGGGTGATCTCGCCGCGCAACTCCACCTGGACGTTGCCGGCCGCGATCTCACGCACGGTGACCGCGGCCTGTTCTTCGGGCGAGAGGCCGGAGAGGTCGGGCGGCCGATCCACGGTCAGCGTGACCGGCGACGGCTGCTGGAAAAGCGGCAGATCGTCAAACAACGCGGCCTGCGCCGGCGGGGGCCGCCCCTCGATGGCGCCGGCGGCCTCGGTCTCCTCGAAGCCCATGCGGTTGACCAGGCTGTCCTCCAGCTCGCGCGCGGCCTGGCCGAAATGGGCGCTGGCGACGTGAGCATAGGCTTTGTTCAGATCGGGCGCCCCCCGGCGACGAGCGTACGGCATGCGCAGGACGCGTCCCAGCAGTTGTTCGACGTCGCGGCTGGCGCTGATGTTGGCCGTGGAGCAGAAGACGTAGGCGAAGGAGCAGTCCCAGCCCTCCTTGAGCGCCTGCACCGTGATGATGACCTCGATCGGGCACGTGGGGTCGAAGAGGTTGATGCCGTCGAGCTCGCGCTGGTCGCCGGTGGCGATGGCGATGCGGTCGGCCGCGATCTTCTCGTCCTCGATGAGGTACTGCTTCACCGCCTCGACGTTGGCGGGCTTGTCGCGGTTCTCGGCCTGGATCAGCAGCAGCGGCCGGATGTAGTCCGGCTCGCGTGCGGCCAGCTCGGCCAGGCGGGCGCGGGTCAGGAGCGCGTCGCGCACCGCGTCCTGCCAGCCGGTGGGATGCTCGGTCAGCACGATGGGCAGCTTGATCAGCGCCTCGGCCTTGAGCTCCGACGCCGAGACGCGGTGGAGGATGTTGCTGCCGGTGCGGGGATCGGTGTCGGGCGTGGCGGTCAGCTCGATGATGCACGACGGCGCAACGCGCTTGAGCACGTCGAAGGTGAGGCCGGTGCGCGCGTTGTGCGCCTCGTCCACGATCACCAGCGGCCGGTGGATGCTCATCAGGTTGGCGAAGGAGTATTTCACCTGCCCCGCGTTCGGGCCGTCGCTGAAGCGTTCCAAGTTGAGACCGGATCCATCGGCTGTCATGCTGAGGCCCGCAGTCTGGGCCGAAGCATCTCGCGTGGCGTCACGAGACCCTTCGCTGGCGACTTGCCGCAACGTGCTTTGGCCGGTAGACCCGCTTTGGGTGACATGCGTGGGTAGCCGGGTGAAATGGCTTTCCAGCGCCTCTTTGTGCGCGTAGACGTCGCGGCCCTCGGTCTTCTCGACCCGCAAGGTTTGGATGGTGCCCACGATGACGCAGACGCGGTCGCTCAGGTCGGCGGGCCGGATGTTCTCAATGTCGGCGATGTCGAAGACGGCCACGCGGCCCTCGAACGCGTCGTCGAGCGCCTGGCGATAGGGGTGGGCCGTGTTCTTGAGCGCGTCCGCGGTCTGGGTGCGGATGGTGTTGGTGGGCACCAGCCAGAGGACGACCGGGTATTCCTTCTCGATGTAGCTGCGCGCCGCCGTGCGGATGGCGTGCGCGGCGATAATGGTCTTGCCCCCGCCGGTGGGCAGCCGCAGGCAGACGTAGGGCACGTTCTCCAGGCCGGGCACGCGACGATAGATCGGCACGCGGCCGTGCGGGTCGCGCGCCACGGCCATGAACGCCTGCTGCGGATCGTCCGTCAGCCGGACCTGTTCCAGGTAGCGCTCCAACACGGCGAGGGTGTTTTTCTGGAAGGTTTTGAGTTCGATGGGCATGGCGTCTCGTCGGGATGGGCCGCCGAATGAATTCGGCGTCTGATAGGACCAAGTGCGCTGAAGCGCACTGCCTCGGCGGCCACGCAACCGGCTTCAGCCGGTTTGGCATAACAGCCTACGGGTTTCAACCGTAGGCACCGGGGCGAACGACGCTCGGTGCGCTGCCCACTCACCGCGCCTTCAGATCATACGGAATCTGCTTAAACGTCACCCGCGCCGCGGCCAGCGTCTCCGCAGACAGGCGGCAGCTTTCGCCGTAGATGACCTTCGGCCCGACGAACGGCGGCAGCTCGGCCAGCACGCGGCGCGTGAGCACGTTGCCGCCGGCCGGCCGCCGGTCGCCCAAGATTCCATTGTAGAGCAGGTAGCAGGCGACGCCGCGGTGGATGCCGAGCAAGGGCGTTAGACCCGAAGGGTCTGCGAGACCCTTCGGGTCTGGCGGCGCGAGCGGCGTGCGCGTCTCGGCGAACCAGATGTGCGCGGCCAGGTGCCCGAAGCGGATGGCGGGGTTGATGCGGCCCGCCTCGTCGAAGACCGGCTCGCCCAGGCGGAAGAAGCGGAACCCGCCGCCGCCCCCCCAGCCCACTGCCTGCGAAATACCGCCCCCCTCGCCCTCGATCACCTTGCGCAGCCGCGGGACGCAGTGCGTGACCGCGTGCTCGCCCAGCTCGATGCCGATGTAGCGCCGCCCCATCTTGTGCGCCACGGCCGCGGTCGTGCCGGAGCCGAGGAAGGAGTCGAGAACCAGGTCGCCGGGGTTGGTGGCGATGTGAATGACCTGTTTGATTAGCCGTTCTGGTTTGGGAGTACCGAATGGTTCGAGACTGGGAAATAGGCTGAGGATTTCCTTTTTTGATTCTTCGGTGTCACCAACCTCAGATGCCAGCCACAAAGTCATGGGGGCCAAACCTTTTTCTTCGCCGGCGAATTGCTTGATTCGAGGTCGTCCAGCACCGTTGTTTGGAAAGTAAACGAGATCTCGCTCAAGGTAGGATAAGAAAACTGGCTCAGTAGCGGCCCAACACCGACCTTTCGGGGGCTCTACCTCTTTTCCCGAAGGTGACTTGATTTTATACATTTGATTCGGACGATAACCTTGGGCCGAGAACGGAATCGATCGCCATGGCCCGCGCGGGTCGTTGTCAGGATTTGCGAACCCGCCTTCACCTGACGGAAGAAGATTCCGGTGATCCTTCCAGACTTTCGCCTCGACTTTTCCATAGACGAAGATGGTGTCATGCGCCGATCCAAATGCCGCTCTGTTTTCCCGCGATGTTCGCTTTTGCCAGATCACCTCGGCGATGAAATTCCCCCGCCCAAACACCTCATCCATCACCACCTTGAGATAATGCCCCTCGTTATCGTCAATCGAAACCCAAATGCTGCCGTCCTCGGCCAGCAAGTCGCGCAGCAGCTCCAGCCGCGGATAGATCATCGCCAGCCACTGGCTGTGCTCCAGGTTGTCGTCGTAATGGGCAAATGCGCTCCGGGTGTTGTAGGGCGGATCAATGTAGATGCACTTGACGCGGCCGGCGTAGAACGGCAGCAGCGCCTTGAGCGCGTCGAGGTTGTCGCCGTGGATCAGCATGTTCTCGGCCGCGGGGTCGCCGGCGGAGTGCTCGGCGACCGGCTCCAGCAGCCGGTAGGGCGCCTTGCCGGCGGTCTGCAGGTCAGCGTCGCGGGTCAACCAGTGGAGTGTGGGCATGGGGGGTGCCTCAGGTTCCGTTGTCACGCGCCCGAAGCTTCTGGTGCGTCAAGTTTTCGTCCAATCCTCAGTCACGAGCGCTTGAGAAGCGGTGTAATATCGGCGATCGGCGACCGGTAATCGAGCCGGATCATCTCGTTCAACCATTCGTTGGCCTGCTCCAGGGAAGTCAGCCTGCGTTCGACGGCCAACACGAGACAACCAATAGAGCCAGATATCCGAATTCGACAGCGGGCAGCTTCAGTCCGGGCGGCGCTGTCATCAGTAAGCAGCACCCAACGGCGATGCTCCGCGATCGCCAAGCAAGCAGCTTCACCTTTGTGCAAATGAGAAGGCAGCTGGCCGAAACGCCGCAATTCATCCGTATCCATAACGGCCAAATGCAGCCACCCGGTTTCGTTAAAGGGGTAAATGACAGACACGACATCCCGATAAAACAGATAGCCTTCTTCCAACCCTGTGCTGATCTCCTCATAAACTTCAGTAGGGATGCAAAGCACGTGGTACAGCCGACGCAGGACGTCAAGTTGCCCGATGTTTGCGAAGTTCGAAATCACCGTGGTGTTGGAGATAATGCTCATGACTCGGTCTCAAAATACCCGCGAAGTGCGTTGACTTCCTGTTCCGCATCTTCCAAAGTTTCTGGCCCAAGCCTGAGTTGAACGCCATGCGCGACCAAGATCTCTTTCATCTGCGCCCAACTCACCCCGGCCAGGCTGGCGGCCTTTGCCAGCGAAATCTGCTCGGTCTGGTAACGGTGGATCGCCAGCCGCACGCGCAAGTCCGGGCGTCCGCGAATCAGATACCGCAAGGCGTCTTGGATCACTTCTTGATTATTCTTATATAGCCTAGCATCTACAAAATCCCGAACTTGTAACACGGTAATTCCTCCTTGCCGGATGGCTGGCGTTCGATTTCAACACAGATAACTTACCATAAATGGCAAGTTATTGCAATGAAAACGTCTCCCCCGCCCCTCAGCCCCCCTGCTCCCCCGAAGGGGCCTCATCTCCCGCCACCAACGCGATCTCCAGCGCCTCGCGCAGCGTGCGCGCGCCCAGCACCTCCAGCCCGGCCGGCGGATGCTCCAGCTTGCGCGCCACGCCTTTCGGCACCAAGACGCGGGTGAAGCCAAGCTTGACTGCCTCGTTGAGCCGCCTGGGGAGCTGGCCCACGCTGCGCAGCTCACCGCTCAGCCCGATCTCGCCCACCAGCGCCAGGTCCGCGGCGACGGGCCGGTTGCGCACCGACGACGCGATAGCCGCGGCGATGGCGAGGTCGGCCGCGGGCTCCTCCACTTCCAGCCCGCCCACCACGTTGACGAACACGTCCTGATCGGCCAGGCGGATGCGGGCGCGCTTGCTCAGCACCGCGGTGATCAGCAGCAGCCGGTTGAAATCCACGCCGTTGGCGGTGCGCCGCGGCTGCGCAAACGCGGTTGCGCTGGTCAGCGCCTGCACCTCGACCAGGATCGGCCGCGTGCCCTCCATCGTCACCGCGATGGCGGATCCGGCCGCGTTGGGCAGCCGCTCGGCCAGGAAAGCCTCCGACGGGTTCTTCACCTCGACCAGCCCCTTCTCGGCCATCTCGAAGACGCCGACCTCGTTGGTCGAGCCGAAGCGGTTCTTCACCGAGCGCAGCAGCCGGAAGGAGTGGAACCGCTCGCCCTCCAGGTAGAGTACGGTGTCCACCATGTGCTCCAGCACGCGCGGGCCGGCGATGGCGCCCTCCTTGGTGACGTGGCCCACCAGGAAGAGCGGAAAGGTCTGCGACTTCGCCAGCCGCAACAACTGCGCCGAGCAGTCGCGCACCTGGGTCACGCTCCCCGCGCCCGACTGGATCGCGTCGGAGGTGATGCTCTGCACCGAGTCCACGACGACCATCCTGGGTTGCGTCTTTTCGATGTGCGCCGCGATGCTCTCCAGGTGGGTGTCGGCCAGCACCAGGATGTGCGGTGAGACGATGCCCAGCCGTTCGGCGCGCAGCTTGATCTGGCTGGCCGATTCCTCGCCGGAGACATAGAGCACGGGGCCGCCGCCGTCCGCCAGCGCGGCGCAGAGCTGGATGAGCAGGGTGCTTTTGCCGATGCCCGGATCACCGCTGATCAGCACTACGGAGCCGGGCACGATGCCGCCGCCCAGCACCCGGCTTAGCTCGCCGATCGGCACGGGGATGCGCTCGTAGCCGTCCGCAGGGATGTCGGGGAGCGCGAGGGGCGCGCCGGCCGAGGCTGTGAGCATCCCCGCGCGGCCCGGCGCAGGCTCCTGCACGATGGTCTCCACCAGCGTGTTCCACTCGCCGCAGTCAGGACATTTGCCCTGCCACTTCGGCTGCGCGCTGCCGCAGGTCTGGCAGACGTAACGGGTCTTGGGTTTGGACATGAGAACCTCATCCAAAGAGGGCGGCGCATTGGCGCCGCCCTCTGGTCTTCATCATTCCGGTTCCGGCTCCCACAAGGCCGGCGGCCGCTCGAAGATCACGCCCCGCTTCGAGTCCATGACGATGTTCTGCCCGTCGGTGAACTGGTCGAGATCGCCCTCGATTCCCACGATGGCCGGCAGGCCGAGCTCCATGGCGGCCAGGCGGCAGTGTGCGTTGGCGCGGCCATCCGCGCTGATCAGTCCGGCCGCGCGGCGCAGGGTGGACAGGAAGCTGCGGTCGGTGCAGGTGGTCACGATGATCTCGTCCGGCTCGATCCGCAGGTTTGCCGGCACGGGCGATTCCAGGCGCCGCACCCGGCCGATGACCTTGCGTTCGCCGATGCCGTGGCCGCGCGTCAGGATGCGCTCGATCAGGTGAACCTTCATGAGGTTCGTGGTCCCGCTGGCGCCCTCGACGGTGCCGCCGGTCACGACGACGACATCACCCTCGTTGACGAAGCCTGCCCGTTGGGCCGTCTCCACCGCCTCGTTGATCACCGCATCCAGGGTGGCTGCACGCTGGGAAAGGAGCGGATAGACGCCCCAGAAGAGACAGAGCTCGCGTTGGGCCAGCGGGTTCGGCGTCACGGCCACGATGGGACAGGGCGGTCGGAACTTGGACATGACGCGGGCCGTGCGGCCGCCGATGGTCGGCGACACAATGGCGGTGGCGCTGAGATCGAGCGCGGTCTCGACCGATGCGTGTGCGACCGCTTCGGCAAAAGTCCGCCCGGGTTTGGCGTCGAGCCGGTGTTCGCCCCGGCGCGATTTGTCCGCCTCGACCACCGCGGCGATGCGCGTCATGGTTTGCACGACCTCCAGCGGATACTTGCCGGAGGCGGTCTCACCGGAGAGCATGATGGCGTCGGAGCCATCCAGGATTGCATTGGCGACGTCGCTGGCCTCGGCGCGGGTGGGCCGTGGGTTGCGGATCATCGAGTCGAGCATCTGCGTTGCGGTGATGACCGGTTTGCCGGCCGCGTTGCACTTCGCGATGATCATCTTCTGCAGCATGGGCACGTCTTCGGGCGACATCTCGATGCCCAGGTCGCCGCGCGCCACCATGATGCCGTCGGCCGCCGCGATGATCGCGTCGATGTTGGCGATGGCTTCCGGTTTTTCGATCTTTGCCATGACAGGCGTTTGATGGTCGAAGGCCGAGAGGGTGCGAATGCTCGCCTTGAGATCCCACACCTCATCGGCAGTGCGCACGAACGAGAGCGCGATCCAGTCCAGCCCTTGCTCGATGGCGAACGCCAGGTTCTCCCGGTCGCGCTCGGTGATGGCCGGGATGGAAAGCGCGGCGCGGGGCAGGTTAAGCCCCTTGTTGGAGCTCAGTATTCCGCCGGTGACCACCGTCGTGGTGATCTCCTTGCCTTCGACCGCGGTGACGACCAGTTCCAGCAGGCCGTCGTCAATCAGGATGCGGTCGCCGGGTTCGACCACGTCGGGCAAATGCTCGTATTGCACCGGGACACGGCCGGGTGCGCCCGTGATCGGGTCGGTCGTGAGGATCAGCGTCTCTCCTGTGTCAATCGGGACGCCGCCTTCTTGCATGATGCCCATGCGCAGCTTGGGCCCCTGCAAGTCGCCGAGGATTGCGATCGGCTTCCCCGCCTGCGCTGAAGCCTCACGGATGCGGGCGATGTTCTCGGCATGGACGGCCTGATCGCCGTGCGAGAAGTTGATCCGGGCCACGTTCATGCCCGCCGCGATGAGTTTGGCGAGCATCTCGGGCGAGCGACTTGCGGGACCGATGGTGCAGACAATTTTGGTGCGCAGCAGTTGGGTCATGTGCATCCTCCCAGGGCAGAGTCCGTTTTTGATAGCGAATGGCGCCATTCACCTCAAGCCGCCGCAGTCGGCGTCTCGACGGGTGGGTTCGAATCGGGTGCGGGCGGTGCGGGCGACTCGGCCGCCGCCTGCACCGCGGCGCGGATCGCCCGGGCGACCGTCTTCACCAGGCGGGCGATGGGGCGGTCGCTGAATTGTTCGGCCAGATCGGTTGCGGCCTCGCGATCCGACGGCATGTGGCCATAACGCTCCCGCAGGCGCTCCCGGTGATACGCGACCCAGAGATACAGATCGGCCTCGGTGCGCTGCGGAAACTCCCGCAAGATATCGGTCTCATGAATTGCCTGCACGATCGGAAGGTAGACCGTATCATACCAACTGGACGCGGCCTCCGCGAGTGTCGGCTCGCGCCCCCATTGCAGGCCCAGGTAGTAGCGGTGCACTTCGATATGTTCGAGCAAAATCCGATAGCGGCCCGGCTCGGTCAGCTCAATTTGTTGATCGGGATGCGTCTCGTCGAGGCGCGTCTGCGTCAGAAATTGGGCGTACTCGGCCTTGATGATCAGCGCATCCACGTCCACGTCGGGCGCGAGTGGGACGCGGGATTCGATCTCGGTCACGTTCGCGTCTATATGGGTCAGCCCGTTGGCCTTCGCCGTGGAGACGCGGTGGTTCCCGTCGCTGACGAAGTATACCTCGCCGATTTTGTAGACATCTATCGGTGGCAGGCTGCGCAGCTCGTTGATCGCCACATCGAGCCGCTTCCAGCGGTCGGCGTCCGCGCCGCTCAACGGCAGAAAGGCGCGGTCAAAATCACGATACCGCCCTACGCTCCCGACGATGTTGGCGATCGGGATGGTTTGGATCCCGCGAGCCATCTCCTGCCGGTCGCGCAGGAGGTCGTGCACCTGGTCGAACGACAGCAGCGTCTCATCGGGCTTCTGGCTGAAAAGGCGCAGCAGCGATGGGATGAGGCCGCGTGATTTCAGGCGGTCCAGCTTCTCCGCGGCCGCGGATGTGGGATACGGAAACGCAGCACTCGGTTCGTCCATGTTCACAGCCCCAGGTTCCCCAGGAAGTACGGCATCTGCACGCGCCACCAGGGCCAGTCATGATCCACGTCATGCCCCCAAAAGTCCACCCACGCCGGGATCCCTTTGGTGGCGAGGATGCCTCGGATCAGATCAGCATCCACGCGCATCTGGTCTTCCCACGCGCCCTGCCCAACGCAGATCACGATCTTGCTCTGCCGATACTGGTCGAGGATCCAGGAATCGTTCATGTTTGGCAGGTAGGCGAGCGGCGTGTTGTAGTAGATCGTCTCATCCATGGCGTCGCCGATGAAAATGTTCAGTCGGAACAGGCCGCTGAGACAGATGCAGCCGTCGAAGCAGTCGGGATGCCGGAAAAAGAAGTTTCCCGCGTGATACGCGCCCATGCTGACCCCGGTAGTGATGGCCTTAGCGGAGCCGTAGCTGCGGATCAACGGCACGACTTCCTGCACGATGTAGCGGTCGTAGTCCTCATGCCGCCGCGCGCGGTCGGCGGGGGGCGCGCCCCAGTTGACCCACGACTGATAGTCAATGCTATCCACCGTAAAAAAGCGCACCTTGCCGGCATCAATAAACGGCCGGCACGCCTCGATCAGGCCGAAATTTTCGTACTCGTAAAACCGGCCGCCCTGCGCGGGAAACACCAGGATGGCGTGTCCCGCGTGGCCGTAGATCTTCAGCTCCATGTCCTGGCCCAGATTCTCGCTGTACCATTTGTGATATTCGGTGTGCATGGATTCCCTCAATCAACTCAACGCGAGGACGAACTCAGCCGCGGCCAGCATCTCAGCCTGATCCGGTGTGCGCAACAGGTAGGCGTAATCGCCCATCGCCAGGGCGAATATCGGCGGCATCGCTTTGTGCTCGACGATGATCGGGCCGAACGCGGCCATGATGTCCTCGTGTGTGTGCGCATAGGACTTGTTGAACTTGCGGCCGACGAAGCAGACGTGATGCTTGCGCGTGTACTGAGCGGTGAAGCGGTTGTTGACCACTACGTTTGCCCACTCCCAGTAGAGGTCCAGATCGTGGGCGTAGTTGAACATGTCCACGATCGGGCCGCCCGGCGGCCGCATGTTGACCTCCAATGCGACGACCCGGCCATCGCCGTGGGTGCGGAAGAACTCGAAATGGAAGAATCGCTCGCGCACATCGAACACCTTCAGCAGGCGGCGGCCGGCTTCCTCCAGGTCGGTCGGGATTTCGCGCAGGTTGTAGAAATAGACATGGTCGTCCTCGTTTACGATTTCCATCACGCCCTGGCTGTAGCGCATCGAGGTGAAGAAGACCGGGTTGCCTTCCTTGTCCGTCAGCCCGTCGAACGTGCAAATCGTCCCCTCGACAAACTCCTCCAGCAGATACTCCACCGGCGGCTTGCTGCTATAGAACCGTTCCAATTCGGCGTCTGAGTGGAGTTTGAAGGTGTTGGCCGCGCCCACCCCGCGGTCGGGTTTGGCGACGAGCGGGTAGCCGACCTCGTGAGCGAACGCTTTCGCCTGTGTCAGGTCGTGCACCAGAACCCCACGCGCACACGGCACCCCGGCCTCCTGAAACCGCTGCTTCATCAGCGACTTGCGCTGGATCGTTGCCATGTCGGCAAGCCTGGGGCCGAAGACGTTGAAGTCGGTGCGCAGCCGCGCCTCGGTCTCCATCCAGTATTCGGTGTGCGAGTCCACGCGGTCAATCTTACCGTAACGATGCGTGAAGTGGCCGCACGCGCGCACCAACTGATCGTAGCTGTGCATGTCGTCCACGCGGTAATACTCCGTCACCGCGTCCCGGATCTCTGGCTTGAGCCATTCGTACGGCTCATCGGCGAGCGCCAGAACGTTGACCCCCAGGCGGCGCAGATGGGCGCAGAACAGATAATAGTTGGGCGGGAAATGGGGCGAGAGGTAAACGTGGTTCATCGGGCACGCTCACAAACGGACGAATGACGAATGACGAGAACGATTGTAACCGGAACGGGGACGGGTGTCAACGCGACAGCCGACAGCCGAAGGTGCCGTACGCTGGGGGCAGAAGTGAGCAGAGCGCCCTGAAAACAAAATCCTCATTTGACAGGCGCGAGCCGCTTGGCTATGATGCGCGACGATGGAGTGAGGTAAAATGCCTGAATACCCTGACCCCCGCGCCGCTGAAATCTACCGCCGGCTGCTGGCCGCGTACGGCGAGCCGACCTGGCGGCCGTTCTACGCACCGATGGACGAGCTGGTGCTGACCTTCCTCAGCCAAAACACCAGCGATCTGAACTCCGGCCGCGCGTTCGAGGCGCTGCGGGCGCGCTATCCCGCCTGGCAGGCCGTGCTCGACGCGCCCACGGAGGAGCTGGCTGCGACGATCCGCTCCGGCGGGTTGTCGCAGCAGAAGGCCCCGCGCATCCAGCGGGCCCTGCGCCGCATCCTGGAGGAACGCGGCGAGTTCAAGCTCGACTTCTTGGCCGACCTGCCGACCGACGAGGCGATGCGCTGGCTGACGTCGTTTGACGGCATCGGCCACAAGACCGCGTCCATCGTGCTGCTCTTCTGCTTCAACAAGCCGGCGTTTCCGGTGGACACGCACGTGGGCCGTGTGACGCGGCGGCTGGGGCTGGCCGGGCCGAAGGATTCCGAGGAGAAAATCAAAGGGGTCTGGGAGAGCCTCGTCCCGGCGGCGTGGTTCTACCCGCTGCACCTGAACCTGATCCGGCACGGGCGGGAGGTGTGCCACGCGCAGCGGCCGGCGTGTGAGGTGTGTGCGCTCAGAGGAATTTGTAGCTACCCGCCGAACCTGTAGCAAAGTCCATTTGGAATTCGCAGTGTAGCCTGCGTTCATCTTCGAGTCTTGTGATATAATGTATCATAGTGTCATTACGGGGACCAATCGGGGACGTGCGACAGGTGACTACCGTTTGGATTTTCAGGCCAGACAAACATTATGCTGAACTCGTTGTAGGCGGCCGAAGTGAATGGTGTTGAAAGGCCCAGATAAATGAAGGAATTTGC
>CAZYGI010000059.1:14492-23334 GCA_964647255.1 uncultured Anaerolineales bacterium | reverse complement strand
GGCGAAATGAAGAGCGTGAGCGCCCTGACCAAGACCTTCATCCCCGAGCGGCCCGGCGCTGACGGCAAGCCGGTGAAGGTGGAGGTCGATGACGCCTTCGCCGCGCTCATGGAGTTCGAGGACGGCGCCATCGGCACCCTGGAGGCCAGTCGTTTCGCGGCCGGCCGCAAGAACTACAACTGCCTGGAGATCAACGGCGAAAAGGGCAGCATCCGCTTCGATCTGGAGCGCATGAATGAGCTCGAGGTCTTCTGGATTGACGACCAGCCGAAAGAGACCCAGGGCTTCCATCGGATCAATGTCACCGAGGGCTACCATCCGTGGATCAGCAACTGGTGGCCGCACGGCCACATCATCGGATGGGAGCATACCTTCATCCACGAGATCCATCATCTGCTGGATTGCATCGTGAACGACAAAGCCGTGGCGCCCTTCGGCGCGACCTTCGAGGACGGGTATCGCAACGCCGTGGTCGGCGACGCGATCCTTAAATCGGCCGCCACGCGCCGGCAGATTGATCTGAAGTATTAGAACGGATCAAGACCTTTGAGGTCGCGGAGACCTCAAAGGTCTGCTCCGGAGCGGAGTTAACGGAGAGGGATCCATGGAAAAATACGGCTACCGTTTCTCTTTCGGCCCCTGGAATGTCCACGAGGGCAGCGACCCGTTCGGGCCCACGGTCCGGCCGGGCCTGAGCTTCGCCCGGAAGCTGCCGCTCTATCAAAAGTTGGGCTTCGACGCCGTGCAGTTTCACGATGACGACGCGGTGCCCGAGCTGAATGACCTCGCGCCGTCGCAGATCAGGGAGCGAGCACGCACCGTGAAGCAGCAGTTGGATGACCACGGGCTGATCGCCGAGTTTGTCGCGCCGCGGCTGTGGGAGCACCCGATGACCGTTGACGGTGGGTACACCGCCAACGATCCGAAGGCCCGCGCCTACGCCATCGAACGTTCCAAACGAGCCGCCGATATCGCCCAGGAGTTGGGGTGCGATCTGATGGTGCTGTGGCTGGCGCGCGAGGGCAGCTACATGCGTGAGTCGAAGAATATCGTCGCCGCGGCCCATCAACTGCTGGAAGCGGTCAACGCGCTGCTGGCGTACGACAAGGGACTCCGCATCGCGATCGAGCCGAAACCCAACGAGCCGATGGATCTGGCCTACATCCCGACGATGGGCCACGCCTTGGCGCTCGGCTTCCAGGCCGACGATCCGAAGCGCGTGGGCGTGCTGATGGAATCGGCGCACTCGATCCTGGCGGGGCTCGACCCGGCGGACGAGATCGGCTTCGCGATGGCGTTCGGCAAGCTGTGGAGCGTGCACCTCAACGACCAGAACGGCCTGAAGTTCGATCAGGACCGCTCATTTGCCTCGGTGGATCTGCGCCGGGCGTTCAACCAGGTGCGCATACTGGACGAAAATCGCTTCTGGGAAATCGGCATCGTCGGCATGGATGTCAAGGCGATCCGCACCCAGCCGGCCGAGTTGGCGACCAAGCATCTGGCGAACTCGCTGCAGATGTTCCTGCGCCTGGTGGAGCTGAGCCGGTCGCTGGATCGCGCCGCCGTTCAACAGCTCATCGCGGCCCGCGACTACGAGGAGCTGGATTGGCTGATCCTCAGCCACATCATGGGCAGGTGAAACGTCACAGTTCGCCAATAAGGTTGTGCTATTCTGGATCTAAAGACGCCGCCCAGGTTGGGCGGCGTCTTTAGATCCAGAATAGCAAACGAGGTTGGGGAAGATTTACATCTGTGTTATCATGCAGCCCATGACTGTCATTGACACTGACCCGATCCGCCGCACCTACCGCGGGGATGCGGCCCATCGTCATGTGACCGCGATCAGCCAACACCATCGCATCCAGGGCAGCCCCGGCTATCGCGCCGCGGCCGAGTATGTCGCCGCGCAGCTCGAAGCAGCCGGATTGACGGTCGCCATCCGCCGTTACCCCGCCGATGGCCGCGCCCGCTTCTGGACCACGCCCAGCTTCCTGGAATGGGCAGGCGAATCCGCCAGCCTGCATCTGCTGGACGAGCAGGGCCGGCCCGCCGAGCGCTTGTGCGACTTCGACGCGATCCCCACCAGCCTGATCCAGCGGAGCATCCCGGTGGAAGGCGAGTTCGACGTGGTGGCGCTGCCCGGCCAGGGCGGCAACGATCCGGCCGATTACGTGGGCCTGGCGGTGGCGGGTAAACTCGTGTTGACGAGCGCGCCGCCCACCCGCGTGGCCGAGCTGGCGATTCGCGAGCGCGGCGCGGCCGGCGTGCTGTTCGATGGCATCGCGGCCGGGGGCCGCACCGAGCTGGATCTGCCCGATGCGCGGCAGTACTCGTCGTTCTGGTGGGCCGGTGAAAGCCAGCCGTTTGCCTGGGGCTTCGTCCTCAGCCCGCGACAGGGCCGTGCCTTGCGCGCCAAACTGGCCGCCGGCAGCGCGGTGCGCGTGCAGGCCAGCATCGGCAGCCGTTTTTACCCCGGTGCGTTTGAAGTGGTGGAGGCGTTCATCCCGGCTGCCGCGGCGGACACGGCCGCTTCGGCGAGCGAGGTCCTGCTGGTGAGCCACCTGTGCCACCCCCGGCCGGGCGCGAACGACAACGCCTCGGGCGCGGCCGCGCTGATCGAGACTGCCGCGACCCTGGCGCGGCTGATCGGCCAGGGGGCGTTGCCGCCGCCGCGCCGCGGCATTCGCTGCCTCTGGGTGCCGGAGATGACGGGAACCTTCGCCTGGCTGGCCGAGCACGAGGCCGAGGTGCGCCGCGGCCACTGGCTCGCGGGGCTGAACCTGGACATGGTCGGCGCGGACCAATGCCAGACGCAGGGCGTCTGCGAGTTCGTCAACTTGCCTGCGGCCGGCGCATCCTTTGCGGATCACCTGCTGGCCTGGCTGCGGGAGCCCTTCCTCGACGGCATCCGCTATCGCGAGGTCCCCTTCGCCAGCGGGTCCGACCACTACATCCTCTGCGATCCCAGCGTCGGCATCCCAACACCGATGATCAACGATTGGCCGGACAGGTTCTATCACACCTCGGCCGACACGCCTGACAAGGTGAGCCCGGCCGCCCTGGCGCGCAGCGGTGCGCTGGCCGCGCGCTATGCGTATTGGCTGGCGGCCGCCGGTCCCACCGAGGCCGCCTGGCTGGGCCATTGGATGGTGGCGCGCTTCGCAACCGACGCCAGCCGTGCCGCCGCCGCGGCCGCGGAGAAGCTCGCCGCGGCGAAGACCGCGGGCGAGCGGGCGGGCATCTGGGCAGGTTACCGCCGCGCCAGCGCGTTCCGCGGCGAACGGGCCCGGGCTGCGCTGGCCGATTTGAGCCGGCTGGGGCTCGACCCGGCCCGCCTGGCCGCGGTGCAGGCCCAGGCCGCCGGCTCAGCCGCCGCGGAGCAAGCCTATGTCCGGACGCTGCTGACCGCCGAAGAGCTCGACGCCGAGCCGGAGCCACCCGCGGCCGCCTGGCGCGCCAAAGCCGCCCAGCTGACCCCGCGGCGGCTCGCGCCCGGACCGATTGACGTCAGCCTGGCCCTGCAGGCCGATTCACCGGCGCTGCAGCCGTCCTACTGGCACCTCAACGACGACGCGGGGGATGTCCTTCACGTCGGCGCTGCGCTGCTGCAATACTGGGCCGACGGCCGACACACCATCGCTGAGATTGCCGACCGGGTTGAGCTGGAGCTGGAACAGCCACTGGGCGAGATCGCTCTGCGCTATTTCAAGCTGCTGGCCGAAGCAGGGCTCATAACGTTCCAACGTTCCAACGTTGAAACGCCAGGACACTCGCACGTTGGAACGTGACCAGGATGAATGAAGTAGACCTGCACACCCACAGCACCGCCTCCGACGGCGTCTTGAGCCCGGCGAACCTGGTGGTGCGCGCCGCGACGTTGGCCGTTACGACCCTGGCTGTGACCGACCATGACACGACCGGCGGCATCGCCGAGGCGCAGGAGGCCGGGAAGCGGCTCGGCGTCGAGGTGGTCCCCGGCGTGGAGATCAACACCGACGTGCCGGGCGCCGAGATTCACGTGCTGGGCTATCTGTTTGACCCGGCGCATGCCGAGCTGAACGAACAACTCGCCCGCATCCGCGAGGGCCGGATCGGCCGGGCCCGGAAGATGGCCGAGGTGCTGACGCAGATGGGCGCACCGGTCCGCTTCGAACGGATCCTGGAGATCGCAGGCGAAGGCTCGGTGGGCCGCCCGCACGTAGCCCAGGCGCTCCTGGAGGCCGGTCACGTGTCGGGCTTCGGCGAGGCGTTCGAGAAATACATCGGCCGCAACAGCCCGGCTTATGTCGAGCGGATGAAGTTCACGCCGACCGAGGCGTGCGCGCTGATCCGCCGCGCAGGGGGCCTGCCGGTGCTGGCGCACCCGGTGTTCTTCGACCGATACGGCAAAATCAAGTCCGCGCTTGACATGGAAGTCCTCCTGCCGGAGATGATCGGCGCCGGGTTGGCCGGCCTGGAGACGTACTACCCCGGCTACGACGCGGTGACGATCGAGTATCTGCTGGGCCTCGCCCGTCGCTACGGTCTGATCGTCACCGGCGGCACGGACTTCCATGGCATCCGCCCCAACGAGCCGGACCTGGGCGGCATCTACGTTCCGCACAAGGTCGTGCGCCGGCTGCGCGAGCGTTGGGAAGCGCTGAAACCGATAGGCCGATAGCAGATGCGTGCGTTCGAGATCCATTCAGGACCAGCCGAACGGAGCACCCTGAACGGAGCCGGGGCGGGGGTCCCGGCGCAGTCGGAGGGTGTGGAGCGATCTTTCAAGCCAAGGCGCGCCCCCGATCCTGACCGCCTGGCGTTCTTCATCCTGAAGAACGTCGGCAAGGCGGTGCGGGAGTTCGACATGATCCGCCCCGGCGACCGGATCGCGGTGGCGGCCTCGGGCGGGAAGGACAGCCTGGGCCTGGTGCGCCTGCTGAAGCAGTATCGGGCAACGGCGGGCGTGGACTTCGAGCTGGCCGCGGTCCACGTCACCGGGGATGCAAACGGGGTGATCGCCGCGCACGGCCCGCTGGCCGATTGGCTGGCGGCAGAGGCGCCAAGCATGATCGTCGCGCCGGAGCTGGACGCCGGGGATCGGCCGCCGCTGACGTGCCAGCGCTGCACCTGGCTGCGGCGCAAGGCAATCTTTCAGGCCGCGGATGCGTTGGGGTGCAATGTCGTCGCGTTCGCCCACCACGCGGACGATGCGGCCCGGACGACGCTGCTCAACCTGCTGTGGGGCGGCGACGTGTGCACGTTTGCGCCGTGCGCCGACTATTTCGACGGCCGCTTCCGGCTCATCCGACCGCTGATCTACGTGCCGGAGAGCGACCTGGCGCGTTATGCCCGCGCCAGCGGCTTCCCAACCCCGCCGCCCGCCTGCCCGCGCGCCGGCGATTCCCGGCGCAAGGTGGTGGCGGATATGCTCAAGCTGCTTGGCCGCGATTACTTGACCCAGGCGCGGCCGAATTTGATCCGGGCAGGGATACATCACAAATGACGAATGACCAATGACAAATAATGAATTGAATACGCGCGAATTTGCGATCTCGTTGGCCCAGCGGGCCGGCGAGCTGCTGCTGGAGTACCTGCGCCGCGGCCTGTCCGACGACGCGATCCGGACGAAGACCGGCCATTTCGACATCGTGACCGAGGCGGACGTTGCCTCCGAGCGGCTCATCACGGCGGCGCTGCAGGAAGCGTTCCCGGCGCACGCCATCCACGCCGAAGAGAGCGCGGGCGGCGGTCTGCCGGCGGCTGACTGGTGGTGGGCCGTGGATCCGATAGATGGCACGACGAACTACGCGCACGGCCTGCCGATCTTCGGCGTGAACCTGGCGCTGGTGCACGGGGAGGACCCGGTGCTGGGCGTGACGCACGATCCTTCCGCCGGCCGCACCTACTGGGCCGAGGCCGGCGCGGGCGCCTGGGTGCGCGTCGCGGGCCAGGATGCCCGCCTGCACGTGTCGGCCACCGCCGAGATCAGCCGCGCACTGCTGTCAACCGGCTTCGTGTCCGGCCGCCGCGTCAACACGGCGCAAAAACATGCCGAGTTTGCCGCGTTGGACCTGCGCTCCCAATCGGTGCGCCGGTTCGGCTCGGCAGCCATGGCGATGGCCTGGGTCGCAAGCGGCCACCTGGAGGCGGACTGGGAGCAATACCTCAAGCCGTGGGATTGGTTCCCCGGCTGGCTCCTGATCAAAGAAGCCGGCGGGTTCGTCAGCGACTACGCCGGCCGGCCATCACGGATACTGGACACGGGGATGATCGCCAGCAACGGTCAGCCCGGCATCCACGGCGTGATCATGGAAGCTATCGCCGCCGCACGCGCACGAACGAACATTCGCACATTGGAACGTTAGCACGTGTCAACGTGCGAACGTGTCAACGTGCGAACGTGTCAACGTACGAACGTCATTCGAGGGAAGCATGTACATTGATCGGCGCTACCGCGGGCGGCGACGACGCTCGCCCTGGCTTATCATCTTCCTGCTTGCGCTCGTCCTGGCGCCGGGCATTTACTATCTGGCGACCCAAACCCGGTTCTTCGAGAACCCGTTCAACCCCTTGCAGCCCACCGCGACGCCGACGCGCTCCGCCGTGAGCTTCCTGGCCGAGGCTGAGGACAACTACAAGGCTGGGCTGTTGGCCGCGGCCGCCGAAGGTTATGCGCGAGTCATTGAGCTGGAGCCGCAGAACGACGAGGCGTTGCGCCAGATGGCCTGGCTGTGGATCTTACGCGGCCACGCCGAGCGCGCGATCGAGCCGGCGCGCAAGGCCGTGGGGATCAGCGGCAGCGCAGCGAACCTGACAATCCTCTCCATGGCGCTGGACTGGAACAGCGAATACGATGAAGCGATCAAGATCGCGCTCCAGGCGGTGGATAAGGATCCTCTCTCCGCGGAGGCCCACGCAATCCTGGCCGAAGTCTACGCCGACCGCAACAACTGGACACGCGCACTGGAGGAAGCCGAGCAGGCAGTCAAGCTGAACGCCAACAGCGGCGTCGTGCAGCGCAGCCTGGGGTACGTCTTGACGATGCAGGGGCGCCAGGACGACGCCCTGGACACCTATGCCCGCGCGGCCGAGCTGGCGCCCAAGCTCGGTTACATCTATCTGAGCGCGGGCAACATCTACATGGTGCTCAACGAGTACGAAGACGCCATCGCTCAGTTCGACAAAGCCGTGCAGGCGAACCCCGATGTGCCGACCGGCTACGATGCGTTAGGGCACGCCAGCGCGCTCAACGGCGACCCCGACCGCGCGATCTCGACCCTGCGCAAGGCGATTGATCTCGACCCGGAGTACGCCCCGGCCTACGCGCACCTCGGACGCGTCTACTACACCCAGCTCAATTACGAAGCCGCCATCGAGAACTTCACCAAAGCGTTCGACCTGGGCCTGAAGAACGAAGAATACTTCTACGAACTCGGCCTGGCCTACTCCTACCTGGATAACTGCACCAACGCGCGGACATGGTTCAACAAGGCGCTCGAAGTCAACCCGGATTCCAAGCCCGCCCAGGATGGGCTGAAGCGGTGTGCAGGGAAATAGGCCCAGCGGAACCTTCCGAGACTGAACGGCGTCGCAAAGGGGCGCCTGAACTTTAGGGCGATTTCATCGTGTGCGGCGCCGCTGCACCTGGCAACTGAAGTTGCGGCTAAGGTTGCCAGGTCGCCCTACGGCGACCATTATCAGCCGCCGTAGGGTGGCTTCACGACCCTTAGGCCGCAGTTTCAACTGCCGGCCCATTGCGGCGCATGCAACATGACTTCGCCCTGCCTGAACTTTGGCAAGAAGTTCCCGCGTGTTATAATCGCGCTGCCTGGGAGACCAGGCATGTTATCTTCGGGCTGATCTCTGCCCGTAACGAGGTAGCTGCTGAATGCAACGCAAGTTTTTTCTGTTAACGACTTTGATCCTCCTGCTGGGTCTGCTGGCCGGCTGCGCCACGCTTGGACCGCAAGCCACTCCCGTGCCGCCCACGAAGACGCCGAAACCGACCTTCACCCCGACGCCCGATTGGACGCCGACGCCGATCCCGTTCCCGACCGCCACGCCGGCGCCCGCGTCGCCGACGCCGGAACCCGCGCCGACCCAAGCCGCAGAGAACACCCAGCCGACGCCCGCGCCCACGGCCAACCCGGTCGCGCGACTGACCGTCGGCCAGCAGGTGAATGTGCGCCAGGGGCCGGGGACCAACTACCCCGTCATCGGGCAATTGGCCGCGGGCCAGTCAGCCGAGATCACCGGCAAGAATGGGCGCGGGGACTGGTATCAGTTCAGCATGAACGGCCAGCCCGCCTGGGTCATCGCCAGCCTGGTGAGCGTCAGCGGCGATGCTGCGACAGTGCAGGTGGCGCAGAACATCCCTGCGGCGCCCATCGCGCCCACTGCTCGTCCGCAACCAACGGCGCGGCCGCAGCCCACAGCGGCGCCGCAACCGCAACCGACGGCGGCGCCACAGTATGACTGGGCCCTGGTCGCCGGATCGCCGATCGGAGCACCGCAGTGTGGGATCGTCCACTTCGATGGACAGGTGCAATACAAGAATGGCACGCCCCAAAACGGGGTTTGTATTTACATTGATTACTACGGACCACGGACAATCAAGTTCTCCGGCGGCGGTGGGGCGGGAGATGGTAACTGGAGCTTCTCACCTTGTGGTGGCGGTGACTGTAAGGGGCCGTTTATGATCTACGTCGTGGAGTGCCCGAGCAATGTCCCGGAAGCTGGCCTAACCCTGGAGGGAGGCTCTGCGCCCGCACCGAAATCGAATATATTCTCTGCAACGGTGACCGACAAGTGCCAACAGGGCCAGTGGACAAACATCATCTTCAGGAATACGAGGCAGTAG
>CAZYGI010000059.1:0-14482 GCA_964647255.1 uncultured Anaerolineales bacterium | reverse complement strand
GTAGACGTCAAGAAGGCCTCGCGACTCGACAAAAAACCATTTCCTACATCCCTGAGCGGAATGGAGCGGCGAATCCGGCGCAACAGCCGGATCTCCACTCTCGCAGCGGAGTGCAGTCGAAGCATGCGGCTTGGGACAGAACTCGGCCCGCATCCTTCGACTGGCGACTCGCCGCACCGCACCTTGCGCTGTTCACCCGCTCAGGATGCTCGCTGCAGGGCAATCGAGTCAAATTCGTCCGCCACTGGCGTGTGCTCGGAATGAAACGCACCTCCCACCGATCGTTCGCGCCTGTGCTGGTCGCGGTGTTGTTGGCGGCCGGCCTCCTCGCGGCGTTTTTTCTGGCGCGACAACCGCTCAACGCCCTGCTTTTCAACCTCACGGGCGAAGAACGCCTCTTCTCCCAGCTCAAGGGCCTCACCGACCTCAGTGCCGACTTGCTCAGGCCGCGCCTGAATCTCGCGCCAGAGGCGCCCGTTCGGTACACCGACGTGAGTCCGTTCGGGGTCAATGTCTTCCTGAACGAAGAGGTCGAGCCGGCCAAGCGCGAGCAGACGGTGAAGCTGGCGGCCGAGGCGGGCTTCCACTGGCTGCGCCAGGAATTTCCCTGGCAGGACATCGAAATCCACGGCAAAGGCGACTTCGAGGATCACCGCAACGCGCCCACCAAATCGGCCTGGGCCAAATACGATCAGATCGTAGACCTGGCCGAGAAGTACGACATGGAGTTGATCGTCCGCGTCAGCACGCCGCCCGCGTGGAGCCGCGCGGTCAACAACGAACAGAATACCTTTGCCCCGCCCGACAACTACGCGGACTTCGGCGACTTCGTCTACCAGCTCGTTGGGCGCTATCGGGGCCGCATCCGCTACTATCAGATCTGGAACGAACCGAACATCTATCCGGAGTGGGGCAGCTACAGCATCAGCCCGGAGGACTACACCCGGCTGCTGAAGATCGCAGCGACCCGCGCCCGTGAGGCCGATCCGAACGTCGTGATCATCTCCGGTGCGCTGGCGAGCACCATCGCGCTCCAGCCGGATGCGCCGCCGCCGAACAACGCGCTCAACGACCTGATCTTTCTCCAGCGGATGTACGACGCAGGCGCCGCGCCCTATTTTGATATCATGGCGATGCAGGACTACGGCCTGTGGTCCGGGCCGACCGACCGACGCATGCACCCGCGGGTGATGAACTTCAGCCGGCCGCAGTTCGTGCGCGACGTGATGGTGGCAAACGGCGACGCGGCCAAGCCGATCTGGATCAGCGAGATGGCGTGGAACGCCGCGCCGGAGGGCGTGCCAGCCAACTACGGCCGGGTCAGCCCAGAGACGCAAGCGCGCTACGAGGTGTTGGCGTACCAGCGCATCCTGGCGGAGTGGCCGTGGGTCGGCGTGGTCAACACCTGGTATTTCAAGCGCGCCACCGACGAATGGGCGAAATCCGGCAGGCCCGAGGCGTATTTCCGGCTCGCCGATCCCGACTTCACGCTGCAACCGGCCTATCACAGCCTCAAAGCGTACATCACGGCGGTGCAGCCGGCGCTCTACCCCGGCACGCACGAGCCGGCGGGCTGGGCGATCCGGTCCGAAGGCGCGTGGGAGACGATCCCTGCGGCCGCGGCGCCGTTCGGCAAGATCTGGCGGGCGGGCGCGGCCGGCAGCCAATTGAGCTTCGCGTTTCATGGCAGCACCGTCTCGATCTTCCCGGCGGACTCCGGCGGCGCGCTCACAGTGGCCGTGGATGAACGCCCGGCGGTGACGATCCTGTGCGACGGATTGAATGCCGCCCGGGGCGTCGTCGTGGCCCGTGATCTGGACGACGGCGCGCACCAAGTCACCGTCAAAGCGGAAGCCTCCGCCGGGGTTGCGGCCATCGCCATCCGCCGATGAGCCCAGATGATCGTTTCAGGGTGCGGCTGTTATGTTGAATCCCTCCCGCAACGGAGGTTGAGTCGGCAACCCGCTTAGGATGACAGAGTTGCGCTGGCGCGATGCAAGTCCGGTGTCCCCGGCCACTGGACAACCGACCGATAATCTGTTACAGTGTTGCGCGTCACGGCAGCTTGCATTGCTCGTAGCATACCCTCATAAAAGAACGCTATGAAAAATTCACGACGCGACACCGGACTGATCATTTTCCTGTTGCTGATCATCCTGGCGGCGGCGGCGGGGCTGCGCTTCTACAACCTGGGGGCGCAAAGCCTCTGGGCCGATGAGGGCAACAGCGCCGCCCTGGCCGGTCGCTCTTTCGCCCGCATCGCCGCCGATGCCAGCAACGATATCCATCCCCCGCTCTATTACTGGTTGCTGCACCTCTGGACGCGGCTCTTCGGCACGACTGAGGCTGCACTGCGCTCACTCAGTGCGCTGATCGGTACGCTGTTGGTGCTGGCGGTGGCGACCCTCGGCACGAAAATCTTCAACAGCGCCACCGGGCTGGTGGCCGCGGCCTTCGCCGCGCTGGCGCCGTTCCAGGTTTACTACAGCCAGGAAGCCCGCATGTATATCCTGGCGGCGTTGGAGGCGACGCTGGCCGTCCTCAGCTTCTGCTGGTACGTCTCGCGGGAAGATGCGCGGCTGCCGAGTGGCGCCTCGCCCGGGGGGCTGTTGCCGCGGGCAGGGCTGCCGCCGCTGTCGTTCTCCGGCGTGCTGTTGGCGCTCGTCTGCGCGGCCGGCCTCTACACGCACTACGCGTTCGCGCTGATGATCGGCCTGCTGACGCTGCTCTACGGGCTGTGGCTCATCAAGACGTGGCACCGCGGGGCGGTCGGCTGGCGCGCGTTGCGCTGGATCCTCCTGCTGGTGCTGATGATCTTCTGCTACGCGCCCTGGCTGGGCATCGCGGTGCACCAGCTCGGCGCCTGGCCGCGCATCGCGGTCAAGACTGACCTCCTGACACAGGTCCGGGTGCTGCTGAACACGTTGAGCCTGGGCCCGGTCGCCCAGAACGGCGCGACGGCGTGGTGGGGCTGGCTGCTGCCCGCGCTGGCGCTGATCGGTGCGCTGCCGTGGCCGGTCATGATCAAAGGAAAGGGGCGCCGGGATTGGCTGCGCCTTCTCATGCCGGTGGCCTGGGTTCTCGCTGCGCCGGCGATGATCCTGGGGCTGGGCCTCTATCGAGAGGCGTATCTCAAATTCCTGCTCATCGCCAGCCCGGCGTTGGCCCTGCTCCTGGCCCGCGCATTGATCGGGCCGATCCAATGGCTGTGGAACCTGCATCAGGCGCGGGCCGCTGCGCCCGCTGACATGCCCGCAGGCCGCCGTTGGTGGCAGAGCGCAGCCGCCATCCTGTGGACGCTGTCGGTCGTTGGCGCCTTCGGCATCCTGGCGGGGCAGACGCTGATCCGCTACTACACTGATCCCAAGGTCGCGCGCGATGACTACCGCGGCATCGCTCAGTTCATCCGCGCGACGGCCCACGCCAACGACGCCATCCTGTTAACCGCACCGGGGCAGCAGGAGGTCTTCGACTACTACTTCCATTCCGGTCTGCCCATCTATCCGCTGCCGCGCGAACGACCCCTGAACCTGCAGGCGACTCAGGCCGAGATGGCGAAGCTCCTGGCCTATGACAAAGTGTACGCCATCTACTGGGCCGCGGAAGAGGCCGATCCCCAGGGGGTGATCCAGGCCTGGATGGACAGCCGCGGCTACAAGACCCTGGACAACTGGCACGGCAACGTGCGCCTGGCTGTGTACGTTATGCCTGAGCGCAACCCGCCCGCAGAGGTGCAAGATGGCGTCAACGTGCCTTTCGGCAACGCGATCGGGCTGCTGGGCTATCGCGGCTGGAACTTGACGCCGAGCGCAGGGGAGGTGACACAGCTCCAGTTGATCTGGCAGGCGGCGCACAAGCTCGACCGGCGCTATAAGGTCTTCTTGCAGTTGCTCGATCCCCGCGACCAGGTGATCGCGCAGCGCGATGCAGAGCCGGCCGGCGAGGGCCGTCCCACCGATACCTGGCAGCCGGGCGAAGTGGTGCAAGACAATCACGGCCTCCTGATCCCACCCGGCACGCCGCCCGGCACCTATCGGCGCATCATCGGCCTTTATGACATGCAAACCATGGGGCGGTTGAGGCTGCCGGACGGCAGTGACTTCTACAGCCTGCCGCCGATCACCGTGGCGCGCTCCCAGACGCCGCCGGCTTTGGAGGCGCTGAACATGATGTTCACCCAACGGTTCGACTTCGGCAGCATTGCCCTCCTGGGACATGATCGCTACAAGCGCGGTTTCGGACATGCGCCGGAAACGCCGATCAACCCCGGCGACCGTCTGCATCTGACCTTCTACTGGCAAGCCAACGCGCATCCGCGCGCCGACTGGTGGTTCAGCGTCACGCTGAACGACAGCAACGGCGCCACCGTCGCCACGCTGGAGGCGCCGCTGGTCAGCGCGACCTACGCGACCACCCTCTGGCAGGAGGGCGACATCGTGCGCGGGGAACACGATCTCCAACTTCCGGACGATCTTCCCCCTGACACCTACCGGCTCAGCCTGGTGATGGAGCCCGACGCCAAAACCCAGGCCGGAGGGCCGGCCTATCTGGGCACCGTGAAGGTGCAGCCGGCCGCACAATAAACTTCCCGCGTCCAGGAGCGCCTCCCTCCCTTGATTCTCGAAACGCTTCCCGTCGGCATGTTGGCCGTCAACTGCTACATCCTGGGTTGCGCGCGCACGCGCCAGGCCGTGGTGATTGACCCCGGCGACAGGGCCGGCGCCATCCTGAGCGTCCTGGCCCGGCATGGGCTGGCGCTCAACCGCATCCTGGCGACGCATGGGCACTTCGATCACCTGCTGGCGGTCCGGGCATTGAGCGAGCAGACCGGCGCGCCGTTCTACATCCACCGCGCCGAGCGACCGCTCGTGGCCGCGATGGGGCGCACCTGTCGCTCCTGGCTCGGCTACGATCCGGGCGAACCGCCGGCTATCGCGGGTGACCTGACGCCGGGCGAGCTCGTCCAGGTCGGCGACATCAGCCTGGAAGTGCGGCACACACCCGGCCACTCACCCGGCAGCGTCACCTTTGTAGCGCACTCAGGCCGCTCCGCCTTCACCGGTGACGCGCTCTTCGCCGGCTCCATCGGCCGCACCGATCTGCCGGGCGGCGACCTGCGCACGCTGCTGGCTGCCATCCGCGGGCAGATCTTGAGCCTGCCCGACGACTACGCCGTGCTCCCCGGCCACGGCGAGGCCAGCACCGTCGGCGAGGAGCGGCTGAACAATCCTTTTTTTGACGGATAACTGATCGCAGACGGGAAATAGCGGATAGCTCATGGCAGACTCGCTCATCTTGCCGGCCCGGCTGGCGGCGGAAATCATCAACCATGCACGACAAGGGCTGCCGGAGGAAGTCTGTGGGCTGGTCGCGGGGCGACACGAAAATCCACGCAGTAACGGCTTCGGTCGTCCGGCCGGGTCCGCAGCGACTGAAGCCGCCACGATGCGCCCGGTGATCCTCCGGGCAGAGGCTGTCTACCCCGGCCGCAACATCTCGCCGACGCCGCAGATCGCTTACGAGCTCGACCCTGAGACCCTGGCCCGGACCATCGAGATGGCGGACGCGGGGCTGGGCCCGGTCGCCATCTACCACTCGCACCCCTGCGGCCCCGAGACGCCCTCGGAAACTGACATCGTCCAGGCAGCTTACCCGGACAGCATTTACCTGATCGTCAGCCGCGTCCACCAGGATCATCCCACGCTTAGGGGGTTTCGCATTGCCGCAGGCGCGGCCAGGGAGATCAGGCTCACCGGAGTCTCGCTTACTTGACGCCGGCCTACCGTTCAGCTACACTCGTGACCGTTGAAAGGTAGTTCGCATTTATGATCTATTCGCGTTCCCGACGAACCATCGCCCGCACCTGCTCGTGTTTGCGGCGGGCGTGAGACGGCAACCGGCGCCGCCCACGCTCGCTGAGGCCACGCGTTGCGGTGGGTCGCGCAGGAAATAGAACGTTGGAAGTTAGAACTTAGAAGCTAAAAGTCAGTGTTGGATATTGGAAGCAGAGGTTATCGCCTCCAGAGATCCAATCTCCAACCTCCAATCTCCAACCTCTCAGTCCAGTACGGCTCATCGCAGGGCAACCAAGCCCGGATGAGCTTTTTTGTTTTTCGGAACCTGACGGTGTCACGCAACACACATCATGCATCACGGAGGAGCAAATTCGATGTCCAAAATCGCCAATAACGTGTACGAATTGATCGGCAACACACCGCTCGTGCGGCTGAACCGAGTGACAGAGGGCGCGGGCGCCGAAGTGCTCGCTAAGTTGGAGTTCCAGAATCCCGGCGGCAGTGTCAAGGACCGCATCGCGCTGGGTATGATCGAAGCCGCGGAGGCCGCAGGCCAGCTCAAGCCGGACACGATCATCCTGGAGCCGACGAGCGGGAACACCGGCATCGGCCTGGCGATGGTGGCCGCAGCGAAGGGCTACCGCTGCACCCTGGTGATGCCGGAAACCATGAGCCTCGAGCGGCGCAAGCTGCTGCGCGCCTACGGCGCCGAGTTGGTGCTGACCCCCGGCAGCGAAGGCATGAAGGGCGCGATCCGCGTCGCAAACGAGATGGCCGCGGCCGACGGGCGCTATTTCATCCCGCAGCAGTTTAAGAACCCCGCGAACCCGGAATTCCATCGCCGCACCACCGCCGAGGAGATCTGGCGCGACACCGACGGTCAGGTGGACTTCCTGGTCGGCGGCGTGGGCACCGGCGGCACGCTGACGGGCATCGGTGACGTCCTGAAGGCGCGACGGCCCGGCCTCAAAATCGTCGCGGTGGAGCCGGCCGATTCGCCTGTGCTCGCCGGCGGCAAGCCCGGCCCGCACAAGATCCAGGGGATCGGCGCCGGTTTCGTGCCCGCAGTGCTCAAGACCGCTTTGATTGATGAGATCATCCCGGTGACCAATGATGAGGCGTTCGCCATGGCGCGGCGTCTGCCGAAAGAAGAAGGCTTGCTCGTGGGCATCAGCTCCGGCGCGGCGATCCACGCCGCGCTGCAAGTGGCCCGCCGCCCCGAGAACGCGGGCAAACGCATCGTGGTTATCGTGCCGTCGAACGGCGAGCGCTATCTCAGCACGGCGTTGTTTGCACATTTGGAGGCCTGACGTGACGTGAGGCCGGCGGGCAAACCGGATTCTTGGCGATTGGGTAGAGCGGGCACTTCAGGCATCGGCGAACTATGCGATACTCATACCGATGCGAGGCTCATCCGGACATGAGCCTCGCGCACAGCCAGCGTTCACTTGTGATTACAATTCCTGGAGAGAGGCGATGAGCACGTTAAAACCACTTCAGAGAACGGCAGAACGGGTGCCGCTGGGAGGCGACTACTGGGAGGCAGATCCCGGCGTCCCGCTCTGGGGCTTCGCCGACCCGCACGCGCACCTGATGGCGCATCTGGCCTTCGGCGGCACGGCCTTTTGGGGCAGGCCCTATGATCCCGAGCATCCGGGCCCCGAAGGCATCGAATTTGCGCTGAGCTCCTGCGAGCCGATCCACGGCGGCCTGCTCGACGTGAACCCGGAGTTCGGGCATCCGGCGGGCGGCGGCTGGCCCAATTTCATCATCTGGCCGCGCTTCACAACGCTGGTGCATCAGCAGGCGTATATTGACTGGATCTACCGGGCGTACCAGGGCGGCCTGCGGCTCATGACCTGCCTGGCGGTCAACAATGAGCTGCTGGCGACCAAGTCCGATCCGGCGCTGCCAACCGATGACCGGAACGCGATCGAACGCCAGGTTGCGGCGATGAAGGAGATGGGGGCCTGGATCGAGGCGCAGGGCGGCGGGCCGGGCCGCGGCTGGCTGCAGATCGTCTACTCGGCCGAGGAGGCGCGCCAGGTCATCGGCGAGAACCGACTGGCCGTGCTGCTTGGCGTTGAGGTAGATTCTCTCGGCAACTGGCGGCGGCCAGAGGATCTCGAGGCATTGTCACGCGGCGATCCGGCAGAAGCACGCCGCGTCATCGGCGCGGAGCTTGATTGGCTCCACGGTCTGGGTGTGCGCCAGATCACCCCGGTTCATCTGACGAACAACGCGTTCGGCGGCACCGCCATCTACATGCGCTTCCTGGAGACGGCAAATATCTTCGTCACCGGCGAGCGCTGGGAGGTGGAGGATCGGTGGCCCACCGGCGTCCGCTATCGCCTCGACCTCGACGGCGACGATCTGATAGATGGAATCGAGCGATCGGTGGCGATCTCAGGACGCAGCCGGCGCAACATGAGCCGGCGCACCCTGATAGACCATCTGCCCGGCGTTCAAAACCTGCTCGAGGCCCAGAAGGCGCCGAAGCTGCGCGGGGGCCATGCCAATGTGCGCGGGCTGAACGCCTACGGCATCATCCTGCTAGAAGAGATGATGGCTCGCGGGATGATCATAGACGTGGATCACATGTCCGAGAAGACGACCGACGCCGCGCTGGCCCTGGCCGAGGAGCGTGGCTATCCGGTGATCTGCTCGCACACCTGGTTTCGCGATCTGCTGTTCAGCGGCGAGGGTGAGCTCGAAGGCAAAGACTGGCACGAACGCTACGGCACCAGCGACGTGCACAAAATCGCACACGAAGCCGGCAAGCGCGGGGATCAGATCGAGCGCATCGCGGCCCTGGGCGGCATTGTTGCGCCGATCATCAATCAGGGAGACATCGCCGGGTTGCGCCAGTGTCTGCCTGAGCTGGCTGAGAAGGTCGGTTCACCGTGCGCAGGCTCCACGACCTCCTTCGCGCAGGCGTATCTCTACGCTGTAGCGAAGACGGGGGGCCGGGGCGTGGGCATCGGGACCGACGTCAACGGCGCGGCCGGGCTGCCCGGGCCCCGCTTCGGTCCCTTCGCCGCGTTCGGCGCGAAGGGCGACAAGCGACGCCTGGCCGACCGCCGTCGCGAGATTGATCAACAGGTCAACGGCGTGGCCTACGACGAGCCAATCCTGGATTATCGCTGGCACCGTTTCGATGCCGCTGATCCCGGCGCATACAGCGAAGAAGAGGAAGACATCTGGCAGGCGATTGCACAGTACGAGGCGGGCTATAACCCGTGGATCCACCGGCATCCGGCCTCCGATTTCCCGGAGGCCTCCGTCCGCCAGGCGATGGAGGCCGCGCGCATCCGGCACGATCAGCCAGCGGTGGATCATATGACCGAGGGCTTTTTTGCGGCCGATCTGCGGATCCCGGCCGCCGACGACCAGCTAAACGACTGGCCGACCGCACGACGGGCCGGCTACCTTGCGCGCAGGCATCCTGCGCCTGATCCGGCGGCCTGGCAGGACGAGCAGACCCGTCGGCTGGCAGCGCAGATCAATGCCATCTGGGTAAAATGGGATCAGATGAAGGGGGATAATCGCCCTCTGACCCGCTCAAAAGCCGGGCTGCGTCGCGATTTTGACTACAATGTAGATGGCATGGCCCATTACGGCATGCTCCCCGATTTTCTGCAGGACATGCGGAACATCGGGCTGACAGCCAGAGAGCTCGCACCGCTGTTCCGTTCAGCCTATGACTACGTCGAGATGTGGGCCAGGTGCGAGTCGCTTGCGCCCCGAGCAGACATCGGGCCGGCCGAAAGCGAAGATTGATTCAATTTGGGGTCAGATATGAGCACACTCCGCCGAGACATCCAGGCGATCTTTGACCGCGACCCGGCCGCGCGTTCGGTGGTTGAGGTCCTGCTGTTCTATCCCGGCCTGCATGCGCTGTGGATGCACCGGTTGGCGCATGCGCTGTGGCGCAACAACTTCAAGCTGCTTGCGCGCGGGGTCAGCCATATCTCGCGCGGGCTCACCGGGATCGAGATTCACCCCGGCGCGCAGATCGGCCCGGGCTTCTTCATTGACCACGGCATGGGCACGGTCATCGGCGAGACGGCGGAGATCGGCGCAAACGTGACGCTGTATCACAACGTCACGCTGGGCGGGGTAAGCTGGGAGAAGGTGAAGCGTCATCCGACGCTGGAAGATCACGTGGTGGTGGGCGCCGGCGCACAGGTGTTGGGGCCGATCCGCATCGGCGCACACAGTCGCATCGGCGCCAACTCAGTCGTGGTCAAGGATGTGCCGCCGCATTCCGTGGTAGTCGGCATCCCCGGTCGGATCAGGCTGCGCAACGGCGACCTGCCTGAAACCGAACGCGAGGACCTCCAACACAACCGCTTGCCCGACCTGAACGCCGAGCTGCTGCGGCACCTCACCGCGCGCATGATCGCGCTGGAGAGCACGGTCGCTCACCTACGGCTGGACGACGACCCGCAGACGGCCAACGCGTGGGTGGAGAGCGGCGGGAGCCATATTTGAGCAAAGACCTCTCTCAGTTGGTGTTTCAGGCGCAAGGCTTTCGTCGGGAAGAGGCCGTCTGAAGGCTCGAATCCGGTCTTCTTCGAAAGGCAGGGAGGCTAGTACACGTCGGCGTAAATGCACCAGCGGTTTGTTGTGGCGCAATCCTCTGGATTGCGTCTGCACAATCCAGAGGATTGTGCTACAAAACCACCGCGCCACTTCCGCCCAGTTGTACTAGAGCCGCCTGACGTCGTGGCTGCCGCTCTCGCGCGCACCGGCCGCGGTGATCTCGACAAACTCCGCGTGCTCCTGCAGCTCCCGGATCGTGTGCGCGCCGCCGTAGCTCAAGCCGGAGCGCAGCCCACCCACGAGCTGATAGAGCAGCTCATGAACATGGCCGCGGTAGGGCACGACCGCTTCCACGCCTTCCGGCACCACTTTGTCCCACTCCTCCTGGCTTTCCGCGCTCTCGTCCTGGACCTTCTCCGCGGCCTTGCGGCCGATCGCTGCGCCCAGCGACGCCATTCCGCGCACGACCTTGAACTTCTGGCCGTCGCGGATCACGGGGGAGCCAGGCGCTTCTTCGCAGCCGGCAAACAGGCTGCCGATCATCACCGTGCTGGCGCCGGCTGCCAAGGCCTTTACCAGATCGCCGGACTTCTGGATGCCGCCGTCCGCGATGATCGGCGTCGCGCGGCCGCTCTCAGCCGGGCCGCCCGCGGCGGCCATAATCGCGGTGAGCGGCGGCACGCCGCACCCCGTAACCATGCGCGTCGTGCAAATCGAGCCCGGCCCGATACCGACCTTGATCGCATCCGCGCCGGCCTCCGCCAGCTCACGCGCGCCCTCGCGAGTCGCCACGTTGCCCGCCACAATCTGCGCGCGGGGGAACCGCTCGCGCAACGTTTTCAGAAACGCAATGCAGTGATCGGCGTGGCCGTGCGCGATGTCCAGCACCAGCGCGTCGGCGCCGACCGCCAGCAGCGCAGCCGCCCGGTCAACCTCGCCCGGTGCGACCCCGATCGCCGCGCCGACACGCAGCCGGCCCTGGCTATCCCGTGTGGCGTCGGGATACTCCTGCGCCTTCGCCACGTCGCGCGCCGTCACCAGCCCGGCGATCCGACCCTGCGCATCCACAACCGGCAGCTTCTCCAGGCGGTGCTCGTACAAGAGCGCCTTCGCCTCATCCTGCGTGATGCCGGGCGGCACTTTCACCACCTTCTCATCCGGCGTCATGGCGTCGCGCACCAGCGTCAGATTCGGCGGCGCCAGCAGAATGTCGCGCTGGGTGATCAGCCCGACGAAACGACCATCGTCGGCCGTGACGACCAGGCTGCCGACGTCGTACGCCTTCATGAGCCGCGCCGCCTCGCCGATGGGCGCATCCGGGCGGATCCCGTACGGAGTGTCCACAATGAAACCCTGCGACCGCTTGACCTGCCTTACCTGCCGCACCTGCTGTTCCACGGTCATGAACCGGTGGATCACGCCCAAACCGCCGGCACGCGCCATTGCGATCGCCATAGCAGCCTCGGTGACGGTGTCCATATTGGCGCTCAAGACGGGCACTCGAAGCGGAATCGCCGCCGTAAGCCAGGAGGAGGTGTCCACATCACGCCGGGAAACGATCGAGGAACGCTGCGGGATCAGCAGCACATCGTCAAAGGTGAGCCCTTTGCTGGGTCGGATTCTCATGGCGCGCCTCCGCGTGCGGATGATTGTTGGAATCAGGAATGCATCCGGTATAATACCTGTGCTCGTTCCAGCCGTCAACAGCCGCCAAAAAGGAGGCCGCTTGCGCGTCACCGTCATTTGCACCGTGCTTAACGAAGGGGAAGCCATCCGCCGTCTGATGGACAGCCTCGCCGGCCAAACCCGTCGGCCCGATGAGATCGTGATCGTGGACGGCGGATCGCGGGACAATACCGTCGCCGTGATGCAGGCGTACGCCGACCGGCTGCCGCTGCGCATCCTGGTCGAGCCGGGCGCCAACATCTCCCGCGGCCGTAACGTCGCGGTCGCCGCGGCCACCGGCGAGGTGATCGCCTCCGTGGACGCGGGCGTCTGGTTGGAGCCGCAATGGCTGGAAAAACTGCTGGAACCGCTGACGGCAGATCGCAGTTGGCAGCTCGCCGCTGGCAGCTCGCCGGAACTTCAGAGCGATCAGCCGACGACGATGAGCCGCAAGCTATCCGCCGTCGCCGGCTTCTTCGTCCCCGACGTTCACACCACCTTCGAGACTGCGATGGGCGCGACCGTGCTCCCAACGGTCGGCGAGATCAAACCGGAGAGCTTTCTCCCCTCCAGCCGCTCTGTAGCGTTCACCAAAACCGCCTGGGAGGCGGCAGGCGGCTACCCCGAGTGGATTGACTACTGCGAAGATCTGATTTTTGACTTTCGCCTGCGCAACGCCGTTGGCCCGTTCGCCTGGGCGCCGGAGGCAGTGGCGCATTTTCGGCCCCGCGGCACGCTGAAATCCTTCTTCAAACAGTATTACCGCTACGCCCGCGGGGACGGCAAGGCCGATCTGTGGCGCAAACGGCACCTGATTCGTTATGTCACCTACCTGATCGCCCTGCCCGGTCTGCTCGCGCTCAGCGTGTTCCAGTCACCGGGCTGGTGGCTGGTGTTGGTGGCCGGCGTGCTGTTCTACTGCGCCACACCGTATCGCCGGCTGCGGCCGGCCCTGGCCGCGCTGGCGCCGGGCGAACGGGTCAAGGCCGTGCTCTTCGTCCCGATCATCCGCGCGGTGGGCGATGTTGCAAAAATGCTGGGGTATCCTGCGGGTTGGGCCTGGCGGCTGCGAAACTGGTCGCGGGCGGAGGTTCACTGGCAAAAGACAAGAAAGAAATAACCCACACACCGGCTGGCCGGTGTGTGGGTCACTCCTCTGAATGCTGCGGCGCCCGTAGTGTGTGCGCCGCAGCATTTGATCTTCAGCGGGGCGCGATCAATCCGACACGGCCATAGAGCACGACGAGTATCAAGACCAGAAGCATCACATTCAGTGCGATCTCGTCGCGATCTTTCCGCCGGGCGTTGAAGCCGATGGCCGCGACCTGAATCAAGGCGAGCATGCTGGCCGCCACCGGGGTCAGCCAGGGGTAGAAGCCTGTCGCCACCGGCAGGATCAGCCCCGCACCGCACACGGCCTCGACCAGGCCGATGAGCCGGACGAACTCCTTTGACAAGCCGTCCACCCAGCGCAGCCGCTTCTTGGCTTCCTCGTAGCGGTAGGCCTTCACCAGGCCTGCGAGGATGAACACCACAGCTAACACAACCGAAAATACCCAAACAAGACCGTTGATCCCGCTCATGGACCATCCCTCTGTTGAAAAATCCGTGCGGTGTGCCGGTCGAAGGCCCGCCGGACCACCACAAGCCGGGCCAGTGTACTACTTCTTGCCCCAAATGCGAAATGCGGGGGCCGCGGTTGCCGGGCGCTTTGACGGTCTGTGTTGTCCATGTGATAATAAGGCCGAATGGATGGGGAAGAATGCCCACGGCGCGCCTTCAGCTTTATCTGCTTGGACCGTTTCGCCTGCTGCAAGGCGACGAGCCTGTCGCTGGCTTCGACCAGGCGCGCCTCCAGCACTTGCTGGCCTACCTCGTCCTGCATCGCCATACGCCGGTTTCGCGGCAGCAATTAGCTTACATCTTCTGGCCCGATACGCCGGATCAACAGGCGCGCAAAAATCTGCGCACGCTGCTCACCCGGCTCCGCCAGGCCTTGCCACACGCCGACGACTACCTCGCCGCCACCGGCCAGACCCTCCAATGGCGCGCGGACGCGCCCCTGCTCCTGGATGTGGCGGAATTCGAAACGGCTGTGGCGCAAGCTGAAGGCGCCGACCGTGTCGGAACCGCACGCGCACTGGCGGCCGCGGTTGCCGCGTACGCCGGCGAGCTGCTGCCCGATTGTTATGACGACTGGATTCTGCCCCCGCGCGAACGGTTGCACGGGCGCTACGGCGCCGCCCTGGAACGGCTGGTCCTGACGTTGGAAGCGCAGCGAGCTTACAGCGGTGCGCTCCCGTACGCGCAATACCTGCTCCAGCATGATCCGTTGAACGAGGCGGCCTACCGTCACTTAATGCGCCTGCACCTGGCGCTGGGCCAGCGCGCCGACGCGCACCGCGTCTACCATGCGTGCGCCGCGATGCTTGAGCAGGAGTTCGGAACGAAACCCGCCCGCGCAACCCAGGACCTTT
>CAZYGI010000058.1:0-24436 GCA_964647255.1 uncultured Anaerolineales bacterium | reverse complement strand
CCCGTTCAGGGTGACAAAGAATAGCTCACTTCAAGCCAAACGACCCACTAGTACAACCCGTCAGAAATCGTCCGCCGGTTCAGACGGTTAGCGGGCGACCGGCGTAAGTCCATTTGAAGGGTTTGGCCTTGGCCCGATTGAAAAACTCGATGAAATCCAGGATACGTTGGCGCAACTCTGCGTTGGACGTGAAGCTACCCCGCTTCAAAAGGCGGCGCACCAGAATGCTGAACCAGATTTCGACTTGGTTGAGCCACGACGTGTGTTTTGGCGTATAGACGAAGCGGATGCGATGCGTCGTGTCTTGTAGGAAAGCGGCGCGTGCCGCCATGTTGACCAGAATACCGTTTTCGCCCTTGCGGCCCAAGTCATCCCGGATGGCGCATTGCTGGGCGACCCAGCGCACCAGCGACTCGGATTGGTGCGTGTTGAGATGATCCAACACGAAGATCCAGGTACCCTGCGGATCTTCAGCCACCGTCTGGGCGACATGGGCGACGAAATCCGCTTCAGTGCGGGTGTCACCAATGGTCGGTGCGATGACTCGACCGGTGGCGATCTCGAAATTGGCGGTCAGGCATTGGGTGCCGTGCCGGATATACTCAAACTCACGCCGTTCGACCAACCCAGGTTTCATCGGCAGAGTTGCAGCGATACGTTCCAGTGCCTGGATGCCCGTCTTTTCGTCGCTGCTGACGAGATGTACGCCCGCCGCATGCAGCACGGGCGCTTCAGCATAGAGATCACACACCGTCTTGACTTCCCGGTTGAACTGCTCCGGTTCGGCCGGTGCCGAATTCAGCCAGTAGCGACTCAGATGCGGCTTGAGATCGGCAGCGCTTTAAAAATCGCCCCGCACTGCGGGCTGAAATGCTGGCGACGATGCCCCGTTTGATGACTGCGTCAGTCAACTCTTGGGGCGTCCAGTGCGTAATCGGGAGGTCCGAAGCCGACGGTTCCTCACAGGCCACGGCGATGATCTGCACAATCTGTGCGGCACTGAAGCAACTGGGCGCACCGGAACGGTACGCATCCGCGAGGAGCGCCTCGATAGCCTCAGCCAAGGGCTTCTCGGCGCTTTCCTCAGCCTCGACAGCAGCCAAGCCAGCAGCGGCATTCAGCCAGCGCTCGCGCCACTGCCGGACGCTCTCGCGGTGCAGTCCGAGACGTTTAGCGATTTGCTCATTGTTACTGCCATCGGCGGCAGCCACAATGATTTTCACCCGCCTGACCAGCCGTTGCGTACTGGTCTGGCGACGCAGCAAGTGCTGCAAAGCACTTTGCTGCCGATCACTCAACGTTATAGCTGTAGGTTGGGGGCCAGCCATCGTTTCACTCCTGGTGTGTGCTGCCCCCAGCTTACCATCACACTAACCGGCGGCCTAATTTGGCCGGGATGTACTAGAGTGTTTGCGCATGGGCAAGTTGCCCCATGCTGTGCCTGCGTGTCAACGTGTCTACGTGCCAACGTGTTCACGTGCCAGTGCTACTCTGTCAGCCGTCCGTCCGTTGCGCGTCAAGCGCGTTAGGCCGTTCACTGTTAGCATGTTTCGCGCCGCATCAAAAAGCGGCCCTTTGCGTATTATTATCGCGCAGCCCAATTCACTTAGTTTGCACCCCAGCAGGAGGCATTTGCATGGCAACGCTCATCGAAAAAGTCAACACTCTGATTTCCGCCAATCTTCACTATCTTGTGGATCAGGCTTTGCAGTCCAACTCGATCGCGGTCATCCAGCAGTACATCCGCGAGGTGGAGAACAACCTCGAGGACCTGTCCGAGGCGACGATCACCGTCGGCGGCCAGGTGAAGACGGTCAAGCGTAAATATGCGGAGCAGCAGGCGAAAGCGGCCGAGCTGGATCGCAACATTGATCTGTTTCTGCAGCAGGGCCGCGACGACCTGGCCCGCGCCGCGCAAAGCCAACTAAACTCGGCGCAGCGGCTGGTGGAAACCTACGCGTCGCAGCTCGATCAGATGCAGCGCGAATACCAAAGCCTGCTGGACGCGCGCCTCAAGCTTGAGGCGAAGCTGACCACGATCCGCCAGGAGCGCCAGGAATTGGAAGCGCTGCTGGAGCTCGCCAAGGCCAAGGAGATCACCGCCAAGACGATCAAGTCGCTGGACGACCTGTCCGGCGCCGGCGACGCCGATGTGGCGCGCATCGCCGATTCGATCCGCGGCCGGTTGGACCGCGCGTCCGCCGAGAGTGAGATGCGTGCTGCCAGCCTCGACAAGCAGATGGACGACGTGCTGGGCCGCAGCGAGCTCGATGGGCAGTTGGCCGCACGCAAGGCGCGCCTGGGCCTCGCTGCGCAGGCGGGGTAAGCTCGTCACTTTTCGACGTTCTAACGTTCCAACGTTCGAACGTGCGAACGTTCCAACGGAGGTCAAGATGGCTTCCCTTCTCGATAAAATTCAAATCCTGGTCTCCGCCGATCTGAACCGGTTGGTGGACGGGGCGACGAACTCAAGTGAACCGGCCATGTTCCGGCAGCATATCCGCGACTTGCAGCAGTTGCAGGAGCAGTTGACCGAGCAAATGATCACGCTGCGCGGCCAGATCACGCAGATGCGCCGGAAGAGCGACGAACAGCAGGCGCTTGTGACCCGGCAGGACATGGAGGTGGATCAGCTCCTCCAATCCGGCCTGGATCCGGATGCATTGGCCGCACAGGACCGGCTGAACCAGAACCGGCTGGCGGCCAGCAAGCTGCTCGAAAAGGTCGAACGCCTGGAGTCGGAGTACGATAAGCTGGCCGAGACCAAGACCCAGCTCGACGCCCGGCTGTTGGTGTTGCGCCAGAGCGAGCCGGAGGTCGAGGGCCTTGCCAGCGCCAAGCAGGGCCGGGCCGCGGCCGATGCGGCCGCGCAGCGGATGGACGACATGGAGGGCGCGGGGGATGCGGACGTGGATCGGGTTGTCAGCACCATCCGCAACCGGCTGGATGTCGCGGAGGCCCAACTGGCTCAGATGGAGCAGCGCGGCCTGGCGTACGGCGAAACCCCGGACGTGTTGCGCCGCAAGGAGTTAGAGGCGCAGTTGGAGGCGCGCAAGGCGCGTCTCGGCCTGGCCGAGCCGCCCCCGGCGGCCGCGCCGGTTGCTGTCGCGCCGCCGGCTCAGCCGGTCGAACCCGTTGCGCCCGCGCCGGATCCCGCCGCACAGAGTTGACATCGCAATAACGCCATGTAGGCCGTTGTCATTCTGAGCGGGTTGACCCCTTAACACTCGTTGCGATGAGACACCGGCGAAGAATCTCGCATTAGCCGGATGAGATTCTTCGCCGGTGGGTTGCCGTAACAGAAGTTGAGCCGTACCCCCGCTCAGAATGCCAGTTGGAGAAAATCAAGGAGAGCAATATGTCTCTTGCTCCCATCATCGCAACCCTGGCCGTCGGCGCGGCCGCGGTGATCGCTGCGATCATCCTGTTTGCGGCCACGCGCGGCCGGCGCACCCAGGCCATCTTCTTCCTGATCCTGGGCATCGTGCTGTTGGTTGTCGGCGCGGGGCTGGGCTGGCAGCGGTGGAACCCGAACACGGTGCAGCCGCTTGTCGCCACACCCAAAGGCCCGATCCAGGTGCGGATACTGACCGCTCTGCCGGTCGAGCCGTGGGTGCGGGAGGCGGCCAAACGCTTCAACGCGACCAATCCCACCCAGGATGGCCAGTCGGTGGAGATTCAGGTCGTCGCCATGGATGGCCTGACCGCGCTGGGCAAGTTCGACCGGGACGATTTCGGCGCGCTCCCGCAAGGCAAGACGCGCGACCAACTGAGCGCCGATGAGCTGAAGAAACTCCAGACCAACTTTCCCACCGTCTGGATCCCCGATAGCCGCTACCTGGTGGAGCTGGCGAACGTGTCATACAAAGAGCGCATTGGCCGAGATATCTTCCTGACCGACGGTGAGTATCGCGCGCGGCCCATCGCCATCTCGCTTTTCGTATGGGGCCTCTACAGCAGCCGCGCCGACACCCTGACCAAGCATTTCGGCGAGATCAACTGGCAATCCATCCACGATGCCGCGGTGGCGAAGGGCGGCTGGCCCGAGTTGGGCGGCGATCCGGGCTGGGGCTTGTTCAAACTGGTTGTGCCCAATCCCCGGCGCAACGTGGGCGGGCTGGCTGCGATGATTGCCGCCGCGGGCGAGTACTACGACCGGACCAATATTTCGACCGCCGACGTGACCGATCTCAAGTTCCAGGCGTGGCTCAAAGAGATGTTGGGCTCGCTGACCGACGTCAGCGGCGCCAGCGCGTATACCGCTGAGGACTTTGCCCTGTTCGGCTACTCCGCGGGGGACGGCGGCCAGTTGTTGGAGAGCGACTTGCTCAACAGCATGGAAGGCATTCGCACGCGCTGGTCCGATCCCCTGGTGATCCGCTACCCCAAGTATGTGACCTGGTTCGACTTCCCGTACACCATCTGGGTGGGCCCTGAGACGACCGCGGCCGAGAAAAATGCCGCGTTGCAGTTCGAGCAGTATTTGCTCACCACGGATGTGCAAAAACTCGCCGTACAGCAGGGGCTGCGGCCGGTCGTCAACGACGTGAGCGTCACCGACGGCGACACCCTGTTCACCAAATGGCAGAGCCAGGGCGTGGAGGCCGTCATCCCGCGCACGACGCGCATGGCGTCCCCCAGCCGCGATGTGCTCCAAGCGCTGCTGCGGTGGTACGATCTGAATGTGGGGAACTGATGATGGACCGGTGACCGTAGATCATCGTCTACCATCCATCGTTCATCATCTACGGTCGGTCTCAGGAGCACACCATGAGCACAAAACGAGCCAACCAGCGCAGCGCCATCGTGCCGATAATTTTCGTTTCCCTGTTCCTCTGCTTCCTGGTGTTGGGAGCGCTGTATGTGATCGGCAGCAAGCTGAACCCGCCGGCCGGCCAGACCGCGCAGACGACCGCCGCCGACAGCCGCAACGCAACCCTGGTCATCGCTTACTCGCCCGAGAAGGCGATGCTCATGCAAAGCCTGGCGGACAAGTTCAACAGCCAGAAGCAGAAGACTCCCGACCGGCAGACAATGCAGATCGCGCTCGTGGAAGTGACGCCGGAGGAAATGGTCAACCAGGCGTTGGCGGGAGGCGACCGCTTCCAGGCGCTCAGCCCGGATTCGTCGCTGTGGCTCGACCAGCTTAACAACCGGTGGGCGCAGACGCAGCAGACGGCGCCCGGCGCCATCGAACCGCGGCTCACCGGGACGCCGGTGCGTTACGCGGTGACGCCGATCGTCATCGCCGCGTGGGAGGATGCCGCAAAGGCGCTCGGCTGGCCGGATAAGTCCGTGAGCTGGTCTGAGATCCAATCCAAAGCGCAGAATGACAAGAGTTTCACCTGGAGCCATCCCAGCACCGCGTATGCCAGCGGCCTCCTGGCGACCCTGGCCGAATTCTACGCGGGCGCGGGGGTCCAGCGCGGCCTCACCGCAGAACTGGCGCAGGATGAGAAGACGTTGGCCTTCGTCGGCGCAGTCGAAAAGACGGTGAAGTTCTACGGCGAGGGCGAGCTGGCGGCCATGCAGCGCGCGGCGAAGGACGGCCCCGGCGGTTTGGACGCGTTTGTGGTGTCCGAGCAGTTGGTGACCGCTTTCAACACCGGGACGTTCAGCAACGGCAAGCCGGCCCAGCGGTTGATCGCGCTCTACCCCGCCGAGGGCACGCTCTGGGCCGACCATCCGCTGGCGCTGCTCGAGACCGACGCCATCACGCCGAACCAGCGCCGCACCTTCCAGGCACTGCGGGAGTTCCTGGCGACGTCGGAAGCGCAGACGATCGTTCTGCGCGGCGGGTATCGGCCGGCCGATCTGACTATCCCGCTGGACAGCCCAGGCTCGCCGTTGACGAGCGAGAACGGGGTGGACCCGGCCCAGCCGCAAACTACGCTGCAACTGCCGTCGCCGGACGTTGTTCAGGTCGTGCAAAACGTTTGGGCGCTGACCAAGCGGCGGACGAACGTGTTCCTGGTAGTGGACACCTCCGGCTCGATGAGCGGCGCCAAGCTGTCGAACGTTCAAATCGCGCTCAAGGCTTTCCTCGCGCAAATCCCGACGGATCAGGAGCGAGTCGGCCTGGTGGAGTTCAACAGCGGCGTGCGGAACATCATCGAGCTGGACACCCTCGCCCAGAACCGCACCGAGCTCACGGACACGGTGGATAACCTGGAGGCGGGCGGCAACACGGCCCTGCTCGACGCCGTGCGCACCGCCTATGGCCGACTGCAGCGCGAGGCCGACCCGGACCGCATCAACGCGATCGTCGTCATGACCGACGGCAAGGAAAACGCCTCCGGAGTGACGCTGCGGCAGTTGACCGCGGAAATCCGCCAGGGCAACCAGCAGCTACCGGTGGTCATTTTCGCCATCGCCTATGGCAATGACGCTGACACCCAGAACCTCCAGGCGCTGGCCGACGCCAGCGGGGGCCAGGTCAAGCAGGGCACGGTGGAGACGATCCGCGATCTGTATAAAATCCTGTCCACGTATTTCTGATGCCTTTTTGCATGGATAAGGGGAGCTGTAACGCTCTCAGGGTAGTTCGGGCGGCTTTGCTGCCCGAATTACCCTGAGAGAAATCAGCCAAAGGGAAAGCATGGCAACTGATTCCATCACCGATCGCATGCGGCAGGATGCGCAGCGGGCGCTGCTGAAAAATGCGGTGTTCCGCCTGGAGAGCGCGCTCATGGTGGGCGGCACGATCCTGGCGAGCGTGTTCCTGCCGAACATCATTTCGTGGATGCCCGCGTTTGTTTGGCCGATCCTGGGCGTGGTCGGCGAGGCCGCGATCATCATCTCCAGCCTGACGGACAAGGCAGAGCAGGAGAAGGTCATTGAAGCGCTCTACCGTGAAAAGATCAGTTGGAGCGATATCCGCGACCGCGCGCTGCGGGAGAAGCTCAATGAGGCCGAGCAGTATCGCCAACGCATCAAAGGCGTGGTGGAGCAGCAGCGGAGCGGCATCCTGCGCGACCGGTTGAAGACGACAACCAATCAGGTCTACGACTGGCAGAGCAACATGGTGACGCTGGCGCGGCGGATTGACGCGTTTCGCAGCGACGCAGTCATCCAGCGGGATTTGCGCTCGGTGCCCGAGGAAATCAAGCGGCTGGAAGGCCGGCTGAGCCTCGAGCGCGATCCGCGCGTCCGCGAGCAGTACCAGGCCACCATCACGTCGAGCCGGGAGCAGTTGGCTTCGCTGCAAGAGCTCTCCGGTCGCATGGCGCGCGCCGACCTGCAACTGGATCACTCGTTGGCGTCGCTCGGCACCGTTTACTCGCAGATGTTGCTCATCGGCAGCAAAGACGTTGATTCTGACCGCACCGAGCGGCTGAACGACGACATCCGCGACCAGGTGTTGGCGTTGCGTGACATCACGGATTCGTTGAATGAAGTGTACGGCGGCGGGGAAAGTGATACAATCGCCGCGGCCGCAGCGACGATCCGCCGCCAGCAGGCCGAGAAGGCCGCCCGTTGAGTCGCGTCCGACAACTGAGGTGGATAAATGAAGCGTTACGCTATCTGGTTTCTCATCCTCTCACTGGTGTTGATCTTTACCGCCTGCACGTCCGGCGCACCGACCAAGGGCGATGTGATCGTCTACGTCGCGGGGCCGCTGTCCGGGTTCCAGGCCAACACGGGCCAGACTGTGGCCGGCGGCGTCCGGCTGATGGCCGAGCAGCTCAACCGCTCCGGCGGGCTGCTGGGCTACAAAGTCAAGGTGGTCGCGCTGGATGATGAAGCCGATTCGGATGTCGCGGTTTCGGTTGCCGGGCAGGTCAAAGAGGCAGTGGACCGCGGGGACAAGGTCATCGGCGTCATCGGCCACCCCAACTCCGGCCAAACCGCGGCTGCGATGGACATCTACAAGAATCTGAATATTGTCGTCATCACCCCCACCGCATCCGAAGTCGGGCTGACCAGGCAGGGCTATCGCAACTTCTTCCGCGTGAACGCGGCCAACGACTTGCAGGCGCAGACCGGCGCGCGGTACCTGGTGGGTCAGCTCGGCGCCAAGCAGGTGGCGGTGCTCTACAACGACGACGCCTACGGCATTGACCTGGGCAAGCTGGTCGCCGCCGAACTGACCAGGCTTGGCGCACAGGTGGCGCTGACGCAGCAGGTCAAGGTTGAGCAGAACCGTTTCGGGGACGAAGTCACGAAGATCAAGGCTTCCGGCGCCGACGCCGTTTACTACGCGGGCTACGAGGTCGAGTGTCCCTACCTCCGGGCCGACCTGCGCGACGCGGGGCTGGACAAGCTGACCTTCATGGCGTCCGACGGCTGTTTCCTGGCGGCCACCATTGACAACTCCGACGGCGCGGCCGAGGGGATGTATGTCACCGGCTTCGCGCCCAGCCCCAAGACCGCGGTGGATCAAGCCTGGGTGCAGGGCTACCAGGCGGTGGAGTATCGTAACCCCGACACCTACTCGGTCAACGGCTACAGCGCGATGGAAGTGCTGGCCGAGGGCGTGAAGAAAGCGGGCTCGCTCGACTCGACGAAGGTGGCCGATGCGATCCGCAAGCTGGATTTGAAGACGCCGTTGGGGCAGGTGCAATTCCAGGAGAATGGCGACCTGCGCGCGGCCCAGATCTACATCTTCCAGGTGAAAAGCGGCCAGTTCGTGCAGGTGGCGCCCTGAGGGCGGCCGAGAGGCGATGGACGATGGACGACAGAAGTTCGTAAGCGGTCAGTGGTCTGTCATCAATATTCGGTGGTTGCTCCCCTCCCGCGATGGATCGTCGGGAGGGGTTGTTGTTTAACCGGCGCTCGGCTATAATTTCGGCTAATCCTGGACAACAACGAGGCGATATGACGAATCCTTTGACTATCCTGGCGATCTTTGCCCACCCGGACGACGAGATCGGCGTGGGCTCGACTTTGGCGCACTACGGCGCTGCCGGCGTGCGCACCGTGCTGGTCTGCGCGACGCGCGGCGAGGCGGCAACGATCTACTGCGAGGATTGCGCAACGCGCGAGAACCTGGCGGAGGTGCGGACGCGCGAGCTGGAATGCGCCTGCGGCCATCTGGGCATCGGCGAGCTGCGCTGGCTGGATTGGCCTGACGGCGGCGTGAGCGCGCTGCCGCGCGCCGCGGCCATCGGGCAGATCGTCCGGCAGATTCGCGATGTGAAGCCCGACGTGATTTTGACCCACCCCGAACATGGGTTATATCCGCACCCCGACCACCTGGCAATCTGGGAGATGGTGCGTGAGGCGTTTACGCTGGCTGCGGACCCGGCTGAGTATCCCGACGCCGGCCCGGCCTGGGCGCCGGCGCGGCTTTTCGCCCGAGCAATCGCCCAGAGCTATTTTGAGGCCGCGCCGGGCCTGAAGGAATTCCGCGTCGAGCTGAACGGCCGGCTGCTGCCGTTTGTGGGCACGCCCGACAACGAGATTGACGTGACGATGCAGGTCGCACCCTGGGTCGGCCAGCGAATGGCCGCATGGGACTGCCACCGCTCGCAGCACAACCCGAACGGCTTCACCGCCACCATGCCGGACGAGATGCGGGCGGCAATGGCGGCTAACGAGCAGTTTGTCCTGGCGGCGGCGCGCAGCACGCTACCCGATGGCGTTGCCGATGATCTCTTGGCCGGGCTTGAGCGGGAAACGCAGGTGGCGGCGGGCGCCAGCGCGGCAGAGCTGGCCGCCCACGTCTCGGCGCTGCGGGGCGAGCTGGTGGTCGGCCAGACCCTGGCGGAGGTGCTCCGGGCCTATCTCCGCACCAGCCCGGAGCTGAAGCAGGCGCAGCTCTACCGCCGGCTCGGCGAGGGCCTGCAGGAGATCACCTATCGGCTGGCGCACGCGCTGCGCGTCGCGGGCGAGCCGGCGGCCGCGATCGAGGTGGACGTCAAGCTGCGCCAGCGCGGTCAGCGCCAGGAGTCCGGCCCGGAGCGCATCGCTTTCCTCCGCAACGTGGCCGAGAGCGCCGTCGCGCGCTTCCAGGTGCAGGCCCGGCACGCGGCCACGCCCTATCAGCGGGCGGTCTGGGAGGAGCTGGTCGCGCTGATGCAAGAGCTGAGCGAGGCCATCGCCGGGTTTGCCGGGTAGAAATCGGATGCGAATCCCGCAGATTCTCCAAGCGCGCGGGGGAGACGTTTCTTGATGCAAGTCCTTGAAGCCAACGGGACGCGCCTCGCGTACATCGAATCCGGCCGGGGCGACCCGTTGGTCTTCGTCCACGGCAGCCTGGAGGACCTGCGCATCTGGCGGCGCCAGGTTGAGCACTTCTCCGCGGGCTATCGCGTCGTCGCCTACAGCCGGCGCTACCACCATCCCAACGCCGCGCCGGCCGCGGGCGATCCGGCGTACACCGCGGACCTGCACGCCGCCGACCTGGCGGCGCTGATCGAGGCGCTGGGCCTTGCGCCTGCGCACCTGGCCTGCTCCTCGTTCGGCGGCTGCGTGGCGCTCCTGCTGGCTGCCCGGCGGCCGGAGCTGGTCCGGTCGTTGGTCCTCGCCGAGCCGCCGCTGATTCCCTGGCTGCCGGCCATCCCCGGCGGCGCGGCGCTGGCCGCGGACTTCCTGAACGACGCCTGGGCGCCGGCGCAGCGAGCCTTCCTGCAGGACGACCTCGAACAAGGGGTCCGCTTCTTCCACGCCGCGGTGATGGGCCGCGGTGCGTTCGACCGGTTGTCACCGGGGGGCCAGCGCATGATCCTGGACAACGCGGCCGAGATGCGCGCCGAGACGCTGGCGGAGCACTACTTCCCGTCCTTCACCCCTGCCGAGGCGACGCGCATCGGCAGGCCGGCGCTCCTGCTGAACGGCGAGTTGAGCCCGCGCCTCTTTCACGTGATCAACGACGAGCTGGCGCGCTGCCTGCCCCGCGCGGCGCAGGCGGTCATCCCGCACGCCGCGCATGTGGTCCACGTCGGGAATCCGGCCGCGTATCACGCCGCGGTGCGCGAGTTTTTGGCGTGAAGTTGAAGGCCGAGTGTGGGTGGTGACAGAAATCTGCTGACGGGGGCCACCGAATGAATTCGGCGTCTGGGAGGCCCAACCCCGTTGAAACGGGTTCACTCTCGACGCTGCGCTAATCCGTTTGAACAGATTTTGCCTATCAGGCGTCGGTTTCAACCGATGCCCGGTTCCCTGACCCGCGTCATGGTGCATCCCGTATCTTCCTGTTATCTTTCATGCTGAATCCGACGCCAGCCAACCAACCAACTAACCAACTAACCAACCAACTGACCATCAAACCAACTTACCAACGGAGGTAAGCCCGTGATCCGAATGCTTTCCGGCGACGAAGCCGTGGCCCGCGGGGCGTGGGAGGCCGGTGTGGCCGTCGCCTCCGCCTACCCCGGCACCCCCAGCACCGAAATCCTCGAGGAATTTGCCCGCTTCCCGAACGTGTACGCCGAATGGGCGACCAACGAAAAAGTGGCCGTGGACGTGGCGATCGGCGCCGCGTACGCGGGAAAGCGTGCCCTGGCAACCATGAAGCACGTCGGCCTGAACGTCGCGGCCGACGCCTTCATGTACGCGTCCATGACCGGCATGGAGGCGGGCCTGGTGATCGTCACCGCCGACGACCCGGCGATGCACTCCAGCCAGAACGAGCAGGACAACCGCACCTTCGCCAAGTTCGCGCGCGTCCCCTGCCTGGAGCCGAGCGACAGCCAGGAGGCGAAGGACCTCACCGTCGCCGCGTTCGAGCTGAGCGAGCGGTTCGACACCCCGGTGCTCCTGCGGCTGACCACGCGCGTGTGCCACTCGACGAGCGCGGTGGAGCTGACGAATCGGCAAATCAGTGAATCAGAGGATGACGAATCCGCAATTCGCAATCCACAATCCGCAATCGGAAAGTTCCCCCGCAACCCGGCCAAATACGTCATGGTGCCCGGCAACGCGGTCAAGCGCCACCCGGTGATCGAGGCGCGCATCCGGGCCGTGGCCGAGTACGCCGAGACGTGCCCATTCAACCGGGTCGAGCCGGGCGACCGGGCGCTGGGCATCATCACCTGCGGCGTGTCGTACCAGTACGCGAAAGAGGTTTTTCCCACGGCGGCGGTGTTGAAGCTCGGCATGACCTGGCCGCTGCCGGAACGGCAGATCCGTGACTTCGCGGCCTCGGTGGAGCGGCTGATTGTGATCGAGGAACTGGACCCGTTCATCGAGGAAGCGGTCCGGCTGCTCGGCATCCCGTGCGAGGGTAAGAGCATCTTCCCGCTGGTCGGCGAGTTTGACCCGCGCGTGGTGCGCGAGAGCGCTATCCACGCGGGGCTGCTGCCGGGCGACCTCCACGTGGCGCTGACCGGCGTGGACGTGGGCCAGTTGCCCGCCCGCCCGCCCGTCCTCTGCCCCGGCTGCCCTCACCGCAGCTCCTTTTACGTTCTGAATAAGCTGAAAGTGCCGGTAAACGGTGACATTGGCTGCTACACCCTGGGCCTGATCGCGCCGCTGAGCGCGATCCATACCTGCGGCTGCATGGGCGCGGGGATCGCGGTGGCGCACGGCGCAGCCAAAGCGGGCAGCCCGGAGCATCACGTCGCGGTGATCGGCGATTCGACCTTCTTCCACACCGGCATCCCGGCGCTGGCGAACGTGGTCTACAATCAAAGCCCGGTGACCACGATCATCATGGACAACCGCGTCACCGGCATGACCGGCCAGCAGGAGAACCCGGGCTCCGGCCACACGCTGCAGGGCCGGCCCGCGCCGAGGATCGAACTGGAGCCGTTGGTACGTGCGCTCGGGGTCAAACACGTCAAGACCGTGCCGGCGTACCACGTGGAGGAGATCGAGAAGACGCTTCGGGAGTACCTCAAGCTCGACGAGCCGTCGGTGCTGATCACCGAGGAAGAGTGCGCACTGCTGCCATCGGCGCGCAAGCGGTGGGTGCCGCTGGAGGTGCTTGATACCTGCAACGGCTGCACGCTCTGCTTCCGCATCGGCTGCCCGGCCATCCTGAAGAGCGACGAGCTGGATGAGAAGACCCAACGCCCCAAGGCGCTGATTGATGCGTCGCTGTGCACCGGCTGCGAGGTCTGCGCGCAGGTGTGCCCGCGGGATGCGATTACGTTTCGGGGATGAGGGGACCAGGTGCTGGGGACGAGGGGGGCCAGGGAACGAGGCGCCAGGTGGCGCCAGGCTGCGATATGCGCAAATGACCAACGCCCTTAGTTCCTAGTACGGTTTGGCGCAAGTGCGGCCAGGGCTCGTAGTAACGACTTTAGTCGTTGGCGCCGGCCAGAACGACTGAAGTCGTTACTACCAAAACACCGGCAGACTTCAGCCCTCGTGTACTAGTCTCTGGTCTCTAGTTCCCAGTCCCTAACACTATCAAAGGCGAAACTATCATGACAAACACCCTCAACTTCCTCCTCGCCGGCGTCGGCGGGCAGGGTACGATTCTGGCGAGCGATGTATTGGTGAACGTGGGGCTGGCGGCGGGCTACCAGGCCAAGCAGGCCGAGGTGCACGGCATGTCGCAGCGCGGCGGCAGCGTCACCAGCTTCGTGCGGTGGGGCAAGGTCGTCTACTCGCCGCTGGTCGGCGCGGGCGAGGTGGACGTCTACCTGGCGTTCGAGGTGGCCGAGGCGCTCCGCAACCTGGGCCAGCTCCGCCGCGGCGCGCTGGCAGTGATTAACCTGCAGGCCATCAAGCCCGTCACCGTCACCTCCGGCGGTCAGCCCTACCCGGACGACGACCGGCTGCGGGCGAAGGTCGCTGAGGTCACGGACCAGGCGGTCTACGTGGACGGCGAGCGCATCGCCACGGAGCTGGGCAACGCCAGGGCGGCGAACGTCGTCCTGTTGGGCGCGCTTTCGGCGTTGATCGAGCGTTCCGGGCTGGCGCCCGAGCTGACGCCGGCCGACTGGCTGCGGGTGATCGAGGGCCGCGTGCCCGCGAAGTATGTGGAGCTGAACCGTAAGGCGTTCGGGGCGGGGCGCGAGGCGGTTTGACATCTCCCTATGGCCAACCTATAATCCAGGTGAGGCTGATTGACAATTGGAGGTGAGTGATGAGAACCGTGACGGCGTATGTTGAGTTTGATCCCGAAACGAAGCTCTACGTTGGGGTGGTCCCCGGCATTCGGGGCGCCCATACGCAGGGCGCAACGCTTGATGAGTTGCAAGCCAATCTCAGAGAAGTCGTTGAGCTTTGTCTGGAAGTGACCCGCCTGTCCCTCGACGAGATCCCTCGTCTTGTGGGACTTCAGCAGGTTGAGGTGGCGGTGTGACGCGGTTGCCGATTGTTGACTTCAAGACGATGGATGCGTTTTTGCGACGCCGCGGCTTTGTCATCCTCAGGCAAAAGGGAAGCCACGCTTTCTACCGTCATGCAGATGGTCGAACCACGACCGTTCCGAATCATCCGGGCAGGGATCTGGCTCGCCCCCTGATTCGCGAAATCCTTCGGGAAGCTGAGATCACTCCTGACCAGTTTGTTGATGAGTTAGGTGAGTTGTAGTTTGCAGGTTGGCGTCTCAAGTCGTCAGTGCAGATCCTCCGAAGCCATGACTTCGGGGGATCGTTTTTTGTGTTGGTGACGCCCTATCAGCTTCCGCGTCCAGGGCTTGTCCACTTCGGACAAGTGCTTACTGCACCGGCCGCTGCCGCGCGGTAGACTAAGTTTAATCGTTTTGGCGTGCTCAACGCCGGCGCTGGCGGAAAGAGCATCCTGAGATGCGAACGGTATTCGGTTGGCCGCATCTGAGGATGCTCGCCCCGCGAATTTGCCCTGGTATTTCCAAATCATTCCGCTGCACCGAGGGATCATGTCGTTTCTGTCTTTGCTGACCGGGGCTGCCGCCACCGAGACGCGCGCGGGCGCGCCCGATGACGGCGCCTTCATCCGCCTGCGCGGCCTCTCCAAAGCCTACCAGGAAGGCGACCGCCGACGCGTGGTGCTGGAAGACGCGTCCGCGGAGTTCGCCCGCGGGGAGTTCGTCGCGCTGCTCGGCCGCAGCGGCAGCGGCAAGAGCACCCTGCTGAACCTGGTCAGCGGCATTGACCGTGCCGACGCGGGGCAGATCTGGGTGGGCGATCGGGAGCTGACCGCGCTGAGCGAGCGCGAGCGGACGCTGTTCCGCCGCCGCAACATCGGCTTCATCTTCCAATTCTTCAACCTGATCCCCACCCTCTCGGTGCTAGAAAACGTGACGCTGCCGCTGGAGCTGAACGGGACCTCTCAGAAAGTCGCGCGCGCGGCGGCTGAGCCGCTGCTCGACGCAGTGGGCCTGCTCGACCGGGCCGCGACCTTCCCCGACAAGCTCTCCGGCGGCGAGCAGCAGCGCGTCGCCATCGCGCGGGCGTTGATCCACGATCCGCTGCTGGTGTTGGCCGATGAGCCGACCGGCAACCTGGACGAGGGCACCGGCGGAAGCGTGCTGGCGCTGCTCGACCGGTTGACGCGGCAGGCGGGCAAGAATTTGCTGATGGTCACGCACAGCGCCGAATCGGCCGCGCGGGCCGATCGCATCTTCCGATTGCACCGCGGTCGTTTTGAGCCTTGCCCGCGCGGACTCTGCGCCGATGAGGCGGGCGAGATCCGCGTATGAATCGCGCGCTTCGGAACGTCGGCTGGCGCTATCTGCGCCGCCACCCGTGGCAGACGGCGCTGATGATCCTCGGCATCGCGCTCGGCGTGGCGGTGATGGTCGCCATTGATCTGGCGAACAGCGCGGCCAGCCGCGCCTTTGACCTCAGCACCGACGCCATCGCCGGCCGCGCCACGCACCAGATCATCGGCGGGCCGGCCGGGCTGGACGAGGCGGTGTACACCCGCCTGCGCACCGCCGGCGTCCCGGTCGCGGCCGCGCCCATCGTGACGGATTACGTCACCTCGCCGCAGCTCGGCAGCCGGCCGATCCAACTGCTCGGCGTGGATCCGTTCGCTGAAGCGCCGTTCAGGTCCTATCTGGCGCCATCCGGGAACGGAGCCGCAGAGGCGGAGACGAGCGGCGCCGCGGGCCCCGGGGTCGTTGGCGGGGTGGATCAGCTTGTTGCCTTCCTCACCCGGCCCGGTGCGCTGTTGGTCTCGGATGGCCTTGCGGCCGAATACGGGCTGGCGCTGGGCGATTCGATCCTGCTCAATGCCGGCGGCCGGCAGGTGACGGGTTTTGTGGCGGGGCTGCTGCGTCCCAGCGATGCGCTGACCCGCCGCGCACTCGATGGGATGATCCTGGCCGACATCGCGACCGCGCAGGAGGCGCTGGGCATGGTCGGGCGCCTGAGCCATGTGGACTTGATCCTGCCGGACGTTGGTCGTGACGACTTCAGTCGTCCGGGAACGGAAACGACTGAAGTCGTTACTGCGAATTTACCATCGGATGCCCAGATCGTCCCGGTGCGGATCCGCTCAGGCGCGTTGGCGCAGATGACCGCGGCCTTCCGCACGAACCTGACGGCCCTCAGCCTGCTGGCGCTGGTGGTCGGGATGTTCCTCATCTACAACAGCATGACCTTCTCCGTGGTGCAGCGGCGGCCGATGTTCGGGACGCTGCGCTGCCTGGGCGTGACGCGGGGTGAGATCGGCTGGCTGGTGCTGAGCGAGGCGGCGCTGGTCGGCGCGCTCGGCGCGCTGCTCGGCCTGGGGCTGGGCGTCTTCCTCGGCCAGGGCGCGGTGCGGGCTGTGACGCAGACCATCAACGACCTCTATTTCGTCGTGACCGTGCGCGGGATCGCGATACCGGTCGCCAGCCTGGCCAAGGGCGCGGTGCTCGGCATCCTGGCGACGGTCGTCTCCGCGGCGCTGCCGGCCTGGGAGGCCGCATCGGTGCCCCCGCGCCTGGCGTTGACGCGTTCCGGCCTGGAGGAGACGGCGCGCCGGTTGGTGCCGTTGACCGCGCTCGCGGGAGCCGCCGGGATCGCCGTCGGGGGTGGGCTGCTCGCCCTCCCGGCCCGCAGCCTGGCGATAAGCTCGGGTCAGGGCCTGGTCATCAGCTTTGCCGGCATCTTTTTCCTCACCATCGGCTTCGCGCTGTTGGCCCCAGCCTTCACCCTGGTCTCCCTGCGCGGCATCACCCCTCTGATGCGCCGGGTTTTCGGCGTCCTCGGCCGGATGGCGCCGCGCAGCGTGTCGGGTGCGCTGAGCCGGACCGCGGTCGCGATCGCCAGCCTGATGGTGGCCGTCTCCGTGACCATCGGCGTCGGGCTGATGGTAGGCAGCTTCCGCACCACGGTGGTCACCTGGCTGGGGCAGACCCTCTGGGGCGACATCTATGTCTCGGCGCCGGGGCTGACGGCCACCCGCTCGTCGGTGCCGCTCGACCCACAGGTGCTCGACGTGGTGAGCCGATGGCCGGCCGCGCAGCGGTGGGATGTGCTGCGCTCGGTGGATGTGTCATCGCCTGACGGCGCCATTGCGGTGACGGCCGTGTCCGACGAGGATTTTACCGCGCCGCGCGTCTTCCTCTCGACGGACGGCGGCCGGGAGGCGGCCGCGCAGGCGGTCAAAAACGGCGCGGTGTTGGCCAGCGAGCCGTTGGCGAATCGCCTGGGGCTCCGCGCGCGCGGGGCCACGGTCACCCTGTACACCGACCGCGGCCCCCAGACGTTCCCGGTGGCGGGGATCTACCGCGATTACTCGAACAGCCAGGGCACCGTGATGATGGGCCTGGATCTGTACCGGCAGTACTGGGAAGATCGGGCCGTCACTGCGGCCTTGATGGTGCTGAAACCCGGTGAAGACCTGGATGCCAACGTGCGGGCGCTGCAGGCCGCGCTGATCGGCGCCCAGGGCGTCATCGTGCGGCCCAACCAGGCCCTGCGCGACGAGGCGCTGGCGGTATTCGACCGGGCGTTCGCGATCACCGGCGCGCTGCAGCTCCTGGCTGCCATCGTGGCGTTCATCGGCGTGCTGAGCGCGCTGCTGTCGCTCCAGTTGGAACGCGGCCGCGAGTACGGTCTGATGCGCGCTGTGGGATTGACGGTCAGGCAGTTCCGCGGCCTGGTGCTGCTGGAGACCGGGCTGATCGGCGCGGCGGCCGGGCTGCTGGCGATGCCGACCGGGCTGGTCCTGGCGCTGGTGCTGATCTTCATCATCAACCGCCGCTCGTTCGGCTGGACGATGACGCTGCAGGCGGATCCGGTCATCTTCCTCCAGGCGCTGGCGTTGGCGATCGTCGCGGCCCTGTTGGCGGGCGTCTACCCGGCCTGGCGCATGGGGCGGATCGCCGCGGCGGAGGCGTTGCGGGGAGAGTAGGTCAGGGGACAGGGGACAGGAGACAGGGGTCAGTGGTCAGGGAAGAGCCTTCTCATCCTTGATGCCTGACTCCTGATCCCTGGTCACTGACCACTGGAGGCAACTATGAAACGACGGACCTATCTTTACGCAATTCTCCTGCTGGCAGCGATCGCCGCGTTGGCGTGGTTCCTCTGGCCCAGGGCGTCGCAGCCGCTGCGCGCAAACCTGGTGGCTCAGGCCGCGCCGGCGGATGTGAGCAGCTTCGCGCGGGCGGAAGGGCCGCGGGCGATCGCCTTCCCGGCCGATGACGGGCCGCACGACGATTTCCAGACCGAGTGGTGGTACACCACCGGAAATTTGACCGCGGTCACGGGGGAGCACTTTGGCTTCCAGCTCACCTTCTTCCGCCGCGCGCTCGTGCCGCCCGATCAGCGGGCAGCGCGCGCTTCGGCCTGGGGCACGGATCAGGTCTACATGGCGCACTTCGCGCTGACTGACGTGAGCGGGGGCCGGCACTATTCCTTCGAGCGGCTGGCGCGGGGCGCGGCCGGGATCGCGGGCGCGCAGGCGGCGCCGTACCGGGTGTGGCTGGAGGATTGGGAGGTCGCGGAGATGGCGAACGGCGCGGGCCAGGGATTGAAATCCCTGTCTGACATGACGAAGTCCGCTAAAGCGGACTGGCGGGCGGGCGGTGCGACGCGGCTGCGGGCTGCCGCACAAGATCCCGCCTCCGGCCTCAACCTGAGCCTCGACCTCACCCTCTCCGACCTCAAGCCGCCCGTGCTGCAAGGCGACCGCGGCTACAGCCGCAAGGGGCCGGAGCCGGGCAACGCGTCGTATTACGTCAGCCTGACGCGGCTGGCGAGCCAGGGCACGGTGACGGTGGGGAACAAGACCTACTCCGTATCCGGCCTGAGCTGGATGGATCACGAGTGGAGCACCAGTGCGCTCGGCGCGGAGCAGGTGGGCTGGGACTGGTTCAGCATCCAGCTCGACGACGGGACCGAGCTGATGGCGTTCCAGCTCCGCCGCGCCGATGGGAGCGTGGATGCGTTCTCCAGCGGCACGCTGATCGCGGCCGATGGCACGACGCGGTCGCTCGGCCCCAACGACTTCAGCATCACCCCCACGGCCACTTGGCGCAGCCCGCGCACCGGCGGCGCCTATCCCGCGGCGTGGGCCCTGACCGTGCCATCGGCCGATCTGCGCCTGGAGATCACGCCCTGGCTGGCGGACCAGGAGATGCAGGTGTCGTACACCTACTGGGAGGGCGCGGTGCGGGTGGCGGGTGCGGCGGCCGGCCGGCCGGTGACGGGAAACGGCTATGTGGAGCTGACGGGGTATGCGAGGAGCATGCAGGGGGAGTTTTAGGGCAGTGGCTCCCCAAGGCTGCTCCCCGTCCACGGGTTGAAAAGCGGCACACCGGCGCTGCTGAAATCATCCACGTTACGCGTCGCCAGGATCAGCCCGCCGTTCAGCGCGGTGGCCACGATCAGGGAATTGAATGCGGGCATCGGGCGGCCCTCGCGATCCAACCTGGCGATGAGTCGCCCCCAGGTGAGCGCTATCGCCGCGTCCACCGGCAAGATGCGCCGGCCGAAGCGCGCCAGGAGATCCTGCTCCAGCCAGTCCAGAATTGCGCGCTGTCGCTCGGACGGCGGCAGCCGTTCAGCGCCGCGTTTGATCTCGCCGATGGTGATGGCGCTCAGGTACGTTTCGGCTTCGTACAGGCTATCAACCCAGGCTACTACCTGCGGATCAGGCGCTTTGCGCACCAGCTCCGAAACCACGCACGTGTCCAGCAGGTACTTCATAGCGCAAGCGGCTCCCGCGGCAGGCTGCGGTCACGGCTCAGATCCAACTCGACGTCAGCCAGCGGCGAGTTCCGAAAGAATTCGGACAGTCCGCCCTGGGCTGCATTCAGGCGGCGATAATCCGCCACCGACATCACCACCACGGTCGGCACGCCGTGCCGGGTGATGATCTGCGGCCCCTCGCGCAGCGTTTCCTCCACCACCTCGCTCAATCGGTTTTTTGCGACCTGTAGTTGCCAGTTGTTCATCGTTACACCTCATCTAGCCAGTCTAGACAGATTATCCAGGGAAACGGAGGACTTGTCAAGTTAATGGCCGGCCGGTGATGGGGAACGGGTATGTGGCGCTGACGAAGTATGCGGGGAGCATGCAGGGGGAGTTTTCGGGTAGGACGTGTCAAGAAACAAGTTTCCGAACTGGCTCGGTCGGAGACCGGCCAGAGCGGGAGTGGTGCACTTGACGGCATCTGATTATTAGATTATCATCTTATCAGATTCCCGACCTCGACAGACTGTCTGCTGGAGCACACACTGGGAAAGAGGGCTGACGCATGCTCAATACGATTTCCGTGACCGACGCAGCACGCAACTTCTCGGACGTGATCAACCGCATCCACTACCAACGCAAGTCCTATCTGCTGACCCGAGGCGGTATGGTGGTGGCGAAGCTGACGCCCGCCGACGAGCTGCTGACCGGTGCGCGGTTGGCCGCACTGTGGGAAGCGCGGCCGCGGCTCGATCCGGCTGATGCCGCGGCATGGGAGGCTGATCTCGCATCGCTCAAGGCCGGAGTGCGGCCGCCGGAGGATGCTGGATGGGATTCCTGATTGACAGCAGCATCTTGATTGCCGCAGAGCGAGGGCGTCTCTCGCTCGCGGATCTTGCGCGCGACTTTGCCGGCGAGGCATTGGCGCTCTCGGCCATCACCGCCAGCGAACTACTGCATGGTGTGCATCGCGCCACAAGCGCGGAGATGCGCGAAAAGCGTCTGCGCTTCGTGGAATACTTGCTGAGCATCTTCCCGGTGCTCCCGTTTGATCTGGAGGCCGCGCGGATCCATGCGGGGCTGTGGGCCGCCCTGCAACGCGACGGACAGATCATCGGCGCGCACGACCTGCTTATCGCCGCCACCGCGCGCGCGGCCGGCTACGGCGTGATCACGGCCAACAGCACGGAGTTCGGCCGCGTTCCCGGATTGCAGGTTGTTAATCCACTGGCGTGAGGGGGTGCATCGGGAGGCGGATGACGACCCTGCGTCCCCGCCCTGAGCGCCGCTTATGTGGCTGCTGGAAAACGGCCCGGTTTCGCTGAGAAGCCGGGCCGTTTACGTAACGCGCCCCGCCGCGCCGGGTTGCCTATCCCGCGAAGTCCAGGTAAAATGGCATCCGTTGTCTTGGGCTAACACAAGGGAATCTCGGGTCTATTCACGGTGTTGACCTGGACTATCAGTAAGGATTGGCCTGTATGACCTACCTTGACGCCGCCTACACCATCCTCAAAGCCGCGGGTCAGCCGCTGCGTTACGAGGAGATCACTAAGCACGCACTGGCGCAGAAGCTGATCTCACCCCAGGGGCTGACGCCCGAAGCGACCATGGGTTCTCGGCTGTACATAGACACCCTGCAAGAGGATTCCCGTTTTGTGCGGGCCGGTAAGGGCATCTTTGGCCTGGCGCAATGGCAGCCGGAGGGCATCGAGTCCCAGGTGGACAAGATCAACCAGGCTACGCGTGAACGCCTGCACAGCTTGCTGCTGGAGATGCCGCCGGACCGCTTCGAGGCCTTGATCGGCGAGTTGCTGATCCGTATGGGCTTCGATGAGAGCACGGTTGCCGTCACCCGGCGCAGCGGCGATGGCGGTATTGACGTGACGGGGGTCTACCGCGCCACGGGCTTGACCGGCGTCAGTGCAGCGGTGCAAGCCAAACGCTGGAAGGCCAACGTCCAGGCGCCTACGGTGACCTCCCTGCGCGGCTCGTTGCAAGTGCATCAGCAAGGCATCATCATCACCACCAGCGACTTCTCCAAAGGCGCCCACGCGGAGGCCCTGGCGCCGAACAAGACGCACATCGGTCTCATCAACGGCGAGGAGTTGGTGGGCTTGCTGGTCAGGCACAAGGTCGGCGTGCGCGAAAAACCCCTTCCGGTTCTGAGCTTGGACCAGGAGTATTGGGGCGAGTTAGTCGGGCAGGTGGGCGAGGCGCCCGCGGCCGCAGGTCAAAAGGCGCCGGTTCCCGAGCCTGCCAAGCCTACGCAGCCCAAAGCCGAGTCTGCAAAGCCTACCGCGTTTACCCTGTTGGGCGAGCACTATCCCGGCGCCAGCTCGTGGCGTGCAGTGCTGTTGGGTGCCTGCTCGGGCCTGGCCGCACATCACGGCTCAGCATTTGCGGGAGTCGCATGCACGATCAAGGGTCGGACGCGGCACTACATCGCGACCAGCCCGGACGGCATGATCGCGCCGGCGCAGATTCCCGGCACCGAGCTGTGGGTCGAGGCCAACCAGAGCGCGAAGTCGGTGGTGCAGGTGGTCGGGAAGCTTCTGATGGCCCTGGGGCACGCGCCTGAGGAGTTCGAGATAGACCTGGCTGGCTAACGACTTTAGTCGTTGGCGCTGGCAGAACGACTGAAGCCGTTACTACCAGAACACCGGCAGACTCCAGCCCTCGTGTACTGTCAGGGCGCCGCCAGGCCAGGCGCAGGTCCTACGCCGGTCAGAGTTCCCGGAGGTTGCGTCCAGGGCATCGTTGTCCTCTCCCTATTGGCGCTTCTCGCAGTGTACCTGCTGTCCCGGCTGATTTTCCCGTAGCCTGAGCGCGAGCAGTTGTCGGCTTGCCCATGCAGGTTAAGCTATCCCTCGGCAGCCAGTTGAACTTGCGGGAGGCCTGGCGGGCTTTGCGGGCGTGGGTCAGGGGTGGGTGAGGCGGGCAAGATACCGATCAGTCGAACACGATCTGATCAGAAACAGAACGCTGATACACGCTGATCGGCGCTGATCGCTCTATTTTCATTCTGGGTTGTGCCCCGGCAGGGGCATTGCCGCTAATCAGATAGCTCTCCCAGGTCCATCCACTCCGCACCCGTACCCCGCGCCAGCTCCCCCGGCGCGATGCGCAGCAGCGTGTGATCGTCTCCGCCGCCGCCATAGATCGCATCCCAGGCCAGCACGCCCCGGTCGCGCAGCGTCGGCAGCGGCGCCGGGTGGCCGAAGGGGGGCACGCCGCCGGCCGGGTAGCCGGTCAGCCGCAGCACGGTCTCCGGGTCCGCCAGCTTCACCTGCTTCTTCCCCACCCCGTAGCGCGCGGCCAGGACGCCGCGATCCACCCGGGTCTCCCCGCTGGCGATGGCCAGCACCGGCGCATCTCGGATGATGAAAAGCAGCGATTTGATGATCTGCGCGGGGCTGACCCCCAGCGCGGCGGCCGCGGCCGGGACGGTGGGCGTGTCGGCCTGCATCGGCACGATCTCGGCCGCGATGCCGTGCGCGGCGATGAAGCGGGCCAGATCGGCGGGCGTGAGGATGGGTTGGGGCATGACAGTGCCTCGACGAATGATGAAAGCTGATGGCGATTGTATCACACCGATTCCGGCCTGCGAAAAGCAGGAATTCCAAATCTGGTCGTTGATGATGCACTGGAATGGAGGCTTTAGCCGGTTTCTGGCCCCTGAGGACCGCGTGCCAGACCGGCTGAAGCCTCGATTCCGGATACATTTGGAATTCCTGTGCGAAAAGCGGTTGCTTTGCGAAAGCGGCCTGCCGGTGATAAACTGCCCAGGCTTCCGAGTGAAATCTTTCCCTTTGAGGTCTACCGTGTCTTTATCTGCCTGGTATCGTTGCGTGCGCGGCTGTGCCGGCCGCTACGACGTGTTCGACGTGATCTATCGCTGCCCCACGTGCGGTGGCCTGCTGGAGGTCGTCCACGATGAGGCCGCGCTCGCGCAGCGCTCCGGCGCCGATTGGCGTGCACTCTTCAGCGAACGCTCCGGGCTTCCGGTCTCTAACCTCCAACCTCCAACCTCCGGGCTCCAGCTTCCAGCTTCCGGCGTCTGGGCCAAACACGAATGGGTGCTGCCGCAGCTCCGCCCTGAGAACATCGTGAGCCTGGGCGAAGGGGCCACGCCGCTGCTGCCATCCCCGCGGCTGGCGAAGTCGCTCGGGCTGGACGACTTGTGGATCAAGCAGTGCGGGGTCAGCCACACCGGCTCGTTCAAGGACCTGGGCATGACGGTGCTGGTGAGCGCGGTCAACCAGATGATGGCGGCGGGGAACAGCCCCGTGCGCGCGGTCGCGTGCGCGTCCACCGGCGATACGTCGGCGGCGCTGGCCGCGTACGCTGCGGCCGCGGGCATCCCGGCCATCGTCTTCCTGCCGCGCGGCAAGATCAGCACCGCGCAGCTCATCCAGCCGATCGCCAACGGTGCGCGGGTGCTGGCGCTCGACACCGACTTCGACGGCTGCATGACGATCGTGCAGGAAGTGACG
>CAZYGI010000057.1:0-24825 GCA_964647255.1 uncultured Anaerolineales bacterium | reverse complement strand
TTAGCTGTTACTGGCACCACGGACGAAACGATCTCTCTGATGAACGGCCGCTGGCACCAGTATATCATGTATTTTTCATGGGCCGTGGCGGCGAGCCCGGCATAAAAAACTAACCGGAAATTCAGTATATCCGCGTCCGCGATGCCGGTCAAGCAAAACACGCAGCGTACGGCCTACTCCAACGGCGGGAACACCATGATCCGGTGCGCGTCCCCATCGGCGACGTAGACCTTGCCGTCCGCACCGACCGCGATGCCGGTGGGCAGCGTGAACGACTGCTCGTCGTTGCCGTAGACGCCCCACATCGCCTTGAACTTGCCGTCGGTGGCGAACGCCAACACCCGGTAGTTTTCAGGATCCACCACGTACACAATCTTGCGCGCCGGGTCAACGGCGAGTGCAGGCTTATTCACCACCGATTGGCTGCCCCAACCGGAGATGGGCCACTGCGCCTGATAGGCGAACGCCTCGCTGAATTTCTGAATGCGCTTGTTCCAGGTGTCGGCGACGTACCAATTGCCATCCGCGTCCTGTCCCAGGCCTACCGGCTCATCGAAAGCGCCGTCCACCACGCCGCCGCCGCCCCATTGGGTGATGAAGCTGCCGTCCGGTGAGAACATCTGCACCCGCTTGTTGCCGGTGTCCATCACATAAACATTGCCGTCGTTGCCGATGACGACGGTGCGCGGGCCATAGAACAGGTTCTCCTGCCCCAGCTCGCCCCCGGTCGAGCCGAAGACGCCCCAGGCTTTGACGAACTGGCCGTCGTTGGTAAATTTCTGAATCCGGTGATTCCAGGTGTCGGAGACGTAGACGCTGCCGTCCTTGCCCACGGCGATGCCCCACGGCTCGTTGAACTGGCCCTCGCCGTTGCCCGTGCAACCTTCGCGCGTATCCAGCTTGCACAGGCTGCCCCACTGGCGCAGGAAAGAGCCGTCCCCGTTGAACACCTGAACCCGGTTGTTGCCGGAGTCCGCCACGTAGATCCGGCCCTCCGCGTCCACAGCCACGGCGCGCGGGAAGTTGAACTGCCCGGCTGCGGCGCCCGGCGCGCTGACCTGGCCGATCTGGAGCACGGCCCCGATCGTGCGCTGGCCGCCCTCGTACGGGTTCACCGGCGCGCCGGCCTCTGTCCCGGCCGCCGTTGCGCCCGGGGGCACGCCCCAGTCCCAGACCTGGGCGGCGATGTCCTTGCGCACAAACATGCTGAAGCGGTGCACCGGATCCCATTGGGCAACGGGCGTGACGTATTTGCGGCGGAGCACCACATCCCAGAACTGCCCGCGCTGCACGGGATCCTTGATGCCGTCTCGGATGCGCTCCCAGGTCAGATTTTTGTACGTCTCGCGCGGCCACCAGATCAAGCGATACTGAAATTCGTAGTACTTGTCGCCCAGATAGGGTTTGACCTTGCTCAGATTCTTGTCACCGACGAAGATCACGGGCGCGTCCATGTTGTCACGGCTGGGGCTGGCGCCGAAGTAAACCTTGTTCGGATAGTCGCGGAAGTACCACTCCAGCGGCCAGGTCGAATCATCATCATAGGCTACACGTATCGCGTGCCCGCCGGCCGTCTTCTGCGACAGCTCCTCAAGCTGGCCCAACGCCAGCTTGATGTCGGGCGTGCCGTGCGCATAGACCATCGGCTCGGTAGCATAATCGTAGTTGATGAAATTGAAGCGATACGAGACGCCGATCGTGAACACCAACAGCAGCGCGGAGAAGCTCACCGCAAACGCCCGAAGGCTCTGCCGCCCGCCAAGCGCCACGATCCGGTCGTAGATGAAGTAGATCAGCACCAACGCCAGCACCAGCGCCAGGAGCCACTGCGCCGTGTTGCTCAGCCCGCCCACCGTCACATCGGCGAACGGTTTGCGCGCCGCCGTGGGCAGCAGCGCCTTGAGCGCGACCAGGAACAGCGGCCCCATCAGCATCAGCCAGAAGATGCCGCGCTTGCGGCCCGCCGTCCAATCAATCCCGTCAATTACCTTGCCCAGCCACCACCCCCCCAGGGGCGCCATCGAGACCGCAAAGTAGACGGTGTGCCAGGCCATCTTCTCGCCGACCCAGGTGAACACCGCCCAGGTGACCAGCGGCCAAAACACCAGGAACGCCTCGAAAACGCGCTGGACGCTGATCTGAGGCGCCGGGAGTTCGGACCCGCCGCCAGGATGGGCGGAGGACACGCTGCTCTTCTCGTCCGCCCTTGTTCCGCGCGTCGCCGCGTCCCCACGTCGCCGCGCCTCCGCGTCTCCGCGTCCCTGCGTTGCGATGGCGTCATGTGTACGGGCTTCCCGATTTCCCCGCCGCCCGAACAACGACGCCGCCCACGCCACCACGCCGCCGAACGACAACACCAGCGGGAGGAATTCGTACAGGGGAACGAGCAGGTAGAAGTAGTACCACGGCTGGCCGCCGCGCATGACCTCCTGCTGATCAATCCAGTAGCCCAGCGAGCCGACCAGCCCGGTGGCGATCCCCTGGCCGTTGGTCAGGAACGTGGTGAAGAAGAGCAGCTCGATGGCCCAGAAAATGCCGCCGGCGACGAACCAGCGTTGGCCCAACCAGAAATAGCCGAGCAGGCCGCTCAGGACAAAGAGCACCGCCACGATAGACAGTCCCTGCCACACCTGGGCCAGGTTGAACTGCCCGGCGCGGGTGTACTGGCTGATCTGCCAGCCTAGCCCCTTCAGCACCAGGGCGGAGAGGAAGGGCATCACCAGGGTGAAGAACAGGACAATCAGATCAAGCTCGGCAAAGGCCCGCAGCTTCATCCGCCATGAGGCGATCACCAGGCCCACCGCCAGGGCGGCGATCAGCGCGCCCGCAGCCAGCGTGATCAGCCCAACCGTCTTGACCTTGAAGATCACCAGGCCGAGCCCGAGCGCCAGGAAGGCCAGCCCGACCGCCGCCAACAGCCGGAAGGTCTGCTGCCGGCCGCTGGAGTCTTCGCCGGGCCATGCCGCCGTCCAAAGCTGGGCGGCCAGCGCGAGCACCAGGAAGATGCCGAACACACCGCCGAAGATGAAAGACGCCTCCATGGTCAGAAACGCCAGCGCCAGCGTCACCGCCGTCGCCACCAACCACTTAAGGCTGCGCGTCTCCAGGTAGTGGAACATGCAGGCCACCAACAGTACCAGCAGCGAGGTCAACAGCACCTCATCGCGGATGTAGCGGCTGTGATAGAGCAGCGCCGGCGAGATGGCATACATCAGCGCGGCCAGCAGCGCGCCCGTGCGGCCGAGCCAGCGACGCATCATCCACACGAACGCCACCATGGCGACGCCGAAGAGCGCCACCAGGATGCGCGCACTCCAGTCATTGACGCCGAACAGGAAGTACATCACGGGGTTCAGGATAAACTTCAGCGGCCCGTGCATCATCGGGTCATGCTGGTAGCCGCGGCCGTCGAAAAGCTGGAACGAGTAGACTGTGTGCAAGCTCTCATCATGGCTCATGGCGCGATCGCCCAGTCCGATGGTGCGGGTGAGCAGCGCGACCACAATCACGATGATCCAAAGGAGCTTCTCGATGTCCAGCCGCAGCAGGCCGGCCACGGGGCGATCCAGAAGCGATTTCGATTCAGTGTTTTCCATAGTGTTGCGTTCTCCAACGAAAAACCTGTGACGAGTGATGAGTGACCAGTGACCAGCAAGCGATCATGTGTTACGCGTTACTTCTGCGTTCGATCCACCCAAACAATCACCTTTTGGAGCTGAGGCTCGGTCTTAGCCTCCCGGTACAGCACCCAGCGCAAATCGGCGTTGAAGCTGCCCAGGGCGCGCGGCTGCCAGGTGCGGAGGATCGGGAACTCCGCACCGCTGTAGCGGTTCTTGAGCGCAGGTTGATCCTCCGCCGCGGTGATGACAATCGGCGCAGGGTCGGCCGGCACGGCGCCGGCGGGGCTGACGCGCAGGTTGGGGAAATCCCGGAGCTGCCAGCGGAGCACCGGCAGCATCGAGTCGCCCGGCCGGTCAGCCCAGACCAGGTCTATCCGTGCATCCCGGGCCCCGCCGCCCTTGAAGGCCGAGAGGTCAGCCACGGTGGCCGCAAAATTGGCCGCGTCCGGCGCAACCACCGTCGCCAGCGCCGCGGCCTGATGACCGGGGGCGCGATCATAGCTCAGCCCGACGAGCTGGCCGATCCCCCAGCCCAGCCCAAACAGCAGCCCCAGGACCGGCATGGCCCGCGCCACCGTGCGCCACTCACCCCAGATGCCGTACACCAGCCAGATGAGCGCGGCCAGGACGGCCGTCACGATCCCGATGGCGGTGTACAGCCGGCGCCATTCCTCGGTGTTGACCGGGTTCCACGCGCCGGGCAAACAAAAGAGCGCCGACATCAACAGGACGCAGCTCAGGGCGATCAACAGCCAGGGATCCGTCTCCGCGCGCCAGAGCCGGACGCGGCGCAGCACACCGGCGATGACCGGGCCCGCCAGCAGCGTCAGCCCCACAACCACCAATGCCAGGCTGGCCGGATGCCGTCCCTGCCCGATCACCGCCGCAACGGCGACGATCAGCGCGGCGAGCGAGGCCCACCGTCCAAACTGCTCCTCGCGCCGCCAGGCACGGATTGCGCCGGCGACGCCGAAGCCCAGCAGCAGCGGCTCGCTGAGAAGCAGCCGGCGCACGATCTCCCACCAGGTATACTCGCCGGCGCCCGGTCGCAGCCCCAACGCCCACTGGCCGAGCAAATCTCCGGCCGCGGCCAACCCGGTCGGTGCGGTGAGAAAGAACGTCGCGCCCAGGACCAACGGCGTGAGCAACACCAGGAGCAAGTTACGACCGTTCGCCTTCACCGCCGACCACAGCGCCGCCGCAGCAGCCGGCTGCCAAAGCAGCGCAAGCCCGGCGGCCAACAGCGCCGTGTACGCGCCGCCGCCCGAGATGAGCAAAAAGCCCAACGCCACTGCCGCGGCGGTCAGTGCCGGACGTCCCGCCGTGTCGGAGCCAGTTTCCGCCCGGCCATGATCGAAGCGGGCGAGCGCCGCCAGCAGCGCCAACGCCAGCGGCGCCACCAGGCCTTCGCCCAAACCCAGCCGTCCCGTGAAGACCGCCAGGGGGGAGAGCGCCCACAACAGTGCGGCGATCAGCGCGCCGCCGCGCGACAGCCGATCGCGCAGCGCCCAAAAACAGAGCGGCGCCAGCCCGCCCAGCAGCGCGGGCAGGAAACGCGCCCAGAAGTCGCCCGCACCGAACGCGGCAAAGACCAGCCGCTGGACCGCCCAGAGCAGCGGACTCACACCGATCAACGGCGCAGCCTGCCCGGACGCCGCGGCCCAGGCGGACAGCGCCTGCGCCGCCTCCGCCGGCCCCAACGCCGTACGGCCCAAAGCAACCAGCCGCACACCGAGCGCCAGCAGCGCGATCCCCGCGTAGGCTGCACGTTCGACGGTGAGCCAATCGGCAAAATCGACGCGATACCTGGTATCACGCAATACCAATTCACTACTCATAGCATTTTCCTGTTGTCACTCAGAGTGCTAACCATGCCATCCGGCGGGTGTTGTATGAATAAGCCGCGCAGTAGGCTTGTCATTCTGAGTAGTCTGATAGGTTGGATCTTGTCATGCTGCACTCAGAACGACACTGTCTCGCCCCTCATCGCGCGTAAATCCGCACCCCGTCCCGATCATAGACCAGCTTGAGCGCCTGATCGAGCCGCGCCAGGGCGGCATCGCTGATCTTGTACTTGTTCCGCTCGGTCTCGCCGACGAGCACGTAATCCACCCCCCATCGCTCAAGCAACGCGGGCAGCTCATCGGTGCGCGCGGTGCGGTAGATCTGCTCCAGGGCCTCCGGCCGGCCAGCCGCCAGCTTATCGTACCCCGCCTCCCCGCGCCACTGCCGCTCGTGCCCGTCCCAGCCGAGCAGCGTCGGGTTGCCCGTGGCCATTGAGATGCGGCCTTCAGCGCCGTACGACCCGCCGGAGGCCTCCAGCACGACCGCATCCGGGGCAACGTTGGCGCGCAGCCACTCGATGGCGGCCATATCGGCCGGATCGTTGCGCCGCAGGTAGGCCAGCCCGTCCAACGATGCCTCGCCGCGGAAGTTGTCGGCCTTGCTGGGGATCGCCGCCAGCGGGTACCAGAGGCCAATAAGCACCAGCAGCGTCGCCAGAACTAACGCCGGCGCTCGCAGCAAGATGGGCGTGGTCCGCTCCGCCAGCCGGCTCAGGCCGTACGCCGACGCCAGGGCCAGGAGCATCCAGGCTTGATAGTAAAACTTGAACACCGTGTTCATCCGCGAGCCAAACTGATCCCGCAGATAGACAAACTCGGGCACGAGCGTGAGGATCAGCGCGAGGGCGATCATCAGGACGGTAAACAGGTCGCTCAGCGGTAAACTGGTAGACCGGTCGTTGAGTGCGCCGGTGAACGCTCCTCCGCTCTTCCGTTCCTCCGCCTCACCGCTCCACCGTGCCAGCCCAGCCCAGGCTGCGCCCACCGCCCACGCAATCAGCCCGGCCAGGGCCAGCCAGGTCCACGGCGAGCCGACGCGCACCCGGCCAATCAGGCCGATGAGCCCGCCGACGGTGTTCGCCCCGACATGGGCTTGCACCGCGGGCGTATTGAGCGTCGTCTGGATGAATTCCTTGCCCTGCGGCAGGATCACCATCAAGCCCAACACCGCGGCCAGCGCCAGCGGGAGAGCCAGCAGCGCCACGGGCAGTGCATTCAGGAAGGCGCTCGCCACCCTACGATTGCCGGCCCCCCGGCTGACCAACGCCAGGAAGAACGTCAGGATCACCAGGAACGTCCCAAACATGACGAAAAACTGGCTGAACCGCGACGGGAAGAACAGATTGGGCAAGAGGCCGCCCAGTTGCGACTGAAATCCGATATAGAACGGCAGATAAAGCAGCCAGCCCAACGCGGCCAGCATCACACCGCCCGCGGCCGCGCGGCCCGCGACGCCCCAGGACAGCCCTTCGGCCAGCGCCCAGCCTGCGCCCAGCGCCAACATCGCCAGCCCGATGTAGACCGGGAAATCCCAGGTATTGAGGAACCCCAGGCCGCCCAGGGCCAGCGCATAGAGCACGATGCCGGGCGCACCCAGGCCGGTTGCGTCGCTGAGTCTGTGCCAAAAACCGGAAGCGCGAAGCTGGAGACCGGTTGCGCCGGTCGCTTTCCAGTTTCCGGCGTCCGGCTTTCGCGAAGCACTTCTAGCCGCCAAGAACAAATTCAAGGCCAACGCCACCGCCAGGATGGCGAACGGCAGCGCCAGGACGTGGGGGTGCATATCTCCGAGCACAAAGCTGAAGCCCGGGAACTCGTCAATGACTTCGACCGTGTTACCGAGCAGATCCTTGTCGTGGATCACCCGCGAGGCGCGCCACCACCAATAGAACGGCCCCTGAATCTGGCCGGTCGGCGGGCTGTCGAACATCTGCTTGATGTCCAGCCACTTGAGGAAGGCCAGCGGCAGCAGGCTCTTGTTGTAGGCCAGCTCGAACACGCCCTCCAGGTTGCCTAGCAACGCGGTGAACAACGCGCCGAGCAGCCCGTAGCGGATGGCGCGGCGCTCGTGGCTCGTGGAGCGGGGAACGGGGAGCGTGTCGCCAGCCTCCAGCTTCTTGCTTCCAGCTTCCAACTTCCAGCTTCCAGCCAACCGCACCAGGTCGTACACCACGCCGAACGCGCCGACGGCCACCAGGGCGAACCAAAGCGCCACGCCGAGGTTGAAGCCCACGGCCGGGTCCACGCCGGTGAGCCGGATCAACATCGCCAACATGACGTAGCCGAAGTAGTAATAGCTGATGCCGTAGCCGGAAAGCCACGGGTCCTGCGGGGGAAAGAGCGGGCTGCGCAGGACACCGTTGATGAAGGCAAACTCCATCGGCTTCTCGGTACCGGCGATGTCGGGGTTGAACGCCCGGAAAGCCGCCCATCCCGCCAACGCCGCGGCAAAAAGCAGCTCCGTCGCCAGCACCAGCCGCCAGTTCTCCCGCAGCCAGGCGACGAGCGGCCGCGGCGCGCCATCCGGCCCCCGCGCGAGGCCCGCGCGGCCAAGCCAGGCCGAGGCGGCTGCAACGCCCAGCAGCGCCGCGGCCGCGCCGCCGAAGGTGTTCGGCAGCAGGTGCAGCACTGCGCCCAACCACAGAAGATAGGACACCAGCAGAATGCCCAGCGCCTTCGCCAGCGGATAGCCGCGGCCGGGCAGCCACGCAAACAGGCGCCACGCCAACGGCAGCACAGCCAGGGCGAGAAGCTGGATAACCAGCCACCAAAGTAACACTGCGATCATGCCTCAATCCCCATATCAAGATCGAATTCTACCACGACCCGTAATAGATGGAGCAAACACCTGCGGCGGTTCTAGGGTGTTGGGTTTCGGGGCGCGCCCGGCCCCCCGGTCGTGCCGGTCGCCAGGGGCAAGAGGGTCGCGAGGGCGGTCGGCGATCCCCGCCGTCCTTCAGATGCCGCTGCGGGCGCTGAAGTCAACGCCGCTGTCTCCACCGGCAAGGCTGCTGACGAGCGCGGCGTCACCGGCCGCAAGGATGGGGTAGGCGTGGGGGTCAAGCTCGGCGTCGCCCCAATCCCCAGCCCACGGCGCGGCATGGATTGCAGCGCGAACAGCAGGCTCGTGGTGAGCAGGACGAGCGCGAACATCGGCGCCACCAGGGCAACTGCGCCTCTGGCCCGATCCAATGCTGCGACTCGCCGGCCTGCCCGCGCGGCTGATCCCACCAACGAAGCTCGACGCATCGCCGGTCCACCGCGCATCGGCCGGGGATCGGCCAGGCCTGCCAGGTCTGCATCCATCTGCCGGTAGAGCGCCAGCAGCGCTGCGCACTCGGGGCAGGTGCGCACATGGCGATCAATTCTATCTCGCAGGGGCAGAGCCAGCCCGTCATAGACGGCCATCAGCTCGCGCGCCTCGGCATGGACCATCACACGCTTTCCTCCGTCAGGTAGATCTGCTTAAATTTCTCGCGAGCGCGGTGCAGGCGGACCTTCACCGCGCCTTCCGAGATACCCAATGCCTGCGCTACCTCGCTGACTGTGAAACCCTCATGGCTGTAGAGCCACAAGGGCGCCAGATATTGAGGCGGCAGGGTCGCCAGGGCTTGCTCAAGCGCCGAGCGTTGGCGCACCTGCGCATAGGCATCCTCTGAGCACGCAGACGCGCGGCCGGTATCGCCCCACGACAACCAGGTGAAATGCGCTTGCCTCTTAATTGCGTTGAGCCCCAGGTTTGTCGCGATGCGGTACAGCCAGGCCCGGCGGTTCGCGACCTCCGGCAGCTTGAAGCGGGCATTGTGCGCCCGCAGAAAGGTCTCTTGCGTCAGTTCCTCGGCCACATCCCGCGTGCCAACCAGACGACACAGGTAGCTGAAGATCGCCGGCTGAAAGCGATCGAACAAGTCTGCAACGAGCTCGGCCAACTCATCTCGCGCGGGGATGCCGCGTGTCGCGGTCTCCAGCGTGCCGGGCAGGCCGGCCATCGAGATGCTCCCGTCAAGACTCATAGTTGTGCGTCCGTTAATCTATGACAAACAAAGGGGCCTTCCGGTTACAGAACCCGGTAAATCGTCACCTGTTCGTTGCGGAACACTACCTCAAGATCCCCCAGCTCCGCCATCACGTCAAACTTGCGCAGCGCGTCCGGGGTGAACAACAGCCGTTCGAGCTGCCCGACGTAGACATAGCCCACGTGCAGGTCGGCCATGAGCGCGCGGGCGCGGGCGATATCGGTGGTGGCGAAAAATTCCTTGCCCAGCTCGACGCGGGGGCCCACTTGATCGCCGGGGCGCTGTTCGGACTCGTGCTGGCCAACGAAGGTCGGAAACCCCGTCAGGCTGGAGACGCGCAGGCCGCCCGCCCGATAATAATCGTAGCCGACCTCCTGACCCGCCACCGAGTAGCCCGCAGCCGGCGCCTCAGCGATCACCGGCGAACCCTGGACATTGTCCAGCAGCCACTGAATCGCCTTGCGTTCGGGCGGCAGCCAGATCACGTGCGAGGCGTCGGGCCAGGTGTACGACCCGACCGTCATGTACGCGGTGCTGTCCAGTGTGCCGATCGGGGGCCGCGCGCCCGGAAAACGATCATCCACCCGTTCCCGGATCCCGAAGAACAAAAAGGTGAAGCTCGACGCGACCAACAGCACCAGGGCCGCGCGGATGAACTCACCGATCCCGGCCGGCGCGCGGCGCAGCGCAACCAACAGCATCGGCAGCACGACGCTGCTCGCCAGGGCCAGGAAGAGCCACGCCGGCACGGAGAACTTGAACAAGGTGTTCATCCGGTACCAGTCGCCGCCTTCCAGGAAATCGCGCAGATACACGAGCTCCGTGCCCGCGACGACGCCCAGCCCCAACACAAGCAGGAGCGCGAGGAAGCGCTTGCCCGGCGCGTCCTCACGGCGAAACGCCAGCGGCAGCGCCAGGCACAGCGGCAGAGCGGCCAAGGCCGCGGTCGGCCGCCCCATCCCGGCAAGCAACGCCAGCACGCCCAGCAGGGCCAGCAAGCCGATGACGATCCGGCGATCGCGCGCAGGCACGACCCGCAGCGGCTCAGCTGCCGGCTCCGCGAAATGGGACGCGGATTCTCCTGATGGACCAAATTCTTCTGAGCCGCTGAGAGTCTGACCGGACATCGCACTTTCGGGGCTCTGCGTCATTGCATTTTCATCGGCGGACTCGCCGCCCGCGGACATCTCGCCCGGCAAGCGTGCGGTCACAGAATCTGCGAGAGGCTCATCCGAGGCCGCGCCTTTGCCTCCCTGCGTCTGGGCGTCCTCGTCGTCCGGCGCGGCAGCGCGGCGCGCCCGCCAGGCCAGGATCGCGTACCCCAGCGCGACGACCAGGAAGACCAACCAAAGCTGAATCCATGGACTGAACGGGCTGCTGGCGCGCACCCAGCCCAGGAAACGCGCTGGGCCAGCACCGCCGCTGTGCCCCACTTGGGCCTGATAGTTGGCATAGAACGGCCAGTAGGCGATCACGGCAAGCGCGACCACCAGCGCCGCCCGCAATACCCCGCCGCCGATCCCGCGCCACCCCCGCTGCCACCCGGCGACCACGAACGCGCCGGCCACCAGCAGCGCGTACGTCGGCAGATCCCAGGTGTTCATCGCCCCCAGCGCGCCGAGGGCAAGGGCAAAGAGGAAACAAGGCGACAGGGACGCAAGGAGATGACGCCAAAACGCTCCTCGCCCACCCGCCGCGCCCATCACCGGGGCGCTAACCGTTCCCCTGACCTCTGACCTCTGGTCCCTGTCCCCTGACCCCTGACCCGCCATCCAATTCAGCGCCAGGCCCACCACCAGCAAGCCGAACGGCATTGCGATCAAGTGCGGATGCAGATCGGCGAAGACAAACGTCCACAGCGGGAACTCGTTGATCGTGTACGGGATCACCCGGCTGGCCGCCCAGTAATCATATGGCAGCCAACTGCGGCCGCCGAGCCGCCCGAGCACATTCTGCCAGAGCCAGGAGAAATCGCTCAGGTTGCCCATCAACAGGCCCAATACCACCGCCAATCCGCCTGCGACGGGAGCCGAAGGGCCGCGGGGCAGCGGTACGGAGGTGAAAGGAGGTGATGGCGCCCTTCCGCTTCGCACCGCCGCGGCGAGCGAGGCGCCGATGCTGAACAACCCGACCGCCGTCAGGGCAAACAGGCCAGCGACCGCCAGATTGAACGCAACTTCGGGTGCGATGCCGGTGAATTTGATCGGCAGGCCGACCAGGTAGAGGCCGTAGTAGTAGTAGTTGAGCGTCCCACCAGCGAAGTACGGATCGTAGGGCGGAAAGTGCGCGCTGCGCAAGATCGCGTTCAGGAAGGCGGACTCCATGAACTTCTCGCCGCCGTTCCAGGGCTGCCAAAGATCCGGGGTCAAGATGCGCACGCCGACCAACGCCAGGAACGCCAGCGCGAAGATCGCCTCCTGACCCAGCAACAGTCGCCGCCGCCCGGCAATAAAGGCAGCCAGTCGCCGCCGCTGAATCACGCCAGCAGCAGCGCTCGCCGCAGCGAGCAGGCCCAAGATCGCGACGAGCGGCCCTAGCCGGTTCTGCCACAAGCCCAGGCTGACGCCGATCCAGTGCGCCCAGCCGATGAGCAGCCAGCCGGCCGCCCGCGCCAGGCCATGGCCGCGATCCCGCAGGCCCGGCAGCAGCGGAAAAAGCAACGGCCACACCAGCCAGCCGAAGACGCTCAATGCCAGCCACCACAGCAGCACCGCCAGGACGGTGGAGCCGGTCGCGGCCCGGTTCCAGCGAAAATCGGCGACGACCGGCAGGGTGTCCACCGGCTGATCGAGCGTGAGCGGCGCGCCGGGCGCGGGGCTTTGCGGCCGCATGCGCGCCAGCCCGTCCACCCGGCCGGCCGAATGGGACGCGGATACCGGCAGATACCGCCCCAGACGCGCGCGCAGCAGCTCCGGCTTCAGACGGCCGGTGTTCTGGAACACCAGCACGCGCGGGTGATCGTAGACGGTAAAACTCTCGTCGGCGTTATCGTCCCGGATCGTCAGCCCATCCAGCTTCGGATAGACGCTGAACTCTGCGGCCAACTCATAGCCCAAATCGCCGGCAAAAAGCATCCGATAATACTGGCTCGTCATCGGATATCGTGCGCCGAGCCGCCCCATGGGCGCGTACAGCCGGTTGCTGGCAAGCACGAGGGTGTCCGCCGCGCTCAACTCCGCCACCAGCGTATCCAGCTTGGCCGGGGTGTCGGGATCCCACAGCGGCAGCTCAGCGCGCTGATAAGTGCGCGCCGCCGGCTTATCCGGCAGCTCATCCAGCGACAACGGCAGCGCGTCGTCCCAGTGCTCGGTGAGCAGCCGCGCATTCGCCGGGACATGCGTGTAAATCCAGCGTGAGGCGGCGATCCAGGGATGCTCGGCCTGGTAGACGCTGACGAACGCCAGCGCCCAGGCAATGGTGAAGATGGCCGTCCCGCCGGCCAGCGCGATCCATGCTGCGCGGCCGGAGCGTCGCCAGCGCGCGCTAAGCCAGCGGTAGCCGGCCAACGCCCAGCCAGCCCCGAACACGATCAGGAAAGGCAGCAGAGGCGCCATGTAGCGCAAAAACTTCGTGTGAAAAGCGCCTGTGACCGCAAAGTAGGGCAGCGCCCACGCCAGCATGACCACCAGCCCCGGCCGCGCCTGCCACCGCGCCGCCCGGATGACCGCCCACGCGAGCCCGCCCCAGCAGATCACGCCCAGCGGCCAACCCACACCCCATTGGCTGAGCTGCCGGACAAAGTAGAGATACGGCCAGGTCCCGATATACTGCCGCGTGTATGGCGCATCCATCGCGCCGCTGACCATCGCGTTCTGCGCCAGAATCTGGCCCACGAAGGCGCGCAGCTCGATGAGCGCGAACGGGTTGGTAACGGCAAAAACCGCCAGCGCGACCCCCAGCGCGGCCGCGAATCGGCCGGCCGCGGCGATCAACCGGGTGCGCCACGGCGCATCCGCTCGTGCGTAGAGCGCGGCCGCCGCCAGCGGGAGCGCCAGCAACACGGCGCTGAACTTCGAGCCGACGGCTAACCCGGTCAGCGCGCCGGCCAGCAGCCACGCGGCCCACCCTCGCCTTTCGGCCGACCGCGCGGCCAGCGCGACCGCCGCGGTCACACAAAACGTCAACACCGCGTCCACCGCCGCGTAGTGGCTGAGCTGGATCGGCAACACCGCAAACGCGTACATGGCCGCAGCCAGCAGGCCGGCCATCGTGCCGCCGCTCGATCGTGCAAACGCGTTTCCCGGCCCTCTGGAGACTCCCCCCGTGTCACTCTGAGCGGGTTGACGGTTCAACACGGATGGCGGCACGAGGCCAGCGAAGAGTCTCGTGGACAACCGAGATGCTTCACTGACGACTTGTCGCATCGCGCCTTGAGCGGCTGACCCGTTCAGCACACTTGCACCTGCGCTGCGCTCCGACGCAAGTGCAGGTGTGACAGAAGTTTCTTGCCTTACCCCGCTTCCAACCACAAAACGCGCCAGCCAGAACACGCACAGCAGCGTGCCCAGGTCGGCCAGCGCCGAGATGGCGCGGCCCACCAGCGCCAGGTAGTCGTACTCCGCCAGGTGCCGGCCCACAGTGTAAAGCGGCTGAAACGCGGGCGGAAATGCAAAGGTGGTGCGGCCGAACCACTCAGCGATCCCTTGAGCCGCATGCGCCACGATTACCAGCAGGTAGAGCGGAAAATGGCCGTAGGCGTAGTTGCGCGACTTCCCAGCCAGCTCACCCGCGCCGGCCGGCCAACGGAACGGGTTGAGCGGCGAGCGGGCCGGATCGAACGCCTCGCCCAGGCTGTCCGGCAGCGACATGGTATCCGCCACCCAGACGATGAACCGCTCGTCGGGGTGGACCTGCTGATGCTGATCCCAATTGATCCCGGAGAAACGCAAGAGCGCCGCGCTGGCGAGCAGCGCGGCGGACAACGCCAGGAAAACGGCTTTGCCGGCGATGCGGCGCCGGGAGAACGGCTCTCGCTTCACGCTTCTCGCTTCACGCCGGCTTACGGCTGCGGCGACCGGAACGTGTCAGGCGCCGGCAGGGGCGCCGCGGGCGCGGCCGGCCGCGCGGCCGGCGCCCGACCGGCAATTTCGTAGATCGTCACCGCGCCGCCCTGATAGACGACCCGGAGATAGCCCTGCTGCGCCAGCGCATCGAACTTCGCCAGGCCGTCGGGCGTAGCGGTGGCGCGCTCCAGCCCGCCCACGATGATATAGCGCACGTTGTACGTATCCAACAAATGCTGCGCCCGCGCGATGTCGGTGGTGTTGTAGAGTTCCTGGACCTGGCTGACCCGCCGCTCGACAACAGCCGGCACGACCGAGCGCTGCTGGCGCTCATGCCAGTTCCAGCCTTGCACCGTCGGCAGGCCGGTATAGACGCTGAACCGGCTTCCCCAACGGTATTCCGGCAGTTGGGCCTCGAGGATCACCGGCGAACCCGACACGTTATTGAGCAGCCACAGCATGGCGGCCTTGTCATCGGCCACCTTCACATCCTGGTTGTTCTCGACCTGAATCGCCTTATCCATGTACGCCATGCCATCCAGCCCGTGGGGTGAGGCCGCGTCCGAGAAGCGGTCCCGCACCTTCGCCCGCGCCGCAAACGCCGGGTAAAGCATGACCAACACAAACAGGACGCCGGCCACAGCCCAGGCCAGCCGCCGCCAGCCGGGACGCCAGCGCAGGGCGCGCGGCGCCCACGACGCCAGCCCGAACGCCGTGCTGACGCCGAAGAGCGTCCACGCCTGCATCCCGAACTTGAAGACGGTGTTCATCCGGCCGATGTCATCCTTTTGCCGGACGACTTCAATCCCCATCACGATCGCGGCCGCGAGCGCCAGGAGCAGCAGCGCAAACCGCCGCGCCGGCGGCACCTCGCGGCCCAGCGCCAGGATCACGGCCAGCAACGCCAGCGGCAGGAGCACCAGCCAGATGCGGATCTTGAGCACCCACCCGGCGCCGATCAACACCACGCCCAGCCCCACGATCCACGGCAGCAGGTCGAGCAGCCAGTCGGCCCAGTCTCCCTGGCGAAGCTGCTCTGCCAGCTCGGCGGCCAGCCAGATGACCGCCAGCGCCACGAAGAAGCCCCACACGATCATGAAGTCGGAGAGCTGGGTCTTGGCTTCGTTCCACATTTGGAGCCCGGCATATGCCGTGGCGTAGGTCTTGGTGAACGGATAGAACGTGATCGCCGAGACGACCACCACGATCAGCAGCCGCCAGATGATCGCGACCGCCGCCCGGAACAGGAATGCCAAACGATCCTGCAGCAGCGCGGAACGCTGAGCGCCCGCCATGTGCGGCCGCCGCGCCACCTCGGTGATGACGATCGCGACCAGTGCGATCAGGGTGTAGGTCGGGAAATCCCACGTGTTCGTCGCCCGCAGCGCGCCAAGCACCAGGCCCAACAGCAGGATCGGCAGCAGGTCGGCCAGGCAGATGCACCACGGCGACGGCTCGTAGCTGATGGCTGCCGGCCCACTGCCCCCTGACCTCTGTTCCCTGCTCCCTGCGTTCCGCACCAGCGCCACCGCCACGGCCAGCGCCAGCAGCGTCAACGGCAGGACGATCATGTGCGCGTGCAGGTCGGCGTAGGTGAAGGTGAAGAAGGGGAACTCGTTGATCGTGTCCGGGATGACGCGCGAGGCGTTCCAGAACCACCAGTCGTTCGGAAACTCCAGCCGGCCCTGGCCCGTGACGAGCGCGACCGCGCCGCTGAAGAAGTTGAGGATGCCGGCGAGCACGCCCGTCCCCGCAGCCGGGGACGAGGCATGGGCCGCGACCTGATCCCAGAGCAGTTTGGCGTTCCCCAGGTTGCCGACGATCACCACCAGGAGGACGGCTGCCAGCCCGGCCAGCAGCGAGCCGATCCGCAGCCCACCATAGGGCGACTCCTCGTCGGGGAACTCGGTCCCCCGATCGCCGTCGGCCAGGTTGAAAGCGACCGAGAACGCACCGACGCCGGTCAGCGCAAAGAGGGTTGGCACGGCCAGGTTGTACGCCACCCAGGGCACGATCCCGGTCAGCTTGACCAGCGTGCCGACGATGACCCAGCCGAAGTAGTAGTAATTCATGAACCCGCCGGCGAACCACGGATCGTAGGGCGGGAAGATCGTCGAGCGGATCACGGCGTTCAGGAACGCGAACTCCATCGGCTTTTCGCCCCCGCGCGCCGGATGCCACAAGTCAGGGTTGCCGATGCGGATCAGCAGGAAGAGGCCGAAGAGCACCAGGAAGAGCGCTTCCTCGGTCAGGAGCAGGGGCAGCCGCGCGCGGATGAAGCTGCGCAGGGCGGCCCGCCGCCGCCACGCGACCGCAGCCGATGCGCCGGCCAGCAGCCCCAGGCCGAGCAAGATCCACCACCGTTGATACGGCACGATCTTAAGGGCCGGCCCGAACCAGCTCAGCCACGCCAGGAGCAGGATGCCGAGCGTCTTCGCCACGCCGTAGCCGCGATCGCCCAGGCTGCGCAGGACGACGAACGCCAGCGGGAACGCGATCAGCCCCAGCGCCTCCACCAGGAGCAGCCAGAGCAGCACCGAGATGGCCTGCGACCGGTTCTGGGGCGCGGCCTGGTCGAAGATGTCGGTCCAGGCGCCGCCGGCCTGCTGCGTCGCCGCCTCATCGGCCGTCAGCATCAACGCGGTCGGCGCCGCGCTGACCTGCTTGGGCCACATGCCGATAACTTGTTCTAGATCAATTTTGTCCAGGTAGCTCCGCACCAACGCCTCACTGTAATCGGGCGTCTTGCAGTAGATGCGGACCTCAGGGTGATCGTAAACACTGAACGCCTCTTCGGCCCATGTATCATCGAATTGAATGCCGAAAATGGTCGGGAACGAAGTGACATGCAGCGCCTCCTTGAAGCCCAGTTTGCCTTCAAAGAGCAGCTTGTAGTACTCCGTGGTCATCGGGTAACGCATCGGGAGCCGCGGGATCGAACCCCACAACCGGTTACTGGACATCGCGATGCAGTCCGCGTCGTTGAGCCAACCGTACAGCTTCTCCCGCTTCTCTGGCGTGTCCTCGGCGTAATTCTCGATCTGACCTTCGCGATAGTACAGCGGCTTGCCTGTCAGCGGATCAATGACCTGGTTGCCCGTGTTGGCGTCGAGCACTGGACGATCATACTGCGTGACGCCGTAATACCAGCCGGAGGGCTTGAAGCTGATGTGCCCGTCAATGCTGAACGGCAGGGCATCATCCCAGTGCTCGTTGGCAATGACGCTTCCTTCCGGGACATTTTGATAGATCCATTTCGATGCAGTGACGCGCGTCAGCGGGCGGCGGTAAATCGCCAGGAAGCCCCACCCCCAAAGCATCGTAGTAATGACGACGGCAGCCAGCAGGACATATGAGCCGCCGCGGAAGCCAGAGAATAGAAGCTGAGGCCGCGGCAGCCGTCTCGTGCCCCCCGCTTCCGCGCCCGCGGCGCGAGCAGTCCAGCTTCTGGCCCGATCCACCAACCACCACAAGAACCACGCCGCCATCATCGCCAGCAGCGGGTAGAGCGGCAGGAGATAACGCATGGACTGGACGTATTGCAGCCCCTGCCAAAGGAACATGCCGCCGATCCATGCCACGGGCAGAAGATGGACGCGTCCCAACGCAACGCCTTTGCCGCGGGTCAGTGCGCGCAGCGTTTGCCAGACCGCGACCGCCCAACCGATCCATCCCGCCAGGCCCCAGGGCAACCCCATGCCCCAGACCACCATGTTGACAAACGGGAAAACAAACGGCGTCCGGTTGGCCCACTGATGCCCCGGCGGGGTGTCCTGGTCGCCTCGCATGAGCTGCGAGATGGACTTCATGTTGCTGGTCCAATCGGGATTCAAGCTGAAATCGAGCACGGAGGTGCCGCCGAACGCGTAGGGCTGCGCCACGCGGAAGACGGCAATCGCCACCAAACCCATCAGCAGCAGACGGAAAAGCGACGCCTGGATCAAGGTGCCCATCAAACGGCCCTCGGCCCCGGGCGACACCTTCCCAGGCGCACCGGCCTCACGGCGCATGATCCGCCAATCATCCCATGCACGGATTCCGGCGGCCAAAACCGCAATACCAGCCAATGGCGCCAGATTGATGCGACACGCTACGCTGGCGCCCAACGCGGCGCCTAACGCGAGGTAATTGAGCCAGCCACCACCGCCGCCATCGGCGCCTCCCAGCGCAACACGCACTGCAAGGTAGAATGTCAACAGGGCGAAGAAGCTGCCAAAGGTATCCACCGTGTAGAAATGCGACTGCTGTAACGGAAGCGCCGCAAAGGCGTAGAGCGCCGCGCCAAGCAACCCGACCTTCCGGCTGTAGAGCCGTTGACCGAGCAGATACACCAGGAAGACGCAGCCCAGATCAAACAGACCCGACAGCGCCCGACCGACCAGATGGACGCCATCGTAACCAACCATGTTCAAAGGGACGCCTGGCGCGGCCGTCCATAGCTTGGCGACCTCGTTGAACTTCTGGGCAAACTCGCCGACAACCCGCACAATGAATAACGGCAAAGTGCCATAGACGAAGAAGCCGTACCCAAGGTTGTACGGACTCATCGGCGAGCGCGTGCTGTCGAAGAACTCCGCGAGATTGGATGGAAGACGCATGGCGCTGGTCACCATCGTCAAAAAACGCTCGTCCGGGTGGATATGCGTGCCCTGATCCCAGTTGAGGTGGCTCAGCCGCAGATAGGCGCCCGCCAACAGGATGAGCGCCAGGATCCAGTAGGTCGCGCCGGGCCGGTCGAGCCAGGCCCACACCCGCGCCAGCGTGCGCGCGGCCGGGGCCGGCGACGCCGCGGAACTCATGTCCGAGTCCGCCGGCTGAACGTCTTGGGTTTTCACCGTCATGCATCTGCTCCGTGGCTGCGTGAGAGGCCCCGGCGCTGCCGGTCCGCCACCCAACGCACCCAGAATCGAAAGATGTCCCGCACCGTGCGGAAGATAAACGCCGGCCGTGCGCCGGTCGCGCGGCCGCTGGCGCGCGGCGCGTAGCCGACCTCGACTTCGACGATGCGACAGCCCAGGTCGCGCGCCTTGATGATCGTCTCGGCGTGAAAAAAGGCGCTGCGCCAGTAGTCCACCCGCATCTGCCGCAGCACCGCGGTCCGATACAGGCTGATGTACTGGAACTGCCGCTCCCGCATGCCGAACAGGTGCTGGATCAGCCGGATGTTGATCCACGACACCAGCCGCCGGGAGAGCGAATAATCGCGACGGTCGGAACGGACGCCGACCACGACATCCGCCTGCCGCGCGGCTTCGAAATACCGGCCCAGATCGGCCAGATCCAGGGCCAGGTCGGCCGGGATCAGGATCAGCCACTCGCCGCGCGCCTCGGCCACCCCCGTGAGGAACCCGCCGCCGATGCCGCGGTTGGCCGGATGATGCAGCGCACGGATGCACGGGTCGGCTCCGGCCAACGCGTCGGCGATGGCGCCGGTGCGATCCCGGCTGCCGTCGTCCACGATCAGGATCTCATACGAGACGCCGCATTCCCTCAGCCGCTCCGCCAGCCGTGCGACGTTGTCGGTCAGCCCGCCTTCTTCGTTGAAGGCCGGCATCACGACGGTGAGCTGGGGCGCATCGGGAGTCATTTCAGGAACGGTTGGGAAAAGCCGCCACACAATGGCAGGAAGATCGCTCGGCCGTAACGACTTCAGCCGTTCGGGCCAGCGCCAACGACTGAAGTCGTTACGACGACCCTTTGCCGCACTATGAGCCCAGGCGTACTACAACCCCAGGATCTGGTCCCAGCCGCGCGCGGCCACTTCATCGGCGACCCGCAGCATCAGGCCGCGCTCGGACGAGGCCAGGAGCAGTTGCACCAGCGCCAGCGCGTGCATGGCATCCTGCCCGGACACGGCGGGCGGTGTGCCGTTCTTGGCCGCTTCGATGAACGCCCGGATCTCCGCCTCGAGCGGCTCCACCTTGTTCAGGCGGAACTTCATCACGTTGCCTTCGCCCACCCCGCGGAAGAGGGCCATGGCATCCCACCGGCTGGGGGCCTCGCTGTTCTCATAGAAATAGAGGTCCTGCTTCAGATAGTCCACCAGGAACATGCCCCGCTCGCCGGTGATGCGCAGCTCGCGCACCTTGGTCGGGGTCAGCCAGTTGATGTCGAGCACGCCGACGATGCCGTTACGGAAGCGGATGATGCCGGAGAGCGCGTCCTCGCACTTTTCGTGCACGTTGCGCTGCGTCTCGGCATAGACCTTCTCCACCTCGGTGCCCGCCAGGTAGCGCATAATATCGAGTTCGTGCACGGCGAGATCCATCACGACGCCCACATCGCGGATGTACGCGGGGAACGGCGACAGACGGCTGCCGTGGAACTGAAAGACGTGGCCCAGCTCCCCCTGGTTCAGGCGCTGCTTGAGCTCGAGCAGCGCCGGGTTGAAGCGCTCGACGTGGCCCACGGTCAACGTCAGCCCCTTGGCCTCGGCGCGCCGGATCATCTCATCGGCCTCTTCCACCGACGCGGCGATCGGCTTCTCCACCAGTACGTGGATGCCCCGCTCGAGAGCCGCCAGCGCGACCTCGTAGTGCATCACTGTCGGCACGGCGATGGAGATGATATCGAGCTGCTCGCGTTCGAACATCTCCGCATAGTCGGCATAGCCCGGCACCCTGTAATGCCGCACCATGCCTGCGCGACGAGTTTCATCCGTGTCAGCGATCGCGACCAGTTGCACGTCGTTCAGTTGATTGTAAATACGAACATGGTGCCGGCCGATTGAACCGACTCCGATTACACCTGCACGAATCATGGTCTCTCCTACATTTGTGATCAGATCCCGGCCCGGCTAGGGTTGCTTCGCCGGGTCCGGTCAGCGCGATTTACTGAATAAACTTCAGCTCCCGCACATGGATGTGCGGGTCCAACGGCGCATTGAGCTGGAGGACTTCCAGCCGCAGCTTCTTCACCGCGGGCGCGCCCGCGAAGGCCATCTCCACGTGCGGATCAGGCGGCAAATTCTGGAAGGTCTGGGAATAGACCGTCGGCTCCGCGCCTTCGGCCGCATACAGCTTCGCGGTCAGGGTGAAGTCCATCGAAGCGAAATCGGCGGCCAGCCTCGTGATCGCCCGCGGTTCGGGGAAGGTGAACTCCAGGATCAACGGATTCGCCTCCAGCCCGCGCACGAGGGTGAAGGTGTCGCCGTCAAACAAGTTGGGCGGCAGGCCCATGTCGAACTGTGAGTGCGTGATCTCGACCGGCTGCCCATCAAGGGTGACCGTCTCGGTCACCGGCTGGCTGCGCGCCTCACGCTCCTGCTGGATGATCATCTCCAGATCGTCCGCATACGCCATGCGGGCGAAGTAGAAGCCCGGTGTGCCGTCAGGATAAGGCACCGTGCGCAGCACGTCTATCGTCTTGAACTTGCCGCTGGCCTGGGCGCGCTGATACTCGTTCGGCGTCATCACGAGCACCATGTTCGGATTGAGATCGCGCCGCATCTGCATGAAATAATCCACGTTCAACATCTGCACCCGGCCCGCCTGCTCCTTGGGCATGAAGAACCGGATGAAGGTGTCCGCGCCGTTGGCCCACGTGGAGGTCATCATAATCGTCGCGTTCGGATTTTCCCGCAACAGCGCGGGGATCTCCTCCTCGAAAAGCTGCTTGGCGCCGTACTGCATGCCGTACAGCCCGTAGTCGCTGAACCAGTGCGGGCCGTTCACCAACGCATCGCGCAGCATCCACAGGCTGGCGCCGGAAAGGGCCACGCACAGCACCCCGGCGGTGATCCAATACGGGACGCGGCCGCGGCGGTTGAGCCACTCCAGCGCGGCATCCAGCCCCAGGCCGATCAGCACGCTCGCCACCGGGATGAAGGCCAGCACGCGCGTGATGCTCACGTCCACCAGCGCCGCGCCGACCGGCGTTGCCAACGCAGCCAGCAAGATGGCCCGGTGCGCCGGCTGCTTCACCCGCCAGAGGCACAGGCCGACGCCGACCAGCAGGAACGGCAGGAGCCAGATGTTCAGGTGGCCGTAGCCCTTCATGATGTGGCGAGCCAGATCGTGGCTGTTCGGGATGAACCAGTACGACGGGCTCAGCCCGTAGGCGAACCGCTTCAGGAACTCCAGCGCCTTTTCCGAGGCAGGCATCGAGTGGAACAGGTACGAATCAATCGCCCGCAGGTGGGTCGTCATCGAGGCCGGCTGCTGCGCGCGGAAACGCAGCACCGGGATCGCCACCAGTGCGATCAGCAGCAGCGCCGGAAGCAGCGTCCGCCAATTCTTCAAATGATAACGCAGATCGGCGATGAGGACGAAAAGGGCGAACGCGGCCATCACCATCTGGCCGTTAGAATAGGTGTAGAACGTCGCCGCGCCGAACAGGATCGTCGCGTAGAGATAGCGCGGGGAACGCGTGCGATAGAGCAGGTAGCACAGCAGCGTGCACGCAAAAAACGAGGCCATCATCACGGTCTCGAAGCCGGTGCGCGAGTGCAGGAACCACGCCGGCGCCACCGCCATCAGCAGCGCGCCGGCCCACCAGGTGCGCGCCTTGAAGCCCAGCCGCAGGATCAACGCCACGGCCACGGCAGCCAGCACGCTTACCAGCGCCGAGGTGGCCCGCGTCACAAAGATGCTCTTGCCGAACAGCCCCACCGAGATGGCGTGGACGTAGACCGACAGCAGCGGCGTCCACCGGTTGCCCGCGGCCTCGAAATAGATCGGCAGGAAATGCCCCTGGGCATCCTGGAACCCGCGGTCAATTAAATCCTGCGCGTAGACCGCGTGCGTCGCCTCATCGGCAAAGAAATAGATCGGGAACCGGTCAACAGCGTACAGCCGCGTGAACAGGTACACCAGCAGCGCCACGGCGAAGAGGAGCACCCCCGACCGCGAGGACGAGGTTGAGGTTAAGGTTGAGCGTGAAGCTGGCGCAACACGTGCGGGCGCGACCCGCGTTCCGACCTCGGCCTTCGCCTCAGCCTCAGCCGTATCTTCGACCTCAGCCTCAGTCTGATCCTCGACCTCGCCCGCGGTCTCCGCCTCCACGGTCACATGCACCGGGGTGCCGTCGGGGATGCCCAACGGTGCGGCGGGCCGCAGCACGCCCTCGGCATAGACCGCCTCGGTCTCCAAGCGCGAGCGACGGCGCCGGACATCTCCGATGATGAGGGTCACAAAGCCCACCAGCGACAGGCTGCTCATGATCACACCTACCACAAAAGCAACGGGATGGCGGTCCAGGTAGAACCCGGCCAGCCCCTGTACCAACGACCACCGCGCGCCGGCCGATCCGACCTCCGACGCGGCCAACAGGAGCCGGTTGGCGCGATACAGGCTGACGACCGAGAAGAACGCGACCGCGGCCAAACCGGCGACGCCCAGCCAGCCCAACGCCCAGCGGACGGCGGCGGGGACATTCACCCGGCGCAGCGCCAGATGCGCCAGCGCCCAGTCCCAGGCAGCCGACAGCCCGGCGCCCCCCAACGCCAGCAGCCCGGCCAGACCCCACGCCAGCAGCCCGGCAGGCAATCCTGCGCCGTCGAGCCAACCGCCGGCCAGGCCGGCAAGCGCCAACAAGCCCAGGAGGAGGAATGAGCGAACCGGGCGGTTGGGAACTGCTGCAACCAGTGCAAAACCGGCCGCCGCCGGCCGATTTGGGTCGGCGGCGGCCGACCTTGCGGATGTTGCAGCGACCTCGGTCACCCGCCGCGCATTGCCTGACCGGCGGTGCAGCGGCAGGCCCACAAGGAACAGCAGCGCCGCAACTCCGATGGTGCCGCGAATCCCGGCCGGCACAGCGCCGGGGCCAGGCGCTATCAGCAGACCAAGGCGCCACCCGACATCCAGGTCCGCAGACGAAGTCATCCCTGCCGGGCCGGCAGCCAGGAGCGGGAGCAGGCGGAGCGCGGCCAGCCCCAGGCCCAGTCCGGCAAGCATCAGGCCCAGCACGACCTCCGCGCGGCGGAGCGCCGGGCGCGGCCCGATCCCCAGCACCGCCAGGAAGAACGCCAGCGCGATCAGCGTCGCGGCCGCCAGCCCGGCGTCTCCGGCCAGGAAGATGAGCGCCAGGCTGCCGCCGGCCAGTGCGACGTGGAGCGACCGCCGGCCTTCGACCGCCGCGATCCCGAACGCCAGCGCCCAGGGGATCCACGCGCTCCCCAGCGCCAGGCCGAAGCGGCCAACGCTGAACGCCGAAGCGGCCAGGCCCGTCCCCGCGTAGGCCAGCGCCGCCCACCCGCGACCGAGGCGGCCGGCGCCCAAGACGACGCCCAGCCACCATGCGCCGAACGCGGCCGCGAGCGCGCTCAACAGCAGCGCTGCGCCCGGCGCCAGGCCGAGCAGCGCCGGGAACGCGTAGAGCGGGTGCAGCCCGGCGCTGGCCGCGAGCG